>CBDDRJ010000026.1:0-14099 GCA_965233055.1 uncultured bacterium
TACGCACATATTTGCTTTTTGTGACACAGTCAGACTAGGAGCCTGCGCGGCAGAAGCTCGTCGGCCAAAACGGATGGAGCAAAGTCCCACTTCGCCCCCATTTCTCGGGATGTAGCTACGGCTACATCCTTCAAAAGTGGCGACGAATTGGGTTCTTTTCCCACCCGTTTGGTCTCGACTCCTTCTGCCGCGCACGCTCCTAGCGGGCAGGCTGCGGGCGCAGCTTGCCGACGATGCCGGTCGGGAAGAAGTAGATCGACAGCACGAACAGCACGCCCAGCCACAGCATCCAGCGGTCCGGGTGCAGTGCTTCGGCCAGCAGCGGCACGCCGGCGACCGCATCGGCACCATGCGCCATCAGGGTCTTGAGGTAGTTCTGGGCGACGATGAACAGGGCCGCGCCGATGACGGCGCCGTACATCGTGCCCATGCCGCCGATGACGACGATCAGCAGGATGTCGGTCATGACTTCGAAGCCGAGCGTGGTCTTGGGGCCGACGTAATGCAGCCACAGCGCCATCAGGCAGCCCGCCAGCGCCGCGACCAGCGCCGCGATGCAATTGGCGGCGATGCGGTAGGCGACTGTGCGAAAGCCGAGCGCCTCGGCGCGGAACTCGTTTTCGCGGATCGCCTGCAGCACCCGGCCGAACGGCGAATTGACCACCCGCAGCAGGAACAGGAATAGCGCGACGCAGCCGCCGAACACGATGTAGTAGCTGATCAGCTTGCCGTCGACGCTACGCCCGAACCATTCGCCGCCCTGCAGCTGGAAGCCGGGCGACAGCAGGTCCGGCACGCCGAAGGTCTTGCCGTCCTCGCCGCCGGTCAGGTCCGACAGCTGCGAGGCCAGCACCGCGAACGAAGACGACACCGCCAGCGTGATCATCGCGTAGAAAATGGCGCGCACGCGCAGCGCAAACAGGCCGACCACCAGCGCCAGCGCGAGCGACAGCAGCAGGGCGGCGCCGACGCCGACCGCGAGCATGGCCCAGGTCGGCGCGACCGACAGCGCCAGCCCGACGCCGTAGGCGCCGATACCGAAGAACATGGTGTGGGCGAACGAGACGATGCCCGTGTAGCCGAGCAGCAGGTCGTACGACGCCACCAGCACGATGTAGACGCAGATGGTGGCGGCCGTATTGAGCGGACGCGCGCCACTGGTGATGAAGGGCGCCAGCAGCAGGCCAAGCAGGACCAGCAGCAGGGCGCCGGACAGGGCGCGGCTCTTGGGCAGGTCGCCCGACAGGATTTGATTGAGCATGCTTATTTTCTCGCGTAGAGGCCGGCCGGACGCCACAACAGGATGGCAATCATCAGCGCGATATTCGAAACCAGCGCCAGTTTCGGCGCGAGGAAGCCTGCGTAGTTCGCCACCAGCGCCATCAGCAGCGCGCCGATAAAGCAGCCGCCCACCGAGCCCAGGCCGCCGATGATGATGACGATGAAGACCATCACCATGATCTCGCTGCCCATCGAGGCGGTCAGGGTTTCCTTGTACAGGCCCCACATGACGCCGCCCAGGCCGGCCAGCGCCGAGCCGGCCATGAACACGGCGACGAACAGGCGGCGGATGCGGTAGCCGAGCGCTTCGACCATGTCGCGGTTCTCGACCCCGGCGCGGATCAAGAGGCCGATCTTGCTGCGGTTCAGGACCAGGAACATGACGGCAAACACGACGATGCCGACCACCACCGCCACCAGCCGGTACTTGTCGATCGCCGCCTCGCCCAGCACCAGCGAGCCGCGCAGGCTGCCAGGGAGCGGCAGCGGGATCTGTTCCGCGCCCCAGATCACATTGATCATCTGCTCGGCCACGATCATGCCGCCCATCGTGATCAGGATCTGCTTGAGGTGCTGGCCGTAGACCGGCATGATGATGATGCGCTCGAACGCCCAGCCGAGCAGGCCGGTAATGGCCATCGCCACCACGATCGCCAGCGCCAGCACGCCGAGGTTGAGCAGCAGGTCGTCGGTTTCGAGCGCGGCGCGCATCGGCAGCAGCACCAGCGTGGCGGCAAAGGCGCCGACCGAGACGAAGGCGCCGTGGCCGAAATTGAGCACGTCCATCAGGCCGAACACCAGCGTCAGGCCGCTGGCCATGATGAAGATCATCATGCCCATCGCCAGCCCGGCGACGGTCAGCGTGATCCAGGTCGGCACGCTGCCGACCAGCGGCAGGCACAGCGCAACCAGGGCAGGCACCAGCAGCAGCGGCGCATAATCGCGCGGCGTGGCTGGCAAGGCGGTTTGTTGGGGCAGTGACATGGCTTTCCTATTGGTGCGAGTCGAGCGACAGGCCGAGCAGGCGCTGCTGCAGTTGTTCGTCGTCGGCCAGCTCGCGCATGGCGCCGGCATGCACGATGCGGCCGTCGTCCATCACCGCCACGCTGTCGCCCAGCGTCTTGACGAAATTGAAGTTCTGCTCCACCAGCAGGATGGTGGCGCCTTGCTGTTTGAGTTCGCCGAAGGCGTCCATCAGGCTGTGCACGATGGCCGGCGCCAGGCCCTTGGTCGGCTCGTCCACCAGCACCAGCTGGCGCGGTTCAATGATGGCGCGGGCGATGGCCACCATCTGCTTCTGGCCGCCGGACAGGTTGCCCGCCGGGTAGTTCCAGAATTTGCGCAGGGCCGGGAAGAAGCCGAAGATCCATTCGAGCCGCTGGGTGTCCATCGGGCCGCTGCGGGCGGCCAGCAGCAGGTTTTCCCTGACGGTCAGCTCCGAAAACACGGCCATGCTTTCGGGGACATAGGCGATGCCTGCCTGCGCGATGGTCGGGGTATCGCAGGCGCTGATGTCGCGCCCGTCGAAAGTGAGCTTGCCGGCGCTGGCCTGCCACAGGCCCATGATGGTGCGGAGTAGGGTGGTCTTGCCGGCACCATTGCGGCCCAGCAGCACGGTCAGGCCGCCGCGCGGCACCACCAGGTCGACGCCCTGCAAAATATGGTACTGGCCGATGTGCGTGTGCACTTTGGTGAGGCTCAAGAGCGCGTCATGCATGTTCGGGTGCTCCCATGCCGAGGTAGGCTTGCTGCACCACCTTTGATGCCATGACCTCGGCCGGCAGGCCGTCGGCCACCAGGGCGCCGTTGTGCAGCACGATGATGCGGTCGGCCAGCTTGCGCACCACGTCCATCTTGTGTTCGACCAGCAGGATGGTGCGCTTGCGTTCGGCCTTGACCTGGTGGATCAGGTCGAGCACGACCGGCACTTCGTCGACGCTCATGCCGGCGGTCGGTTCGTCGAACATCATGATGGTCGGCTCCAGTGCCAGCAGGATCGCCACTTCAAGTTTGCGCTTGTCGCCGTGCGACAGGTTGGCCACGGTCGAATCGGCGCGGGCGCCGAGCGCGACGCGCTCGACGTAATGCATGGCGCGCTCCTGCAGTTCGGGCAAGCTCGACCACAGCGAGAACATATTCATCCCGCCCGCAACGCGGCTTTGCACGGCCAGCCGCACATTCTCCCTGACCGACAGGTTGGGGAACAGGTTGGTGAGCTGGAAGGCGCGGCCGATGCCAAGGCGCGTGCGTTCGGCCGCGCCCAGGCGCGTGATGTCGCGGTTGGCGAGGTGGACTGTGCCCGAGGTGGCGGGCAACTGGCCCGACATCAGGTTGAAGTAGGTGGTCTTGCCGGCGCCATTGGGGCCGACGATGACGGTCAGGGTGCCGGCATAAAAGTCGGCGCTGACGCCATCGACCGCGACGTGGCCGCCGAAGCGGATCGTCAGGTCGCGCGTCGACAGGGTTGGGCTGCTGTTTGCCATGCTTAGCGCTTGTTCTTGATCGGGACCGGCAGTTCGCTGGCGGGGATTTCGCGGATCAGTTCGAGCAGGTCCCACTCGCTCTTCTGGTCCTTCTTGATGCGGAAGTGGTACATCGGCTGCATCGCCTGGTGGTCCTGCTTGCGCAAGGTCATGCTGCCCTTGGGCGT
This sequence comes from uncultured bacterium, assembly GCA_965233055.1. Lineage (GTDB taxonomy): Bacteria > Pseudomonadota > Gammaproteobacteria > Burkholderiales > Burkholderiaceae_D > Telluria_A. The sequence continues at coordinate 3,932 of CBDDRJ010000026.1, forward strand.
GTCGAACTCCATGCCTTCCATGGCGGCGATCAGCTTTTCGCTGTCGCCCGACTTGGCCTTGTTCAAAGCGGTGACCACGGCGCTGGCCGCAGCAAAGCCACCGGCGGTGAAGAAGTCGGGCGGCGACTTGAAGCGCCGGGTGTGTTCAAGCACCAGCCAGTCGTTCATCTTGTTCTTCGGGAAGGCGTAGTAGTAATAGATTGCGCTCTCGGTGCCCGCATAGCTCTTCCAGGTCTTCAGCACGGGCAGGATGTTGCCACCGGGGTTGAGCGTGATGCCGAAGCGCTCGGGCCGCATGTCGGCGATCTTCGACAGCGGATTCGGGCCGGCCCAGGCGATCATCAGCACGCGCGGCTGCGGCTTGTCCTTGAGCGCGTCGAACAGGCGCGAGGCCGACGCGGTGAAGTCGGTCGCATTGGCCGCCGCGTACTCTTCGTGGACGATTTTTGTCTTGTTGCCCAGGCTGCCGATGGCTTCCTTGATGGCCTTGATGCCGTCGCGGCCGAAGGCATTGTCCTGCGCCAGCACGCCGATGCTGCCGGACTTGAGGACGCTGGCGGCGGCCAGCCCGTCCTGCATCGAGCTGCGGCCGGTGCGGAAGATGTAGCGGTTCCATTTTTCGCCGGTGATGGCGTCGGCCACGGCCGGCTCGACCACCAGCACTTTCTTGTACTCGAGTGCGACCGGCAGCATCGCGATGGTCGAGCCGGAGGTGGAGGAGCCGACCGCGATGTCGACCTTGTCGTCGCCATAGGCTTCGGCCAGCAGCGTGCGGGCCAGGTCGGGTTTGCTCTGGTCGTCCTTGCGGATGACGCGGATCTTGCGGCCGCCCAGTTCCATCTTGCCGCCGGTGAGGTATTCGAGTCCCAGCATGAAGCCGGTCTCGGTCTCCTTGGCGTAGGCTTCATAGGCGCCGGTACGGCCGGTGATCAAGGCGATCTTGTAGTCCTGCGCCTGCACCCATAGCGGGGCGATGGCCAACACCAGTGGTAATAGCTTTTTCATTACAGTCTCCTAAATGTGGGCCGACGGAAATCGCCCCTGCATGGTCGATCCGTTTCGCAGGCGCGGGGCAGTGCCCCACGAATTCCCTGCTACACCCCACCGATTTACAGCGTCAGTCCGCCAGTCACTTCCAGCGTCGCGCCATTAATATAGCTTGCTTCACCCGACAGCAGGAACACCGCTGCCGAGGCGATCTCGCGCGGCTGCCCCATGCGCCTTTGCGGGATCTGCGACACCATCTCTTCGATGACGCGCTCCGGCATGGCCGACAGGATCGGCGTTTCGATAAAGCCAGGGCAGATCGCATTGCTGCGCACGCCCTTGCGGCCCAGTTCGCGCGCCCAGGTCTTGCTCATGCCAAGCACGCCGGCCTTGGCCGCCGCATAATTGGTTTGCCCGAAATTGCCCGACAGCCCGACGATCGACGAGATATTGACGATGGCGCCGCCGCTGGCGAGCAGCGCATCGACACTGGCGCGGGTGCAGTTGAACACGCCCTTCAAGTTGATGTCAATGACGCGGTCCCACTGCGCCTCCGTCATCTTGGTCAGCTGGGCGTCTGCCACTACGCCGGCATTGTTGACCAGGCCGTCGATGTGGCCGAAGCGCGCCAGCGTGGCCTTGACCGAATCCTGCACCGCGCGCAGGTCCGACACGTCGACAATGAAGCCGGCCGACTCGGCGCGCGGCGCGCGGTCCTTGATGCGTTCGAGCGCGCCGGCGATGGCGTCGCCCTGGTAGTCCCAGATCGCGACCTTGGCGCCGCTTTCGGCGCAGCGCTCGGCGATGGCCAGGCCGATGCCTTGCGCGCCGCCGGTAATAACAATGACTTTTCCTGCGAGGTTCATCCCGACTCCTGTTTAATCGACGCTGCCGAGGAAGGCGCGCAGCGCCGCCTGCGCCTCGGGTTCGGTCAGCATCGGCGCGTGGCCGACGCCGGGTACTTCGACATACTGCATCGAAGGCGCCATGGCGCGCATCTGCGCTGCCTGCTCCGGTTCGATCAAGTCCGACAGGGCGCCGCGCACCAGCATGGTGGGGCGGTTGTTGGCCAGGCGGCGGAAGGCGAAGCGCGCAATCATCGAGCTGGGCTTGATCTCGCCGGCCTTGATCGGCACGGCGATATTCGGATCGTAGCGCATGGCCAGCTGGCCCGCCGCGGTTTCGACGAAACCGCGGCGCGCCCATTTGTCCCAGTCGGCCGGGGTATTGGACGGGAATGCCATTTCGTTGATCGAGCGCGTGTAGGCGGCGGCCTCCTCCCACGACGACATGGTCTCGCCCCTGCCGGCGTAGTTGGCGATGCGGGTGATGCCGCGCAGCGAGATGACGGGGCCGATATCGTTGAGCACGGCCGCGGCGACCAGGCTGGAGCGGCGCAGCGCCATCGTCATCGTGATCAGGCCGCCCATCGAGGTGCCGATGAAGACGGCGCGCGCGATGCCCAGGTCGTGCGCCAGCTTGATGACGTCGTCGGCATAGACCAGCGGGTGGTATTTTTTCGGATCCGGCGAATAGGCGGAGTTGCCGCGGCCGCGCACATCGACGGCCAGCACGCGCCGGCCAAGACTGGCCAGCATCGGTGCGGCCTCGTCGAAATCGGCTGAATTGCGGGTCAGCCCGTGGATGCAGATGATCGGCAGGCGCGCCGGCCCGCTGGCGGGGGCGTAGTCGCGTGCAAACAGGCGCAGTCCATCTTTGCTGGTGAAAGTGGTTTCGGTGTAATCGGACACGGTGTCCCCTAATGATCGCATGGCGAGCAGTGTGCGCTATTCAGGCGCGGTGCGTAAGAGAACGCCGCGCCCACCCTTTGTGCATTAATGCACAGCCTCAGATTGCGCTGTCGCGGCCGGCCCAGAACGGGTCGCGCAGCACGCGTTTGAGGATTTTCCCGGCGACGCTGCGGGGGAATTGTTCGACCACCATCACCTGTGACAGGCGCTGGTAGCGGGCGCCGACGCGCTCGTTGACCCAGGCCTTGAGCGTGGCGGCGTCAATGGTCGCGCCGGCGCGCAGCGTCACCGCCGCGACCGGGGTTTCGCCCCATTTCTCGTCGGGGATGCCGAACACCACCGCTTCGGCCACCTCCGGGTGGCGCGCGATGACTTCCTCGATGTCGTGCGGGTAGACCTTGACCCCGCCGCTGTCGATCATGTCCTTTTTGCGGTCGACCAGGTAGAGGAAGCCGTCCTCATCGACCCGCCCGAGGTCGCCCGTCATCAGCCAGCCGCCTTGTACCGCCTTGGCGGTCAGCTCCGGTTGCCTGTAATAGCCCTGCATCAGGAATGGGCCGCGCCCGGCGATCTCGCCCACTTCGCCCGGTGCCACATCCTGGCCCTGCTCGTCGACAATGCGCATGCTGAAAAACGGCGGCGGGATGCCGACCGAGCCGCGCTTGCGCACCGCATCGGCGCGGTCGAGGATGGTCATGAAGCCTTCGGTCAGGCCGTACAGTTCGTGCAGGCGGTTCGGCAGCTGCGCTTCGAGCCGCTCCTTGTGCGCCACCGGCAGCGGCGCGCCGAGCGACACCATCACCTCGAGCGAGGCCAGGCGGCTGGCGTCGAAGCCCGGCGTGTCGAGGATGGCGGCCAGCTGCGACGGCACCAGCATCGTGTGGGTGACTTTCTCGCGCTCGACCGTGTCGACGAAGGCGACCGGGTCGAACTGCGGATGCAGGATGAACCTGGCCCCGGTCAGCAGGGCCGGCAGCATGGTGACAAAGGCGCCATTGAATACCAGCGCCCCGGTGTGCAGGGCCACCGATCCGGCGTGCATGCGCCACGCATTGGCCAGCAGGCTGGCGTAGTGGGCGCGGATGCGGTGGGTCAGCGCGATCCCCTTGGGCAGGCCGGTGGTGCCGCTGGTATACATGATGTTGTACAGGTCGTCCGGCTTGACCGCCACCGGGGCCGGCGCGCTGTGGGCTGCCGGCGTCTCGCCGATCGAAGGCGCATCGACGAAGGCCGCGTATTCGCCGCCCGTGCAAATGCGCACGCATTCGAGCTGATCGCTGGCGGCCAGCGTCAATGCGCGGGTCGCCTCGGAATGGAAGATGGCGGCCGGCCTGGCGTCGGCCAGCAGGGTGCGCAGGCCCGGTTCGAGCAGCAGGGGCGACAGCGGCACCGCCACTGCCCCCATGCGGGCGCAGGCCCAGTAGACATCGATCATTTCGACGCAATTGGTCAGCACCGTGACGACCCGGTCGCCGTGCCCGACGCCAGCCGCCTGCAGCGATGCGGCCAGGCGCTCCACGCGCTGGTCGAGCGCCTGCCAGCTGAGCCACTGGCCGCAGTGCAGGGCGGGGGCCTGCGGACGGTAGCGGGCGTGGTAGGACACGAGCGAACTGATGGTCAGGGAATCCATGGGTGTTATCCTGCTAAATGTGGTTGCCCGATTCTAGACGGGGCGCCAGCCTGTGCGTGAGGAAAAAATTGCCAGCTGACTGTGCACTGATGCACAATGGCCTTATGAAAACCCTGCCCGAATGGACCGACCTGCGTTTCTTCCTCGAGCTGGCGCGCACCGGCACCCTGTCCGGCGCATCGCGCCGGCTGGAAGTGGAGCACACCACGGTGGCGCGCCGCATCGACCGCCTTGAACTGCAGTTGGGATCGACGCTGTTCGACCGCTCGCGCGAAGGCTATGAACTGACCGAAATGGGCCAGGCCCTGCTGCCGCATGCGGAAGTGATGGAAAGCGCGGCGCTGGCGGCGCAGGACCAGCTGAGCGGCAACCAGGTCGAGGTGCGCGGCGTCGTGCGGCTGGGCGTGCCGGAAGTGCTGGGAGTGCGCGTGATTACGCCGCTGCTGGCGCGCTTCCTGCAGGAGCACCCGGACCTGTCGATCGACCTGCTGGTGCAGCCGCGCTTTGCCAACCTGGCCAACCGTGAGGCCGACCTTGGCGTCACGCTCGACGCACCCAATACGGGCCGCTACATGGTGACGCGGCTCGCTTCATTCCGCCTGTATTTGTACGCATCGCCGGACTACCTGGCGCGCCATCCGCCGATCCTGCGCCAGTCCGACCTGACCGGGCACGACTTCGTCGACTACGTTCAGGACCGGCTGGCCAGCAATGAGCTCAACTTCCTCGACGAGCTGGGGTTCACGCCGCGCCGGCGCCTGTGCTGTACCGGCATGATGGCGCAGGCCGAAGCAGCCGGCGCCGGGCTCGGCCTGATCATGGCGCCGCCGTATGTGATCCCGGACGACGGGCGCCTGGTGCCGGTGCTGCAGAATGAAGTGTTTGCCGAACGCGCCTACTGGCTAGTGGCGCCGGTCGACCTGTACCGCCTGCCGCGCGTGCGCGCCGTGTGGAACCTGCTGCGCGAGTATGCCGACGCCCAGCCCGAGCTGTTCGTCCGCAAATAAGCGCCTGAACAAATAGCCGGGGTCAAACCCGGCAACTAGCAGGGGTCAAACCTAGCAGGGGTCAAACCCGGCAACTAGCAGGGGTCAAACCCGGCAACTGGACATTGGCGCAAACAAATAGCCGGGGTCAAACCCGGCAACTTGGACGGGGTCACAACTTGGACGGGGTCAAACCCGGCAACTGGACATTGGTGTCCGATTGCCGGGTTTGACCCCGGGTTTGCGGTTGTGCCGCCAAACAAAAAAACGGCAGGATCGCTTTCGCAACCCTGCCGCAACGAGAACTACTCAGAGATACTTCAGAACTTCATGCTGACGGTCGCCTTGTAGGTGCGCGGGTCGCCGTAGAAGGTGGTGATGGTGTTGAAGAAGCCGCCGAACGCATAGCCCGCGACCTTGTAGCGCTGGTCGGTCAGGTTGCGGCCATGCAGGGCCACTTGCAGCTTGCGGTCGGCGCTGGTCCAGACCAGGCCTGCATCCCACAGCGTATAGCCTTCCTGCGACAGCATCAGCGTCTGCGGCACGACCGCGTCGAGCGATGCCACGCCGGTCGGGGCGATGATTTCGCTCTGGTACACCTTGCTCTTGTACGACAGGCTGTTGTGCAGCGACAGGGTGCCGGCGCGGTCCATGATCGTCAGCGGCCAGTCGTAGGTGGCCGACAGGTTGGCGGTGTTCTTCGGCGTGTTCTGGAACTCGGCCTTGCTGGCCACGTTCACCAGCGCGGCGCCACTGGCCACCATCCACTCCTTGTACTGGGCGTCGATGTAGCTGAACATGCCGCTGACGGTCAACTGGTCGGTGACGCGTGCGATCGCTTCCAGTTCCAGGCCGGCGATTTTGGCCTTGCCAGCATTGGTCAGTGTGCCGGCAAAGCCGGTCACGACGCCCGCCGCGTTGGTGGTCGGGATCGATCCAGGCACCTGCACATCCTTGTAGTCGGAGTAGAAGGCGGCCACATTGGTCTGCAGGCGGCCCTTGTCCATATTCGACTTCAAACCCAGTTCAAAGGTCGACACCTGTTCCGGATTGACACCCTTGCGCTTGACCAGCGATGCCGCTGTGTTCGGGCCGCCGGTGCCTGCCAGGTCCATGCGCGGATCGAACATGCCGCCCTTGAAGCCCTGCGAGTAGACGCCGTACATATTGTGATCCGGCGCCAGCTTCCAGCCAAATCCGAGCTTGGGGGTGAACTTGGTGTCGGTGCGATGCAGGTCGTTCTTGCTCATGTCGGTGTTTGGCGCACCGCCGATGGCGGCCGGGTTGCCCAACGTCGGCGAACCAAGCAGACCGAGGTAGGTCTTTTTGAAAATCGCCGCGCGCCGGTCGTCGCTGGTGTAGCGGCCGCCGAAGCTGATATTGAAGGTGTCGGACACCGTGTAGCTGCCGTCGACGAAGGCGGCCCAGGTCTTGCTGTCGATATCGTCGCGGGTGTACAGAGACAGGCCGCCGGCCGCGTTGTAGAGCACGTCGAATTCGTTGAAGGCGTTGGTCTTCATGTAGAACACGCCGGCCACGCCCTGCAGGCGCGAACCGGTGTAGGTCAGCTGGAATTCCTGGCTGGTCTGCTTGTCGGTATAGATCGCCGGCGCGTCAAACAGGCTGGTGCCGAGCGAGTCGAAGTCGATCGGCGCGATCGATTCGGACGAGCGGCGCGCCGTGATCGACTTGAACGACAGGACCGGATCGATTTCATAGTCGATCAGCAGCGATGCGCCTTCGGTCGTGACATTCTGGTTCTTGCCCAGCACCGTGTACAGATTGGAGCGGGTGTCGTACTTGCCCGGCAAAGGCGCGAGGTTTTCCGGTGCCGGTCCGGCGGTCAGGCGATAGCCTTGTTTCGGCATCGAGTCGTCAACCGTGCGGTCAGCCGTAAAGCGGATGAAGGTCTGGCTGTTCGGGGTCAGTTCGGCGCTGAAGCGGCCGGCCATGACTTCCTTGTTGTAGTTTTCCTTGCCGTTGACGACGTTCTTGCCGAAGCCGTCGCGATTAAAGGTGCCCAGCGTGGCGCCCAGGCGCAGCATGTCCGAGATCGGCGCGCTGCCCTTGAGGACCAGGTCCTTCTGGCCATAGCTGCCAAAAGTCGCCTTGACGTCGAAGGTCGGCTTGGGCGCAAGCTTGCGCGTCACATACTTGACCGCGCCGCCGATGGTGTTGCGGCCGTACAGCGTGCCCTGCGGGCCGCGCAGCACTTCGATGCGCTCGAGGTCATAGATGTCGGTCAGCGCGCCTTGCGGGCGGGCCAGGTAGACGTCGTCGAGATAAATGCCGACGCCCTGCTCGTAGCCGGCCACCGGGTCTTGCTGGCCGATGCCTCGGATGAAGGCGGTCAGGGTGGTGTTGGTGCCGCGCGAAGTCTTGAGCGTGGTGTTGGGCAGGATGTCGGCCAGCGCGGTGATGTCCGGGATCGCCTTCTTTTCCATTTCGGCGCCGGAGATGGCCGACACGGCGCCCGGCACGTCCTGGATCAGTTCGTTGCGGCGGCGCGCCGTGACGATGACTCGTTCAAGTTCGCCGGACGCGGCCGGTGCGGTGGCCGGTGCCGCCGTTTGCGCATAGACCGACTCGACCGATACGGCTGGAAGCGCAATCATCATAGCGACAGAGCGTCGCAGCATAATCTTTTGTTTCTTCGTCAAACGCATTACAGTCTCCTTCGGTTGTTATAGTCTTGTGTGCGCAAACCCACGCAGTGCCCAGAGTGTGCCCGGTTTAACTGTTGAGTTAAAGATAGAGGGCTGCACGGCCTGTGTGCAATTTTGCACAACGGGCCGCTTCGCCCTGCAGGAATGCCGATCGTCGCTGCGTTGTTTTTTTGCTTGACACTCGAGCACCTTGTAATCATCCTTGCAATAATGTTTCCTACGGGTATGGCACCATCATGAAACCAATTTGCGCCTGCGAACCAGGCGGGCGCCGATGACATGGCTGTTCCGGCCGGCCATCGCGCTGATGAGCCGCCTGCGCTACGCCAGCAAATTCAGTTTGCTCGGCGCGCTCGCGCTGGGCGCCATCGCGGTCCTGCAGGTCAGCCTCTACGTGGCGCTCGACCGCGTCATCGAGCCGTCGCGCCAGGAGCTGCGCGGGCTGGACGCCATCGTGCGCCTGAACCAGGTGGTACAGCTGGTGCAGCAGCACCGCGGGCTGTCGGCCGGCTTGCTGGGCGGCGACGCCGGCATGAAGCAGGCGCAGCGCGCCAAGACCGATGAAACCCAGCAGGCGTTCGTGCGGCTGGCCCAGTCGCTGCCGCAGTCGGGCATCGAGGTGCCGCGCATGCGGGCGGTCGAAGCCGACTGGACCACCTTGCGCGAACGCGGCCTCGGCTGGGACCAGCACACCAACACCGTGCGCCACGAAGAGTTGATCGCCAAGATGATCCTGCTCTCCTCCGATATCGCCGACGCCAGCGCGCTGACGCTCGACCCCGATATCGGCAGCTATTATTTGATGGATACGCTGGTCAAGCTGCCGGTCTATGCCGAGCGGCTGGGGCAGGCGCGCGCGCATGGCGTGGCGATGCTGGCGCGCGGCAAGGTCAGCGAGGGCGAGAAAATCATGATGGCCGGCCTGCTCGGCAATATCGAGCAGGCGCGCCAGCAGAACCTGTTCAATCTGCACAAGGTGGGCAATTACAATGCGCAGCTGCGCGATACGCTGGCCGCGCTGGAACGGAAGATGGCGCCGGCCACCCGCGCCGCCCTGAGCATGGTGCAGGACGATATCGTCGGCGGCGCGATGGGCACCTCGTCGCCGGCTTACCTGGCCCATTTCACGGCCCTGATCGACCAGGTCTATGCGGCCGGCAGCGAAGTGCTGGCGCCGGCCCTGCGCGAGCAGATCGAACAGCGCATCGGCGCGGCGCGCGCCAGGCTGCAACAGACCATCGCCGTCAGCGTGCTGGTGAGCCTGGTATTCGCCTACCTGGCCGGCGGCGCCTATCTGGCGCTGCACGGGCAGATCGCGCAGGCGCTGGCGGCGCTGCGCAGCCTGGCCATCGACTCTGGCCGGCGCGCCGGACTGGTCGAGGCGATCGCCGCCGGCGACCTCGAACAGGAACTGCCGCCGGCCGAACCGCTGGCGCTGGAAGCGATGCTGCGCCAGCGCGACGAAATCGGCCAGCTGGCGCTGGCGATGGACGCCATGGGCAAGGCGCAGGAAGGGCTGGGGCGCGGCTTCACCCGCATGACACGCACGCTGCGCCAGCACCGCGAGGTCGAGCGCGAAGCCGACTGGGCCAAGAGCGGCATCAACGCCCTCAATATCGAAATGCGCGGCGAGCTCCAGCTCGGCACGATGGCGCAGGCAGTGCTGGCCTTCCTGGCCGGCCATGTCGGCGCCGCCGTCGGCGCGCTGTACCTGTACGACGAAGACAGCGGACGGCTGCGGCTGGCGGCCGGCGTCGGGCTGGCGCCGGGGCAGGCGGCGCGCGCCACCATCGCGGTGGGCGAGGGCCTGGCCGGCGAGGCGGCGCGCACCGGCCGCTGTGCCACGCTGGCGCAGCTGCCGCCGGACTACCTGATGATCACCTCGGCGCTCGGCCAGGCCCAGCCTGCCTGCGTGCTGGCGCTGCCGCTCAAGCACGCCGACAAGCTGATGGGCGTGATCGAGCTGGCCAGCTTCGCCACGCTCGCAGCCGGCCGCCAGCAGTGGCTCGAGCAGGCCGCCGAAGCGATCGCCATCGCCATCGACGTCACGCAGGCGCGCCAGCGCGTGGGCGAGCTGCTGGCCGAAACCCAGGCCCAGACCGAGGAATTGCGCCTGCAGCAGGAGGAGCTGCAGCAATCGAACGAGGA
>CBDDRJ010000027.1:0-6236 GCA_965233055.1 uncultured bacterium
TATCTCGCCGGCCGCGTGCAGGCGAGCGACATCGCTTTGCTGCCTGAGTCTCAAAAGGCCGCCGCAGCAGCCACGCCTGAAGGCCTGGCTGCTGCCATCACGGCCATTGCTGACCCGCATGCAAAGCTCGTCGCTGCCGGCGTGGCAATGCGTTCCAGCCGGGCCTCGCCGGCCGTGCTCTCTATCGCTGCCGACACCGCGTCGGCTCAAGGCTGGCGCCGGCCCCTGCTCGCCTGGCTGGGTGTACAGGCAATGCGCGCCGAAAAGGCGGGCGACACGGCCGAGCTGCAGCGCCTGCAGCGCCGCATGGCCCTGGTGCAGGAAGCGCGACGCTAGCCCATTGAGCTGAGCAGCGACTGTGCGTGGCGCAGCAGTTCGTCACGCAGCATGGGCGGGTCGATGATGGAAAATGAAAACGGCAGGCGCGCCAGTTCGCGCGCCATCCAGCCGAGGTCGTCGGCCTGGCTGTGCAGCATGGTTCCGCCTTCGACCGTTTCGAGCACGCCCAAGGTGGTGAAGATCGCCGCCTGCGCTGCGCCCAAATCCGCATGCAGCAGTACCCGCACGCTATGCGCCCGCGGCAAGGTGGCGAACGCCGTGTTCATATAGGCCACTGCATCGAACTTTTCCGGGCGTCCAAACGACTGGGGCAGGGCCACGGCGTGCTGCACCCGGTCGACGCGGAAGGCACGCTGGTCTAGCCGCAAATGGCAATAGCCCACCACGTACCAGCTGCCGTTGACGAAGGCCAGGCCATACGGATCGACATCCCGTTCGGTGCGCTCCTGCTTGGGTGACAGGTAGGCAAGGTGGACCCGCTGCTGGCTTTGCGCCGCTGCGCTCAGCGTAGCGAGGATTGCCGCATCGTTGGACGAACTGGCACGGCGGATGTCGAGTGCCACCGTCTCGCCGACGGCGCGCACGCGCTTGCTCAGCTTGTCCGGCATCACCCGTTCCAGTTTCGACAGGGCACTTTCACCTGCTGGCGCCTTGCCATCGAGCCCCAGGCTGCGCGAGGCCAGCAGACCCAGCGACAGGGCCATTGCTTCGTCATTGGTGAACATCATCGGAGGCAGCTTGAATCCGTTCATCAGCCGGTAGCCGCCGTCGCGACCGCGCTCGGCCAGTACCGGTATGCCCAGTGCGTCGAGAGCCTGGATGTAACGACGCAAGGTGCGCGGATCGACTTCCAGCCGCCGCGCCAGCTCGGTGCCGCTCATCAGGCCGTGGCTTTGCAGCAGTTCCAGCAGGGCCAGCACGCGCGTGGTTGGGTTTGTCATCTTCCCATCATATCCTGAATTAGGACGTTTTATGTCCTATATTGCGACTACAGTGTCGTCATTGCCGGGGCTGGCCCGGCTGGCGCATGAGGAAAACGACAATGAGCGAAGCGGCAAACCTGTGGCTGTATTTCTTGGTGGTGCTGGGCGTGATCGTGCTGCCCGGCATGGACATGGCGTTCGTGATGGGCAGCAGCATGACCAGCGGCCGCAGGGCTGGCATGGCGGCCGTGGCCGGCATCGTGGCGGGCGGCGTGATCCATATGCTGATCGCCGCGACCGGCATTGGCGTCGTGCTCAAACTTTTCCCGGCAGCGCTGACCTTCATCATGCTGGCCGGGGCCGTCTATATCGCCTGGATCGGCATCGGCCTGCTCAGGGTCAGCAGCCTGACTGGCCCGGCCGTGGTGAAAGGTGGGCGCAGCTTTGCGCGCAGCTTCTTCGGCGCCATCGCGACCTGCATGTCGAATCCGAAAGCTTATGTGTTCATGCTGGCGATCTTTCCGCAGTTCGTGCATGCCGAACGCGGGTCGCTGCTGATGCAGGTCGTCATGCTCAGCCTGATCACGGCGCTGACGCAGGTGGCGGTATATGGCGGCCTGGCGCTGGCAGCGGCGCAGGCCCAGCCAGCATTGGCGGCTCGCCCCAAGGCCAACGCGGTATTGGCCAGGGGTGTGGGTGTCGTGCTGATCCTGGCCGCCGCCATGACCGTCTACACGGCTATGACGGCGATCTGAGACTGGCCGCACACGGTCGGCCAGAGCGGATTATTTGCTGGCCGCAATCCAGCGGTCGACCCGGGCTTCGAGGATCGGCAGCGGCAGGGTGCCGGTGCCGATCACGACGGCGTGGAACTTCGACAGGTCGAACTTCGGGCCGAGCGCAGCGGCGGCACGCGCCCGCAATTCCTGGATCTTCAAGGCGCCGATCTTGTAGCTCAGCGCCTGGGCCGGCAACACCATGTAGCGCTCAGTCTGGTTCTGGGCTGCCGCTTCGCTGTAGCCGAGGTGTTCGCGCATATAGGCAATGGATTGCTCGCGGGTCCAGCCCTTGGCATGCATGCCGGTGTCGACCACCAGGCGCACCGCGCGCAGCATCTCATCGTTCAAGTGGCCGAAGTAGGCGGCCGGGTCGTCGTACAGGCCCAATTCCTTTCCCAGCGTTTCGGCATACAGCGCCCAGCCTTCGGTAAAGGCGGCGCTATTGCTGTTCTCGGTGTTGAACTTGCGGAAGTCCGGCAGCTTGATTTCCTTGAGCAGCGCGGCATGGAAGTGGTGGCCGGGCTTGCCTTCGTGCAGGTACAAGGTCGTCATGCCGGGCGTATCGTATTTGGTCGGGTCATTGACGACCGCCCAGAACACGCCCGGATGCGAGCCATCGGCCGACGATGGCGTGTAATGGTCCGAGGCGGTGGCGCGGCTCAGCTCTGGCTCGAGCTGCAATTCCAATTGCGCTTTCGGTTGCAGGGCGAACAGGGCTGCCAGTTTTCCGCTGACATGCTGATCGAGTGCACGATAGGCATCGAGCACTTCCTTGTCGGTCTTGAACGGCATGAATTTCGCTTGCTCAGCGACCCATTTGCCCAGTCCATTGACGGGGCCGTTATAGCCTAGCTTGGGGCCGACTTCTGCCATCTGCTGTTCGATGCGGGCCACTTCCTTCAGGCCCAGTTGATGGATTTGTTCCGGCGTCATCATGGTCGTGGTGTTGTCCTTGATGCGGGCCTGGTACCAGGCGGCGCCGTTGGGAAGGTGGCCGAGGCCGGTGCTGTCTCGGCCGGCAGGCAAGTATTCCTTTTCGAGGAACTGCACCAGCTTACGCATCGACGGCATCAGCCTGGTGGCGACGGTGTGGCGATAGGCAGCCGTCAGCTTTTGCTTGTCGGTACTGGAAAACTGGGCTGGCAAATTCTTGATCGGCGAGTAGAAGATATTCGTTTCCGGCGTGTCGCTCTGCAACTGGCGGAACTGCGGCAGCATCGCGGTTGTGATGCTCTTCGGATGCACGACGCCGGTGCGCATCCCTTCGCGCATATTGGCAATGGCCTGGTCGACCCACAGCGGCAGGCGGTTCAGGCGGCTCAGGTAGGCGCCGTACTGCTTGACGGTCGACAGCGGTTGCGAGCCGGTGCCGCCAGCATAGTTGGCCAGCGTGCCGGGCACATTGTCCATCTGGTTGATCGGCAGCAGATGTTCTGGAAATTGTTCGTAATTGAGCGTGCTGCCGAGGTCAAACGAAAGCAAATCGAAATTCAATTGTGCTTCGTCGTCCAGCTGCGCGCGCGGGATGGCGCGCAATTGCGCCTGCATCTTGCGGTAAGTCGCAAATTGCTTTTTTCGTTTTGCCGGGTCGATCGTGATGCCCAGTTTGTCATCGTAGCGGCCATCGCCATTGGCAGTGGCCAGGTATAGCGGATCGAAACTGGCACGGGCCACGTAAAAGGCGTCGGCGAGAGCGTCGAGCCTGGCCGAAGCGGTCGCGGCAATGGCGGGAACGGCAGCCAGGCTGCTCAGCAATATGCTGGCCACGGCGACGGTGGACGAGAGGGATCGGCGGGAAAACGAGAATGGCATGCTGGTGTCCTTGGCAAGATCAAAGTGCCAACAGAATACAGCAGTCGCGCCTGCCCTGCATGGTATGCAAATAAATACGGATTCGTGCGCAATCGAACAGAATGTTTCTGGAAATTAGCCGATAACCTCAATACTACTTGGGGATATGCAGCATCATGAAAACCTTGCACTACTCGCTGATTGCTTTGGCCACCTTCGCGCCAGCCGCGTGGGCGCAATCAGCACTGTCTGTGTATGGCATCAACGATGCAAGTTTGTTGCTTGATCCACCTTCTTGCACACGGTGCAATGGCAAGGCGCCACGCCTTTCCGCCAAACTTGTCGTGGAGCCGCACCCTGCCTGGGCGCGGCCGCGTTATGAGGATGGCAACCGCGCCTACGGCATGTCGCTGGCAGCCAATGCCGGTTCGGTCACGTTCAGGGTGGCACACCAAAACAAGTCGGCGGTCAGCATCGACCGCACCAGCCTGTTGGGCAATACGGGCGCAGCGCGCAATTCCATCCTGGCAGTCAATACGCCGTTCCTCGGAGGCACGGCCTATGCCGCGTTCAGTGTTAATCGCGGCGCGCGCAGTTCCCCATTCTGGAATCCGGAAAACCCGTACGCGGCGAACCTGCCGATCGCGTCGGCGGGCAATAGTCGGGACATGCTGCTCGGCATGGCTTACCCGGTCGGCAAGACCACCTTGCTGGCAGCCCTGGTGCGCAAGAACGACCGCGAGCTCGCCAATTTCGATATGGACCAGATCGCGGTGGGCGCCAGTTATTCGCTGGCGCGCCGGACCGACGTGTATGCAGCGTTTTCGCACAGCACCCTTCGCAGCGGCTCAGGCGTTGCGCGCGACTCCATGGGCGGTAAGATGTTCAATATCGGCTTGCGGCACGGTTTCTAAGTCGCCGTGCCGCATCGGCATACTAAGCCAGGTGTTTCCTGAAGAACGCGATGGTGCGCTGCCACGCCAGCTTGGCATTGGCGTCGTCATAGCGCGGCGTGGTGTCGTTATTGAAACCATGCTGTGCGTTCGGATAGACGTAATGCTCATAGACCTTGCCATTCGCCTTGAGCGCGGCTTCATACGCCGGCCAGCCGGCCAGGATACGCTCATCTTTTTCCGCGTCATGGATCAGCAGCGGTGCCTTGATCTTGGGTACTTCCGTAGCCGGCGCCTGGCCGCCGTAGAACGGCACGGCAGCGGCCAGCTCAGGCAACTGGGTCGCCAGGTAGTTGGCCATGCCGCCGCCGTAGCAGAAGCCGACCACGCCCACTTTGCCACTACCTTCCGGCAGGTTCTTCAGGATGCCGGCAGCGGTGACGAAGTCGGCACGGGTCTTGACCTGGTCAAGCTTGCCGAATAGCTCACGCGCCTTGTCTTCGTCGCCCGGGTAGCCGCCGAGGGTGAACAGGGCGTCAGGCGCGAAGGCGATGAAGCCTTCGAGCGCGATGCGGCGGGTGACGTCTTCGATATGGGGGTTCAGGCCGCGGTTTTCGTGGACCACCAGTACCGTCGGCAGCTTGCCCTTGGCATTGGCCGGTCGAACCATATAGCCGCGCAGCTTGCCGTTGCCATTCGGCGAGGGGTATTCGATGAAACTGGTTTTCAGGCGGCCGTCGGCCGGGCCGATCAGCGGCGCAGCGAAGCTCGGGGACAGGGCGCCGAGCAGCGCTGCCGCGGTAGTGCCGCCGGCAGCGTAGCGCGCCGCAGAGGACAGAAAATCGCGGCGGGCCAGGTTGCCGTGCACGTACTGGTCGAACAGCTTGAGTACTTCGGGATCAAAATCATCAGCAGTCATGCGGGTCATCTTAGTCTCCTGGGGGTAGGGTAGGCCTTACTGGATCGCTGCCAGAGTGTGCCACATTCCGCTACCGGGTGGGAGGGCCGCGCCCTGCCGGACTTAGTGGCTGGCCTTGGACAAAATCAGCAGCCAGCGGCGCAGCAGCAGCACTTCCACATGGCCAGCCTGGACACCGGTGTCGCACTCGATGATCGGGTTGACGGCGTAGTAGCGCTTGCGGAAATCGCGGGTAACCAGCAACTCGCGGCGGCCCATGCGCAGCAGGAAGGAGGTTGGAGCGTACTCGAGGCCGAAACGGGAACCGAAGGTGCTATTCAAGGTGGTCATGACAATTCCTTTGTAGGAGATGCGTTGAACGAGCACTCAGAATAGCACAACTACTGTATAAATCTACAGTTACTGTTCAAAAACACAGTAATATTTTTTTGTGTCGCTTTTTCGCCATCGCCAGGGAAGCACTGATTTATTCTGGCGGATGGGATTGGCCTCAAAAAAAGCAGCCTGCGAGGCGCAAATCCGCAGACATACCGCGTGGTATGGCGAGGATTTGCAACGCCGCAGGATGTTTTTTTTGAGGTCAAGACCGCCG
>CBDDRJ010000028.1:0-25962 GCA_965233055.1 uncultured bacterium
CTGACAGGCGCATCGGACTGCGCACCAGCGTCACCTTGCCAGCTGTCGGGTGCGGCATCTCCATCGCCACGCCGCGCGCCTTCACCTGCGGGTTGTCGAACACATCGCCGATGTCGTTGATCGGCCCGCAAGGCACGCCAACTGCTTCCAGCTGGTCGATCCATTCATTGCGCGTCTTCTGCATCACCATCTCGGCCAGCAAAGGCACCAGCACGTCGCGGTGCTTCACGCGCAGCGGGTTGGTGGCAAAGCGCGCATCCTGGGCCAGGTCCTGCCGCTGGCCCACTTCGACAAATTTCTGATACTGGCCGTCGTTGCCGGTCGCGACGATGATGTGCCCGTCCGCGCAAGCGAAGGTCTGGTACGGCACGATATTGGCATGCGCATTGCCCATCCGCTTTGGCGGCTTGCCGCTGTTGAGGTAATTGCTGCCCATATTGGCCAGCATCGCCACCTGCACATCGAGCAGCGCCATATCGATGTGCTGGCCTTCGCCGGTGCGGTCGCGGTGGGTGAGGGCGGCCAGCACCGCCACGGTGGCATACATGCCGGTCATCAGGTCGGTAATGGCCACGCCGGCCTTTTGCGGGCCGCCGCCCGGCAGGTCGTCGCGCTCGCCGGTGATCGACATCAACCCGCCCATGCCCTGGATCAGGAAGTCATAGCCCGGCCGGTGCGCGTAAGGGCCATCCTGGCCAAAGCCGGTCACGGAGCAGTAGACCAGGTCCGGCTTGATGGCGCGCAGGGTGTCGTAATCGAGGCCATAACGCTTCAGATGGCCGACCTTGAAGTTCTCCAGCACCACATCCGAATGCAGTGCCAGCTCGCGGATCAGGGCCTGGCCCTCGCTACTGGCGATATCGACCGTGACGGAACGCTTGCCGCGGTTGGCCGACAGGTAGTAGGCCGCTTCGCTGGTGTTATTGCCGGCGGCGTCGCGCGCATACGGCGGCCCCCAGGCGCGGGTGTCGTCGCCCACCTCCGGCCGCTCGATCTTGATGACATCCGCCCCCAGGTCCGCCAGGTTCTGCGAGCACCATGGTCCCGCCAGCACGCGCGACAGGTCCAGCACGCGGATATGGCCCAGCGCCTTGGGCAGGCCAGCCTTGTTGTTTGTGTCAGCCATCGTGAAAAGGTCTTAGTGAGGGTGTTGGGGAGCGCGCATTATATCGGGCGTGTGTCCGGGCTGCGAGCCCCGCTCGATGGTGCGCAGCTCGAAAGAGCGCGCCTGCAACGCGGCCTCGATGATCGCCAGCGCCAGTTGCGGCTGGGCGCTGCCGCACATGAAGATGTCGACGGCGGCAAAGCCGTACTCGGGCCAGGTATGGATGGAAATGTGCGATTCGGCCAGCAGCACGACGCCGGTCACCCCGGCTCCTCCGCCAAAGCCATGCAGGTGGCTGTACAGGATATGCGCGCCGGCGCCGAGCGCGGCCTCGCGCAAGGTCGCCTCGAGCGCGGCGCCATCCTGCAGGCGCGCGCAATCGACGCCATGGAAGTCGGCCAGCAGGTGGGTGCCGGCAGGGTGGTGCGTTTTCACTTGTGGCCGCCCCCGCCGCTGTAGCCGCCGCCGGTCCCGGTGCGCTGGGTCCAGGCATTGCCCTGGTTACTGCTGGTAGAGCTCTTGATCATCTTGACCCAGCTGGTGCCGGTGGTGGCCGCCGTGACGAGTACCGCATATAGAATGAATCGGCCGCCCATATCAGGCTCCTTTGTCGGAATCGAGGAAATGCATCGGCACGTAGATGGCCATAGCCGCCAGCGCCACCAGCCACCAGGTGCCGGAAAAATTGAGTACCAGCGGGATCAGGTTCAGCCCCAGCAGCCACCACAGGTAGCCCAGGCGCTTGCCGCCGGACGCCAGCGGCGCGTCCATCACCGTCACTTCGGAGCCGAACCAGGCCTTGAGCTGGTCTTTGGCAATCGGGACCGAGCGCGACCACGTCAGTTCTTCGCGCGTCAGTTCAGCCGCCAGCGACACCTGGCCCGCCTTGTATTCATGCACATGGTTGCGGTCGCCCGCATTGACGCGCCAGTTGAAGGCGCCCACTGCGCCGACCACCTTGGCGCCATAGTCGTACTGCTTGTGGAAAGTGGTATTGTCGAACTTGGCCATCTGGCCATTCCACTCCGGCCATACCGGCATCACCGATGCGCGCGACCAGCCGTCGTCCGTTTCGACCAGCCAGAAGAAGGCGTTGCGCGTGTTGTAAACCAGGTATTCGGTCCATTCGGTGCCTTCGTCGTCGCTGCGGCGCATGGCGCCGATCACCTGCCACGACTGGCCGTTGATGGTCGCCTGAGCGCCCAGCGCCAGCGAGGTGTGGAACGATTCCACGTCGCGGCCGGCGGCCACTACCCGTGCCTGCGGGCTGCTTGCATCGAGCTGGGATTTGCAGCCCGGGCAGACCAGGTGCGGCGTCACGCCAGGGCGGTAGCCGATGCTGGTGCCGCAAGAGGGGCAGTCGAGGCTTGAGGCCTTGCCGCGGTATTTGCCGGCGCTTTGCTTGATCTGTTCATCATCGCGCAGCAATTGGCACTTGAGGTCTTCCAGCGTGACGGATACGCCGATATAGTGTATCGGCTGCTCGCCGTCCGAGTAGTCGAGTGTCGCAAAGCGCGAACCGGCGCGGAAGTCAGCCACTTTGGCCTGCCAGCCTTCGCCGACGCGGAACGGCAGCTCGCCCTGCCCGCCGATGCATTGGGCGGTACGGATCTCCGCGCAGCGCATGTCCTGCCCGCCCACGCTATAGGTATTGCCAGCCTCAAGGCTGCCGAAAGCGGGCAGCGCGCCAGTGACGGGGCGTTCGAAGGTCATCACATACATGCCCGACGAGTCGCCCAGCCAGCCGCCGCTGCCATCGTCGAACAGCAGATACCACTCGTTCCACATGCCGGCATCGTAGCGCAGCTGGATACGGCCAACCACATCGAATGCGCGCGAACCCTGCCTGCCACTGGTACCGATCTGGATCGGAGAATAGTCCTCCAGCACCGAGGACATCTTGCCCAGGTTCTGAACATCGCCTTCCGCCTTGAGCACGGTGGCCTGGCAGAACTCGCACACCGCCATGACGGAGGCATGCGAGCGGAACTTGACGGGCGCGCCGCAGCCAGGACAGGAAACAGATTGCATAGGGTCGCGCTTAGCCGATCAGCTTCTTGAGCAGTTCGGCTTTGGCGCTGTCGTAGTCGGCCGCCGTGATCAGGCCTTTGTCGAGCAGGCCCTTGAGCTTTTCAAGCCGCGCTTCGACCGGCTCCTCGGCCGGCGTGGCAGGCGCGGCAGGCGCCATTGCGCCCGTCATGGCGCCAGCCATCGCCTGGCCGACTGCCATGCCGGCCGACAGTCCGGCGCCGATGCCGGCCAGTCCGCCTTCGTTCTGCGCTGCCAGCGGAATGGCGCTGGCGACCTGGAACTGGGTGAAGCCGCGCGTCTTGTCGGCCGACAGGCTGCCCTTCATGCCGGCCGAGATCCGTTCGTCGAGCGCGGCCTGCAGTTCTTCCGGCAGGCTGACGGATGCGACGTTGAATTCGTCGAGCCCGATGCCGTAGCGGCCGAATGCGGCGGTCAGGTCGCCCTTGATCTGCTGTGCCATCAGGGTCTGGTTGGCCGCCATATCGAGGAAGGGCAGGTTGGCGCTGCCCAGCGAGCTGGCCATGCTGGCCAGCAGGATGCCGCGCAGCTGGTCTTCCACTTCCTCGCGGGTATAGGTCTCGCGCGTGCCGCTGATCTCGGTGAAGAACTTGCGCGGGTCAGCGATGCGGTAGGAGTACATGCCGAAGGCGCGCACGCGGATCATGTCGAAATCCTTGTCGCGGATCGTCACCGGCTGGGCGGTGCCCCATTTGCGGCCGGTCTGCACGCGGGTGCTGAAGAAGTACACGTCCGACTTGAATGGCGCATCGAACAATTTGTCCCAGTTCTTCAGGTTGGTCAGCAACGGCAGGACCTGGGTAGTCAGCTTGTGCGTGCCAGGGCCGAACACGTCGGCGATCTGGCCCTCGTTGACGAACACTGCCATTTGCGATTCGCGCACATTGAGGATGGCGCCGTTCTGGATCTCGAAGTCCTGCATCGGGTAGCGGTACGACAAAACGCCGTCGACTTCCTCGTTCCACTGCAGGACATCGATAAACTGCTTCTTGATAAATGAGCCGATAGACATGATGGTTCCTTGGTGAGAGTACTAGTGTAGTGCTTCGCAATTGTTGAAACTATGCAAGCGTGTCTTTTCTTGCCATACGTCGTTGCAAATCCTCGCGATAGGCCAGCTATCGCTGCGGTTTGCGCCTAGTCTGGCAGAAAAATCCATCGCCTCCATAGCTCCTCCAATTACGAAGCACTACACTAGAAAATGCAGCCGGCGTTGATGGCGCCGATCGAAATCGAGATCGCGCCGAGCAGGGTGCCGAATGCCTTGTTGTTCGATTCGATCTGGTCCTTGGACATGCTCAGCATCGCCGTCGCGGCCCAGAACACCAGCAGCTGCACCAGCAGGGCGCCGGCGGCCCAGCCGATGAATTCCTGGTAGGTCAGGGTGTGGGCCAGCGCCGACGCCACCGTCAGCGAAAAACCGATCAGCGCGCCACCGAGAGATTGGGCGGCGGCCAGGTTCCCCTGGCGGATCAAGTTCACCTCATTGTATGGCGTGATCCTGGTGTAGATGACAAAAAAAGCCAAAAACAGTCCCGCAGCGAGTAAAAGGTGGAGCAGATAGTTTAGGATGGCGGGCACAGGGATTCTCCCAAAAATGATAGGCCGGCAGCGGCACGAGAATCTTATTCCAAAAGCGAGTCCATGACAAAACGAATTCTTATCCTGTCGGTATTTGTGGTTGCCTCTTGTGGGCTGGCATATGAATTGATCGCCGGCGCGCTCGCCAGTTATTTGCTGGGCGACTCAATCCTGCAGTTTTCGACCATCATCGGCTGCTATCTGTTTGCGATGGGCGTCGGCGCCCACTTCTCCAAGTATGTGGGCGACGACGAGGTGCTGGCTCGCTTCATCGACATCGAGCTGGCCGTAGGGCTGCTTGGCGGCGTGTCGGCCGCCGTGCTGTTCCTGACCTTCTCCTGGATGAACGCGCCGTTCCGCACGATGCTGTACGTGATGGTGTTTCTCATTGGCATGTTTGTCGGCATGGAGGTGCCGCTCGTCATGCGCGCGCTGAACCAGCGCCAGACCGCCTTCAATGAGCTGGTCAGCCGCGTTCTCACATTTGATTACCTGGGGGCGCTGGCGGTGTCGGTGCTGTTCCCGCTGGTGCTGGCGCCCTACCTGGGGCTGGTGCGGACCGGTTTCCTGTTCGGCATGCTTAACGTCGGCGTCGCCTTCTGGACCTTGCACGCGTTCCGCCATGAACTGGCCGGTGTCGGCGCGCGGGCCTGGCGCGCCACCGCCGTGATGGCGCTGCTGGTGGCAGGCTTTGCCGGCTCCGACCGCATGGTCGAGTGGGGCGAGCATGGCCTGTTCGGCGACCAGGTCATCTATGCCACCAACACGCCTTACCAAAGGCTGGTCATCACGCGCTGGCACGACGATACCCGCCTCTACATCAACGGCAATCTGCAGTTCTCGTCGCGCGACGAGTACCGCTACCACGAGGCGCTGGTGCATCCGGCGCTCGAGACGCTGCCGTGGGCTAAGCGGGTGATCGTGCTGGGCGGCGGCGACGGCCTGGCGCTGCGCGAGATCCTGCGCTACAAGAACATCGAGCACGTCACCGTGGTCGACCTCGACCCGGCGATGACGGCCGCCTTCACCCAGCGGACGGAACTGGCGAAGCTCAACCACGGCGCCTTCAGCGACAAGCGGGTCAGGGTGCTCAACCAGGACGCCGCCATGTGGCTCAAGGGCAGCGACGAACTGTTCGACGCCGCCATCATCGACTTCCCGGACCCGTCCAGCTTCGCGCTGGGCAAACTGTACTCGGTGCCGTTCTACGACATGGTGCGGCGCCATGTGGCGGCCAATGGGCTGGTGGTGGTGCAGTCGACTTCGCCATATTTCGCGCCGCATGCGTACTGGACGATCGATGCGACACTGCGCGCAGCGGGCATGCGCACCTACCCTTACCATGCCTACGTGCCGTCGTTCGGCGAATGGGGCTTCATCCTGGCCACACCGCAGGCCTCGTACGTGCCGCCGGCCAGCTACCGCTTGCCGATGCGCTTCCTCAACCGTGACACGACGCGCGAGATGTTCACCTTCCCGCCCGATATGCCGGCCTTGAAGATGGCGCCCAACCGGCTCAACACCCAGTCGCTGGTGCGCGAGTTCGAGCAGGACTGGCGCCAGGCCATCCGCTGATGGATCGCCGCTCCTTTGTGCGCTGGGCCGGCGCAGTCGGCGCCACCGGTGCCGCCGCTGCGGCTACCGGCCTGGCCTTCGAGCGCTGGCGCGAGATCACGCCGCGGGTGCTGATGCCCGGTCAGCTTGAGGGCCACTTCCTGCGCGACCGCCGCGCGCTGCCGCCGCCGTCACAAGTGATCGAGGCCGATGTCGTGATCCTCGGTTCCGGCATCGCCGGCCTGACTGCCGCCTGGAAGATGAACAAGGACGGCCGAAGCGACGTACTGATGATCGACGGCCCCCAGCCGGACGGCAATGCGGCCGGCGGCCATTTCGGCGAGCTGGCCTATCCGACCGGCGCGCACTACCTGCCGCTGCCGTCGCCGGAGTCGCTGCATGTGCGCGAGATCCTGTTCGACCTCGGCATCATCACCCGTGATCCCTATGCCGAAAAACCGACCTACGACGAGCGCTGGGTGCTGCATGGCCCGGAAGAGCGCCTGCTGTACCAGGGACACTGGCAGGAAGGATTCATTCCGACCGAGGGCGTGCCGGAACAGGAGATCGCCGAGCACCGCCGCTTCTTTGCCGAAGTCGAGCGGCTGCGCCGGCAGAAGGGCAATGACGGCAAGCGCGTGTTCGTGTTCCCGACCGCGCAATCGTCGCGCGATCCGGCCTGGCTGGCGCTGGACAACATCACGCTCAAGCAATGGCTCGACCAGAACGGCTACCGCGCGCCGACCCTGCACTGGTACCTGAATTACTGCTGCCGCGACGACTACGGCACCCGCTACGACAAGGTGTCGGCGTGGGCCGGCCTGCATTACTACTGTAGCCGCTGGGGCCAGGCTGCCAATGCCGGCAATGGCGCCTGGCTGACCTGGCCGGGCGGCTTGCAGCCGCTGGCCACCAGCATGGCGGCCAAGGCCAAGGTCAGGCGCATGAAAGGGACAGCGGTGTCGCTGCGCGCAGCCGGCAGCGGCGTCGAGGCGCTGTGCTTCACGCTCGAGGACGGCGTCGCGCGCAGCTACCTGGTCAAGGCGCGCAAGGCCATCTGCGCCATGCCATTGCAGCTGGCGGCGCGCGTGGTCGACAATATCAGCCAATACGGCTTTGAGCCGGCGCTGCACATGCCTGAATACGCGCCATGGATGGTGGCAAACTTCCTGATGAAGGATTTCCCGGTCGAGCGCGAGTCCGTGCCGCTGTCGTGGGATAACGTGGTTTATGGCGAGCCGGGACTTGGCTATGTGGTGTCGACCCACCAGGATATCCGCGTCGCGCCGCCCGAGAAAACGGTATTCAGCGCCTATATTGCGCTGTCGGATCGCAGCGCCAAGGACGCGCGCAAATGGATGTCGACGGCCAGTCCCGCGCAGCTGCTGAAGCTGGCGAGTGCCGACCTCGAGGCGGCCTATGGCTGGCGCTTGGCACCCTGCGTCGAGCGGGTCGATATCACCCTGCGTGGCCACGCGATGGCTGTGCCGAAACCGGGATTCCTCGCCAATGAAGGCATGCTGGCGCTGCGCGAAGTCGATGGCCCGATCCTGTTCGCCCATGGCGACCTGTCCGGCTTTTCGGTGTTCGAGGAAGCGGCCTGGTGGGGCTATCGCGCGGCGCAAAAAGTATAATAGAATACGAATATGAACACGCAACGAGCCCACATCGCACGCCTGACCTGGTGGCACCGCTAACAGCGGCCACTGCGATTCGACTCGACAATCCCACGCCGCCTCATTTGAGCGGCGTTTTCATTTGCGCATCTTGCCTGGGGCAGCACACTACCAAGGAAGAATGCCATGCCCCCTGCAAAACAAACCATCCTGACCGGCGACCGCCCGACCGGACCGCTCCACCTCGGCCACTTCGTCGGCAGCCTGCGCAACCGCGTCGCGTTCCAGCACGACTACTGCCAGTTCATCATGCTGGCCGACGCGCAGGCGCTGACCGACAATATGGACGACCCCGACAAGGTGCGGCGCAATGTGCTGGAAGTCGCGCTCGACTACCTCGCGGTCGGCATCGATCCGGCGCAGTCGACGATCCTGATCCAGTCGCAGATCCCCGAACTGGCCGAGCTGTCGTTCTACTATCTGAACCTGGTGACGGTGGCGCGGCTCGAGCGCAACCCGACCGTAAAGGAAGAGATCCGCCAGCGCGGTTTTGAGCGCGACATTCCGGCCGGTTTCCTGACTTACCCTGCCAGCCAGGCGGCCGATATCACGGCCTTCAAGGCGCATGTGGTGCCGGTCGGTGACGATCAGGTGCCGATGATCGAGCAAACCAACGAAATCGTGCGGCGCTTTAACCGGCTGGTGGGGCGCGACATTCTGGTCGAAGCGCGCGCGCTGGTGCCGCAGGTGGGGCGCCTGCCTGGCATCGACGGCAAGGCCAAGATGAGCAAATCGCTCGGTAATACCATTAACCTGGGCGCCAGCGCCGACCAGGTGACGGCTGCCGTGCGCAAGGTCTATACCGACCCTTTGCATTTGCGCGTGGCCGATCCGGGCCACCTGGAAGGCAACGTCGCTTTCATTTACCTCGATGCCTTCGATCCCGACCAGGCCGCTCTGGCAGACCTGAAGGCGCGCTATGTCGCAGGCGGCGTGGCCGACAGCCTGGTCAAGCAGCGGCTCGAAGCCTGCCTGCAGGCGCTGCTTGAACCGATCCGAATGCGCAGGGCGCAGCTGGCGCAAGACCCCGGCTATGTGATGGAGATCCTCAGGCAAGGCACCATGCAGGCGCGCGAAGTGGCCGCGGCCACCATGGACGAGGTCAAGACGGCACTGGGCCTGAACTACTTCTGATTACTTGATGCGCTTGACCTTGGCAGTGCGGTTCGAGCCTTCGACTTCGAGGTAGACGACGCCGAACATGCCCTTGACCAGTTTGGCCTTGATGTCGCGACCGCCGAATTCGTTGCTGCTATCGTCGGAGACACGCCATACCTGGCCATTGGCGAAGGTGATCAGCGTGCCCGGGCGCCAGCCGTCGAAGGCGCCGGGAATCGTGGTTTCGATCGAGTCGGGCTCGGTCTTCTTGCCCATTGAGAAGATGCCGAAGCTGTCGTCCGGCTTGGCGGCGGCCGCCACAGGGGCCGCTGCGGCACCGGCCGCGGCGGCCGGCACCGGCGCCGCGGTGCTGGCGGTGCTGGCAACTGGCGCGGCGACGGCGGCCGGCACCAGGGCGTCGTAGCAGGCAAGGCGTGCCACGTTGTCGGCGATCGCGCGGCATTTGTGCAGAGGAGAGTCGGCCGCCATGGCGGGGGCGCTCGTCAGGGCGAGCAGGATCAGGGCCAGTTTTTTCATATGCGCAGGATGGGGCAAAGGGCGCAGCCTTGTCAATGCCGACGGGCATGGACAGGAGGGCAGCGACAGCGTAAGCTCTCGCTTTCCTGAAATCAACAAATCACGATGAACTATTTCTCGCTACTGGCATTTGGGCTGATCTACGTCGGCGCCACGCTGATCTGGCAGGTGCCGTATGCCGTAGCCGGATTCTACGGTGCGGCCAGTGTCGCCTGTTTCATCGCCTACGCGCTCGACAAGGCGGCCGCCAAGGCCGGCCGCTGGCGCACCGAGGAAGCGACGCTGCTGACGCTGGGCCTGGTCGGCGGCTGGCCGGGGGCCGTGCTGGCCCAGGCGTGGTTGCGCCATAAATCGCAAAAGGCCTCGTTCCGTGGCCAGTTCTGGGGCACCGTGCTGGTCAATATCGGCGCCTTCGTCTACCTGGCGTCGCCGATCTCGATCCTGCGCCAGTATTTCTGACGCAGTGCGTGGCCGCCGGCCGGGAATCGTGATACCGTTTCCGCCATCATCATTGTGGCGAGCCTTCCATGTGGCCCTATCCTGTTCGTGTCGCCCACCGCGGCGGCGGCACTCTAGCCCCTGAAAACACCATCGCCGGCCTGCGCTGCGGGCTCGAACACGGCTATCGCGCCGTTGAGTTCGACGTCATGCTGTCCAAGGACGGCATCGGCGTGGTCATCCATGACCCCGAGTTCGGGCGCACCGTGGCCGGCAGCGGCAAGGTGGCCGACTACCCGGCGCAAGCGCTGATCCACATGGATGCCGGCAGCTGGTTCGGGCCAGAGTTCATCGGCGAGCCGATTCCCTTGTTTACCCAGTTTATCGATTTTTGCCAGGCCAACGGGATCTGGATGAATGTCGAGATCAAGCCGGCCGCCGGCTTTGACTCTGATACGGGCAGGGTGGTGGCCGAGGTGGTGCAGGCGCGCTTTGTCGAGGCCATCGCCGCCAGGGACTGGGCGCGGGTGCCTTTGCTGTCGTCGTTCAGCCCGGTGGCGCTGGCCGCGGCCAGGGCGCAAGCGCCCGATGTGCCGCGCGCGATGCTGGTCGATGTCGTGCCGGCCGACTGGCAGGCCAGGGCCGAGGCGCTCGGGGCGATTGCAGTGCATACCAATCACAAGCACCTGACGGCCGAAGTGGCAGCGGCGATCCGCGCGGCGGGGTTCGGCCTGTTTTGCTATACCGTCAACGATCCGGCCAGAGGCGATGAA
Organism: uncultured bacterium; assembly: GCA_965233055.1. Classification (GTDB taxonomy): domain Bacteria; phylum Pseudomonadota; class Gammaproteobacteria; order Burkholderiales; family Burkholderiaceae_D; genus Telluria_A. The sequence continues at coordinate 10,812 of CBDDRJ010000028.1, forward strand.
ATCCTCGGCTGGGGCGTCAACGGCTTCTGCAGCGACCGGATCGACTTGATCGGACCGTAGGGTGGGCAGTCCGCGTGGGCACGCAGTGCCCACCCTACGTGCCCTGCGTGTCCATCGTCACGCGGTGGGCACAGAGTGCCCACCCTACGTGCCCTGCGTGTCCATCGTCACGCGGTGGGCACAGAGTGCCCACCCTACGCAGCCCCTCTTGAACACGCTATAATCGATTTTTTATAGCATGCCGCCTTTTTGCGCCTAATAAACATGAAATCATCCGAAATTCGCGACAAATTCCTCAAATTCTTTGAATCGAAGGGCCATACGATTGTCCGTTCCAGCTCACTGGTGCCGGGTGGCGACAAGACCATGTTGCTGACCAATAGCGGCATGGTGCAGTTCAAGGATGTATTCATCGGCACCGATTCGCGCCCTTACTCGCGCGCCACCTCGGTGCAGCGCTGCGTGCGCGCCGGCGGCAAGCACAATGACCTGGAAAACGTCGGCTACACGGCGCGCCACCACACCTTCTTCGAAATGCTGGGTAACTTCAGCTTCGGCGACTATTTCAAGCGCGACGCCATCAACTACGCGTGGGAGCTGCTGACCAAGGTGTACGGCTTGCCGGCCGACAAGCTGACCGTCACCGTCTACCAGGAAGACGACGAAGCCTACGACATCTGGGAAAAAGAAATCGGCGTCCCGAAAGAACGGATCATCCGCATCGGCGACAACAAGGGCGCGCGCTACGCGTCGGACAACTTCTGGCAGATGGCCGACACCGGCCCATGCGGCCCGTGCACCGAGATCTTCTACGACCACGGCGCCGACATCGCCGGCGGCCCTCCTGGTTCGCCCGACGAAGACGGCGACCGTTTCATCGAAATCTGGAACCTGGTGTTCATGCAGTTCAACCGCGACGAAGCGGGCGTCATGCACAAACTGCCGAAGCCTTGCGTCGACACCGGCATGGGCATGGAGCGCCTGGCCGCCGTGCTGCAGCACGTCCACTCGAACTACGAGATCGACCTGTTCCAGGCATTGATCAAAGCCGTCGCGCGCGAAACCGGCGCCACCGACCTGGAAAACAAATCGCTGCGCGTGATCGCCGACCATATCCGCTCGGCCGCCTTCCTGATCGTCGACGGCGTCATCCCCGGCCCTGAAGGCCACGGCTACGTCCTGCGCCGCATCATCCGCCGCGCGCTGCGCCACGGCCACAAGCTGGGCCAGACCAAGGCCTTCTTCTACAAGCTGGTGGAAGACCTGAACATCGAAATGGGCACCGCTTATCCGGAACTGGCTGAAGCCAAGGACCGCGTCGCCGCCATGCTCAAGGCCGAAGAAGAGCGTTTCGGCGAGACGCTGGAAAACGGCATGAAGATCCTCGAAGCGCAGCTGGCCAAGGACGGCAAGATGCTCGACGGCGTCACCGCCTTCACACTGTACAGCACCTATGGCTTCCCGCTCGACCTGACCGCCGATATCTGCCGTGAACGCGGCATCACGCTCGACGAGCCAGGCTTCAACGCCGCCATGGAGCAGGACAAGAAGACTGCGCGCGCCGCCGGCAAGTTCAAGGCCGCCGCCGGCATCGAATACACGGGAGCAAAGAACAAGTTCATCGGCTACGAGCAGCTGGCACACAACGGTAAAGTGATCGCGCTGTATGCCGATGGCGTCTCGGTGCAGGAACTGAAAGACGGCCAGGCCGGCATCGTCGTGCTCGACACCACGCCGTTCTACGCCGAATCCGGTGGCCAGGTGGGTGACCAGGGTGTAATCAAGTCGGGCGCCACGCTGTTTGACGTCGAAGACACGCTGAAGGTGCAAGCCGACGTGTTCGGCCACCACGGCGTGCTGCGTTCCGGTTCGATCAAGGTCGGCGATGCTGTCGACGCACAGGTCGATGAAGCCAAGCGCGCCCGCACCATTCGCAACCACTCGGCGACCCACCTGATGCACAAGGCGCTGCGCGAAGTGCTGGGCGCGCATGTGTCGCAAAAAGGTTCTCTGGTCGATCCGGACAAGACCCGCTTCGACTTCTCGCACAATGCGCCGGTGACGCAGGAGCAGATCGCGCAAGTGGAAGTGATCGTCAACCGCGAGATCCTGCAGAACCAGGCAACCAAAGCGCAGCTGATGTCGTTTGACGGCGCCGTCAAGCATGGCGCGATGGCGCTGTTCGGCGAAAAATACGGCGACGAAGTGCGCGTGCTCGACATCGGTTCGTCCAAAGAACTGTGCGGCGGCGTGCACGTGACCCGCACTGGCGACATCGGCCTGTTCAAGATCATCGGCGAAGGCGGCGTTGCTGCCGGCATCCGCCGCATCGAAGCGGTCACCGGCGAAGGCGCGCTGGCGCTGGTGCAGACGCTTGACGCCCGCTTGCGCGAAGCGGCTGGCGCGCTCAAGTCCAATCCGGACGAACTGACGGCGCGCGTCCATCAGGTACAGGACCATGTCAAGGCGCTGGAAAAGGAACTGGCGGCGCTGAAGTCGAAGCTGGCGTCAGGCCAGGGCGACGAACTGGTGCAGAAGGCGGTCGACGTCAAGGGCATCAAGGTGCTGGCAGCGACGCTCGACGGCGCCGACGTGGCGCGCCTGCGCGAAACCATGGACAAGCTCAAGGACAAGCTGAAAACGGCGGCAATCGTGCTGGCCAGCGTGACCGACGGCAAAGTCAGCCTGATCGCCGGTGTCACCGCGGATGCCACCACGCGCGTCAAGGCGGGCGACCTGGTCAACTTCGTGGCACTGCAGGTGGGCGGCAAGGGCGGCGGTCGTCCGGACATGGCGCAGGCCGGCGGCACCGACCCGAGCGGCCTGGCTGGCGCGCTGGCCGGCGTCACGGCCTGGGTCGACGAACGGGTTTGATGGCCGGCGCGTGGGCACGCAGGACCGTAGGGTGGGCACTGCATGCCCACGCGCCACCGGGGCGGCGAGCGGGCGTAAAGCGTGGGTAGCTTCGCTACGCACCCTACGTAGGGTGGGCACTGCGTGCCCACGCGCCGCTGGGTCGGCGTCGGGTGTGACGCGAGGGTAGCGCCGCTACCCTACGTAGCGGGGGTGAGGCGAGCCTTACCCACGCACTAACACCTAAACAGGAAGGCGCGGTAACCAAGAGTTGCGCGCCTTTTTTTCCTTGAATCGTGTATTGTTGAAGCAACAAGTAATATAAAATTTTGTGCAGCGCGTCAAAATTCTGAAAATGGGGTAGACTGGTTATTATTGGATAGTTTCAACCGACACCACTTCAGCAGGTTTATCGATGAGCGACACATTATTCGACAGCGAGATCATGGAATACCAGAAAGAACTCGACGCGCGAGGCTTGAACTGCCCATTGCCGATTCTCAAGGCTAAGAAGGCGTTAGCAGAGATGGAAACAGGCGAAGTGTTGCGGATCGTCGCCACCGATTCCGGTTCCGTGCGTGACTTCCAGGCGTTTGCCAAGCAGACTGGAAATGCGTTGTTGTCGCATTCGCAGAATGGCCGAGAATTCGTGTTTTTGATGCGCCGCAAATAGATTCCACCGATGGCAGGGCGGTCGAGACCGCCTCTGCTGTATCGAACTAGCAACAGAACCCCAAATGAAAGGCGAGTATTTTAGAAAATTGCCTCTAACAAAAAAAGGCACGGTCGTGCTTAAATTTCGTCAAGAAGTGCTTTTTCTCATATAATCTACGCCACTTGTCTCTAACCATTATTTTCCTTCCCTAAAGGCATCCTATGAAAGTCCTGGTACCCGTCAAACGCGTGGTCGACTACAACGTCAAGGTTCGCGTCAAGTCCGATGGCACTGGTGTTGATATCGCCAATGTCAAAATGTCGATGAATCCATTCGATGAAATCGCGCTGGAAGAGGCGATGCGCCTGAAAGAAGCCGGCAAGGTCACCGAAGTGGTGGCGGTGTCGGTCGGCGTGACGCAATGCCAGGAAACCCTGCGCACCGGCATGGCCATCGGCGCCGACCGCGGCATCCTGGTCGAGACCTCGGTCGAGACCGAGCCGCTGGCCGTGGCCAAGGTACTCAAGGCGCTGGCCGACAAGGAGCAGCCGCAGCTGATCATCCTGGGCAAGCAGGCGATCGACGACGACTCGAACCAGACCGGCCAGATGCTGGCGGCCCTGCTGGGCTGGCCGCAGGCGACGTTCGCGTCGAAGGTCGTGCTCGAAGAGGGCAAGGTCATCGTGACGCGCGAAGTCGATGGCGGCCTCGAGACGCTGTCGCTGTCGCTGCCGGCGATCGTGACGACCGACCTGCGCCTGAACGAGCCACGCTATGTGACCCTGCCAAATATCATGAAGGCCAAGAAAAAGCCGCTTGACGTGGTCAAGCCGGAAGACCTGGGTGTCGACGTGACGCCGCGCCTGAAGACCCTGAAAGTGGTCGAGCCAGCCAAGCGCTCGGCTGGTATCAAGGTGCCTGACGTGGCGACGCTCGTTGCCAAGCTGCGCACCGAAGCCAAGGTCATCTAAATCTCACTCCAGGAAAAACATCATGGTCGCACTCGTCATCGCTGAACACGACAACGCCTCTCTCAAGGGAAGCACCCTCAATACCGTCACCGCGGCGCTTGCCTGCGGCGGCGAAGTCCACCTGCTGGTCGCCGGCAGCAATTGCGGCGCCGCCGCTGGCGCTGCTGCCCAAGTGGCCGGCGTGAGCAAGGTCATCGTCGCCGACGCTGCCCACCTGGCCGACGGCCTGGCGGAAAACGTCGCCGAGCAGGCACTGGCCATCGCCGCCAACTACTCGCACATCCTGGCGCCGGCTACTGCCTACGGCAAGAACATCCTGCCGCGCGTCGCCGCCAAGCTGGACGTCGCCCAGATCTCCGAAATCACCAGGGTCGATTCGCCCGACACCTTCGAGCGCCCGATCTACGCCGGTAACGCCATCGCTACCGTGCAGTCGTCGGACAAGATCAAGGTCATCACCGTGCGCACCACCGGCTTCGATGCCGCTGCCGCCACCGGCGGTTCGGCCGCGACCGAAACGGCCGCTGCTGTCGCCGATTCGGGCAAATCGAGCTTTGTCGGCCGCGAGCTGGCCAAGTCGGACCGTCCGGAACTGACCGCAGCGAAGATCATCGTTTCCGGCGGCCGCGGCATGGGCTCGGCCGAGAACTTCAAGGTCCTCGAACCGCTGGCGGACAAGCTCGGCGCAGGCATGGGCGCGTCGCGCGCCGCAGTCGACGCCGGCTTCGTGCCGAACGACTGGCAGGTTGGCCAGACCGGCAAGATTGTCGCGCCGTCGCTGTACATCGCCGTCGGCATCTCGGGCGCGATCCAGCACCTGGCCGGCATGAAGGATTCGAAGGTCATCGTCGCCATCAACAAGGATCCGGAAGCGCCGATCTTCTCGGTGGCCGATTACGGCATCGTTGGCGATCTGTTCGAGATCGTCCCTGAACTGGTCAAGGAACTCGGTTAATCATCGATCCCGTGGGCATGTCGCCGCACTAACAACCGTGCGACGACCGGTGCCCACCCTACGGAATCGGTAGGGTGGGCACTGCGTGCCCGCATGTTTTTGGAGACATCAAATGAGCTACAACGCCCCCGTGAAAGACATGCTGTTCGTGATGAACGAACTGGCAGGCCTGTCCACCGTCGCCGCCCTGCCTGGCTGCGAAGATGCGACTCCCGATACGGCCGAAGCAGTACTGGAAGAAAACGCGAAGTTCTGCGACGGTGTCATCGCCCCGCTGAACCACCCTGGCGACAAGGAACCGAGCTACTGGCACGCCGGCCAGGTGACGACCGCCAAGGGATTCAAGGAGGCGTTCAAGGCCTTTGCCGAAGCTGGCTGGCAGGGCGTGCAGCACCCGACCGAATTCGGCGGCCAGGGCTTGCCCAAGCTGCTGGCGACGCCGTGCATCGAGATGCTGCAAGGCGCCTCGCTGTCGTTCGGCCTGGTGGCCATGCTGTCGGACGGCGCGATCGAAGCACTGCTGACGGCCGGCTCCGATGAGCAGAAGGCCACCTACCTCGGCCCGCTGATCGAAGGCCGCTGGACCGGCACCATGAATCTGACCGAGCCGCAGGCCGGCTCCGACCTGGCCGCCGTGCGCACCCGCGCCGTGCCGCAGGGCGACGGCACCTACAAGGTATTCGGCACCAAGATCTTCATCACCTACGGCGAACACGATATGGCCGACAACATCGTCCATCTCGTGCTGGCCCGCACGCCGGACGCGCCACCGGGCGTCAAAGGCATCTCGCTGTTCATCGTGCCGAAGTTCCTGGTCAATGCCGACGGTTCGCTGGGCGCGCGCAATGACGCGCACTGCGTCTCGATCGAGCACAAGCTGGGCATCAAGGCCAGTCCGACTGCCGTGCTGCAGTTCGGCGACCATGGCGGCGCCATCGGCACGCTGGTGGGCGAAGAGAATCGCGGCCTCGAGTACATGTTCATCATGATGAATGCGGCCCGTTTCGGCGTCGGCATGCAGGGCATCGGCCTGGCCGAGCGCTCCTACCAGCAGGCGGTGGCCTTCGCCAAGGACCGCGTGCAGTCGCGCGACCTGGCCGGCTCGCCCGGCCCGGTATCGATCATCCACCATCCGGACGTGCGCCGCATGCTGATGTCGATGCGCTCGCAGACCGAGGCGGCGCGTGCGCTCGCCTACGTCGGCGCCGGCATCAGCGACGTGGCCCACCACCATCCGGATCCGGCCACCCGCGCCGCCAACCTGGCGGTATACGAGTACCTGGTCCCGATCATCAAGGGCTGGTCGACCGAGATGTCCGAGAACGTGACCCGCGACGGCGTGCAGGTGCATGGCGGCATGGGCTTCATCGAGGAAACCGGCACCGCCCAGCACTACCGCGATGCCAAGATCCTGACCATCTACGAAGGCACCACCGCAATCCAGGCCAATGACCTGGTCGGCCGCAAGACGGTGCGCGATGGTGGCGCCGTCGCCAAGGGCATCATCGCCCAGGTACGCGCGACGCAGGCGCAGTGTGCAGCCATGGGTGGCGCCAACGCAGCCCAGTTCCAGGCCATCGCGCGCCAGCTGAAAGAGGGCGCCGATGCGCTCGAAGCGGTGGTCGACTATGTTGCCGGCAATATGAAGGCCGACATCAAGGGCGTGTTCGCCGGCAGCGTGCTGTACCTGAAGCTGGCCGGTATCGTGCTGGGCGGCTGGCAGATGGCGCGCGCGGCACTGGTGTCGCAGGACAAGCTCGATGCCGGCGCGGGCGACGCTAAGTTCTACGGCGCCAAGATCGTGACGGCCCGCTTCTTTGCCGACCACATTCTGACGCAGGCGAGCGGGATGCGGACGGCGATCGTCGACGGCAGCGCCGGCGTACTGGCCCTGAGTGAAGATCAGTTCTGATTCCACTTCGATCCAATCAAAGCAGCCTGTACGGCTGCTTTTTTTTGAGCGACAATATTCCGTATTGCACAATTGTTATTGATGCGGATCAAGGTGTTAGCAGGAATCTTATCTAAACTCTAACGCCCATCCGACGAATAAAGGTCGTTCACATGCGTCTTCGCCTCACATCCGTTCAAGTTTTTTCGCTGGCCTTGCTGGCCGCGGTATTGGCTGGCTGCGGAGGCGGCGGGGGCGGCGCGGCCACGCCGCCCCCGGTGGTGGTGGTGCCGGTCGATCCGGCCCCGGTGCCAAGTCCTTGCGCATTGCGCATCGTCGGCGACACGGCGATCGAGGCGGGCAAGGCCGGCGGCGCCACCGTGCAGGCTTGCAACGGCAGCAGTCTTGGCAATATTACATGGTCGCAAGTGAGCGGCCCCGGCGTGACCCTGCTGGCTGCGCGCAGCCCGACCGTGTCGTTCGAAACGCCGGCCACCGGCACCATCGTGCTGCGCGCCGACGCCACCCTGCCTGACGGTACGACGGCCAGTGCCAGCACCAGCGTTGCCGTCAGCGCGGCCGCTACCGCCAGCACGATCACGCTGCGCCTGGACCATTCCGTGCGCAGCAACACCAACACCTCGGTACGTGCCTGGCCGACGCTGCGCGGCGGCGACAGCCTGACCGGCATCAACTGGACCCAGGTCGAAGGGCCCGAAGTCGTCATGGACACGCGCGACAACCGCCTGCTGACATTCAAGGCGCCCGATGTGCAGAGCGACACGGTGCTGCGCTTCCGCGCCACCATGACCACCAGCAGCGGCCGCCAGGACAGCGATGATGTCGTCATCGGCGTCGAGCGCCAGGGCCCGCCACCGACAGACCAGGAATTCGACCAGACCGCGCGCGTGCACCCATACCGGATGATGGGGCCCTATGCCGGCGTGCTGACGCGCTGCGTCTACGACAATACCCTCTACTACACGAGCCCGAGCAATAATAGTTTCTGCACCGCCGGCACATTGCCGCTGCTGGCGCAAGAAGCTGGCCTGGGCAATACCCCGTCGGTCGAGCAGGTGATGGGGCGGGTGCTGGTGTCCCATGACTTCCTCGGCGCCAACTTCGAGCGTTTCCTGCAGGTCAAGGACACCAATGGCGACTTCCGCCGCCTGCTGGGCAGCGTCACCGCGGTCGTGATCGGCTCGCACGTGCGGCCGAGCTTCTATACGCCCGGCACCGGCGCCATTTACCTCGACGCCAATAATTTGTGGCTGACCCCGGAACAGCGCGATGTCGTCACCGAAGTGCCGGATTACCGGCTGGCCTACGACGTCGACCTCAACTACAGCGCCTATGGCCGCCCGGTGCGCAATAATGCCTACGCTGCGTTCAGCTATCCGACCACTTCGCGTGACAATACGCGCGACGTCGATGCGCTGATCTTCAGCATCGGCCGGCTGCTGTACCACGAATTGGGCCACGCCAGCGATTACTTCCCGCCGGCCAACCGCTCGCTCGATCCGAACAAATCGATCTGGGACAATGTCGTCGATCGTTCGGTCGGGCAGCAACTGCCGTCGGACGCGCTGGCACAGGTCTATCCGCTGGGCTCGCAGCAAATGTTCGGGCTGGCGCAAGTGTCGTTCTGGGGGGCGACCGCGACCGCAGCGCAGCGCGGCTATACGCCAACGGACGTCGGCGGCTTCTTCGCCAGCGACCGCGCCAACGACGACTACGCCTATTCGAAGTATGAGAACAATAATTCGCGCGAAGACCTGGCGATGCTGTTCGAGGAATTCATGCTGACGTCGCGCCAGAATGTGCAGCTCGATATTGCCTTCGGCACCAAGTTCCAGAGCGGCATGTCGAGCGACCAGATCGCCATCGCCTGGGGCCAGCGCGGCCGCATTGGCGACCCTGCCGTCAAGCCGCGCATCAAGCTGGTGCTGGCGCGCATGGCGCCGTGGATCGACCCGGCCGAGGTCGACGCCCTGCCGGCGCCGCTGCCGATGCGCTCCGGTGCTTCCTGGGCCAGCAACCTGGTGCTGGGCACTGCCCAGGCCGGCAGCTCGGCCCGCATCAAGGGCGGGGCAAGTGCCGAGCGTCCAGGCGCCGGCCAGGCGCGCGAGGACGTCAAGCGGCCACGCCACTAAAGTCATCGGGTAGGGTGGGTCAGATAGTTACCCACGCGTGAAGGCGGCGCCGCGTTGGCCCGCCGCGTGGGTTCGATGAAACTGAACCCACGCTACGAGGATGATCGGGTAGGGAGGATAAGCTAGTGACCTACGCGTGAAGGCGGCGTTGCGTTGGCCCGCCGCATGGGTTCGATGAAACCGCCCCCACCCAACGAGGTTTACCGCTCAGTACCTGGCGATCGATTTGCCGTTGTTCTTGACCTTGTCGCCGGTGTGCATGCCGGGATCCTTGTCGAAGTTGAACTGGGCCTTCTCGCCGTTGTCGTACATTACGTGAACGGTCCAGACCTTGGTCGCGTTCACTTTCTCTTCGACCTTCTTGCCCGCATAGGCGCCGCCTGCCGCGCCCGCAACGGTCGCAATATCGCGGCCGCGGCCGCTGCCGACCTGGTTGCCCAGCAGGGCGCCGGCGACGCCGCCGGCGATCAGGCCGATGGCGCCGCTTTCGCCTGCCTTTTCGCTGACATTGACGGCGGTGACCTTGCCGCAATCGGCGCAGCTCAAAGCCTTGCCTGGCGCTGCGGCCCGGCCGGCTGCCGCCAGCGTGGCCTTGGCGGCTGCGATGGCCTTGTTATTTTCCGCCTTGGCGTCGCGCAGGCATTGCATGCGGGCGCCGGACGAACCTTCCTCCGCGCACAGCTTCTTGTCGGAAGCATAGCGCTCGGCAGCGAGCTTGGTCTCGGCCGCATAGGCTTCCTTGGGCGTCGCGGCGCCAGCGCCGGAGACGGCGCCGCACAACAGCATTGCGACCATCAGTGGACGAATTGTCATGTCTTTCTCCTTGGGTTGAAACTAAAAAACTTAGCCGTAAGCGCCGCCCGTATAGAGCAGGTCGAACAGGCGCGAAATAGTGCCGATCAACAGGACGGCGCCGGCGCCGACCGTCACGACCAGCGTCAGCGCCAGCCAGCCGCTCGACGACGAGGTCTTGCCGGAGCCGCTATTATGCTTGGCGTCCCATTTCTCGTCAGAAAGTAAGCCAATGACGAAGGCTTCCAGGACGCCCGCCAGCGCCGACACCAGCAGCGGCAGCAGCTGATAGAACCAGTTCAGGCCGGGCGCGGCCGCCAGCAGCGCGCAAGCGGCAGGCAGGCTGGCCGCATGCAGCCACAGCCAGCGGTCGCGCAGGCCGTGCAGGTACAGGCGGTGCACGCCGGCAAAGCCGAGCGTGGCGGCGAGGAAAGTAGCGAATGCTTTATTTTTATGCAACACAGGCATGGAATTCACGTATTTCTAGTGGGAAGGTTGGCAGTATCGGTCAAATCCGGTCCGCCGGGCGCATTGTACGGCAAGTTTTGCAGCTTGCCGGGTTGGCAAAAGTACGCGATAATCTTCAATTCACCTCTGAAAGCGCGTTCGTTGTCTTTAACGCTTGCTGCTACGCGGCATTGCGCGCTATAATTGCCGGCTTTATCCGCCGCAGCACAACTATTTTTGGAATTATTATGGTCGTTATTCGTTTAGCACGTGGAGGCGCCAAGAAGCGTCCTTTCTTCAACATCGTTGCAACGGACTCGCGCAATCGCCGCGATGGCCGCTTCATCGAGCGCATTGGTTTCTACAACCCGATGGCTGCCGGTCAAGAAGTGCCATTCCGCATCGCTGCAGACCGTCTGGCTCACTGGCAAGGCGTTGGCGCACAATTGTCGCCAACCGTCGCTCGCCTGGTGGCTGGCAAGACCTCGGCCTAAGATTGCACAGGTTTGACCGTCGCGCAAGCATCCGGGGTGCAAATCCCTGAGGACCTGGTTTCGGTCGGGTATGTATCTGGCGCTTACGGCGTGGCAGGAGCGATCCGCGTCACCCCGTTTTCGCCCGACGCCGATGCGTTGATGAATGTCAAAACCTGGTGGCTGGACAAACCGGCCACCCAATCGGTTCAAGTACGGACAGCGAAGATGCACGGCGGCGACGTCGTGGTCCAGCTGGCCGGCGTGGTGGGGCGGGATGCCGCGGAAGCGCTGAAAGGCGCTGCCGTGTCGATTCCGCGCAACCAGTTTCCGACTCTGCCGGATGGCGAGTTTTACTGGTCCGACCTGATCGGTCTCGAGGTACAGAATTTGCAAGGTGAAGCCTTAGGGCGTGTCACCGACCTGATGCATAACGGCGCGCAGTCGATCCTGCGGATCGCGCCCGTCGTAGCAGCAGGGGAAACGGCGCCCGAGCGCCTGATCCCGTTTGTGGACCAGTTCGTCAAAACCGTCGACCTGGCCGGCAAGAAAATTACCGCCGACTGGGGCCTCGATTATTAATGCGCGGGCAACGCAGAGGCTTTGTTGAGCAGCGAGTGTCCGATGCAATTTGACGTCGTGAGCTTGTTTCCGGAGATGTTTGCCGCGTTGACGCAGTCGGGCGTGACCCGCCGCGCTTTCGAGCAAAAGCTGTGGACGCTGGAAACCTGGAACCCGCGTGAATTCACGCAGGACCGCCACCGCACCGTCGACGACCGGCCTTATGGCGGCGGCCCCGGTATGGTGATGATGGCCAGGCCTTTGGAAGCGGCGATTGCCGCCGCCAAGGCCAGGCAGGTGGCGCTGGGTCTGCCGGCGCCGCGCGTCGTGTTCATGTCGCCGCAAGGCAAGCCGCTGACGCACGAACGCGTCATGCAGCTCAAGGATGAAGCGGGCCTGGTGCTGCTGTGCGGCCGCTACGAGGCGGTGGACCAGCGTTTGCTGGACCGCTGCGTCGATGAAGAAATCAGCCTCGGCGACTTCGTGTTGTCCGGCGGCGAATTGCCAGCGATGGCATTGATGGATGCGGTGGTGCGCCAGTTACCCGGCGTGCTAGGGGATGATGCATCGGCAATCGAAGACAGTTTCGTCAACGGCTTGCTCGACTCTCCCCACTACACCCGTCCCGAGTCGTATGAAGGCGTGGACGTGCCGGCCGTACTGATGGGCGGCAACCATGCGGAGATTGTCAAATGGCGTCGCCAGCGCATGCTGGAGGCGACCTGGAACAAGCGGCCTGACTTGCTGGCCCGCGCGCGCAGCGCCGGGCAGCTGAGCAAGGCCGATGAAAAGTTTCTGGTCAGCTTGCAAGAGCAGGCCGTGAAAGCGGTGTAATAACCGCACTTGTGCGGGGCAGTGCTGCCCGCGTTTCAACCCCATCCTATGCCGAGCCTGCCGAATTAAGAGTACTAAAACACTTGCATGTTAATTCGGCCCCGTCGGTACGATGGTTATAGAGAGGTATAAAAATGAACCTGATTCAACAACTTGAGCAAGAAGAGATTGCCCGTCTGGGTAAGTCGATTCCTGACTTTGCACCTGGCGATACCGTCATCGTCAACGTTAACGTCGTCGAAGGCACCCGCAAGCGCGCCCAGGCATACGAAGGCGTTGTGATCTCCCGTCGTAACCGTGGCCTGAACTCGAACTTCATCGTTCGCAAGATCTCGTCCGGCGAAGGCGTCGAGCGTACGTTCCAGCTGTATTCCCCGCTGATCGCTTCGATCGAAGTCAAGCGTAAGGGCGATGTGCGCCGCGCCAAGCTGTACTATCTGCGTGAGCGTTCGGGCAAATCCGCACGTATCAAGGAAAAGCTGCCACAGCGCAAAGTCGCTGCTGCAACTGCTGCTTAATCAGCAACAAGGTAGTCATGAAAGGCAGCCGATGGCTGCCTTTTTTTTGTCTGTGCGCTGCGTTTTCGGGGGACAATAGCGGGATGTCCAAATTTGCTTTCGATCCCCAGCTGATTCCCGTCGACGCCCTGGCCGGCGAAGCGCCGCTGGCGCCTGAGCGCCTGCACCCGGAGTGGCTGCGCGCACGGTTTGCCCAGCCGCCCCCTTGGGATCCGGAACTGTCCGACGAGTCGCGCTACAACCGCCGTCCCGATCCGACCCCGGCCTCGGTCCTGATTCCGCTGGTCGTGCGTGAAGCGGGCCTGTCGATGCTGCTGACCCAGCGCACCGCCCACCTGACCGACCATGCCGGCCAGATCAGCTTCCCTGGCGGGCGCGCAGAAGTCCATGACGTATCGGCGATCGACACCGCCCTGCGCGAGACGGAGGAGGAGATCGGCCTCGAGCGCCACCATGTGGAGGTGATCGGCACCTTGCCCGATTATTTCACCATCACCGGCTACCGCGTCACCCCGGTGGTGGCGCTGGTCGCGCCGCCGTTCGAGCTCAAGGCCGACGACAATGAAGTGGCCGAGATCTTCGAAGTGCCGCTGGCCTTCCTGATGGACGGCATGAACCACCAGCGCCATGCGATGGACTTGCCCGAAGGGGCAGGGCGCCGCACCTTTTACGCGATGCCCTACAAGCACTTCTTCATCTGGGGCGCCACCGCCGGCATGCTGCGCAACCTGTTCCATCTACTGCGCGCCTGAGCATCCTGTCAATGATGCTAAAGTTGTCAATTTGTTTGATTCTGCCCTTGCTCTGCGCTATCGTAGCGGGCAACGCAGCACTGCCTGACCCCTACAAGGACGTTTGATGACTTTTCTCTCTATTCTTTGCGCGCTGCTCATAGAGCAACTCAAGCCTTTGCGCGCAGATAATGTGATTTACGCTGAAATCAAGAGTTTCGCCATGCGCATGGAAGGCTGGTTCAACGCCGGCCACGCCCACCACGGCAGGATGGGCTGGATCCTGATGATGCTGGCCCTGATGGTGCCAACTGGCCTGATCTATTGGGTGCTGGTCTACAACCGGCTGATGCTGGTGGCCTTCGCCTGGAACGTGCTGATCGTCTACCTGACGCTGGGTTTTCGCCATTACAGCCACTATTTCACGTCGATCCAGATCGCCCTCAACGCGGGCGACGAATCGACCGCGCGCAGCCTGCTGGCCGAATGGACCAAGCAGGACACAGTCGGCATGGAAGCGACCGAGATCGCCCGTATCGCCGTCGAAAAATCGCTGGTGACGACCCACCGCAATGTGTTTGGCGTGTTCTTCTGGTTCCTGATGCCGCTCGGGCCTGCCTGCGCCGTCATGTACCGCGTGGCCGAATACCTGGCGCGCGCCTGGAACGAGCCTGAACACATGAAAAACGAAGCGTTCGGCAGTTTTGCGGCGCGCGCCTTTTACTGGATCGACTGGATTCCGGTGCGCCTGACGGCGGTGGCGTTCGCCGTGGTCGGCAATTTCGAAGATGCGATCTACGCGTGGCGCAATTTTGCCCACCGCTGGCCGGACGAGGCCAAGGGCATCATCCTGGCGGCCGGCGGCGGCGCGATGGGCGTGCGCCTGGGCTCGCCGAACGAAAATGCGGCCAAGGTGCTGCCGGTGGACGCGGCCACGGTCGATTCGACCGACAGTGAACCCGATATCCTGCCCGGCGAAGAACCCAATGTGCGGGCCCTGCAAAGCACCGTGGGCCTGGTGTGGCGCGCGCTGCTGCTGTGGATGATGTTGCTGCTGCTATTGTCCGGGGCGGTCTGGCTGGGCTAGGAGCCTGCGCGGCAGAAGCTCGTCGGCCCAAACAGGTGGGGAAAAGTCCCACTTCGCCCCCATTTCTCGGGGTGTAGCTACGGCTACAGCCCTCAAAAGTGGTGACGAACCGGGTTCTTTTCCCACCCGTTTGGTCTCGACTCCTTCTGCCGGGCAGGCTCCTAGCCGCACGATACCAGCGCTGGCGCCGTGCGGCAAAGAAAAGTCAGTTGCAGACGGTACGGATCTTA
>CBDDRJ010000029.1:0-32146 GCA_965233055.1 uncultured bacterium
GTGCTGGCCGTGGGCGCCGCTCATGCCATTGTCGTTGAAGATCTTTTGCTGCTCGGGCGTCAGCACGGCGTAGAAGGTCTTCAGCGCAGCCAGCTTGGTTTCCATTGCAGCCACATGGGTCTTGGCCATGGCGATGCGTTGCTCCAGGCGTTCCGGCGCTGGCATGGCCGCCATCGCGGCGCGGTCGGCAAGGGCAGCATGGGCGCCGGCCGCCGGCTTCATCGCGGCCACGAAGGCGGTCCATGCAGGCTCCTGCGCCGCCGTCAGCGTGAGCTTGTCGTGCAGCTTGGCCAGGCGCTCGGCCGAACGCTCGGCATGCCTGGCGTGCATCGCCTCCATGCGGCCTTGCATCGCTTCGATCTTGGCCGCATGGCCGTGGCGGCCTTCCTGCGCATGGGCCGGAGCCAGTGCGGCGCCCAGGCTCAGGGTGGCCAGGCCGATCAGCAGGGATTTCTTGATGGTGTTCATGGGGATTCCTCGTCGTTGGGTTTGGACGCCGCCGGTGCCGGCAGCGGATGAACGTATCTTGCGTCTCCCATGTTTCGCTTGAGTGTCCCGTGCCCAAGCTTTTGTATCAATTTGTTTCGTCGAAGGTTTCATATACATCACGATACAAATCGCCCGTTTCGGCGGCAAAATTTGGCGATAATTGAGGCCATGGACACCCCAAGCACCATTTTGATCGTCGACGACGACCGCGACATCCGCCAGCTGCTGGCCGATTACCTCGAAACCAATGGCTACCGCACGCTGTGCGCGGCCGACGGCACCGCCATGTGGAAGGCGCTCGACGAAGCCCGCCCCGAACTGATCGTGCTCGACCTGAACCTGCCCGGCGACGACGGCCTGACGCTGTGCCGCAAGCTGCGCGCCAGTTCGACGCTGCCGGTCATCATGCTGACGGCGCGCGCCGAGCCGCACGACGGCATCGTGGGCCACGAGATGGGCGCCGACGACTACCTGCGCAAGCCGTTCGAGCCGCGCGAGCTGCTGGCGCGCATCCGCAGCGTGCTGCGGCGCAGCCATGCAATGCCGGAGACGGGCAAGTCCGACCATGTGCAGCGCATGCGCTTTGCCGGCTGGACGCTGGACCTGACGGCGCGCCACCTGCTCAATCCGGACGGCCTGGTCATCATGCTGTCGGGCGCCGAGTTCCGCCTGCTGCGCGTGTTCCTCGAACACCCGAACCGCGTGCTCAACCGCGACCAGCTGCTCAACCTGACCCAGGGCCGCGACGCCGACCCGTTCGACCGTTCGATCGACATCCAGATCAGCCGCCTGCGCCAGAAGCTGGGCGAAGACGCGCGCCTGCCGCAGATCATCAAGACCGTGCGCAACGGCGGCTATGTGCTGGCCGGCCAGGTCACGGTGGAGCCGCAGGCATGAGGGCCTTCATCGGATCGATGACGGGCCGCGTGTTCCTGACCCTGCTGCTCGGCATCCTGGCCACGGCGGCGCTGTCCTGGCTGCTGGCGATGGGCGAGCAGCAGCGCGCGCTCGAGCTGTACCGCGACTTCCACGCGCTCGAACGGGCCGAGCAGCTGATCAACACCGCCGACATCGTGCCGGCCGCGTCGCGGCCTGCCTACCTGGCGGTGGCCAACCGGCCCGGCATCCGCATCGAGTCGGCCAGCGAAGCGGTGCCGGCAGCGCCGAACCTGACCGAGTTCGCCCAGGCGCTGGCGACGCGGCTCGGGCGCGGCTTCCAGTTCCAGTCGATTGCCGTGCGGCCGGCCGCCTGCGAGCGGCGCCTGCCGATGGCCGTATATGGCCCGTTCCAGTGGCGCGGCATCTGCGAGGCGGTCAATGTGCGCCTGCGCGACGGCCAGCTGATGCGCCTGTTGATCCTGCCGCCGCGCCTGCCGCCGTCGTCGCCCAAGACCGACTACACGACGACGATCGCGCTGTTTCTGGTCAGCATCGCCTTCCTCGCCTATGTGGTGGCGCGCCTGACGACGCGCCCGCTGGGGCGGCTGGCGCAGGCAGCGCGCGATATCGGCAACGACATCAACCATCCGCCGCTGCCGATTGCCGGCGCGAGCGAAATCAAGCAGGCCAGCGCCGCCTTCAACGCGATGCAGGCGCGCATCCGCCAGTATATTTCGCAGCGCACCCAGATGCTGGCCGCCATCACGCACGACCTGCAGACGCCGCTGACGCGCCTGCGCCTGCGGCTCGAGAAGGTCGATGACGTTGATCTGCGCGAACGCCTGATCGGCGACTTGTCGGCGATGCAGGAAATGGTGCGCGAAGGCCTCGACCTGGCGCGCAGCACCGACACCAACGAAACCATGCAGCCGCTCGACGTCGACTCGCTGCTCGACTCGGTCTGCTCGGACGCCGACGACGCCGGCCAGAAGGTCACTGTCAGCGGCCGCGCCGGCATGACGGTGATGGGCCGCCCGATGGCCTTGCGGCGCGCACTGGTGAACCTGATCGACAACGCCATCAAGTACGGCCAGCAGGCCGAAGTGGTGGTCGAGCGCCCGCCCGGCGCGGTGCGGGTGCGCATCCGCGACAACGGGCCCGGCATCGCCGAAGACGAGCTGGCGCGCGTGCTCGAACCGTTCTACCGCATCGAGTCGTCGCGCTCGCGCAGTTCGGGCGGCACCGGCCTCGGCCTGACGATCGCGCGCAATATCGCCGAGCAGCACGGCGGTTCGCTGACGCTGGCCAACCGCCCGCAGGGCGGCCTCGAAGTGACACTGGTGCTGCCGCAGTCGCATGGCGTCAGAGCATGACAAATCACCCATTGCGCCAGTGTTACTGTGCGACAATACCGGCTCTCATTTCAACGCCAGCGCAGTCTAATTTAATCAGATAGTGGCAGCCCCCGGCCGCCAGGAAAACAAGCATGAAAAAAACACGATTGGGACTCATCGTCGCCGTACTCGCGATTGGCGGCGCCGCTGCCTGGTACTTCAAGCCGGGCGCGCCAGACGCGCAAGCGCCGGCCAAGGGCGGGGCGGGCGGCGGCCAGCCGCCAACGGTGGTGGGCCTGGTGCTGCCGCAAAAGCAGGATGTGCCGGTCGTGTTGGCGGCCAATGGCTCGGTGGCCGCGCTGTCGCTGGTTGACCTGCATCCGCAGATCACCAGCACCATCACCAAGGTGCACATCAAGGAAGGCCAGTTCGTCAAACAGGGCGAGCTGATGTTTTCGCTCGACGACCGCAACGAGCGCGCCAATGTCGACAAGGCCAGCGCCCAGCTGGCGCGCGACCAGGCAAGCCTGGCCGACGTCGAGCGTCAGTACAAGCGCAGCACCGAGCTGCTGGCCCAGAAATTCCTCGCGCCCAGCGCGCTCGACACCCTGCGCAGCCAGCTCGAAGGCGCGCGTGCCGTGCTGGTGGCCGACCAGGCCGCGCTGGCTTCGGCCCGCGTGGCGGCCGGCTACAGCACGGTGCGGGCCCCGCTGGCGGGCCGCGTCGGCGCCATCAATGTCTATGCGGGCAGCCTGGTGCAGCTGGCGACATCGCTGACCACGATCAGCCAGATCGACCCGATCACAGTCAGCTTCACGGTGCCGGAAACCCACCTGGCCAAGCTGATGGCGGGCTTCAAGGCCGGCCCGGTCGAGGTCGAGGCCAATGCCACCGGCGCCAAACCGGTGACGGGCGTGCTCAGTTTTATCGACAACACGGTCGACCCGCTGGCCGGTTCGATCAAGGTCAAGGCGCAGTTCGCCAACAAGGATGCGGCGCTGTGGCCGGGCCAGTACGTCAATGCGCGCCTGACGGTGCATGTGCTCAAGGACGCCATCGTGCTGCCGCAGACGGCCATCATCACCAATGCGCGCGGCACCTTCGTCTACACGCTCGAAGCGGACATGACGGCGGGCCAGAAGCCGGTGGCGCGGGTCTATTCGTTCGGTCTCAATGCCG
Source organism: uncultured bacterium (assembly GCA_965233055.1). Classification (GTDB taxonomy): domain Bacteria; phylum Pseudomonadota; class Gammaproteobacteria; order Burkholderiales; family Burkholderiaceae_D; genus Telluria_A. The sequence continues at coordinate 3,882 of CBDDRJ010000029.1, forward strand.
TGGTGACGGGCCTCGATGGCACCGAAAAGGTCATCAACGAAGGCAAGCAGAACCTGCGTCCCGGTGCCAGGGTCAAGCTGGCCGAGGCCAATGGCAACGGCAAGCGTGACGGCGGCAAGCGCGACGGCGGCGCCAGCAAGGGCTCGGCACCATGAACCTGTCCGAGCTGTGTATCCGCCGCCCGGTGATGGTGGTGCTGCTGTCGGCCAGCCTGATCCTCGCTGGCGTGCTGGCGTATGCGAACATGCCGGTGGCGGCCCTGCCAAGTTATAACACCCCGGTCATCAACGTCAGCGCCAACCTGTCGGGCGCCAGCCCGGAGACGATGGCGTCGTCCGTTGCGCTGCCGCTCGAGAAGCAGTTCTCGACCATCGCCGGCATCAGCCTGATCACCTCGTCGAGCACCCAGGGCAACACCAACCTGACGCTCGAATTCGACCCGTCGATCGACGTCAATATGGCCGCCGTCGACGTGCAGGCGGCCTTGCTGGGCGCGCAGCGCGCGCTGCCGCAGGAAATGACGGACCTGCCGTCCTACCGCAAGGTCAACCCGGCCGACGCGCCGGTGCTGTTCATGGCGATGACGTCGCCATCGATGAACCTGTCGGAGCTGAACGACTACGCCGAGAACCTGGTCGCGCCCAGCCTGTCGACCCTGCCCGGCGTGGCCCAGGTGTCGGTCAACGGTCAGAAGCGCTTCGCGGTGCGGGTGCGCGTCCATTCCGACCTGATGAATGCGCGCGGCCTGGCGATGGACGAACTGGCCACGGCGATCCGCGCCTCCAATTCGATCGCGCCGCTCGGCATCCTCGACGGCCCGAACCAGACCCTGACCATCCAGGGCAATCCGCAGATGATGAAGGCGGCCGAATTCGCCGAGATCATCGTCGCCATCCGCAATGGCGACCCGGTGCGCCTGAAGGACGTGGCCACGGTCGAAGACAGCTACCTGTCGGTCAAGTCGGCCGCCAGCCTCAATGGCGAGCGCTCAATCGTGCTACTGGTGCAGCGCCAGCCGAACGCCAACACGGTTCAGGTGGTCGACGCGGTGCGCAAGCTGCTGCCGCAGTTCGAGGCCCAGTTGCCAAGCTCGGTCAAAATCAGCCTGGTCAACGACCGCTCGGTCTCGATCCGCGAATCGATCCACGATGTCAACCTGACGCTGGGCCTGACGGTGGCGCTGGTGGTGCTGGTGATCTTCCTGTTCCTGCACCGCATGGCCGCCACCTTCATCCCGGCGGTGACGATGCCGATTTCCCTGCTGGGCGCCATCTCGCTGCTGTACTGGCTCGGTTACAGCCTCAACAACGTGTCCCTGCTCGGCATCACGCTGGCGGTCGGCCTGGTCGTCGACGACGCCATCGTCGTGCTGGAAAATATCGTGCGCCATATCGAGATGGGCAAGAAGCCGATCCAGGCAGCGCTGGTCGGCGCCAGGGAGATGGGCTTTACCATCGTATCGATCTCGATTTCGCTGGTGGCCGTGTTCATCCCGATCTTCTTCATGCCCGGCGTGATCGGCCTGCTGTTCCACGAATTCGCCGTCGTCGTGTCGCTGTCGATCCTGGTGTCGGCCGTGGTGTCGCTGACGCTGGTGCCGATGCTGGCCAGCCGCCTGCTGCCGGCCCACCGCCACGACGAAGGCGAGAAGCAGTTCATCGCCCGCCACTTCGAAGCGATGTTCCTGCGGATGCGCGATGCCTATGCGCGCACGCTCGACCAGGCGCTGGCGCACCGCACCTTCGTGCTGATGGTGGCGCTGGCGACCTTTGTGCTGACGATTGTGATGTATGTGACGATCCCCAAGGGCTTCTTCCCGGAAGAAGACCTGGGCCAGCTGTTCGCCACGATGGAAGCGTCGGAAGACACGTCGTCCGCGGCCATGCTGGCGCTGGCCGAGCGTGCCGCCGCGCTGGTCAGGCAAGACCCGAACGTCAAGACGGTGACGATGTTCGCCGGCGGCGGCAGCACGGCCCGCATGTTCGTCGTCCTCAAGCCGCGCAACGAACGGGCCAAGATGGCGCAGGTGCTCGACGGCTTGCGCAAGACGACGCGCCAGGTGGCCGGCATCTCCGTGTTCCTGCGCCCGATTCAGAACCTGCAGCTCGGCAGCCGCCCCAGCAAAAGCCGCTACCAGTACACGCTGCAAAGCGTGAGCCCGGACGCGCTGGGCGACTGGGCTGGCAAGCTGATGGAGCAGATGCGCGCCGACCCGGTGTTCCGCGATGTCACCAGCGACTCGCAGAACCGCGGCCTGCAGGCCAGCCTCCGGATCGACCGCGACAAGGCCAATATGCTGGGGGTGCAGATCGCCGACATCCGCACCGCGCTGTACGCCGCTTTCGGCGAGCGCCAGGTGTCGTCGATCTACTCGTCGGCCGCGACCTACCAGGTGATCATGGAAGCGGCGCTTGAAGACCGCCAGTTCGACGATGCGCTGTCGCGCGTGTCGGTGCGCAGCAAGAACGGCGCCTTGGTCAAGGTGTCGTCGTTCGCCACCGTCGAGCGCACCGTCGGCCCGACCTCGGTCAACCACCAGGGCCAGCTGCAGGCGATCACGCTGTCGTTCAACCTGGCGCCGGACGTGCCGCTCGGCGTGGCCACCGCCAAGCTCGACAAGCTGGCCTTGAAGCTGCCGACGTCCATCATCACCAAGTACGGCGGCGATGCGGCCGTGTTCCAGGATTCGCAGTCGTCGCAGATCATCCTGATCGTCGCGGCGCTGGGCGTGATCTATGTGCTGCTGGGCTGCCTGTACGAGAGCTATATCCACCCTTTGACCATCCTGGCCGGCCTGCCGTCGGCCGCCGTCGGCGCCCTGCTGACGCTGCGCATCTTCGGGCTCGACCTGACGATGATCGCCATCATCGGCATCCTGATGCTGATCGGCATCGTCAAGAAGAACGCGATCATGATGATCGACTTTGCGCTGCAGGCCCAGCGCGTGCAGGGATTGAGCCCGGCGGCCGCGATCCGCGAAGCCTGCGTGCTGCGCTTCCGCCCGATCATGATGACGACGCTGGCGGCGCTGATGGGTTCGCTGCCGATCGCGCTCGGCCTGGGCGCCGGCGCCGAACTGCGCCAGCCGCTGGGCCTGGCGGTGGTCGGCGGCTTGATCTTCTCGCAAATGATCACCCTCTACATCACGCCGGTGATTTACTTGTTCCTCGACAAGTACAGCGGCACCGGACCGATGACGGACGAGGCACTGGCAAAATAAGGGGCGCAGGACGGGACCTGGCGCCAGCTAAGTCCCGTCCTGTTATACTTTTGCAGTGCGGCGATACATTCGGTAACAACCATCAAGGGCGAGCCCGGTTAAGCTGTACAAGCCGGGCCGGCAGCTCGCATGGTGCGCATTGCGCAAACCGGCCGGACTCTGGCAAACTTGCCGCATTTCGTCGACGCCGTACCCTTGGAAAGCTGTATTCATTTTGCGTGACCATTCCCACTCCTTGCCGGTAAACAGCGGTTTCTGCGAGCATTGCGGCCAGCCTCTGCCCCAGCTGGCCAAGCCGTACGGTGCGCAAGGCAACAACAAGTTTGGCTTGACGGTCACGGTGCTGCTGCACATCGCGCTGCTGCTGCTATTCCTGTTCCGCAGCCCGCCCGACAAGACCGCGGCGGCGCCGCCGTCCGGCGCCATGCTGCTGCTGGCGCCACCCGCCGCCAGGCAGCCCAAGCCGGTGCCGTTTACCAAGCCGCCCAAGCTCGAAGTGGTCGACATCGCCCGCCTCGCCAACACCATCACGCTGCCCTACGAAAAGCCGATCCCGGTCGAGGTGGCGCCGCCGGAGCCGAAGCAGGTCACGCCGCCGCCGGCGGTCGACATGCAGGCGCTGATCGAAGCGCGCCGCAATGCGCGCAATGCCGCCAATGGCGCCAATGGCCAGGAAGTGCAGGAGAGCGAAGGCGAGCGGGCGATGCGCCTGATTAAGGCCAACGTGGCCGCCGCCAATGGCAAGAGCGCCGGCGGCGACCGCAACGATACTGGCGGCGTGTTCGAAGTGGTCGACAAGACGTTCAACTCGGCCAGTGTCAAGTTCCGCGGCTGGAATCCCAATTTCAAGCGGCGCTGGCTGCAGCAGGTCCAGGTCGAACGCGGCGCCGAGCAGGACATCGAGACGGCCATCGTCAAGAAGATGATCGAGCTGATCCGCAAGGAAAAGCCGGGCGACTTCATCTGGGAATCGCGCCGCCTGAACCGCAATGTGCCGCTGTCGGCGCGGGTGCAGGACCAGGCCGAGCTGCATGCTTTCTTGCTCAAGGAAATGTTCCCCGAATACCGCTCGGCGGGACGCTAGTGTGTCATGTAGGGTGGGTTCGGTTGCATCGAACCCACGCGGTGATACGCGTCGCGCAATGAGCGCGCATGCGAAGTGCTATGCAGGGAATTTCTATGCCTTGCCCTTGAGCAGGCGGGCGATGTCGCGGGCGAAGTAGGTCAGCACGCCGTCGGCGCCGGCCCGCTTGAATGCCAGCATCGATTCCATCATCACCTTGTCATGGTCGAGCCAGCCGTTTTGCGCCGCTGCCTTGAGCATCGCGTATTCGCCGCTGACCTGGTAGGCAAAGGTCGGCACCTTGAATTGATCCTTCACGCGGCGCACCACGTCGAGGTAGGGCATGCCCGGCTTGACCATCACCATGTCGGCGCCTTCGGCGATGTCGAGCGCCACTTCGCGCAGCGCCTCGTCGCTATTGGCCGGGTCCATCTGGTAATTGTTCTTGTCGCTCTTGCCGAGGTTGCCGCTGGAACCGACCGCTTCGCGGAACGGGCCGTAGAAGCTCGACGCGTACTTGGCCGAGTAGGCCATGATGCGGGTGTGGATGAAGCCGTTCGCTTCGAGGGCGGCGCGGATCGCGCCAATGCGCCCGTCCATCATGTCCGACGGCGCGACCACGTCGACGCCGGCTTGCGCGTGGGCCAGCGCCTGCCGGCACAGCATGTCGACGGTGGCATCGTTGACGACGTAGCCGCTGTCGTCGATCAAGCCATCCTGGCCGTGGCTGGTGTACGGGTCGAGCGCGATGTCGGTCAGGATGCCCAGTTCGGGGAAGCGCTGCTTGAGCGCGCGCACGGCGCGCGGCACCAGGCCGTCCGGATTGGTCGCCTCGACTCCGTCCGGCGTCTTCAGCGACGCATCGATGACGGGGAACAGGGCCAGCACGGGAATGCCCAAATTGACGCAATCCTGCGCCACTTCCATCAGCAAATCGACCGAAACGCGCTCAACGCCCGGCATCGACAGCACCGGCTCGCGCTGCTTGACACCCTCGCGGAAGAACACCGGGTAGATCAGGTCGGAGGTGGTGACGGCGTTTTCACGCATCAGGGCGCGCGAAAACGGGTCGCGGCGCATGCGGCGCATGCGGATTGCAGGAAATGTCGGTGAATTGGGCGTGTTTGGCATCTTTTAATGTATAGATAAGGGAAATTAGTCGTCGCCGTCGACCGGGTCAACCAGCGCCGCGCCTGCTGGCGCTGGGCTGTCGGTCAGGCCCAGCAGCTCGATGATCTTGTCGTTCGCCTCGTCGATGCCGACCCGCTTGAGGGCCGAGAACAGTTGCACCGTGAACGGGAAGCCGTTGCCGTCTTCATCGACATAGCTCTCGAGCATCATCTTGGCCTGGCGCAGCGCATTGACCGACTCGTTGCGGTTGAGCTTGTCAACCTTGGTCAAAATGCAATGGATCGGCTTGCCGGTCGGCGCAAACCATTCGAGCATCTGGATGTCCAGCTCGGTGAACGGGCGGCGCGAATCCATGATCAGCACCAGCGCGGCCAGCTGCTCGCGGCGCTGCACATAGTCGCCCAGCAGGCGCTGCCAGTGCAGCTTGGCCGAGCCGGACACTTCGGCGTAGCCGTAGCCGGGCAGGTCGACCAGCAGGGCCTCGATTTCCTCGACGATGGTGGCGTCCTTGCGGTGCTGGGCGATATGGGCGCCGCCGATCGAGAAATAGTTAATGTGCTGGGTGCGGCCCGGGGTCTTGGACGCGAAGGCCAGGCCCTTCTGGTTGGTCAGGATATTGATCGCGGTCGATTTACCCGCGTTGGAACGGCCGGCAAAGGCGATTTCCGGCACCTGCGTGGTAGGCAGATCCCGCAGTTGATTGACGGTGGTGAAGAAGCGGGCTTGCCAGAGTTTGGACATGGAATAGGCTAAAAATGCAACAAAAGGGGGCGATAAGCCCGGAAAGCTATTGTACAATAAGGGGTTACGAATTGTAGCCGCAGGCATGGGCGCAGTTCAGCCAAGACTAATTTTTTGACTTATCAGGGTGTTTGAATGAATCGTGCGTTTGTAAAATCCTTGTTGCTCGCCATGCTGGCCATGTCCGGTATTGCTCAGGCTAATGAAACCAAGCCAGCCCCCGGCGCCGCGCCAGCCGTCAAAGTCGATGCCGCCAAGGGTTCGAGCCTGTACGCCGATGGCGATGCCGCCCGCAACCTGCCAGCCTGCGTGTCTTGCCACGGCGCATCGGGCAACTCGACGATCGCCGCCAATCCGAAGCTGGCCGCCCAGCACGAAGGCTATCTGTACAAGCAATTGGTCGACTTCACGATGCCAGGCCGCAACCAGCCGGTCATGACGACCTATGCCAAGATGCTGACGGACGCGGAAAAGAAGAATATCTCGGCCTACCTGTCGACCCAGGCTGCCAAGCCGGGCGCAGCCAAGAACAAGGACACCATCGAACTGGGCAAGAAGATCTACCGCGGCGGCATTGCTGAGAAGAAGGTCGCGGCCTGCGCGAGCTGCCATGGCGCCGCCGGTTCCGGTATTCCCGTACAATTCCCACGCGTTGCAGGCCAGCACCAGGATTACACGATTGCCCAGCTGGGCCTGTTCAAGTCTGGCGCGCGCAGCAACAGCCCGCAAATGACGGAACTGGCCAAGCGCATGTCGGATGACGAAATGAAAGCCGTTGCAGACTACATCGCCGGCTTGAAGTAAGCAAAGCGTGCCGCGCCGCTGGCGCGGTACCGGCAAGGATGGACCCAAAAGGGCGGCGGCGCGAACAGCGCGCTGCCCTTTTTGCTAGGAAAACCATGAGCACCACTGGAATTGAACTGAAGACCCGTAGCCGCGCCCTGGCCGAGGCCGTGGAGCTGGTGTCGTCGATGCGTTTCTCGATCAGCCTGCTGACCCTGATTGCGGTGGCGTCGATGATCGGCACCGTGATGAAGCAGAACGAACCGATGACGAACTACGTCAACCAGTTCGGCCCGTTCTGGTTCGACGTGTTCGGCAAGCTGGGCCTGTACGCCGTCTATTCGGCCTGGTGGTTCCTGTTGATCATGGCCTTCCTGGTGCTGTCGACCTCGCTGTGCCTGATCCGCAACGCGCCCAAGATGATCGCCGACATGCGCAGCTGGCGCGAGAACGTGCGCGAAAGCTCGCTGCGCAATTTCCACCACAAGCACGAATGGACGGCGCCGGGCTCGCGCCTGGCACTGGCCGAGCAAAGCGCAGCCCGCCTGGCTGACGCCGGCTATTCGACCAAGCTGGTCGAAAAAGACCAGGCCGTGCTGGTGACGGCCAAGAAGGGCGCCGCCAACAAGTTCGGCTATATCTTCGCGCATGGCGCCATCGTCATCATCTGCATCGGCGGCCTGCTCGATTCGGACATGCCGATCCGCTTCCAGACCTGGTTCATGGGCAAGGCCGTGTTCGAACCGCCGGCCGGCGGCGTGCTGTTTGCCGACATCCCGGCCCAGCACCGGCTGGGCGTGGGCAACCTGACATTCCGCGGCAACACGATGATTCCCGAGGGCGGCGCCAGCGCGATCGCCCAGATCCAGCAGGCTAAGGGCATCTTGATTCAGGAATTGCCGTTCACGCTGCAACTGAAAAAATTCCACATCGACTTCTATTCGACCGGCATGCCCAAGCTGTTCGCCAGCGATGTCATCGTACGCGACCACGAGACCGGCAAGACCTTCCCCGCCACCATCAAGGTCAACGAACCCCTGATCTACAAGGGCGTCGCGGTGTACCAGTCGAGTTTCGAGGACGGCGGCACCAAGCTGACGATGAAGGGCTACCCGTTGCAGGGCAATGCGGCCGAACCGTTCGCCATGAGCGGCGAAGTCGGCACGTCGAATGCGCTGAAGCGCGGCAGCGAGGAATTCACTGTCGAATGGTCGGGCTTCCGCCCGTTCAACGTCGAGAACCTGGCGCAGGATACCCGCACCGTGGCCAAGGAAACCTCGCTCTCCGAGCAGTTTGCCGTTGGCCTGGACAAGCACAGCGGTTCGGCCGCCAAGAACGCCAACAGCAAAGACCTGAAGAACGTCGGCCCGAGCGTGCAGTACAAGCTGCGCGACAAGACCGGCCAGGCCCGCGAGTACCAGAACTATATGCAGCCCGTCACCGTCGACGGCGCCAGCGTGTTCCTGGCCGGCATGCGCGCCACGCCGGCCGAGCCGTTCAGCTACCTGCGCATTCCGGCCGACGACGAGCACACCGTCAAGGAATGGATGCGCCTGCGCGCCGCGCTGACCGACCCGGCGCTGCGCGACAAGGCCGCCGCCAACTACGCCAGGCGCGCGATGCCGACCGCGACGGGCAAGAGCCCGGAACTGCAGCAGCAATTGCAGCTGTCGTCCGTCAAGAGTCTGTCGATCTTTGCCGGCGACAGCGGGCAGGGCGGCTTTGTGGCCGTCTCGGATTACCTGCAAAAGATCCCGAAGGACGACCAGGAAAAGATTGCCAATGTCTTCATGAAGCTGCTCAACGGCACCATGTGGGAATTGTGGCAAGTCGCGCGCGACCAGGCCGGCCTGCCGCCGGTGGCCGCCGACGAAGCCCACGGCCGCTTCCTGCAGCTGTCGATCAATGCCTACTCGGACAGCTTCTTCTACGCCGCCCCGGTCTACCTGCAGCTCGACGACTTCGTCGAAGTGAAGGCATCCGTGCTGCAAGTGACTCGATCTCCCGGCAAGAACGTCGTGTATCTCGGCTGCCTGTTCCTCGTGCTGGGCGTGTTCGCGATGTTCTACATCCGCGAGCGCCGCATCTGGGTGTGGGTGCGCGAAGACGGCGGCAGCGCTACTGCCCTGATGGCCATGAGCACCCAGCGCAAGACGCTCGACTTCGAACATGAGTTCGAGGATCTGAAGACCAAGCTGCCACAAGCGGCGAAATGATCGAGAAATCAGCGTAAACTAGCCAAACCGGCACATTGCGCCCCTGGAGAAAATGATGGAAGCTTCACAACCCCAAATCTATTCGCAAACCCCTGGCTATTTCAAGCGCCTGGGCCTGCTTGACTGGATCTACAGCGCCGCCCTGCTGGCTGCAAGCCTGTTTGCGCTGAGCCGCTTCGGCGCCTATATGGATGGCTACGAGAAAGCCATCCTGGTGCTGGCCGCGCCGACCTTTGGCGCCCTCGGCTGGCACTGGAAGCCGGTGCGCTGGCTGATCGCCCTGATCGCGCTGCTGAGCCTGTGGGCCATTGCGCTGTACGCCGGCTCGCTCGACATGGCCGGCAAGAAGTTCTTCCTCAAATACATGCTGTCGTCCCAGTCGGCGATTCTGTGGATGAGCGCGCTGTTCGTGTTCTCGACCGTGTTCTACTGGATCGGCCTGGTTGCGCGCTCGGACTTCGGCGCCTCGGTCGGCTCCAAGCTGTGCTGGGCCGCTGTCGTGCTGGGCTTTACCGGCATGATGGTGCGCTGGTACGAGTCTTACCTGATCGGCACCGACATCGGCCACATCCCGGTATCGAATCTGTATGAAGTCTTCATCCTGTTCTCGATGATCACGGCCATGTTCTACCTGTACTACGAGGAACGCTACAACACGCGCCAGTTGGGCGCCTTCGTCATGCTGGTGATCGCCGCCGCGGTCGGCTTCCTGCTGTGGTATACGGTGTCGCGCAATGCGGCCGACATCCAGCCGCTGGTGCCGGCGCTGCAAAGCTGGTGGATGAAAATCCACGTGCCGGCCAACTTCATCGGCTACGGCACCTTCGCGCTGGCGGCCATGGTCGGCACGGCTTACCTGCTCAAGTCGCACGGCTACCTGGCCGACCGCCTGCCGGCGCTCGAAGTGCTCGACGACGTGATGTACAAATCGATCTCGGTCGGCTTCGCCTTCTTCACCGTCGCGACCATCCTGGGCGCGCTGTGGGCGGCCGAAGCATGGGGCGGCTACTGGTCGTGGGACCCGAAGGAAACCTGGGCGCTGATCGTCTGGCTCAACTACGCAGCCTGGCTGCACATGCGCCTGATGTCGGGCCTGCGCGGCCGCGCGGCCGCGTGGTGGGCCGTCGTCGGCTTGCTGGTGACGACCTTTGCCTTTCTTGGCGTGAACATGTTCCTGTCCGGATTGCATTCCTACGGTAAGCTGTAAGCCTTCGTTCCGGTTTGACTGAGGGGGTTGTCAATGATGCAGAGTCACATCTATCGCATTGCCACCAAAGAAGACGCTGCCGAAATTGCCCGCTTGCTGACGGAGCTCGGCCATGCGACCTCGGCGGGCAGCGTCCGCGACGTCTGGGACCTGTGGGCGTTCGAAGGCAATTTCGCCTACGTCGCGGCGCTCAATCAGCGGCTGCTCGGCCTGGCGACCATGCACCGCATGATCGTCCTGCACCGGCCCAAGCCGGTCGGCCGGATAACGGCACTGATCGTCGATCCAGGTGTTCGCGGCCAGGGCATCGGCCGCGCCCTGGTGGCCCATGCGGAAGTGGCCCTGGCCCAAGCCGGATGCGGGCTGATCGAAATCACGGCCAATCCCGACCGTGTTGAAGCGATGGCCTTCTGCGAAAGCATCGCTTACCAGCGCACGAATGTGCGCCTGTCCAAAGACCTTGACCAGTTCTGACGAATGTTGAAAATCGAGACCGATGATTTGTCCCGCCCGGCCATTCACGCTCTGCTGGATGAACATTTGCAGAGCATGTACGAATTGTCGCCGCCAGAAAGCGTCCACGCGCTGGACCTGGACAAGCTGCGCCAGCCCGGCATTACCTTTTGGTCTGCGTGGGAAGGCGACGTGCTGCTCGGCTGCGGCGCGCTGAAGGAACTGGACTCCACCCATGGCGAAGTGAAATCGATGCGCACGCCGGCCGCCCGCCGCCGACTTGGCGCAGGCCGCGCCATCCTTGCCCACATCATTGAAGTCGCCCAATCGCGCTGCTACGAACGGCTCAGCCTTGAAACGGGCTCGATGGAAGCGTTCAAGCCTGCCCAACATCTTTACGAAAGCTTTGGCTTCGTCTACTGTGGGCCCTTCGGCGACTATGCTGAAGATCCGAACAGCGTGTTCATGACCAGGCAGCTGTAACGCCAGGCGCGCGAGCAATTCGCTTTAATCACATCAAGGGGAGAGTGCAATGGCAAAGGTCACGGGTATCGGCGGTGTATTCTTCAAGAGCAGGAACGACAGCGGTGCGCTGGCAGCGTGGTACCAGAAGCACCTGGGCATGCCGCTCGAGAGCTGGGGCGGTGCCGTGCTGCGCTGGCCAGATGACACGGCGAGCGACAAGGGCGTCACCGTGTGGACGGTGGCCGACAAGGACAGCAAATGGTTCAGCCCGAGCGACGCGGCATTGATGATCAACTACCGCGTCGACAATATGGACGAGATGCTGGCGCAATTGCGTGCAGCGGGTGTTGAAATCGTCAAAGGTCCGGAGTCGCATGAAAACGGCAAGTTCGCCTGGATCATGGATCCGGAAGCGAACAAGGTCGAACTGTGGGAACCGATGGCTTGGGACGACAAGAACAAAGAACTGTGAGCCTGATTCCATTGATGAAAATCGCAACAACAAGCGCAGCCGATGTTGAAATCCTGAAGAGCTGGTTTCATGACCCGGCGGCAGGCTATTTGTGGGGCGGCCCGGGGCTGCACTATCCGATCACCGACCAGAGCTTCTTGGAAGACATCCACTGGGAGAAAATGCCGTCCTATTCGCTGCAGGATGAAGCCGGCACTTTCCTGGGTTTCGGGCAGTACTACGAAAAGGCGGGCAGGTGCCACCTGGCGCGGCTGGTGATTGCTCCTGGCGTGCGCGGCAAGGGGCATGGCCAGTGGTTCATCGAGCAAATCATGAACATCGGCATGAAGGAGCTGGGCGTCAGCGCCTGTTCGCTGTTCGTTCTGAGGAATAACGCCAAGGCATTGCGTTGCTACACCAGCCTTGGTTTTGTGCCCGCACCTTACCCGCCAGAACACAAGATTTTTGACGGTATCGACTTTATGGTGAATCCGGCATGATTCTTGAGGTTGTTATCCTGCACGTAAAGGCAGGCCAGGGCGTCGCCTTTGAAGCGGCATTTGGCCAGGCCCAGCAGATCATTGCGTCGATTCCCGGCTACCGGTCGCACCAGTTGCAGCGTTGCCTCGAATCGGCCGACAAATACTTGCTGCTGGTCCAATGGCACACCCTCGAGGACCACACCATCGGCTTTCGCCAGTCGCCGCAGTACCAGGACTGGAAGCGCCTGCTGCACCACTTCTACGACCCGTTCCCGACCGTCGAACACTACGAGTCGGTGTTCTAGCAATCATTGTCGGCGGGGCGATTCGATAGGCTCAGACTGTTTGACGCCCCTGTCGACGTGGTTTACATTGGCTGTTCAAACAACCCCTGACCAATGAAAGGCTGACCGATCATGGCAACTGGTACCGTTCGACTGCACCGCGTCCTGCGCGCAAAACCCGAGCGCGTCTACCGCGCCTTCCTCGATGCCGATGCGATGGCCAAGTGGCTGCCGCCATTCGGCTTCACCTGCAAGGTGCATGCGCTCGACGCCAAAGTCGGCGGCAGCTTCAAGATGTCGTTCACCAATTTCACGACCGGCAACGGCCACTCGTTCGGTGGCGAATACCTTGAACTGGTGCCGTCGGAAAAGATCCGCTACACCGACAAATTCGACGATCCGAACCTGCCTGGCGAAATGATCACCACCGTGATCCTCAAGCTTGTTCTGTGCGGCACCGAGGTCAGCATCACTCAGGAAAACCTGCCCGAAGTCATTCCCATTGAAATGTGCTATCTCGGTTGGCAAGAGTCGCTGGTACAACTGGCGAACCTGGTCGAGCCTGAGATCCCGGACTGATGGCATCGCTGTCCCCGCTGATGGCGGCGCGATCGGCATGCCGGCCGCCTGCCGCATCAGCGATGCCGTTCCGGCGCCCCGCGCAATGGAATTCCGCCAGCGGGTGCTGCATGTCGGGGCCGCCATCGGCGAGCATCCGATCGACCACGACGACGCGTACTGCCTGCTGTCCGGGCGGGGCGCCAGCGGTGTGCCGCATGCTGCGGCGCCGCTTGGCGCGGTGGCCTTAGCCGTGTAGACTCGCGCTGCCGTACCTGCTAAGTCCGTCGCTTTCCGCTTGGTCCACCCGATGAGGAGCTATAAATGAAGCAATACAGTGCAGAATTCATAGGAACGTTCTGGCTCGTTCTGGGAGGATGCGGCAGTGCCGTGCTGGCCGCCGCCTTCCCGCAGGTCGGCATCGGCCTGCATGGCGTTTCGCTGGCATTCGGCTTGACCGTGCTGACGATGGCTTTTGCAATTGGGCATATCTCCGGTTGCCACCTCAACCCAGCCGTGTCCATCGGCTTGTGGGCAGGTGGTCGTTTTCCAGCAAACAAGCTCGGTCCGTATATCGGCGCCCAGGTGCTGGGCGCCATTGCGGCGGGCGGCGTATTGTATGTGATCGCCAGCGGGGCGCCTGGCTTTGATGTCAGCAATGGCTTTGCATCGAATGGCTTTGGCGCCCACTCGCCGGGCGGCTACTCGATGCTGGCGGCACTGGTGACCGAAGTTGTCATGACTGCGTTCTTCCTGATGATCATCATGGGCGCAACCGACCAACGCGCACCGGCCGGTTTTGCCCCGATCGCCATCGGCCTCGCCCTGACGCTGATCCACCTGATCAGTATTCCGGTCACCAATACCTCGGTCAACCCGGCCCGCAGCACCGGCGTTGCGCTGTATGTCGGCGGCTGGGCGGTGGCGCAGCTGTGGCTGTTCTGGCTGGCGCCGATCGTCGGCGCGGTGCTCGGCGCGATCGTCTACAAGACCATCGCGAGCGAAGACAAAACGGCAGGACCGTAGCCGATGAAAGAGTTGCGATTCAATGTATTCGGCCAGCATATTGGCGTCGTGGCCAGTGCTGGCAGCTGGCAAGCGTTTCACTTCGGGAACGAGGGGAAGCGCCGGCCGGCCGATTTCGTGATTCCGGCAGAGGTCGCCGAAACTGAGCTGGCCGAATATCTTGCTGATCTATTCCATGAAAACGCGACGCCTCGCCGCAACGAAGTCACGCAACTCTCTTGACCCCCGGAGGGGCTTATGCAACAAGCTTCGGCCCTGTGGGCCATCGTTGTCGGTGGTACCATCGCCGGCGTGCTCGACATCCTTTACGCCATCACTTACTGGTCATTCAACGGCCTGTCCGCCGAGCGCGTGCTGCAGTCGATTGCCAGCGGCTTGTATGGCCGGGAAGCCTACGCAGGCGGCCTGTCGCTGGCGATGCTTGGCCTTGCCCTGCATTTCCTGATGTCATTTGCTTACGCCACGGCTTTCCTGTTGGCCAGCCAGCGCCTGCCCTTGCTGCGCCGCCGTGCTGCGCTCGCCGGCATCGTGTTTGGCATCGGCGTATTCTTCTTCATGCGCCATATCGTGTTGCCCTTGTCGGCTTTTCCGCATCCGATCGTGTTCCGGCCCGTCGGTTCTTCGCTGGACTTGATGTCGCATATGTTCTTGTTCGGATTGCCGATCGCGCTCGCTTGCGCCAGGGCCGGACGGCAGACTGCGGTGGCCGAATGAGGTATATTGCGGCCTCGTCCTTCGGTACACACCTGCATGCCCATCCTGCTCCTCCTTAAACTCAGCCTCGTCCCGACCCTGATCGCCTGCATCACCGTCGCGGGGCGCCGCTGGGGCCCGGCCGTGGCCGGCTGGCTGTCGGCCTTTCCCGTGGTCGCCGCGCCGATCCTGTTTTTCATCGCCATCGAGCAGGGCCCGGCCTTTGCCGCCCAGGCAGCACAGGCAACCCTGTCGGCAGTGCTGGCCATCCTGGTGTTTGCCCTCGCTTACGCCTGGTGCGCCAGCAAGCTGCCGTGGCAGTTCAGCCTGGCGGGCGCCTTTGCTGCCTATGCGCTGGCGGTAACGGGTCTGAGCTGGTGGGCGCCCGGCATGGCGCTGTCGGCCGCGGCGGTACTGGCGGCGTTGGCGCTTGCGCCGCGCCTGTTCCCGGCCTTGCCGGACGCGCCCGCCGCGGCCGCTGGCCGGCCCGGCGACCTGCATTTGCGCATGATCGCCGGCGCCGTGCTGGTGTTGTTCGTGACGACGTTTTCCACCACGCTGGGCCCGCAATTGAGCGGCATCCTGGCGATGTTCCCCGTCATGTCGTCTGTATTGACGGTGTTTTCCCACCGCCATTGTGGCGCCGCGTTTGCCGTCAAGCTGCTGCGCGGCACAGTGCTCGGCTATTACGCCTTCGCGTCGTTCTGCGTCGTCGTGTCGCTGGCGCTGGGAGCCTGGCCGCTCGGCGCCGCTTTCCTGGGCGCGCTGTGCTGCGCGCTGGCCATCCAGCTGCTGTCGCGCCGCTGGATGTAGGCACCTTGCAGGCTCAGCTTCCGAATCCCAGCTTCTTCTTGCGCAGCTTTATCCAGATCACCAGACCCGTCAGAAAGAAAGCCAAGGGGACCAGGCCGAACAGGCTGACGAAGATCCGCCCCCCGATGCCGAATGCCTCTCCCGTATGCAGCGGGAACAGCCAGCTGAGCAATTTGTCGCCGCCCCGGGCCCGTTCCGGATCGATCACGCGCAGCACGCTGGCATTGCCCGAATCGATGCTGATGCGGGTCGCGCCTGGACCCTGACGCAGTTCGGCGGGCTGGCGCACGCGAATTTCAACAGGCTGGCCAGGCTTGGCCGGCAAGGATACGCGCGACACTCGTCCATCGGGAAACTCTGCCTGCGCCGCGGCGACCGCGTCGGCAAGCGATATGCCGTCGCCGTGGCGGCGACTCAGGTTGACCAGTTTCGCATTGGTCGACACCGGCGACACCAGCTTGACGACGGGAGTGGTCCACTGCGGCATATTGAAGTGGACGCCAGACAGCGCGGACACCAGCAGCAAGGGCGCCGCGAAAAAGCCGCCCGCCCGGTGCAGCTGGAAACTGAACCGTGGCCACGAGCCGCCATGGCGGACCGTCATCGCATGCCAGATCGCCGAGCCTGCCATGCGCGGCCACCACAGGATCAGGCCGGTCAGAATCGTCAGCGTCAGCGAAATACCCGTCACCGCCACGATTACCTTGCCCAGCTCTCCGGCCACCAGGTAGCGGTGGAGGTGGAACAAGGTCGGCATCAGCAGCGGACGCGACAGGCCAGACTCGCCCCAGTTGCGCTCACCCGTCACTTTCAACGTCGCGGGATCGACCATCACCTGGCGCGTGACGGCCTGGACCCAGGGTGCTTTGCCCTGGTCGGGCGATGAACGGTAAGACGCGACAAACACATCGCCGGCGCGCTGCGGCATTTCCAGCATGCTGGGCCTGCCATAGCGCCGGTCCTGCGACAACACGTCAGCGACGGCCTGGGTCAGTGCCGGCGGCACCAGCATCGCCTGGCCCGCGCGCAGCCCGGGCGGCGCAGCAAGCTGCAATAAGCCGGGATTGAGTGCAGTGTCGAGTTCATGCATCCAGCTGAGGGCGGATCCGGTCAGGCCAAGCACGACCAGAATCGTTCCGAAGACCAGGCCGGTCCACAGATGCAGGGCGCGGGCAAATTTTTTCATGGGGCCGTCAATCGTCAGGGGTGTCATCGTAAATGAGAATTGTTCTCAATTATATTGCCGAATTCAATGAGAATGGTTATCATTCTCATTTTACCCCAAAGGACCGTGCCGCATGCCTTCCATTTTGCCCATCACACTTTCCGTCGCTTGCGCGTGCCTGAGCATGGCAGCAGCCAATTCCTATGCCCAAAACACAGCAGCTGGCCCGATGGCCGAAGTGGTGGTGACCGCCACGCGCGGCGAAAAGGCCATCGACAGGATCCCCGGCGCGATCTCCGTCATCAGCCAGCAGGAACTGTCGTCGCAATACCTGATCGCCGACGATCCGTCGCAGGCCCTGGCGACCTTTATTCCAGGTTACGCGCCAAGCCGGCAGAAAATGACGTCCACAGGCGAATCGCTGCGCGGCCGGCAGCCGCTGATTCTGCTCGATGGCATCCCCCAATCGAATCCGCTGCGCGCCGGCATGCGCGAGGGCTATTTCGCCGACAGCTTCATCATCGAACGCATCGAAGTGATCAACGGCGCTTCCGCGGTGCAGGGGATGGGCGCCACTGGCGGCATCATCAACTACATCACCAAGGCGCCGCGCACCAATGGCACGACCTATGGCGTCAACGTCCGTGCTTCGACCCAGTTCCGTTCCGATAACCTGGACTGGAAGACCGGCTATTCGGTCGCCCACAAGTCCGACGCCTTCGACTTGCTCGGCTATGCAGCCGTGCAAGGGCGCGGCATGGGCTACGACGGCAATGGGCGCCGGCTTGGCATCGACACGGTCCAGGGAGATACCCTCGACACGCGCGGCGATGACCTGTTTTTCAAGATCGGCAAGACCTTCGGCGCACAGCGCCTGCAGCTGTCGCTGAACCGCTTCAACCTGGAGGGCAACGGCGACTACAAGAATGATCCGGGCGTGCCGGCAGACGGGGTTCCGACCAGCTCGCTGCCGGGCACCCCGATCGGCGCAGCGACCCGCAACAAGGTGCGCAGCGCCAGCCTGGACTACCGCCATGCGGAGTTGGCTGGTGGCACCTTCAGCGCCCAGCTGTTCAGTCACGCCTTCGAGTCCCTGTACGGCGCGACCAAGGTCGCCACCTTCCAGGACACCCGCATCGCCCCGCGCGGCACGCTGTGGGACCAGTCGCAGATCATCGCCGACAAACTGGGGGCGCGCATCACTTACGTGCGCCCGGACACGATCATTGCCGGCCTCGAGGCGACGGTCGGGGTCGACTTCCTGCGCGATCAGACCGAACAACGGCTGGCGCTCACTGACCGCAGCTGGGTGCCCCTGCTGAAGTTCAACTCAACTGCGCCGTTCGCCCAGCTCGAGTATGAACTGGGTGCAGTCACGGTACGCGGCGGCGTGCGCCACGAAGTCGCCAAGCTCAACGTCGATACTTACTCCACCCTGGCTGCCTACGGCAGCCGCGAGGTGCAGGGCGGCTCGGCGGAGTTTTCCGAATCGGTCAACAATATCGGCGCGATCTGGCGCTTTGCGCCGCAGTGGTCGGCCTTCGCGGCCAGCGCCGAAGGCTTTGGCTTGCCGGACGCGGGCCTGGTGCTGCGCGGGGTGTCGGCGGCGGGCCAGTCGGTGTCGAACCTGATCAGCCTTCGGCCTATCGTCACGCGCAATAATGAAATCGGCGTCAACTGGCGCGGCGCCGCTGGGCAGTTCAGCATTTCGCGCTATGACTCGCGCTCGAAGCTGGGCAGCGTGATCCGGATTAACTCGGCCGGTGTCGGCCTGGTCGAGCGCGTCCCCACCACCGTCAAAGGCTGGGAAGTGAGCGGCGAATGGCGTCCGACCAGGCTGCTGTCGTTCTCCGGCAGCTACGCCCAGACCGACGGCAAGACCGCCGCTACCCAGGGCGCGCCGATTGACCTCTCGCTCGGCGCGCGCTCGCAGGGGCCGAACAAGGCAGTGCTGGCCGGGAACTGGAAGTGGATGCCGGCGTCCCAGCTGCGACTGCAGGCTATCCACCTGTTCGAGCGCGACATCAATATCGGCCGCGTCGTCGGCACCAGCAAGCTGGAGGAGCATTTCAAGGGTTACACCCTGGTCGACGCGGCGGCGAGCTTCGACAGCCGCCACGGCAAATTTGGCGTGAGCATCGAGAACCTGTTGGACCGTCAATACGTCGGCTATTATTCGCAATCGGCGGCGGCGACCGACCCCGGCAATACCTACGCCGGCCGCGGCCGCACGCTGGCCGTCAACTGGAGCCGTATGTTTTAAGCGGCACTTGTCGCCGCCGGGGCGGCGCTGCCGGATACATAGTGTTACATCGCAATTTCTGGCAATGGTGTAAGGTTGGCACTGTCCAAGCCGACCAAGGTCCAACCTCACCACTATCCAAGCTGGAGCTACCATGTTGATCCACCGCCGTCCTAACGGTCTCGACCTGCCTTTCGCATCCGAAATCACCCCGCAACGGGTCTACGAGTCGCGCCGCCAGTTCATCAAGACGGTCGGCGCCGGTGCCGTGGTCGGATCGGGCTTATGGGAAATGGCCAACCGCGAAGCGTTCGCCCAGGCGCCCGGCGCGCGCAAGCTGGCCGCCAGGCTGAACCCGGCCTACTCGGCGCTGGACAAGCAGACCAGCTTCAAGGACGCATCGACCTACAATAATTTCTACGAGTTCGGCACCGACAAGGCCGACCCGGCCGAGATGGCCCACACCCTGCGCACCAGCCCGTGGTCGGTCGCCATCGAAGGCGAAGTCAAGAAGCCGATGGTGCTCGATCTCGACACACTGACCAGGCTAGCCCCGCTCGAGGAGCGCATCTACCGCCTGCGCTGCGTCGAAGGCTGGTCGATGGTCATCCCGTGGATCGGCTACTCGCTGTCGGAACTGATCAAGAAGGTTGAACCGACCGGCAACGCCAAATACGTCGAATTCATCAGCCTGGCCGACTCCAGGCAGATGCCGGGCGTCGGCAGCCGCGTATTGAACTGGCCCTACACCGAAGGCTTGCGCATCGACGAAGCGAACCATCCGCTGGCGCTGCTGACGTTCGGCATGTATGGTCAGGTGCTGCCCAACCAGAACGGCGCACCGGTGCGCCTGGTCACGCCATGGAAATACGGTTTCAAGTCGGCCAAGTCTATCGTCAAGATCCGCTTCGTCAAGGACCAGCCGCGCACCTCGTGGAATGTGTCGGCACCGTCCGAATACGGCTTCTATTCGAATGTGAATCCGAACGTCGACCACCCGCGCTGGTCGCAGGGCAGCGAGCGCCGCATCGGCGAAGACGGCTTCTTCAACAGGAAGCGCAAGACCCTGATGTTCAACGGTTATGGCGATGTCGCTTCGCTGTATTCTGGGATGGACCTCAAGAAGTACTTCTGACGCCGATGGACTTCAACCCGACTCCGCGCCAGCTGCTGGCGATCAAGGGCACCCTGTTCGCGCTGGCGCTGCTGCCTTTTTTTCGCATGGTGTGGCTGACCGTCACCGGCCAGCTGGTCGAGCCGCTCGAATTCATCACGCGCGGCACCGGCGACTGGGTGCTGTACTTCCTGTGCATCACGCTCGCCATCACGCCGCTGCGGCGCCTCTGCAAATGGAACTGGCTGGTCAGGCTGCGCCGCATGGCCGGCCTGTATGCATTCTTCTACGCCTGCCTGCACGCGCTGGCCTTCCTGTGGTTCGACCATTTCTTCGACTTCGCCGCGATGTGGAAGGACGTGCTCAAGCGACCGTTCATCACGGTCGGCTTCACCGCCTTCGTGCTGCTGATCCCGCTGGCCGCCACCAGCACCAATGCGATGGTCCGGAGCCTGGGCGGCAAGCGCTGGCAGTGGCTGCACCGCCTCGTCTATGTGATCGCGCCGCTCGGCATTCTGCATTTCTGGTGGATGAAGGCGGGCAAGCAGGATTTTGCACAGCCCATCCTGTTCGGACTGATCGTTGCGCTGCTGCTGGGCGTGCGCATCTACTGGAACCAAGCAAAAGCGGCCAAGGTGTCGAAAGGCGACGCCATAATTTAGTTGAACGCTCGCAAAATCCGGGAGTAAGATGGCCAGGTTCGCCTTGCCACCGATGTACTTCTTGAGGAGTTGGGATGATGCGTAGATTGACAATGCCGCTGGCCGCCTGCCTTGCCGCCCTGGCCACCGCCGGCGCTGCTGCAGCAGACAAGGAAGCACCGCACTGGGCCTATACGGGCCATGGCGACCCTGCCCGCTGGGGCGAGCTCGATCCCAAGTTCGCCACCTGCAAGCTGGGCAAGGACCAGTCGCCGATCGACATCCAGACTGCCAAGGCGGTTGCGGCCAGGCTCGATCCGATTCTGCTCAACTATGCAGCCGGCAGTGCCGAGGTGGTCAACAACGGCCATACGATCCAGGTCAATCTGCCGGAGGGGTCGAGCGTCAGCATCGGCAAGTCGACCTACAAGCTGCTGCAGTTTCACTTCCATACGCCGAGCGAGGAAAAGATCAATGGCCGTGCAATGCCGCTGGTCGCGCATTTCGTCCACATCGATGCCGATCAGACGCTGGCCGTGGTGGGTGTGCTGTTCAAGGAAGGCAGGGAAAACGCCGCACTGGCGCCGGTGTTTGCCGCCATGCCCGCCAAGGAGGGCGGCAAGGCCAGGCTCGACGCGTTTGCGCCGGCCGGCGTGATGCCCGTTGCGCGCGCCTATTACGCGTTCAAGGGTTCGCTGACCACGCCGCCATGCAGCGAAGGCGTGCGCTGGCATGTGCTCAAGGATGCAGTCGAGGTGTCGCCGGCCCAGGTGGCAGCGTTCCGCAAGGTCTATGCGATGAATGCGCGCCCGGTACAGCCGCTGAACGGGCGCGTCGTTCAGCTCAGTCAATAATCATGCATCCGCGTGGGTAAGCGGAGCTTACCCACGCTACGGTGCCATCGTTTCAGATCGGTAGGGTGGGCACTGCGTGCCCACGGGCAAGCCAACACGCTGATGGAGTCCGCGTGGGCACGCAGTGCCCACCCTACGGTGTTACGGTTTGAGGGTCGATTCGAGCGCGAACAGCTCGCTCGGCTCTTCGCGCCGGCGCACCAGGTGGACCTGGCCGCCGTCGACGATCACTTCGGCCGGGCGGCCGCGCGTGTTGTAGTTCGAGGCCATCGTCAGGCCGTATGCGCCGGCCTGCATGATCGCCAGCAGGTCGCCTTGCCCGACCGCCAGGGCGCGGTCCCTGGCCAGCCAGTCGCCCGATTCGCACACCGGCCCCACCACGTCGTACACGGTGCCGGCAGCGCTGCTCTGCACCACCGGCTGCACCTTCATCCAGGCCTGATACAGCGCCGGGCGCATCAGGTCGTTCATGGCCGCGTCGACCACGCAGAAGTTCTTTTCTTCGCCCGGCTTGAGGAATTCAACCTTGGTCAGCAGCAGGCCGGTATTGCCGACGATCGAACGGCCCGGTTCGAAGATGACCTTGATCGGGCGGCCGCCATGCTGCCTGGCGCGCCAGGCATCGACCCGCGCAAACACGCGGCCCAGGTAGCTGCCAACGGCGACCGGGTCTTCTTCGCCGTCTTCGCCATAGGCGATGCCGATGCCGCCGCCGAGGTCGAGGTGGTGCAGGTCGATGCCTTCGGCCGCCAGCGCGTCGATCAGTTCAATCAGTTTGTCGAGCGCTTCGAGCAGCGGCGCGTCGTCGAGCAGCTGCGAGCCGATGTGGCAATCGATGCCGGCTACTTCCAGGTGCGGCAGGCTGTTTGCTGTGCGGTAGGTGGCCAGCGCGTCGTCGAAGGCGACGCCGAATTTATTGGCCTTCAGGCCGGTCGCGATATACGGGTGGGTCTTGGCGTCGACGTTCGGGTTGACGCGCAGCGACACCGGCGCCACTTTGCCCATGCTGCTGGCGACCGCGTTGAGACGGTGCAGTTCGGGAATCGATTCGACATTGAAGCACAGGATGTCGTGCGACAGCGCCAGCCGCATTTCGGCCTCGCTCTTGCCCACGCCGGAGAAAATTACCTTGCGCGGGTCGCCGCCGGCGGCCAGCACGCGCAGCAGTTCGCCGCCCGACACGATGTCGAAGCCGGCGCCGTGTCGCGCCAGCAGGTCGAGGATGGCCAGATTGGAGTTGGCCTTCATCGCGTAGCACACCAGCGCGTCGCGCCCGGTGCAGGCAAGGGCGTAGGAATCGAAATTGCGCAGCAGCGCCGCCTTCGAATACACATAGGTCGGCGTGCCGAATTGTTCGGCGATGCGGGGCAGGGCGTTGCCCTCGGCGTGCAGCACGCCGTCTTGGTAGGAAAAGTGAGGCATATAATTAGTTGTTTGCGGCAGTTGGGGGGGCGACAGGTGCGGCGGGCGGCGTGCTCGGGGCCTGCGGCGCCGGTTTTGCCGGCGGCTTGGGCAGGTACAGCGGGCCGGGTTGGCCGCATGCACTGATTAGCAATATTGCTGCGCCAGCAAGGGCGCCCATGACCACTCGACAGATAGAGGTATTGCGTGCTTTGGAAGACTTCACGATTAGAATCATATTATTGAAAGCAGACCTTGGAGTGTAGCATGGGCGAACATGAATTTTTGGACCTGGCCGAATCGACACTGGACAAGATCGAGGCAGCCCTCGACAGCTTGAACGACGAGGACTTGCTCGATGTCGAATGCAAGCGCAGCGGCAATGTGCTGGAAATCGAGTTTATCTACAACGGCTCGAAAATCATCGTCAACAGCCAGGCGGCGATGCAGGAGATGTGGGTGGCGGCGAAATCGGGTGGATTCCACTACAAGCGCGACGGCAGCAAGTGGGTTAACACCCGCGACGGCTCGGAGCTGTTCGCGTCGCTGTCCAAACTGGTCAGCGAGCAGGCCGGAACCGGCGTCAAACTGAAAGCGTAGCGTGGGTAGGCTTGGCCTACCCACGGGTGGGTTCAAGAACCCACCCTACACGTCTAGAATAATTCGTTTTTGACGGCGTCCTTGGCTTTTTCCTCGGTCGGGCTGCCGCGCACGCCCAGGTCCAGGCTCTGCACGCCGGTGCCCGGCGGATTCTCGGCGTAGTAATACTCGTCGCCGACCTGGATCAAGCCTTCCGGCACCGCCCGCTCCTCGATCGGGATATTCTTCAGCGCCTTCTGCATGAAGCCGATCCAGATCGGCAGCGCCAGTCCGCCGCCCGTTTCCTTGTTCCCCAGGTTCTTCGGCTGGTCGTAACCGATCCACGCGATGCCCACCAGCTTGGCCTGGTAGCCGGCGAACCAGGCGTCGATCGAGTCGTTGGTGGTGCCGGTCTTGCCCGAGATGTCAGGCCGCTTGAGCATCAGGGCCTTGGTCGCGGTGCCGAACCTGACGACGTCCTTGAGCATGCTGTCGACCAGGTAGGCGTTGCGCTCGTCGATGACGCGGTTGCCTTCGACGCCGGCCTGCTCCGGCGTGGCCTGCGACAACACCTTGCCGGCGCTATCGGTCACGCGCGAGATCAGGTAGGGGTTGATCTTGTAGCCGCCATTGGCGAACACCGCATAGGCGCCTGCCATCTGCAGCGGCGTGGTGGCGCCCGCGCCCAGCGCCAGCGTCAGGTAGGGCGGGTTGCGCTCGGGCTCGAAGCCGAAGCGGGTCGAGTATTCCTGGCCGTACTTGGCGCCGATCTTGTTGAGGATGCGGATCGAGACCATGTTCTTGGACTTGGTCAGGCCTTTGCGCATCGTCATCGGGCCTTCGTACTTGTTGTCGTAGTTCTTCGGCTCCCAGGCCTGGCCGCCGGTCTGCGCCGCGTCGAACGAGATCGGCGCGTCGTTGATCATGGTGGCCGGCGACAGGCCGCGCTCGAGCGAGGCCGAATAGATGAAGGGCTTGAACGAGGAGCCCGGCTGGCGCCAGGCCTGGGTGACGTGGTTGAACTTGTTGCGGTTGTAGTCGAAGCCGCCCACCAGCGCGTGGATCGCGCCATCCTGCGACGACGCCGCCACGAAGGCCGATTCGACTTCCGGCATCTGGGTGATGCTCCAGTACCTGGTGTCGCCTTTGGGGTCAGCCTTGACTTCCTGCGACACGCGGATCACGGCGCCGCGCTTGATGCGGCGGTTCGGCGGCGCCTTGTCCGACAGCCAGGCCTGGCCGAACGCCAGGCCCGGCCCGGCGATGGTGATTTCCTCGCCCGAGGCGGTCACCGCCACGACCTTGGTCGGCGTGGCTGAGAGCACCATGGCGGCGACGATGTCGTCGCTGTCGGCATGCTCGGCCAGCTCGGTCTCGATCGCGTCTTCCGCCTCGGCCTGCACTTTCGGGATCTCGATATACGATTCCGGCCCGCGGTAGCTGTGGCGCCTCTCGTATTCCATGACGCCCTGGCGCAGCGCCGTGTAGGCGGCCTGCTGCTCGTCGCTGTTGACGGTGGTGTAGACGTTCAGGCCGCGCGTGTAGGTGTCTTCCTTGAACTGCTCGTAGACCAGCTGGCGCGCCATCTCGGCCACGTACTCGGCATGCACGGCGAATTCGCTGCTGTCGGACTTGACGCGCAGCTGCTCGGCCTTGGCTTGCTCGTACTGGGCGTCGGTGATGTAGCGCAGGTCGTGCATGCGCTGCAGGATGTACTGCTGGCGGGTGCGGGCGCGCTTCGGGTTGACCACCGGGTTGTAGGCCGACGGCGCCTTCGGCAGGCCGGCCAGCATGGCCGCTTCGGCGATGCTGATGTCCTTGAGGTTCTTGCCGAAGTAGATCTGGGCCGCCGACGAGAAGCCGAATGCGCGCTGGCCCAGGTAGATCTGGTTCATATAGACCTCGAGGATCTGGTCCTTGGAGAGGTTCTGCTCGATCTTCCAGGCCAGCAGCATTTCGTAGACCTTGCGCTTGATGGTCTGCTCGGACGATAGGAAGAAGTTGCGCGCCTCCTGCTGGGTGATGGTGGAGGCGCCCTGCTTGGCACCGCCCGCGGCATTGTGCAGGGCGGCGCGCAGGATGCCCATGTAGTCGACCCCGCCATGCTCGTAGAAACGGTCGTCCTCGATCGCCAGCACGGCTTTTTTCATCAGATCGGGGATTTCCTTGATGTGCACCAAATTGCGGCGCTCCTCGCCGAATTCGCCGATCAGGACGTTGTCGGCGGTAAATACCCGCAGCGGCATCTTGGGCCGGTAGTCGGTCAGCGTGTCGAGCGCCGGCAGGTTCGGGTAGGCCATCGCCAGCCCGAACACGACGACCAGCAGGCCCGCCAGCGCCAGCCCGGTCAGGCTGGCCAGCGTCAGCAGCACGAAGCGCCTGGCCGTCAGCCGTGGCGGGCTGCCGTGGGGAGCGGGGGTGTTCGGTTCGTCCGGGGTCGAATGCGTCATGCGGGCTCTGTCTCCATGTGGGCGGGCTTAGGGGGGCATTATAAGGCAGGAAACTTTGACCGGGCGCCACCGCCGCGCCGGTCGCGCGCGGCGCCGCCAAACGGAGCGCCGCGCGGTGCTTTGGCCCTCAAGCGGCGCCGGCGGCAGCCGTTACCAGGGGTGCGGATCGACCGGCGCGCTGGCGCCTGCCGCGCCAGCGCAGCGCTGCTCCGTTCTGTCGGATGGGATTGGCTTTGAAGCCGAAATGAACAGATCCGTGCTTCCCCATGCGTGCACAAGTGTGGTGAATCCGGTCACGTATACAATGTTCCGTTGCAGAAATACCTTTACATTCGCTCGTCCTTATTGCTACGATTTAATGTAGTGTCTTATATATGCGGTCTAAACGGCGGTTTTAAAACAAATTCCCCGCGCCCGGGCGCGCCATTTTTCAATGTCTTCTGCAGTGCGGTAGCGTCAATTTTGATGGTTTGGTAGGTGAGGGAGTGCGCTAGTGATCAATCTGGGTACCTTGTTCGGTCAGTCGAGTCCGCCTCTGCTGGGCCTGGATATCAGCACCTCCGGGGTGCGTCTGGTCGAGTTGTCCGACGCCGGCAAGGGCGAATTGCGGCTTGACCGCTTCGCATCCGAACCGTTGCCGCGCGGCGCCGTGGTCGACGGCAATATCGAAAACATCGAACAGGTGGCCGAGGCGGTGCGCCGGGTCTGGGCCAAGAGCGGCACCCGCATCAAGAACGTTGCCCTGGGCATGCCGCCCGCTTCCGTCATCACTAAGAAGATCATCCTACCGCAGGGCATGACCGAAGACCAGCTCGAAGTGCAGGTCGAGTCCGAGGCGGCGCAATATATCCCGTTTGCGCTCGACGAAGTGAACCTCGACTTCGACGTTCTCGGTCCGGTCGAAGGTTCGCTCGACGATATGGAAGTCTTGCTGGCCGCATCGCGCCGCGAAAAGATCGAAGACCGGGTGGCGATCGCCGAAGAGGCGGGCCTGAAGGTGGTCGTGATGGACATCGAATCGTTTGCTGCGCGTAGCGCCCTGTACCGCGTGGTGCAGCTGCAGGCCGAGCTGCCGCCTGACCAGATCGTTGCACTATTCCAGATCGGGGCCCAGGTCACCCATATCTCGGTGCTGCAGGGCGGGGACACCATTTATGAGCGCGAGCAGCCGTTCGGCGGCAACCAGCTGACCCAGGACATCGTGCGCAGCTTCGGCCTGTCGTACGAGGAAGCGGAGGCGAAGAAAAAAAGCGGCGACCTGCCACCCAATTACCAGTCCGATCTGCTGACCCCGTTCCTTGAGAGTGCTGCGCTGGAGGTGACGCGGGCAATCCAGTTCTTCTATACCTCCACCCCGTATACGCATATCGACCAGCTCTACCTGGCCGGTGGCTGCGCCCTGATCCCTGGCCTGCTCGATACGATCGCGGCCCGCACCAAGATGTCGTCGGCGGTGGTGTCGCCATTCAAGGGGATGGCGCTGGGCAGCGGCGTGCGCGAGTCGCAACTGCGCAGCGAGGCCCCGGCCTACTTGGTCGCTTGCGGGCTGGCGATGCGGAGATTCAATCAATGATCAAGATTAACCTGCTGCCGCACCGTGAGGCCAAGCGCAAGCTCAAGAAGACCGCATTCCTGGCCTTGCTGGCTGCCAGCGCCGTCGTCGGCTGCGCGGTGGTGCTGCTGGTCGGTGCCTTCAATGCCACCCGCATCTCGATCCAGAACGAGCGCAACCGCGTCATCAAGCAGGCCAATATCGAGCTCGATGGCAAAATCAAGCAAATTGCCACCCTCAAGCAGGAGATCGAGGCGCTCAAGGCGCGTCAGCAGGCGGTCGAGGACTTGCAGGGCGACCGCAACCAGCCGGTGTTCCTGATGGATGAACTGGTCAAGCAGACCCCGACCGGCGTCTACCTCAAGTCGTTCAAACAGGATGGCCAGCGGGTGGCGCTGAACGGCTATGCGCAGTCACAGGAGCGGGTCGCCGAGCTGCTGCGCAACCTGGCAAGCAATTCGCCATGGCTCGAGCGGCCTGACCTGGGCGAAGTGAAGGCGGTTGCGCTGGCCCAGATCAAGAATGGCCGCAAGGTGGTCGAATTCAACCTGGCGGCGACCATCAAGCGCCCGCGCGACAAGGAAGCGCAGGCGCTGGCCGAGAAAGAGGCCGCGGCCAAGGCCGCCAAGGGGGGCAAGGCGGCGCCTGCGGCGGGCACGCCGCCAGCGGCAGCAGCAGCGG
>CBDDRJ010000030.1:0-11613 GCA_965233055.1 uncultured bacterium
CAATGCGCTGCCGCAGCAGGCGCTGCTCAGCCCGTCGCGCATGCTGCTGGCCCAGTTTGTCAGCCCCGTGATCGGCTTGCTGCTGTGCGCCGCCGTCGTGTCGGCCGCGCTGGGCCAGCTGTTCGACGCGCTCGCCATCGGCGCCATCCTGGTCATCAACGGCATCGTCGGTTTTTTCCAGGAATACCGGGCGGAGCAGGCGATGGCGGCGCTGCGCACGCTGACTGCGCCGCGCGCGCGCGTAACGCGCCAGGGGCAGGCCTTGATGATTGCCGCCGCCGATGTGGTGCCGGGCGACCTGCTGCTGCTCGAAGCGGGCGATATCGTCGCCGCCGACGCCCGGCTGCTCGAGGCCTACGCCTTGCAGGCCAACGAGGCGCCGCTGACGGGCGAGAGCAGCGCCGCCGAAAAATCGCATGGGCCGGACCGCCCCGGGGCGCCGCTGGCCGAGCGCAGCAACCAGGTCTTCATGGGCACCCACATCAGCAGCGGCAGCGGCACCGCGCGCGTATTCGCCACCGGCGCCGGCACCGAGCTGGGCAAGATCGCCCACCTGCTGGCCACGGCCAGCGACGGCGGCACCCCGCTGCAGGAGCGGATGGCGGCCGTCACCCGCCTGTTGATCTGGCTGTGCCTGGGCGTGGTCGCGCTGGTGGCGCTGATCGGCCTGGCGCGGGGCATCGCCTGGCAGCAGGTATTCGTGTCGGCCGTGTCGCTGGCGGTGGCGGCCGTGCCCGAGGGCTTGCCGGCGGTGGTGACGATCGCGCTGGCGCTGGGCGTCAAGCGGATGGCTGCGCGCAATGTGCTGGTGCGCCGCCTGCATGCGATCGAAACGATCGGCTGCGCCACCGTCGTCTGCACCGACAAGACCGGCACCTTGACCACCGGCGTGATGACGGTGCGGCAGCTGTGGAGCAGCGACGAGCACGCATTGCTGTTTGCGGCGGCAGCCTGCTGCGACGCACAGCTCGACGCCGACGGCCGCGCTGGCGCCGGCGATCCGACCGAACTGGCCCTGCTGCTGGCGGCGCAGGAGCGGGGCATCCGGCGCGAAGACATCGAACGCGACATTCCCAAGAAGGGGGCGATTCCGTTCGACCCGGTGCGCAAGCGGATGGCAGTGTGGCGCGCCAACGGCGTGCTGTATGTCAAGGGTGCGCCGGAACGGGTGCTGGAGCAGTGCACGACTGTGCCGACCGGCGCGCAACAGGCGGCCACCGACATGGCCGGGCGCGGCCTGCGCGTGCTGGCGGTGGCAACCGGCCGCAGCGAGCGCGAGCAGGACCTAAGCTTGCTCGGCCTGGTCGGCATGGCAGACCCGCCGCGCCAGGAAGCGATCGCCGCGGTGGCCGACGCGCGCATGGCCGGCGTGCGCGTCGTCATGATCACCGGCGACCACCCGGCCACCGCCCACGCCATCGCCGGTGAACTGGGGATCGTCGCCGCCGGCGAAAGCGCCGACGGGCGCGTGCATGCGCGCGCCACGCCGCAGGACAAGATCGACATCGTGCGGCGCTGGAAGGCGCAGGGGGCGATCGTCGCCATGACGGGCGACGGCGTCAACGATGCGCCGGCCCTGCGCGAAGCCCATATCGGCATCGCGATGGGTCGTAGCGGCACCGAGGTGACGCGCGGGGCGGCCGACCTCATCCTGGCCGACGACAATTTCGCCAGCATCGTCGCCGCGCTGAAGGAAGGGCGCGGCATCTTCGACAATATCCGCAAGACCGTCGCCTATTTGCTGGCCGGCAATGCGGCCGAGCTGGCGGTGATGCTGGTGGCGTCGCTGCTGGCGCTGCCGGTGCCGCTGCTGCCGCTCCAGCTGCTGTGGATCAACCTGGTGACCGACAGCCTGCCGGCGCTGGCGCTGGTGGCCGAGCGCGCCGAGGATGATGTGGCCAGGCGTCCGCCGCGCCATCCGGGCGAGGCGCTGTTGCGGCGCAGGGAATGGATCGGCGTGGCCGCCATCGGCATCCTGCAGGCCACGATCACGCTGGCCGTATTCTGGTGGGCGCTGCAGGCGCGCGGCCTGGACGAAGCGCGCAACCTGGCGTTTACGACGCTGGTGTTCGGCGAACTGTTCCGCGCATTTGGCGCACGCAGCGCCACCAGGACATGCTGGCAACTGGGGATGACCAGCAACGCGCCGCTGCTGATGGTCGTGGCCGCTTCCGTGGCCGCCCAGTTTGCCATCCATCAGTTGCCGGGCGTACAGCAAATATTGCATATTGGCGCCCTGAAATGGCAGGATGGCGTGATTGCCTTGCTGATCGGGCTGATCCCGCTGCTGCTGATCGAAGGCTGGAAACTGGCAGCGCGGACCATGCGGCGTTGAGTTTTGACCTACATCAATGATCCTTGCTGTTCTATTTGCGTAGAATGAAATGATCCGAACAGCCGGATGTGCCGGCCTACCCCCCCCCAGACCTGGAGCGCAATGATGAAATGGCGAAATACTGATGGCAGCTACGGCACAGTGACGATCGCGCTGCACTGGCTGATGCTGGTCCTGCTGGTCGCTGTGGTGGCCCTGATGGAGTTGCGCGGGATGTTCCCGAAGGGCAGTGTGGGGCGCAACGCCATGAAGCACTGGCACTATGTGTTCGGCCTGCTGGTTCTGATACTGGCGGTGGTCCGGGTGTCGGCGCGCCTGTCCGGCCCCAGCCCTGCCGTCGTGCCGGCTCCCCCCAAATGGCAGCGCCCTGTGGCGATGCTGGTGGCGCTCGGCCTGTACGCGCTGATGCTGGGCATGCCCGTGGCCGGCTGGATTCTGCTGAGCGCCGAGGGCGACCCGATTCCGTTCTTCGGCTGGCAGCTTCCGCCACTGGTCGGCCCGGACGCGGCGCTGGCCGAGATGATCAAGCAATTGCACGAAACGGGTGCCACGCTTGCTTATGTGCTGGTCGGACTGCATGTGGCGGCCGCGCTGTACCACCACTATGTCTTGCGCGACAATGCGCTGCGGCGCATGCTGCCGCGGCGGGGGGAGTGAGTCAAATGCCAACCCAACAAGAAGGTATCGAGCTCTTGCCCATCGACGACGCCGAGCTGGGCCGGTTCCAGGGCTTGACGCGCTATGAGCGGCGCACCGAGGTGCGGCAAATCTCTTACTACCTGTCGGGGGAAATCCTGCAGTCGTCGTATTACACCGAACTGTTTTATACCTTGCGCAGTGCCAACGAGACCGACCTCATCTACGTGCACCTGAACACATCGGGCGGCAACTTCGACAC
The DNA here is from genome assembly GCA_965233055.1 of uncultured bacterium. Taxonomy (GTDB): domain Bacteria; phylum Pseudomonadota; class Gammaproteobacteria; order Burkholderiales; family Burkholderiaceae_D; genus Telluria_A. The sequence continues at coordinate 3,234 of CBDDRJ010000030.1, forward strand.
GGGACTGCAAATCATCAACAATATGCTGGCCTCGAATGCCCATGTGGTGACGGTGCTGGAGGCGCGCGCCTATTCGATGGGTGCGTTTATCTTCCTGGCCGGCGACGAACTGGTGGTGCATGACAACTGCCAGCTGCTGCTCCACATCTATTCCGGCGTATTTACGGGCAAGGGCAATGAGCAGCAGGCGCAAGGCGTCGCGCTCAGCAACTGGTTCGAGAAGTTCATGACCCGTACCTGCCAGCCCTTCCTGTCGGCCTCGGAGATCAAGAGCGTTCTGAAGGGGGCCGACATGTGGATGGACTCCGACGAGATCCGGCGCCGCATGATGCATGTGATGCGCGAACAGGCCAAGGGCGCTGCTGGCAGCCGCCGCAAGGGTTCCGCCGCGTCAGCCTGAAGCCGGCCCGGCAGCAGCGGGCAGCGCCATCCTAAGGCTGCCGGGCAACCTTGCGGACCGCCACGGCGACGCCGTCGCGAACCTGCGGCGCCGGATAGACAATCACTTGTGCGCCCGCCGCGAGGCCGTCCTGCACCCACGCCTCGACATCGTTCCTGCCTCCCAGCTGCACCGGCTTGAGCCGGGCGCGTCCGTTGTCGACGACATAGACGGCCATCGCTGCCTCGGTCGCCGCGCCCGCTTGCGGCAGCGGGAACAGCGCGCTGACGGGCACCTTGCGCACCTTCTCCTGGCGCGCCGTGACGACCCGCACATTGACCCGGTAGCCGACGCCGAGCGTGCCGAACTCGGCGGGCGGCGCCACCAGGTCGATGATGACCTTGACGCGCTGCTCCTCGACGCCGAGCGCCGATATCTTGGTGAAGGCGGCTGGCTCGATCCGCCTGACTCGTCCCGCCAGCGGCGCGCCGCCCCAGCGGTCGATCCGCACGGCGCTGCCCGGCCGGGCCTGCAGGGCGTCGGCGCTCAGCAGCTCGGCCACCACTTCCAGCTGCTGCGGATCGCCCAGCTCGATCAGCGGCGCGCCCAGCGGCACCACCGCCTCGCTGGCCTGCAGCACGCGCAGCACCCGGCCGGCCACCGGCGCGCGCAGCGCCACGGTGGTGCCGGCCTCCGGTCCGCCCTGGCCGCCTGCGCCCAGCGCCGCGCGCGCCTGCTCGAGGCCGTGCAGGGCAACCTGGTGTTGGGCGACGGCCGCGTCGTGCTCCTGGGCGGCCGCCAGCGCCGCCGCCTGGTCGCGTTCGAGGATGCTGGGCGACACGAAGCGGTCGCGCGCCAGCTGTGCGCTGCGCTGCGCGTCCTGGTCGGCGCGGCGGCGCGTGATGGCAGCGCGCTCGCGCGCCGCCGCGGCAGCACGCACCTGTGCCTGCGCCGAACCGAGCTGGGCCAGCTGTTCCTGGCGCGTGCGTTCGTCGCGCAGCGGCGCCTGCGCCGCCCGCATGCTGGCTACCACGGCGCCGGCCGCGACCAGGTCGCCTTCGCGCAGCGTGATGCGGCCAAGCAGCCCGGCCAGCGGCGCCGACACCAGGTACAGATCACGCAATCGCGTCTTGCCGTCGTCTTCGACCGCCATCTCGAACGGCCCGACCGTCACTACTGCGGCCTCGACCTGCAGCGGCCGCGGCGCAAAGGCCCAGGCGAGCGCGCCGGCCAGGCCGGCCGTCGCCACGCCCACAGTGATCCATTGTCGCTTGTTCATTCTATTCCCTTGTTTTCAGTACTTCGACCAGATTGAGCCGGTCCACCCGCCGCCGCACCACCAGCGCGCTGGCGGCGCCGGCAATGAGCACGCATAGCGCCGCCCACGCATAGGTGCGCGGCTCGATGACAACGGGAAAATGCAACTGGTCTGACTTCATCAGCTGGGCCAGCAGCCCGACCAGGCCGCGCCCCATCAGCATGCCCAGAGGCAGGGCGAGCGCGATGACAATCGCCATTTCCCCCAGCAGCATGGCCGACACTTCGGCCCGGGTAAACCCCAGCACGCGCAGGCTGGCCAGCTCCCAGGCCCGCTCCGACAGTGCGATGCGCGCATTGTTGTAGACCACGCCGACCGCGATCACGCTGGCGAACAGGGTCAGGATGGTGCTCATGATGCGCACATTGCGGGCGGTGATGTCTTCCATATTGCGCAGCATGGTGCCCTTGCTCCATGCGCCGGCGATGCGCGGCATGGCCCGGCTCGCCTCGAGCACGGCCGCCTCGGAGCCGGGTGCCACCGACAGCACGAAGCCGGTCGACAGGTCGCCTTCGGACAGCCGGCGGTTCAGCGCCTGCCGCTCCATATAGGCATTCAGGCCAAACATATCGTCGACGGTGGCGCCGAGCGGCACGTGCAACACGCGCCGGCGCCCTTCGAGCAGCTCGATGCGCACCAGGTCGCCCGGGCGCAGGCCGAGCTTGTCGGCCAGCCGGTCGGTCAGCACCAGGCCGCGGCCGGCCAGCAGCATTTCCTGCTGCGCCATGTCGATCACGCGGTAGAGCTCGGGCCGGCCGGCATAGCCGCGAATGATCGTGCGTTCGCGCCGCTGCGCATGGCCGAGGCTGACCGTGGCGAACCTGAGCGACTCCACATGGCGCACCCCCGGCAGGCGCAGCAGCGCATGGCGCACGCTGTCGTCGACCGGTTCGGTGGCCCACAGCGTGATGTCGCCGCGCAGGCCGAGCGTGAACTGGTTGTCGAGCACGACGTCGATCGCATCGCGGAAGAAATTACCCATGATGACGATGGCGACCGCGGCCGCCACGCCGGTGATGGCAAGGCTGGAACGGGCCGGGCGCCGTTCCATATTGCGCAAGATCATGCGCAGCGTGGTGCCGACGCGCTGTATGCCGAGCCGCTCCAGCAGGGTGGGGCCGAAATGGGGCGGGGCCGGCGGGCGCATTGCTTCGGCCGGCGCCAGCCGCGCCGTGGCCACGATCGCCTGCAAGGTGCCGAGGCAGGCGGTCAGCAGCGTGATGCCGGCGCCGAGCGCGACCAGGGTGCCGTCGAGCCGGTGCTCGAAGGTGGGAAAGTGAAACACCTCGGCGTACAGACGGGTCAGCAGATAGCCCAGCTCCTTGCCGAGCATCAGGCCCAGCAGCAAGCCGGCGGCGACGATCAGCAGCACCAGTTTCAGGTAGTGCCATGCGATGGCGGCATTGGCGTAGCCGAGCGCCTTGAGGGTGGCGATCTGTTCGCGCTGGGTCGACACCACGCGCGCCACCACGACATTGAGCAGGAAGGCGGCGACGCCGAGGAAGATCGCCGGCAGCAGCGTGCCCATCACGCGCTGCTCGCGCACTTCGTTCTCCAGCGCCGCATGCGACACCTGCTCGCTGCGGGCAATCACTTCGCGCCCGCCGTAAGGGGCGATCAACGCCGTCACGGCCGCGATGACGGCCTGCGGCACGGCATCTGGCGTCAGCTTGAAGGCGGCGCGGTTGAAGGCGCCGTCCATCTGATAGGCCGCCGCCAGAACCTCGCGCTCGACCCAGAACACACCGAAGCCGCGTGCGTCCGGCATCCCCCACAGGCCGGCGAAGATAAACTCGGGCGACAGCGCAATGCCGACCACCACCACATTGCGCTGCTTGCCGTTGACCAGGGCGCGCATCCGGGCCCCGGGCCTCAGCTGCCGGGCCTGGGCAAACGCCTCCGAGACCAGCGCCTCGATGTCACTGTCGCCGTCGGCCTGCGCGCGCAGCGGGCGGCCAGCCGACAGCGTCAGCAGGTTCATGCGGTGCGGGCGGCGCTGGTCGATGCCGATCAACTGCCCGATGATGGGATCGGACACGCCCGGCAGCTCGATCCGCACCACCTGTTCCAGCGTGGTCTGCACGTCGGCCACGCCCGGCACCGCGCGCAGGCGCGCGGCCAGCGACAACGGCGCGTTCTTGACGCTGGCAAACAGATCGGCGAAATGGGCGTCGGCATAGAAGCGTTCGCGCGCGATCTCGAGCGAATCGACTGCCGACAGGCTGGTCAGGAAACCACCGACCCCGCTCGCTACCACCAGCGCGATGGTCAGCGCCTGGCTCCACATGCGCAGCAGGTCGCGCAGCAGCTTGCGGTCGAGCATGGTCACGGCGTGCTCCGCGGGCTCACCATGCCAGCTCCGACGGGCTGAGCTTATGCGCATTGGCGAGCACGTTCTGGATCTGTCCGTCGCCCAGCCGCACGACCCGGTCGGCCATGCCGGCAATGGCAGCATTGTGGGTAATGACGATGGCGGTCGTGCCCAGCTCGCGGTTGATGCGCTCGATCACTTCGAGCACCAGCTTGCCGGTCGCATAGTCGAGCGCGCCGGTCGGTTCGTCGCACAGCAGCACGGCGGGGCGCTTGACGATGGCGCGCGCAATGGCGACGCGCTGCTGCTCGCCGCCCGACAGCTGGGCCGGAAAGTGGTCGCTGCGCCCGGCCAGGCCGACCATTGCGATGGCGTCGGCCACCGGCATCGGGTCGATCGCGATATCGGTCACCAGCGCCACGTTTTCATACACGGTCAGGCTGGGGATCAGATTGTAGAACTGGAATACGAAGCCCACATGGAGGCGCCGATAGGCCGTCAACTGCGCTTCGCCGGCCTGGCTCAGGTCCTGATCGCCGAACAGCACCTGGCCGGTGGTGGCGGTATCGAGGCCGCCAAGAATGTTCAGCAGGGTCGACTTGCCGCTGCCTGAGGCCCCCAGCAACACGATGAATTCGCCGCGGCCCACCTCCAGGCTGACGTCGCGCAATGCCAGCACTTCGATCTTGCCGCTGCCATAGGTCTTGCCCAGGTGTCGGATGCGAAATACCGGGATGGAGCCGGGATCGCCGGCCGGGCCGGCGCCGCTGCTTTGGATGGGGGACGGCATTTGCTCGGACATTCGGTGAACGGGCGCAGGCATTTGCATTGCCCGCACGGGCAGCGCAGCAGAACCGGCCGCGACACGGCAACTGCTTGCGTCAAGTTAGCCTTGAAAGCGGTTGCAGTAAAGGCCAGCAGTTGACCTATATCAATTGTTGGCCAAAGTCCCGGGGGCTCAATGGGCCGGTCGTCACGCCAGCAGCAGCGTTTCCAGCGCGCCACCCGGCACCGGTGTGGAAAACAGGTAGCCCTGTGCATAGTCGCAGCCAGCCGCGGTCAGCATGTCGCGCTGGTCTGCCGTTTCGACCCCTTCGGCGATGACCTTCAGGCCCAGCGTATGGGCCATCGCGATGATCGCTTCGCACAGGGTCCGGTCATTGGCATCGGTGTCGAGGTTGCGGACAAAAGCGCGGTCGATCTTGAGGAAATCGATATCGAACTTCCTCAAATAGGCGAGCGCCGAGTAGCCGGTGCCAAAATCGTCGAGTGCGACCTGGATGCCGGCGTCGGCCAATGCCAGCAGCGTCGTCTTCACTTCGGCACTGAGGTCGAGCAGCAGACCCTCGGTGATCTCGACGACGATGCTGCTGGCGGGCAGGCCCAGTTCGGCCAGGTGGCCGGACCAATGGCGGCCCAGTTCCGCGACATTGTGAAACTGGACCGGCGACACGTTGACGCTGATCTGGAAGTCTGAGTGGCCGAGACGGCGCAGCCGCTGCACCTGCTGCGCCGCCTGGCGGAATACCCAGTCGCCAATCTCGATGATCAAGCCGCTCGCTTCGGCCAGCGCAATGAATTCGACCGGCGGCACCATGCCGCGCTGCGGGTGGTGCCAGCGCAGCAGGGCCTCGGCCTTGTCGACGGTGATGGTCCCGAGCGTAACAATCGGCTGGTAGTACACTTCGAACTCATTGCCGGCGATGGCGTTGCGCAAGTCGTTGGTCAGGCTCATTTTCAGCAGCGCCGCTTCTTCCATGGCGGCGGCAAACAGGCGATAGCGGTTGCGCCCGCCGTTCTTGGCCGCATACATGGCCTGGTCGGCATGGCGCAGCAGCAGGTCGCTATTGGCACCATGCTGCGGATGCAGGGCGATGCCGACGCTGGCCGACACGAACAGCGTTTCGACCCCCAGCCGTATCGGCGCGGCCAACGCATCGATCAGCGCCTGCGCCAGCGTGGCGGCGGCCAGCGCATCGGCTCCGGTCGGCATCAGCACGGCAAATTCGTCGCCGCCGAGCCTGGCCACGGTGGCGCCGTCGGGAATGGCGGCGGCCAGCCGGCGCGCCACGACGACCAGCAGCGCATCGCCAATGTCATGCCCCAGTGTGTCGTTGATCTCTTTGAACTGGTCGAGGTCGATCAGCAGCAAGGCCAGGCCGGGTCCGGCCGGTACGCCGCCGGCAATCAGGCCGCGCAGCTTATCGAGCAACTGGCGCCGGTTCGGCAGGCCGGTCAGGCTGTCAAAATTGGCCGCGATCCGCAGCGTCTCCTCGGTGCGCTTGCGCTCCGTCACCTCGACCAGCGAACAGACCAGGTATTCGATGTCGCCGTCGCCGTCGAGCACCGGCACCAGCGTCCAGTCCCAGTAGGTGACACCGCGCTCGGGCTGGTCGGCGTACTCGAAGGCGCGCGAGAAGGTGGCAAACGGACGTTTGTTGCGCACCACATCGTCAAAGATGTCTTTGGCGTCGGACGGGAACAGCACGAAGTGGTTGCGGCCGGCAAAATCGTTGATGTCGCGCCGGCAGGCGTCGGCGTAGGCCTGGTTGACGCGCACAAAATTGAAGTCGCGGTCCAGGATCATCAGACAACTGACGCTGTGGCTGAAAAAGGTATCGGCCAGTTTCAGCCGTTGAACGTCGTCGAATGCGACTGGCGCGTCGCGCATGCCGCCGGCCTTGCCCATACTGTCGCGCCCCCCCAATGGTGAAATGATGCGAATTTCACCAGATATTACAGTTAATTAATTGCCAAGAGAAGCGAAATATGTGTGCACCACGACCGCCGGCGCGCGCGGCGTGGCGTCGTCGCCCTCCCTATAAGGAATGAAGCTGCCGGCGCAGCTGGCAGACTTCCTCGATCAGGTCGACCATCATGGCGGCGGCGTCGGCATTGGCGTCGAACATGCGCTCGCAGTCGGCCAGCCGGCGCGCGCGCGTCAGGTCGGCGCTGCAAAAGTGCCAGGCGCCGCCATCGCGGCCGCTGCACGTCATTTGTCCCGCTTCGACCCGTTCGATCACCCATTCGCTGCTGCGTCCGATGGCGCGCGCCAGCTCCTCCGGCAGCAGCAGCAGTTCGGCGCCGTCGGCGTCGGGTTCAATCTGCGTTATCATGGTTCAGGCTCCCATTTCCTGGCGGGGATCGAAGGCCATCTCGTGCGCCATGTCGGCGTAGAGTTGGCGCTGTTTGTCGGTCGTCACGGGCGGTAATACGACTTCGAGCACCAGATAGAGGTCGCCCGGCGGGTCGCCCGGGATGCCGCGCCCTTTCAGGCGCAGCCTGCGCCCCGCTTGCGAGGACGGCGGTACCGATACTTCGATCCGGCCGGCCGGCGTGGCCACGGTGATGGTGGCGCCGATCGTCGCTTCCCACGGCGCCACCGGCAGCTTCTGGTACACGTCGCGCCCTTCGACACGGTGCCGCAGGCTGGGCTTGAAGTGTACTTCGAGGAACAGGTCACCCGCCTCGGCGCCGCCGATGCCCGGCATGCCCTGGCCGGCCAGGCGCATATGCTGTCCTTCGCGCACCCCCTTGGGTATCTTCACCTGCAGCGTGCGCTCCTCGCTAACGACCCTGCCGTCGGCAGCAATGCGCGGCATCTGCAGCAGCATGGCGCGCTGCGCCCCTGTATAAGCGTCGGCAAGGTCGATCGAAATGCTCGCGTGGCGGTCGTCGCCACGCATCCTGAAGCCTTTGCCCTGGCGGCCGCCCTGGCCAAACAGGTTGGCAAAGAAGTCGGCCGCCGCCGCGTCATCGGCGCCATCACGGCCGCCCCAGCCAGGTGGCGGCGCATAACCGGCGTCGCCGCCGGCGCTGGCTGGATTGTCGTAGGCGGCGCGCTTGTCGGCGTCCGACAGCACGCCATATGCCTCGTTGATCTCCTTCATGCGCTGCTCGGCATTGGCCACCTTGCTGACATCAGGATGGAACTGACGCGCCAGCTTGCGATAGGCCTTCTTGATGTCGTCGGCGCTGGCATCGCGTGCTACACCAAGCGTCTTGTAGTAGTTCTTCAAGTCCATGGCGGGCCGCCTGTGGGGGATGGGTTGAATGGTTTTGTGCTCACACAACTGTAGAGGTGTGAAGGCATTTGGTCACCAAGCCGGGTTGATCTATATCAAGCAGATGCATAATTGACCCAATTGTTCCTTCATTTGATGTGGATCAATTTCGTCGCGTGACGTGGCGGCGTTGAACGCTTACTGTGTAGTGACTTCTACCCCCGCCAAGGGAAGCGACGATCCATTTCAGGAGCCATCGGATGCGACAAGACAAACTCACCACCAAGTTCCAGGAAGCCATCGCCGATGCGCAAAGCCTGGCCGTCGGCAACGACAATTCCTATATCGAGCCGGTCCACCTGCTGACC
>CBDDRJ010000031.1:0-18026 GCA_965233055.1 uncultured bacterium
ATCGGCACCCCGTCCGAAGTCTACGAACGCCCGGCCAATATGTTCGTGGCCGGTTTCCTCGGTGCGCCCGCCATGAATTTCATCGCAGGCAGCATCGACGCGCAAGGCAGCTTTGCCGCCGGCCCGCTGAACGTGGCCTTGAATGCGGCGCCGCTGTCGGCCGCCGTGCTGGGTGTGCGGCCCGAGCATATCCGCATCGGCGACGGCGAGTCCCTGTCGGGCACAGTGTCGCTGGTTGAGCCGATGGGCAACCATCAGATCGTCTGGATCGCCTGCGGCGAGCATCTGGTATCAAGCATCGTGCACGACACCCGCAGCTTTGCGCCGGGCCAGCCGCTGGCCTTCGGCATCGATGCCACCCGCGTGTCCCTGTTCGATCCGGCCACCGGGAGGGCCCGATGAACGTTTTTGTTTTGCGGCGCTACTGCACTTCCAGTATCCTTCCGGTACTGGCATTTATTCAGGGACCTTCGTGGCCACTATCAAAGACGTAGCCCGCCTGGCGGGCGTGGGTTTGGGTACCGCTTCCCGCGTGGTCAGCGGGAAGGGATCGGTCTCGCCTGCTACCCTGGCCAAGGTCCGTCAAGCGATCGAAGAACTCGACTTCCGCCCGTCCCACGCGGCACGCACCTTGTTGTCCGGTTCGAGCCGGATGATCGGCGTCTATATCCCTGTCCTGTCCGGCACCTTCTACACGCCTATCCTGCAAATCATCGATAACGAGTTGCGCGCGGCCGGCCTGCACATGGTGGTGGCGTTCGGCGTCGGCCTGGGCGACGCCCGGCGCCAGGCGATCGAAGGTATCGAGTTCCTGATGGAGCGCGGCTGCGACGGCCTGATCGTCATGACCAGCGCGCTGCTGGAAGAAGACATCGCTGCTCTCGGCGCCAAGCAGGCCAAGCTGGTCGCACTGAACCACGCCTTCGACGGCATCCCCGACCAGTGCTTTACGGTCGACCATTCCCTGGGCGGGCGCCTGGCAGCGCGCGCGCTGCTCGATCACAAGCACCGCGACATCGCCGTCATCGCCGGCCCTTCGAGCCTGAACGATAACGTCGCCCGTATCTCGGGCTTCATGCAGGAGCTCGAGAGCGCCGGCATCGATACCAAGAAGATGTGGGTCGCCGAGAGCGACTTCTCGCCGGCCGGTGGCTGGGCCGCGGCCAAGGAGCTGGTGGAGTCGGGGCGCCGCTGCACCGCACTGTTCTGCGCCAACGATGAAATGGCAGTTGGTGCCTTATCCTACTTCCAGGAGGCCGGGATCCGGGTGCCGCATGACCTGTCCGTCATCGCCTACGACGACACGCCGAGCGCCGAGTTCTCCGCGCCGCGCCTGACTTCGGTGCACATGCCCTGGCGCGAAATGACGCAAAATGCCCTGTCGGCGCTGCTGAACCGCTGCTATGACCTCAAGCGCCCGGTCACCCGCAACTTCCCGATTTCCGTCACGCTGCGCGCCTCGCTGGCCAAAGCGGTGGCAGCACGGCGCAAACCGGCATGAAAACGATAGGCCGCGCCGCTGGCTGGCGCTTTTTTTTGCAGAAAATTGGAAAGCTTTCCACAATGTGTATTACAGTAGAGTCACCTAGCCCGGAATATCAAAATGACGACAGCATCCAAGCCTGAGCCTCACGCCCCCAAGCGCACCGACTTCGCCAGCGACTTCCTGTGGGGCTGCGCGACGTCGTCCTACCAGATCGAAGGTGCGAGCAATGTCGGCGGCCGGGTTGAGTCCATCTGGGACCGCTTCGCCGCCACACCGGGCAAAGTGCGCGACGGCTCGAACGGTTCGGTCGCCTGCGACCATTACCACCGCTGGCCCGAGGATTTCGACATCGCCCGAGACATGGGGCTGGAAGCGTACCGCTTCTCGATTGCGTGGCCGCGCATCTATACCGGGAGCGGCAAGCCGAACACCGCAGGCCTCGACTTCTATTCGCGCCTGGTTGATGGCATGCTCGAGCGCGGCCTGCAACCCTGGGCCACCTTGTATCACTGGGACCTGCCGCAGGCCCTGCAGGACAAGGGCGGCTGGAACGAACGCGCGACGGTGGATGCCTACCTGGAGTTCGTCGATGCGATGACGCGCACGCTGGGCGACCGCGTGAAGCACTGGATCACCCACAACGAGCCCTGGTGCACCGCCATGATCGGCAACTTCGAAGGCTGGCATGCGCCCGGCCTGACCGACTTTCCGACCGCGCTGCAGGTGTGTCACCACCTGCTGTTATCGCACGGCAAGGCCGTGCCGCTGGTCCGCGCCAATGTACCTGATGCCAAGGTCGGCATCTCGCTCAGCCTGCACCCGGTCCGGCCTGCCAGCGGCAGTGCGGAGGACCGGGCTGCGATGGAGCGCCACGACGGACTGCGCTACCGCTGGTTCCTCGACCCGCTGCATGGCCGCGGCTACCCGCAGCAGACGCTGGACCTGGCTGGCGCCGCAGCGCCAAGCGTCATGCCAGGCGATATGGAGGCAATCGCCGTCGCGACCGACTTCCTCGGCGTGAACTACTACTTCCCCGAGACCATCGAGGACGCCCCCGGCCATGCGCCACTGGACGCGCGCGTGGTGCCCTCGAGTGCGCCGGAAAAGACCGCACTGGGCTGGGAGGTGGCGCCAGCTGGCCTGCCTGAACTGCTCGAGCGCATCGAGCGCGACTACCACCCGGGCGACATTTACATCACGGAGAACGGCTCCTGCTATGACGATGAGATCGGGGCCGACGGCAGCATCGACGACGTGGAGCGCCGCCATTACCTGATGCGCCATCTGGACGCGTTGAAAGTGGCAATCGCACGCGGCGTTCCGGTCAAGGGCTACTTCGCCTGGAGCCTGATCGACAATTTCGAATGGTCCGAGGGCTACCTGCGACGCTTTGGCCTGGTCCATGTCGATTACAACACCCAGCAGCGCCGCATCAAGGGCAGCGGCAAATGGTATCGCGCATTCCTGCGTGGCGAAAAATGAAAGGCACGACCATGAAAACCCCACTACTGGCCATTGCAGTCGCACTGGCCCTGCCGGCAGCAGCGGCGCCGCTCAACGACTGGCCGCGCATCCCAAACGCGATCAAGCAGGACAAGGCACTGGAGGCGCAGGTCGCCAGAATCGTCGCCTCGATGACGCTGGCACAAAAGGTCGGCCAGATGACGCAGCCGGAAATCAAGAGTGCCACGCCTGACGATGTGAAGAACTACTACCTCGGTTCCATCCTCAACGGCGGCGGCAGCTGGCCAAACGGGAACAAGCACGCCAGCGCTGCCGACTGGACCGCATTGGCCAACCGCTACCACGACGCTTCGATGGCCACCGACATGGCCATCAAGGTCCCGGTCGTATGGGGAACCGATGCGATCCATGGTCACAGCAATGTGTTCGGCGCCACGCTGTTCCCGCATAATATCGGTCTCGGCGCGGCACACGATCCGAAGCTCGTTGGCGCGATTGCCGCCTCGGTCGGCAAGGCCGTGCGCGCCACCGGCATCGCCTGGGTATTCGGGCCCACGCTGGCCGTGGTGCGCGACGACCGCTGGGGCCGCACCTACGAGAGCTTCTCTGAGGATGGCGCGCTGGTCAACCGCTATGCGAGTGCCTACGCCCTGGGCCTGCAAGGGCGCCTCAACAAGGACGCCAATGTCATTGCCACCGCCAAGCATTTCATCGGCGATGGCGGGACGGACCAGGGCAAGGACCGCGGCGTCACCAAGGCCAGCGCGGTCAACATGATCAATATCCACGGCCAGGGCTACTACAGCGCGCTGGCTGCCGGTACGCAGACGGTGATGGCGTCGTTCAACAGCTGGAACGATGTCGCTGCTGGTGTCGACTACGGCAAGATGCACGGCAGCCGCGTCATGCTGACCGATGTCCTCAAGACCAGGATGGGCTTCGATGGCCTGGTGGTCAGCGACTGGGACGGCATTGGCGAAGTGCCAGGCTGCCGCACCGACAGCTGCCCACAGGCGATCAATGCCGGTATCGATATGATCATGGTGCCGGACGCATGGAAGGCTTTCATCGCCAACACCATCGCGCAGGTGAAGTCGGGTGAGATCCCGATGGCCCGCATCGACGACGCGGTGAGCCGCATCGTGCGCGTCAAGCTGCGTGCAGGCCTGTTCGGCAAGCGGCCATCGCAGAACGTCTACGCTGGCAAGGACGCTGCGATGCAGGACCGCGAACTGGCGCGCCGTGCAGTGCGTGCCTCGCTGGTGCTACTCAAGGATGAAGGCAAGGCGCTGCCGCTGGCGGCCGGCAGGAAGATCCTGGTCGTCGGCAAGAGCGCGGACAATCTGTCGAACCAGACCGGTGGCTGGTCCCTGACCTGGCAAGGCACGGACAACATCAATGCCGACTTCCCGAACGCAGACAGCATCCTGGCCGGCATCAAGGCCGCCGCCGGCGCAGACAAAGTCACCTATAGCGTCGACGGCCAGGGTGTGGACGTCACCGCATTTGACGCCGTCATCGCCGTTATCGGCGAGACCCCGTATGCCGAAGGCGATGGCGATATCGACCCGTCCGGCACGCTGCGCCACAGCGGCCGGCATCCGGAAGACCTGGCGGTGCTGCAGGCAGTGGCGGGCAAGGGCAAGCCTGTCATTACCGTGTTCGTCGCGGGCCGCCCCCTGTTCGTCAATGACCTGCTGAACTTGTCGGACGCCTTTGTCGCAGCGTGGTTGCCTGGCAGTGAAGGCAAGGGCGTCGCCGACCTGTTAATCGGCAAGCGCTACGACTTCACAGGCAAGCTGTCGTTTTCGTGGCCAAAGTCGGCTTGCCAGACCGAGCTCAATGCTGGACAGGCAAACTACGCGCCTCTGTTCGGCCTCGGTTATGGCCTGCGCAAAGGGCAGCAATCGAGCCTGGGCAAACTTGACGCTGGCTTTGCAGCAGGCGGCTGCGGCGTCAGCAATATCTTCCCCGTGTTCAGCCAGGCCGACCGTACCAGCTTCCCGCTGGCGATCCGCAGCGGTACCGAACGCAAAGCACTCGGTGCCGACCTGAACTCCACCTTCAGCCTGCCGGGCATCAGTGCGCAAACCACCCAGGTAAACACCCAGCAGGATGCCAAGCTGTTCACCTGGAGCGGCGCCGCCTCGTTCGAGTCGAAGGGTAGCAAGCCGATGGTGCTGCCGCCGCAGGTACTCAAGAACGGCGTGCTGCGCTTTGATGTCATCGTCAACGTCGCGCCGGCCGGCCCTGTATCGGTCTCGATGCAGGGCGTCGCGCTCGATTCGACTGGCCTGTTCAAGCGCCTCGCTGGCCAGGGCCGGCAAATGGTCAAGATCCCGCTGGCCTGCTTCACTGCCAAGGGTGTCGACCTGGCCAAGGTAGACACGCCCTTCAGCGTGACGACCGGTGCGCCATTCGCTGCCGCTTTCGCCAATATCACCATCATTGGCAGCGAAACGCCCGACGTGCAAGCTGTCCGTTGCGAGAGTCTGCAATGAGGCTGCTGGCAGACATCGGCGGTACCAATGCCCGGTTCGCCCTGCAGATCGAAGGAGGTGGCTTCGACGGCATCGAGGTTCTGGCCTGCGCCGCCTACCCGACCTTGAGCGACGCCATGTCGGCCTACCTGGCCAATGCCGCACAACGCGGCTTTGATGTCGGCGCCATTCGCCACGCCGCGATCGCCATTGCCAATCCTGTGGACGGCGATGTCGTCAGCATGACCAATCACCACTGGAGCTTTTCGATCTCGCAGCTGCGTGCGGAACGCGATCTGGCCACCCTGCTGGTGGTGAACGACTTTGCCGCCCTTGCCATGTCGCTGCCGTACCTGCACAGCGGCCAGCGCGAGCGCATTGGCGGCGGCGTGGAGCTGCAAGGGCGGGCAATTGGATTGATCGGCCCTGGCACCGGCCTTGGCGTGTCCGGGGTGATTCCGGCCGCCGGCGGCTGGCACGCCTTGGCAGGCGAGGGGGGCCACGCCAGCTTCGCACCGGGCAATGCTGATGAAGATGCCGTACTCGCGGCAGCTCGCAGCGAATTCGGCCATGTTTCGGCCGAGCGCTTCTTGTCCGGCAATGGCCTGGAGCTGATCCACAAGGCCTTGTCCGGTGAGCGCCTGGGAGCGCCAGAAATAACCAGCCGTGCCATCGCCAGCACCAGCGATGATTGCCTGCGGACGGTCGCGTGTTTTTGCGGCATTCTCGGCAGCGTCGCCGGCAATGTCGCCCTCACGCTGGGCGCGACCGGCGGGATGTATATCGGCGGCGGCATCGTGCCGCGCCTGGGAGCGTTGTTCACGCAGTCGACGTTCCGACAGCGCTTCGAGGACAAGGGCCGGCTCAGCCCCTACCTGGCGCGCATTCCCACTTACCTGATTATCGAGCAGTACCCCGCATTGGTGGGCGTGTCAGCGATGCTGTCCGCCCACATCGCGGATCAAAAATAACGACACGGAGATAGTATGGAAACAACGGTAGGCAATCAGCCGATTTCGACGGCGACCACATCACAGACGGGGCCCCTCGTCATCGTCACGATCCTGTTCTTCATGTGGGGCTTGCTCACGTCGCTGAACGATGTCCTGATCCCGCACCTCAAGGCGATCTACACCCTGACCTACTTGCAGGCCATGCTGGTGCAGTTCTGTTTCTTCGGCGCTTATTTCATCGTGTCGCTCCCGGCCGGTATGCTGATCAAGAAGATCGGTTACCAAAATGGCGCTGTCAGCGGCCTGCTGATTGCCGCCGCCGGTTGCGCGCTGTTCTACCCGGCTGCCGATAGCGGTTATGCACTGTTCCTGTTTGCCTTCTTTGTGCTTGCGGCCGGGATCACGATACTGCAAGTCGCGGCCAATCCCTACGTGACTGTCCTTGGCCCGGCAAAAACGGCATCGAGCCGCCTGAACCTGACCCAGGCATTCAATTCGCTGGGTACGACGGTTGCTCCTGCCTTGGGCGGCTTGCTGATCCTGTCGGCGGTGACCTTAGGCGCCGACCAGCTCGCGCTGCTGCCGGCGGCCGAACAGGCGGCCTATCGTGCCCAGGAAGCGGCCACGGTACAAGGTCCTTACCTTGTACTGGCTGCCGCACTTGCCGTGTTGGCCGTGCTGTTCGCGCTGGCCCGCCTGCCCAGGATTGACCACGCGGCCGACACCACTGGCGCTGCCGACGGCAAGGGTTCTGCGACCGCGCACCGCCACCTCGTACTCGGCGCAGTCGCCATTTTTGTCTATGTGGGTGGCGAGGTCAGTATCGGCAGCTTCCTGATCAGCTTCCTCGGTGAAGGCAATATCGCAGGCTTGAGCCATTCGGTAGCCGCGCAATACGTCAGCCTGTACTGGGGCGGCGCCATGGTGGGCCGCTTCGTCGGCTTTGCGGTGATGCGCTATGTCAGCCCGGGCAGGGCGCTGGCCTTCAATTCCTTCTTTGCCATCGCGCTGATCCTGACCGCGACCTTCGGCCAGGGCAACGTGGCCATGTGGGCGATCCTGGCGGTTGGACTGTGCAACTCGATCATGTTCCCGACCATCTTCAGCATGGCGCTGCATGGCCTGGGTAGGTTTACCGGCCAGGGTTCCGGCATCCTTTGCATGGCGATTGTCGGCGGTGCGCTGGTGCCGTTCGCGCAGGGCCTGATGGCCGATACGATCGGCCTGCAGCTGTCATTCCTGGTGCCGGCTGCCTGCTATGCCTTCATCATGTACTACGGCGTCAAGTACGCCACGCTGCATACGGCAGCGGTGGCCTAGTGAACTGTAACTGACAAAACAGATGTGCCTGCCGTGTTCCCGCGGCACATGGCTACGTTGCAAATGCTCGCAATAGCGCTGCTATTGCTGTGCTTTGCGCCTTGCCCTGTACCGCGGGCACGCGTCCTTCACTCCTGTTTCATCCATTACAGTTCACTAGCCCCGCTTGCCGCAGTACTTCTCCACATAGCCTTGATGGGCCGGTAGCTGCGCTACCGTCCTGTCGACGGTGGACCGGATCCCATCGAGGAAGTGCGCCAGTTCGGCGTCGGCCATCAGGTCGGCCGTCTGGTGGTGCTGGCGCGGCATGATGCCCTGGCCCAGCATGACCTGGATCCACGAGTTCTCCGCAAACAGCTCGTTCGGGACGCGGAACACGCGGCCGCTCTCGCGAAACAGCTCGATGCGGTGCTTGAGCGAGGCCGGCAATTCCATATTGCGGCAGTCGCGCCAGAAGGCGGTATCAATGCGGTTCGTCACGTGATAGTGCAGGATGATGAAGTCGCGGATATGCGTGATTTCGCTCAGCGTCTGCTGGTTGTATTCGTCGACGTCAGCCTGGTTGATGCCATTGGTCGGGAACATCTGCATCAGGCGGATGATGCCGCGCTGGATCAGGTGGATGCTGGTCGACTCGATTGGTTCGAGGAAACCGCTGGCCAGGCCGATCGCGACGCAATTGCCCTTCCAGGTCTGGTGGCGCTGGCCCGGCTTGAAGCGGATCACGCGCGGCGGCGTCAGCATCTCGCCTTCGATATTGGCCATCAAGGTCTGGCGGGCAGTATCTTCGTCCATGTAGCGGCTCGAAAACACGATGCCATTGCCAACCCGGCTTTGCAGCGGAATGCGCCATTGCCAGCCTGCCTCGCGGGCGATCGAACGGGTGTAAGGCACGGCATCGCCGACAGACGCCGTCGGCACCGCAATCGCAGTGTCGCAATGGAGCCATTGCGACCAGTCTTCGTAAGCCACTTTCATGGTCTCGCCGATCAACAGGCCGCGGAAACCGGTACAGTCGATGAACAGGTCGCCTTCGATGAGACGGCCAGAGTCGAGCAGCAGGGAAGTGATGTCGCCCGAGCCTTCATCCGTGTTCACCTTCGAGATCTTGCCTTCGATGCGTTCGACGCCGAATGGCGTGGCAAACTTGCGCAGGTACTTTGCGTAAGCCGACGCGTCGAGATGGTAGGCGTAGTTCATGCCGTTGCGCGGCAGGTGAGCAAAGCGGTTGGCCCTGGCTGCCTTGAGTTCGAGGCAGTAGTCGCCGTAGTCGCTGGCCAGCTCACGCTCGCGCCCCTTGTGCCAGAAGTGCTGGAAGCCCGCAGTCCAGTGGTCGGTGCCGGTGATGCCGAAGGAATGGATGTAGTCCTCACCCACATTGCGCCAGTTCTCGAAACTGATGCCGAGCTTGAAGGTGGCCTGGGTCTCGGCCATGAATTCCTGCTCGTTGATCTCGAGCAGGGTATGGAAGTTCATCAGGGTCGGAATCGTCGCTTCACCGACGCCCACCGTGCCGATTTCGTCGGACTCGATCAGTTTGATGTCGAGGATCTTGCCCAAGGTCTTGGACAAGCCCGCTGCGACCATCCAGCCTGCTGTGCCGCCACCGGCGATGATGACGCGCCGGATCGGGCGCGATGGGTTAGCTGCTTGCACGGTGAGTCTCCTGTTATCGGTTCATTTTTTTGAGTAGTTGGGCGCGCAGCACTCTGGCTGCGTCGCCATCGAGCGGCGCCAGCACGCGCAGCGCCTCCGGCGGGATATGGCTGGATGTCGCCGCGTCGGCCTCGAACACGTAGTGCCGGAAGATCTCCTGCCATGCGGTGCGCTGCGCCGGCGGAAGATCGCGCATCGTCATCAAGGCCATCATCAGCGCATTGGTGGGCGTGTCCATATACGGCGGCGACTGGCGCCACCAGTAGTTGATCAGCACATTGAACGGGTCCTGCGCCTCGACGTGGTGCCACCACATGCTGGGAATGAAGATCGCGTCGCCCGGGCCCAGTTCGGCGACCTGGGCGTGCTCCATCGCCTGTGCAAAGCGCGGAAAGCGCCCGAGGTCCGGCGCGGCGAAGTCGACCAGGCTGATGGCCTGCCCGGCAGGAGTGAAGTCGAGCGGGCCGACATACAGGTTACTCAACTGCTCGGGCGGGAACAGCGTGAAGCGGCGGTGACCGGCGGCGACGCAGGCCAGGTTGTCCGGCAGGTCGTAATGGGCGGCGATGCGGGTGCGATTGCCGATCCAGATGCTCATTAGCGCATCGCGCTCGCCGAGGTCGACATCGTTCTCTTCACGGAAACCCGGCAGGCAGGTATCGACCGTGGTCGAGCCGACATAGATCGCCGGCGGCTCCGGGTTGTCGCTGTGCCTGGCCAGCTCGCCGAGGATGGCGTCGAGCTTGGCGTGGACCGGCGCAAAATTGAAGCCGCTCAGGTCGTCATTGTAGAAGAAGCGGCCACCTATTTCCGGCCCGCCCAGCAGGGCGGTGACGGTGGCGTTGCGATAGTAGCGGCGCAGGTAGCTGTCGCCTTGCCGCTCGTGCGCGGCGCGCACGCATGGCCAGTGCGCCACCAGGCCGCGCAGGATCAGCGGCTCGGTCGATGTCAGCAGGTCGTCGGTCAGCGGACCGTCGACCTCGCGCATCGGCTCAGCGGCGGACAGCATTGTTCTTGCGCGCGATCAGGGCGCGCAGTTGCGACAGCGACGCGACGGCCATATAGATCGCCTGCAAGTGGCCGGCCTGGTGCAGGCTGGCCAGCGCATCGGCGCCCAGCTTGGCCAGGCGGTCTTCATTGATGGTGTAGAAGCCGGCCAGGCGGCCTTGGGAGCCGTCATCGAGTTCGACGTCGAGCACGAACGATTCGAGCAGTTCATGCTGTTGCAGCGCATCGAGGAAGGGCGGGGTGGCGAGCAAACCCTGGTGGATCGTCAGCAGCGTCGAGTTCATCCGCTCCAGGAATTCGGTGGTGCCGCCATGGTCGCGGAACACGCTCTCGCCTTCGGTGCGGCTGACGCGCGGGCTGTCGATATCAATGTGCACCATCAGCTCGCCGTTGCCGACGCCGATCAGGAAAGGCTGGCGCGTGACGGCCAGCGGAACATAGCTGGCATCCCATTGCTCGGCACTGGCGAACAGGTTCTCGCCTTGCTGGAAGCCGAACAGTGCGATCGGTTCGAAGGTGACGCCATCGTCGCTCTTGCGGAACACGATCGGGTAGTGGGCCTGCAGGTCGCGGAACTCCGCCGGGAAGGTCATCGCAAACATGACGCCGTCGCCGTAGCGGCTGCCGCGCGTCGTGATGACTTTCAGGTCCTTGTGGTCCACGTTATTGAGCAGTACTGGTTTGGTCATGATGATGGTCCTGGGTTCAGATCTTCGGCAGGCCGTGCTGCCGGATGTGGTGGATGAGTTCGCGATTGGAGGGCAGGGCGCCAAGCATCTTTTCGGTCAGCATGGCCGCTTCGCGGTAGTAGGAGTCGGCAAGGGCTGCGTTGTCAGGCCGTTGCTGTGAATCGGTGTCAAATCCCATGCCGTACAGAATGTACTGGTAGCTGGCCGAGGGAAACACCTCGTCGACCCGGCCAAAGTCCCGCTGTGACGGCGGACGGTGGCGCCACAGCGTCAGAAGGTCGGTGAGGCGCTGCGGGATCGATTCGGCCGCGTGGTTGTCGCGCCAGTACCGCGTGTCGTTGCGCTGGCTGAGGATGTAGTGCAGCTTCAGGAAGTCGATGACGCGTTCCCAGCGGTAGGCAAAGGCCTCGTTGAAGCGGCGCGCCACGATGTCCATCGCCGCGCGTGTTGCTGGCATTTCGTCGCTCAGCATCGAGGCCGACAGTTCCACCAGTGCCAGCGCCGACGCTTCCAGCGGCTCGATGAAGCCGGCCGACAGGCCGACCGCCACGCAGTTGCGATGCCAGAAACGTTCGCGGTAGCCTGGCTGGAAGCTCAGCTTGCGTGGTGGCGGGCTATCCTGCTTGATATAGTTGCGCAACTCTATTTCAGCGTCCTCGTCGCTGATGTGGGCGCTGGAATAGACGTAGCCGATGCCGCGCCGGGTGGGCAGGCCGATGTCCCAGATCCAGCCGCTCGATTGCGCGGTCGAGCTGGTCTGGGAGGCGATCGGGCTGTCTTCGCGCGGGTAGGGCACTTGCACTGCCAGCGCCGAATCGTTGAACAGGATGTGCTTCTGCGACAGCAAGGGCACGTCGAAGTGCTTGCCCAGCAGCAGGGACTGCATGCCGGTGCAGTCGATGAACAAGTCGCCGGCCAGCGCGCCATGCTCGCGCGTCTGCAGCGCCGCGATATCGCCGTTGTCATGCGAGGTGATGGCAAGCACATGGTCCGCCACATGGGTCACGCCGAGCTTCTCCACGCAATGCTTGCGCAGGAATACGGCGAACTTGCCGGCGTCGAGGTGGTAGCCGTAGTTGGCAACGGCCGCGAACTCCGGCGTGACGGCTTGCTTCGGCGCGCGGCCGGCCACGCACAGATGCGGCTGGAAGCTGACCAGGTCGGCAAACGGAGTTGCCGCATGGCGCGCCTGCCAGCGGTCAACCAGATTGGTTTCGCTATAGCCTTGCGGCAGCACGAAAGGGTGGAAGAAGACATCGTCGTCGCGGCCATTGACCCAGCCATTGAAGCGCGAACCCTGCTTGAAGGCGGCATCGCATTCGCGGAAGAAATCGCTTTCCGACACTTTGATCTTGTGCAGCGTGTCGCGCATCGTCGGCCAGGTACCTTCGCCAACGCCGATCGGCGCCACGTCGGGCGATTCGACCAGGGTCACTTTGAGTGCCGTTGGATGTCCGGCGGCAATGACGGCCGCAGCGAGCCAGCCGGCTGAACCACCGCCGACCACGACCACATGCCGGATCAGACTACTTTCCATGAGGTGCTTTCAATCAATGCGGGTCGTGCCCGCAAGCAGTCTAACCGAAAAGGCCGCTGACTGGCAGCGGCCTAACTGGTCACGCCAGCAACATCAGAACTTGTAGCGTGCGCCCAGCATATAGCGCGGTCCGGTCTGGGTGACGTACAGCACCATTTCCTTGGTCCGGCCATGCACGCGCTGGATCGAGTCGGTCAGGTTGATCGCCTCAAACTGGAAGCTGAGCTTGTCGTTGTAGTTGTAGCCAATCGACAGGTCCAGCTGGCCATACGGCTCGGTGTAGTTCGGGTTCGGGCCCGCACCGTCGAAGGTCGACGACAGGAACTGTCCGCGCCAGTTGTACGCCGCCCGCACCGAGTATTTGGCATCTTCGTAGATGCCGACCAGGTTGGCCGAGTTGCTCATGCCCACCAGCGCAAACTGCTCGCCGGCTTTGGCATTGTCGTACGACAGCCCGGAGTGGACGTAGGTGTAGTTGGCCGACACGCCGAAGCCCGAGTTGCGGAACATATGCTGCACATTCAGTTCCGCGCCATTGAGGCTGGCTGCTTTCTGGTTGGCGAACGACGTGATCTCGAACGGCAAGATCGGATCGCCTGGCTGGCCCGTGATCACGCCGGTTGCATTGCCCGTTGCGTCATCCGGTCCGCGCACCACGCCTGGTTTGCCGTTGTGGTTGCGGAAGATGTAGTTGCGGATGCAGACCAGGTCGGCACCGCAGCCGGTCGCCACTGCCTGGTTCCACAAGGCGCCGCCGACTGGCGTATGCAGGTTGAACGGGGTCGCCGTGATCTTCGACTGGCCAGCATAGTTTTCCAGATTCTTGCGGAAGTAGCCTGCCGAGAAGAAGCTCTGCTTGTCGTAGTACCACTCGAGCGACAGGTCGAAGTTCTTCGACTTGACCGGCTTGAGCGATGGGTTGCCCTGCGAACCGGTGCCGCCGAACACGCGCGCCAGGCCGTCGAGCACCTGGCCGCCGGTGATCTGGTCATAGCGCGGACGGCCGATCGTCTCGCCGTAGCTTGCGCGGAACTTCAGGTCGCTACGCAGGTCGATGTCGTAGTCCACGCTTGGCAACAGGTGCTTGTACTGGCCGGTCAGTGTGGTGAACGAAGGCGTGCCGAAGGTCACCGGGAACTCGTTGGCCGACACCCAGGTGATGCTGGTGGCGGTCGGTACCTGTGCGGTCGAGATCACATCGGTGGTTTCATAACGCAAACCGATCGAGGTGTGCTGCGGCATATCGGTATCCCAGTCGGTGCCGAACTGGATATAGGCGCTCTTCGACTTTTCCGAGGTACGCTGGTCGGTATCGTAGGTCGTCTTCGGCAGGTACAGGGCAGGCAGGCCCGATGCCTTGGCGGCCAGTGCGCGCACTTCCTCGAAGTTGAAGGTGTAGAACTGGTTGAACAGGGCCGGACTGTCGCTGCCGTTGATGTTGCCGAAGTACTTGCGGACCGTGTCGGCATGCCACACGCTGCTTGGGTAGTCGGCCGGGCTGGTCGCGCCGCCCCAGGTGTCACGCTGCTGGTTGGAGAAGGCCGAACGGTTGTCGACCTTGGTCGCGGTCAAGCCGAAATTGAGCTGCGATGCTTCGAGCAGCTTGAGCTTACCCTTGGCCTGGGCTTGCTCGACTTCACCCTTCATGTAGCCGTTCTGGAACACCGAGCCCGTCACTTGCTGTTTCGCGCCAACAAAGTCTGCGCCGGCAATGCTCAGCACCGGGAAGTCCTTGCTGAAGTCGGCCGTCGTGGTGCCGCGGCTGAAACTCGCCGTGCCCAGCGTGTTATTGGAGCCATAAGGGCTGTCCGGCATCGATTCGGCCGACGATGTGTGGGCGTCGAATTCGAGCTTGAGGTCGTTCGACACTTTCCAGATCGCGTTGAAGCCCAGCGATTTGTTTTGGGTCTTGGTTGCAAAGTTGCCGGCGCCCATGGCGATGTCGCTATTGGCCGGGACGATGGTCTCGGTATAGATGAGCGGAGCGGCGACCGGGCCCTTGGTCCAGCTCGTCACGGACGGGCCGAAATTGAACCAGGCCGACAGGTCGTTGCGGCGGGTCTGGATCTTGTTTTCCGAGAAGGTGTAGTCCAGCGTGGTCGTGACTTCCTTGCTTGGCGCGAACTGCAGCGTCAGCTGGCCGTTGGTGCGCTGGCGCTGCACGCCGTTCATGCTGTAGTTCAGGTTTTGCGGCACGGAATAGATATCCGTCGGAGCCGGGCGGTTGGTGATGTTCTGCGCGCCTGGGGTGTTTGGCTGGGGAATCGTGCCCCAGTTGTTTTCGTCGCCGCGGAAAGGACCGCGCCAGCCGTTCGATACCGCCGCCTGGTTGAAGCCGAGATTGCGTTCCTGGTAGCTGGCGCTGACGGCCACGCCAAAGCGGCCGTCGGCCGAGGTATTGCTGTAGATGCCGGAAAACTCAGGCGTCGTCGAGTTGCCGGCCTTGATATCGTTTGGCAGTTTGCCGTTCGAGGTGTCATGCACGGCCTTCATGCCGATACTCGCCAACAGGCCCTTGCGCTCGAGCGGACGCGCCGTCATCACATTCAGGGTCGCGCCGATGCCGCCGGTTGGCGACTCGGAACGGCCGGTCTTATAGACCTGAATCTGGGAAATCGATTCGGATGCGAGATTGGCGAAGTCAAAGGCGCGGCCATTGCGGTCGTTCAGATTGGACGTCGGCATCTGGCGGCCGTTGAGCAGCACCATATTGAAGTCGGGACCGACCCCGCGCACGGTCACTTTCGAGCCCTCGCCAATCGAGCGGTCGATCGACACGCCGCTGATGCGCTGCAAGGACTCAGCCAGGTTGGTGTCCGGGAATTTGCCGATGTCGGCAGCAACGATGCCGTCGACGATGCCGTCGGCATTGCGCTTCAGGTTCATCGACGTCCCCAGGCTGGCACGCAGCCCGGTGACGACGACGGTTTGGGTCTCAGCCGGCGCGTCGGCGGCCTTGGCCACTTCCTGCGCACTGGCTGTTCCGACCAGCGCCGTACAGGCGCTGGCCACGGCCATGCTCATTAATCTTAGCTTTGCCTTTGGATACTGCATTTGGTCTCCTCACTATTTTTATCAATATGATCCGTAGGCTCTATATAACGCGGAATCCACGGCCATCGAACTATTCTCTGCACTCGATGGAAACGTTTCCACATGAGTCCATCGAATAGTAGATTCAGTCAAAAAAAATGTCAACGAAATATTCAGCGGTATGGGGTTTTTGGTGAAAATTCAGGTGCTGGAGGCGCTAAAGTGTGCGATTTATGAGCTACTATTTGGAAACCTTTCCACGCTGCCGATGAAATATTGCATCGTTGGAAAATTAAAATCACACGCAGCGCAGTAGTGGCGTGTGCGCGACACCACAAAAGGAGTGATATGGGCATTGCTTCGCTTTTCCTGATTGGCCTGGCCTTAGCGGTGCCGGCCGCACAATTGTCGGCGGCGCCAAGCGGGCCGTCCGTGCCGCCAGTGCATCCGGCCCCAATGCCGCCAGTGCAGGCGGCCTCAATGCCGCCGGGGGCACAGTTCGCGCCCGCGTCGCAATTGGCGTTCCAATGGCCGGGCGGCGCCAAAGCTGCCGTCAGCCTGGCTTACGACGACGCGCTCGACTCGCAGCTGGACAATGCCATTCCAGCGCTCAACCGGTATGGCTTGAAGGGCAGTTTCTATTTGCAGCTGTCCAGCCCGGCGGTCGGCAAGCGCCTGGCGCAATGGCGGGCGGCTGCCGCCGACGGCCATGAGCTCGGCAACCACAGCCTGTTCCACCAGTGCTCACGCAGCGGTGCCGGCCGCGAATGGGTCGAAGAGCATCGCAACCTCGACACCACAACGGCCCAGCAAATGAAGGACCAGATCGTGCTGGGCAATGTGATGCTGGCCGCCATCGACGGACGCAGCGAACGCACCTACACCGCGCCGTGCTTCGACCAACTGGCAGCTGGCGAAAACTATTTGCCTTGGATTGACTCCGAATTCATTGCGATCAAAGCCGGCGCCGCGGTCGCTGTTCCCGCATCCATGTTGGCGCTCGACCCGTACCGGGTGGGCGCAATGGCGCCGGTGGGCCTGAGCGGCAAGGAGCTGATTGCGATCGTCAAGGAAGCCGCAGCCAAGGGTACGATGGCCAATTTGACCTTCCACGGCATCGGCGGCGACCACCTGAGCACCAGCAAGAAAGCGCACGAGGAATTGCTCGCCTACCTCGCCGCCAACAGGCATTTGTATTGGACCGACACCTTCTTGAACATCATGAAGTACGCCAGGTCCAATGCGATTCCGGGCTGGACCCTGGACTGGAGTGAGGAATTTGACGGGACGGCGCTCGACAGCAGCAAATGGGTGATCGAAACGGGCGGCCATGGCTGGGGCAACAAGGAATTGCAGCACTACACGGGCCGTCCGGAAAATGTGCGGCTGAACGCCGGCATGCTGGTCATCGAGGCGCGCCGCGAGCGGTTCGACAATAGCGCGTTCACCTCGGCGAGGATCAAAACGGCGGGCAGGTTCGAGCGCACCTACGGCCGCTTCGAAGCGCGCATGAAGTTGCCGAGAGGGCAGGGCATCTGGCCAGCATTCTGGATGCTGGGAGGCAACATCGGCGCCGTCGGCTGGCCCCGCAGTGGCGAGATCGACATCATGGAGCACGTGGGCAAGGAGCCGAATCAGGTCTATGGCACGCTGCACGGGCCTGGCTATTCGGGTGAGCATGGGTTCGGCAAGTCCCTGCCACTGGCGGCCGGCAGCTACGCTGACGACTTCCATCTCTATGCCGTCGAATGGGAGCGTGGCGAAATCCGCTGGTACCGCGATGGCATCCTGTTCCACACGGCACGGCCCGAGCTGGTCAAGGGTGACTGGGTGTTCGACCATCCCTTCTTTATCTTGCTCAACCTCGCCGTGGGCGGCTACTGGCCCGGCAACCCTGACGCCACGACCCTGCTGCCGCAACAAATGCTGGTTGACTACGTGCGCGTCTATCGGCGCACCCCAAAGTAAACTGCGCAGTGCCCTTGCGGGACAGGCAAGGCTTTGCTATAGTTCGCCTCCCGCAATTTCGTTAACTAAATCAATAGGTTAACGCAGAGTGTGGGAGTGATCTGAAAAGATTATTGTAGAAAATAGGGGTTGACGGTTTTGATGCAGTACCTCATAATCTCGCCTCTGTGCTGCTGAACACAACGCTTCAGGTAACAGCAAAGGCAAGTCGGGCGCAGCGCTCGGCGCGTGCCCCACAAGTTCTTTAAAAATTAACAGTCGATAAGTGTGGGCGTTTGATGAAGGTGCCAAAGACTTCGGTCTTTGAATACTTAAAACATTAAATGTTCACAAGAAATAAATTAATAGGATGCTTCGCAAGAAGCAAACTGTCAGTATTTTGAGTGAGCGACCTGTCCGAAAGGACAGTGCTACGAAAGTAGCAAATAAACA
>CBDDRJ010000032.1:0-38870 GCA_965233055.1 uncultured bacterium
CCTGGGCGTGCTGGCCAGTCCCGGCTCGGAAGAGGAAATCTGCCTGTTCAACTCGATCCGCGCCCACCTGGCGGTCGACCCGGCCTGGTACTCGAAGCGCCTGCCGCAGATCCTCGGCGTGACCGAGGAAACCACCACCGGCGTGCACCGCCTGTACCAGATGCACAAGGAAGGCAAGCTGGCCTTCCCGGCCATCAATGTCAACGACTCGGTCACCAAGTCCAAGTTCGACAATCTGTATGGCTGCCGCGAATCGCTGGTCGACGGCATCAAGCGCGCCACCGACGTGATGATCGCCGGCAAGGTCGCCGTCATCGCCGGCTATGGCGACGTCGGCAAGGGTTCGGCCCAGGCGATGCGCGCGCTGTCGGCCCAGGTGTGGGTCACCGAAATCGACCCGATCTGCGCGCTGCAGGCGGCGATGGAAGGCTACCGCGTCGTCACGATGGACTACGCGGCCGAGCACGGCGATATCTTCGTCACCTGCACCGGCAACTACCACATCCTGACCGAGCAGCATATGCTGGCCATGAAGGACCAGGCCATCGTCTGCAATATCGGCCACTTCGACAACGAGATCGATGTCGCCGCCCTCAAGAAATATGAGTGGGAAAACATCAAGCCGCAAGTCGACCATGTGATCTTCCCGTCGGGCAAGCGCATCATCCTGCTGGCCGAAGGCCGCCTGGTCAACCTCGGCTGCGGCACCGGCCATCCGTCGTATGTGATGAGCTCGTCGTTCGCGAACCAGACGATCGCCCAGATCGAGCTGTTCGCCAACACCGCCAAGTACCCGGTCGGCGTCTACACGCTGCCGAAGCACCTGGACGAAAAAGTGGCGCGCCTGCAACTGAAGAAACTGAATGCGCAGCTGACCGTGCTGACCGATGAGCAAGCCGCCTACATCACGGTCAACAAGGAAGGCCCGTACAAGCCCGACCACTACCGGTATTGAGCGATGCGACTGATCCTCTCCTGGATCATCAATACGGCGGCGCTGATGGCGCTGCCGTATTTGATGACGTCGGTCAGCTTCGACAGCTTCGCCACGGCGCTGGTGCTGGGCCTGGTCAACACCTTGCTGCGCCCCCTGCTGGTGCTGCTGACGCTGCCCGTGACCGTGCTGTCGATGGGCCTGTTCATCCTGGTCATCAATGGCCTGATGTTCTGGCTCGTTGCCTACTGGATCGACGGTTTCCACGTGGCCGGCTTCTGGTCCGCCGTTGGCGCTGCCCTGTTGTACAGCATCATCTCCTGGGCCCTGTCGACCTTACTACTCAAAAACAATGAACGCACATAATTTCAGCATCGAGTTCTATCCGCCGAAGACGGCGGAAGGGGCCGAGAAGTTGCGCTCGGTGCGCCACAAGCTGGCGCAGCTCAAGCCGACCTATTTCTCGGTCACGTTCGGCGCCGGCGGCAGCACCCAGCAGGGCACGCTCGACACGGTGCGCGAGATCATCGCCAGCGGCAGCGAAGCGGCGCCCCACCTGTCCTGCGTCGGCGGTTCGCGCGAATCGATCCGCGCCATCCTGGCCCAGTTCAGGCAGGCCGGCATCAAGCGCATCGTCGCCCTGCGCGGCGACTTGCCGAGCGGCTATGGCGCGGCCGGCGAGTTCCGCTACGCGAGCGAACTGGTCGAGTTCATCCGCGCCGAGACGGGCGATGCCTTCCACATCGAAGTGGCGGCCTATCCGGAAGTGCATCCGCAGGCGCGCTCGCCGCAGGACGACCTGGCCAACTTCGAGCGCAAGGTCAAGGCGGGCGCCAATGCCGCCATCACCCAGTATTTCTACAACGCCGACGCCTATTTCCAGTTCATGGACCAGGTGGCGCAGCGCGGCATCGACGTGCCGGTGGTGCCGGGCATCATGCCGATCACCAACTACACGCAGCTGATGCGCTTCTCCGACATGTGCGGCGCCGAGATCCCGCGCTGGATCCGCCTCAGGCTGGCCAGCTTCGGCGACGACAGCGCCTCGATCAAGGCCTTCGGCCACGACGTGGTGGGGCAGATGTGCGAACGCCTGCTGGCCGGTGGCGCGCCCGGTCTGCACTTCTACAGCATGAACCAGGCGGTGGCCACCACCGCCCTGTGGCAGCGCCTCGTCAATCCGTGACAGGTAGGTGGGTAACGGAGTGATCCACGCGTGAAGCAAGCCAACTCGACGCGTACGTCACGCGTGGGTACGCAAGCCAACTTGACGCGTACGTCACGCGTGGGTACGCAAGCCAACTCGACGCTTACGTCACGCGTGGGTACGCAAGCCAACTTGACGCGTACGTCACGCGTGGGTACGCAGTACCCACCCTACGTGAGGATCAGGTCGAGCGCGATGTCATGCGGGTCGCCGTCGAAGGCGACCTGCTGGCAGGCGTAGGCGACCCCGATTGCCGTCGGCCGCGGCAGCGCCGCCAGCGTGCGGTCGTAGTAGCCGCCTCCGTAGCCGAGGCGCAAGCGCTCTTCATTGAACCCCAGGCAAGGCACCACTATCACCGCCGGTAACGCCGTCAGCCTTAGCTCAGCCGGCACCGCCACCCCCATGCCGTCCCTGACCATCGGCTCGCCCGGCGTCCAGCTGGCAAACGCCAGCGGCGCGTCCTTCTGCAGCACCACCGGCAGTGCCAGCTGCACCCCCGCCTGCGCCAGCCTGGCATAGGCCTCGTGCAAGTCGGGCTCGCCGCGCAAGGGCCAGTACACCCCCAGCGCCGGGCCGGGGGGCAGTCCGGCGTCCTGCCGCCCGGCCCACCATGCCAGCAGGCGCGCGCCGATGCGCGCATCCCATGCGCGCTTTTGATCTGGCTCAATCGCCGCGCGGCGCGCCAGCAAGGCTTTGCGCAATGCCGCCTTGTCGGCGCCGGACAGCGGGTGCACTGCTGGCAGTGCACCCGCTGCGCGTGGTATTCTAGACTCGCCTGTCATCACATGACCGCAGCATATTGAGAGAGTTGCACATAGATGTCCCTGTTCAGATTATTTGCCGGCGCCGTCCTGGCCGGAGCCAGCCTGCTGTCGCATGCGGGCGAAGCCCCCAGCCGCGCCGACGACGAAACCTTCCTGCAGCTGCGCGAAGCAGCCCGCAGGGATGATGCGTCCAAGGCAGACAGGTACGCCGACCGCCTGTCCGGCTACGACATCCCCGGCTATGTCGACTATTATCGGCTCAAACCGCGCCTGGCGCAGGCTTCCAGCGAGGAAGTACGCGCCTACCTGTCGCGCTACGACGGCAGCGCCATCGCCGACCGCCTGCGCAACGACTGGCTGCTCGAGCTGGGCCGCAAGCGCGACTGGGCCAATTTCGACCGCGAATTCCCACTCTACCTGATCGCCGACGACACCCTCGTCAAATGTTACGCCCTGATGTCGCGCGTGGCCAGGGGCCACAAGGTGGCCGACGAGGCGCGCGCCTTGCTGATCAACCCGTCCAACTATGGCGAGGCCTGCAACGCGCTGGTGGCCAGCCTGGCCCACAGCGGCCAGTTCACGACCGACGACCTGATGGCGCAGCTGCGCCTGGCCGGCGAGTTCCGCGCCACCGGCCCGGCCCGCCGCGCAGCCGGCCTGCTCGGCGCCTCCGAAGTACGCGCGGTGCAGGCGGTCGACTTCCCGGCGCTGGCGCTGGCGCGCGGCGTCGGCAAGACGCGCGCCGACCACCAGGTCTATATCGCCGCCCTGTCCAGCATGGCGCGCACCAGCCATACGATCGCCGCCATCGCGCTGCGCAAGAACCTGTCCAAACTGACGCCGCAGGAGCAGGCGATGGGCTGGGCCGCGGTGGCGCTGCCGGCGTCCTACAACCTGGGGCCGCAAGCCTACGAGTACTGGAAGAACAGCGCCGGCGCGCCGCTGTCGCAGGACGGCCTGAAATGGAAAACCCGCATCGCCCTGCGCAACGGCGACTGGAAGCTGGTCAAGTCGACCATCCGCGCCATGGCCCCCGCCTTGCGCGCCGACCCGGCCTGGACCTACTGGCTGGCGCGCGCGCTGCAAAACGAAGGCGACCACGAAGCGGCGCTGCCGCTGTACCAGGCCATCGCCGACCAGAATCACTTCTACGGCCAGCTGGCGATCGAGGAAATGGGCCAGCAGATCTCGATCCCCGTCGCGGCGCCCGCCATCACGGCAAACGAACTGGCTTCGATGTCTTCGAACCCGGGCCTGCGCCGCGCGCTGCGCTTCTTCAGCATGCGGCTGCGCTTCGAAGGCACACGCGAATGGAACTGGGAGCTGCGCAAGATGAGCGAACGCGAGCTGCTCGCCGCCGCCGAATTCGCGCGCCACAACGAGATCCTCGACCGCATGGTCAACACCTCCGAGCGCACCCGCGCCGAGTTCGACTACACCCAGCGCTTCCCTTCGCCGCACAACGACATCCTGCATCCGACCACCCAGTCGCTCGGCCTCGACAAGGCCTGGGTCTATGGCCTGATCCGCCAGGAGTCCCGTTTCATCATGGATGCGCAGTCGCGCGTGGGCGCTTCGGGCCTGATGCAGGTGATGCCGGCGACCGGCAAATATGTGGCGCGCAAGATCGGCATGACCGGTTTCGTTCACACTATGCTGAGCGACATCCGCACCAATATCCTGCTTGGCGCAAACTACCTCAATATGGTGCTGGCCAATGTCGACGGCTCGCAGCCGATGGCGACGGCGGCCTACAACGCCGGGCCGGGGCGCGCCCGCAGCTGGCGCAGTACGCTGCTGCGGCCGGTCGAAGGCGCGATCTTCGCCGAAACGATTCCGTTCAACGAAACGCGCGGCTACGTCAAGAACGTGATGGCCAACGCCACCAATTACGCCGCGCTGTTCGAGAACAAGCCGCAGTCGCTCAAGGCGCGGCTGGGGCAGGTGTCGCCCAAGGGGATAGCATCTGCCTCTGAACTGCCGGCCAATGACAACTGACGGGTCCCGGACCCGGCGCAAACACACTCACTTCGGAGGCGCGATGGCTTTGCAAGACGCGACGGTGGTCGTATTCGGTGGTTCCGGTTTCATCGGCAGCCATCTGGTGGCGCGCCTGGCGGCGCAGGGCACGCGCGTGATCGTGCCGACCCGCCGCTACGAAAGCGCCAAGCACCTGATCCTGCTGCCGCGCGTCGAGGTGGTGCAGCAGCCCTCGCTCGACCAGGGGGCGCTGCAGCGCCTGCTGACCGGCGCCGATGCGGCCATCAACCTGGTCGGCATCCTCGAGTCCAGCCGCGGCACGCCGTACGGCCCCCAGTTCCAGCGCGCCCATGTCGAGCTGCCGCGCCGCATCGCCGCCGCCTGCGCGGCACAGGGCGTCAAGCGCTACCTGCACATGAGCGCGCTGGGCGCGGACCAGAACGGCCCGTCGATGTACCTGCGCTCCAAGGCCGCTGGCGAGGCGGCGGCGCGGGCGGAAACCAGCGTGGCCGTCACGATCCTGCGGCCCTCGGTCGTGTTCGGGCCGGGCGATCGCTTTCTCAATATGTTCGCGCAGGCGCAAAAGTGGATGCCGGTGATGCCGGTGCCGTGCGCCGACACCGAATTCCAGCCCGTCTACGTGGGCGACGTGGCGCAGGCCTTCCTCAATGCGCTGACCAATCCGGCCACGCTGCACCAGGTATACGACCTCGGCGGCCCGCGCATCTATGCGCTGCGCGACCTGGTCCGGATGGCCGGCTATTACAGCGGCCATCCGCGCCCCGTATTCGACTTGCCGCTGCCGCTGGCCAGGCTTGGTGCCTGGCTGATGCAGTGGCTGCCGGGCGACCCGCTGATCACGCTCGACAATATCGACTCGATGTCGGTCGACAGCGTGATCGACCCGACCCTGCAGCAGATCGCCGCCAGTGCGCTCGGCATCGCCCTGACCACCATCGAAACCGTGGCGCCGCATTACCTGTCGCCGCGCCTGCCCTACGACGAATTACGCAGCCGTGCCGGCCGCTGAACCCTGATTGATTGCCATGCTCACCACCGAACTCGACCCCACGCTGACCCAAACCCTGCTCGACGCCCGCAAACCCGGCCTGACCCTCATCATCGGCAACAAGAACTATTCGTCGTGGTCGATGCGCCCGTGGGTGGCGATGCATGCCTTCGGCATTGCGTTCAACGAGGTGCGGGTGCTGCTGGACCGCCAGGACACCGCCAACCGCATCGCCGAATACACCAGCGCCGGCCGGGTGCCGGTGCTGATGGCGGGCGAGATGACGATCTGGGACAGCCTGGCCATCTGCGAGTACCTGGCCGAGCAGTTCCAGGAGCTGCACCTGTGGCCGCAGGAGGTGGCCGCGCGCGCGATGGCGCGCTCGATCTGCGCCGAGATGCACGCCGGCTTCCAGGGCCTGCGCACGGCGATGCCGCTCAATATCCGCATGAGCTTCCCGGGGCGCGGCCGCAATGCCGATTCGCAGGCCGATATCGGCCGCATCAGCGAGATCTGGGAGGAGTGCCTGTCGCGCTTCGGCCACCACCGGTTCCTGTTCGGCGATTTTTCGCTGGCCGATGCCTTCTACGCCCCGGTGGTGCTGCGCTTGCGCACCTACGGCGTGGCGATGGCGCCTGCGCTGCAGGCCTACTGCGAGCGCGTGATCGCCCACCCGGCGGTGACGCGCTGGATCACCGAAGCGCTGGCCGAGACCGAGACTTCGCCCAAATACGACGTCATGCCCGACTAGCCATGAAGACCTATGTCGTCGGCGGCGCCGTGCGCGACCAGCTGCTGGGACTGCCGGTGCAGGACCGCGACCATGTGGTGGTCGGCGCCACGCCCGAGCAGATGGCAGCGCTCGGCTACCGCGCGGTCGGCAAGGACTTCCCCGTGTTCCTGCATCCGGACACGCAGGAGGAATACGCGCTGGCGCGCACCGAGCGCAAGACTGCGCCCGGCTACCACGGCTTCGTGTTCCACACCGCGCCCGACGTCACGCTCGAGCAGGACCTGGCGCGGCGCGACCTGACCGTCAACGCCATCGCCCAGGACGACGACGGCACCCTGACCGACCCTTTCCATGGCCAGGACGACATCGCGCAGCGCGTGTTCCGCCATGTGTCGGGCGCCTTCGCCGAAGACCCGGTGCGCATCCTGCGCGTGGCGCGCTTCTCGGCGCGCTTTGCCGACTTCACCGTGGCGCCCGAGACCATGGCGCTGATGCGCCGGATGGTCGGGCATGGCGAAGTCGACGCCCTGGTGCCCGAGCGCGTGTGGCAGGAGCTCTCGCGCGGGCTGATGGAGCGGACGCCGTCGCGCATGTTCCTTGTTCTGCGCGAATGCGGCGCGCTGGCGCGCATCCTGCCCGAACTCGACAAGCTGTGGGGCGTGCCGCAGCCGCCGCTGCATCACCCGGAAATCGACACCGGCGTGCATGTCATGATGGTCGTCGACTACGCCGCCAGCGCCGGCTACGACTTGCCGGTGCGGGTCGCGGCCCTGCTGCACGACCTGGGCAAGGGAGCCACCCCGCCCGCGCACTGGCCGAGCCACCATGGCCATGAAGGCATGGGCGTGCAATTGATCGAGACGGCCTGCAAGCGCCTCAAGGTGCCCAATGACTGCCGCGACCTGGCGCTGATCACCGCGCGCGAGCACGGCAACGTCGGGCGCGCCGCGGAACTGCGCGCCAATACCATGGTGACGCTGTTCGAGCGCTGCGACGGCTTGCGCAAGCCGCAGCGCTTTGCCCAGATGCTGCTGGCGGCCGAATGCGACTTCCGCGGCCGCGGCGACGGCGTGACCGATTTCCGCGACCGCCCGTTCCCGCAGGCGGCGCGGCTGCTGGCAGCGCTCGACGCGGCCCGCTCGATCAATGCCGGCGAGGTGGCGGCCAGCTGCGGCGACAACAAGGCACGCATCCCCGCAGCCGTGCACGCGGCGCGCGTCCTTGCAGTCAAGGCAAGATTGGGCAACTAGTTGGCCAATAAATGTGCGCGTCGATGCGCACTGAGCCTTTCTTGTGCCTACAATAGAGCCGAGGAGAAGCGCATCCCATGAGCAATATGTTCCAGCGACCGTTGAGCCAATGGCTGCGACCGCGTGGTCCCGGCGGCGCCAGGGCGCGGCCCCATATTCCGATCAAGCAGCTGGAGGAACGCGACCGCCGCCGCATGCTCAAGCACTTCCTCGGGCTCGACGATAGTGACCGCTTACTGCGCTTCGGCACCGTGCTGCCGGACGAACAGATCTTTGCCTACGTGGCCGGCATCGACTTCGCGCGCGACACCGTCTATGGCGTCTACAACCGCCTGTTCCGGCTGGTGGCGGTCGGTCACCTGGCGTTCTCGCCCAAGGAAAAGCTGCCGCCGGGCAAAGTCAGCACCATCAAGGACACCGTGGCCGAGTTCGGCGTGTCGGTGTCGAGCTCGGCGCGCGGCAAGGGCATGGGCACCAAGCTGTTCGAGCGTGCCGCCATCCGCTGCCGCAACTCCGACGTCGACACGCTGTACATGCATTGCCTGTCGTCGAATGCGACCATGATGCACATCGCGAAAAAGGCCGGCATGGAGATCCTGCGCGACCACGGCGAAGCCGATGCCTACCTCAAGCTGCTGCCGCCGAACCCGGGCACGGTGCTGCAGGAAGCGGTCGAGGAACAATTCGCCACGCTCGATTACACGCTCAAGGCAAATACGCGCGCTGCGGCCAAGTGGTTCGGCCTGAAAAAATAGGACCGGTGGACCAGCATGGCAGCGACATGGACCGACGCCCAGGTACTGGCCCAGCTCAACTCGGGGCGCAAATGGAGCGGTTCGACCATCACCTATGCGTTCCCGAGCATCGCCACCAGCATCTATGGCCCGGAGGAGCAGGCCACGTTCAAACCGGTCACCAGCGCGCAGCAGGCGCTGTTTACGCTGGCGATCCTGTCCTACGATGAGCTGATCGCCCCCAACTTCCAGTTCACCTCGGCAGCCACCTCCAACGTCGAATTCGCCTACACGTCGACTGGCATCTCCTACGCCCACGCTTACCAGCCGGGCACCGGCAGCATCTGGTTCAAGGCCGGCTCGAATGTCGCCACCGCCGCCGTCGGCAGCTACGGCTACGCCACCATCATTCATGAGCTGGGCCATGCGATGGGCCTGGAGCACATGGGCGACTACAACGGGGCGGGCACGTGGACGCCGTCGTCCTACCAGGACTCGACCGTGCTGTCGGTCATGTCTTACTTCGGGCCGAGCGGCAGCAACCGCTCGACCGAAGTGATGTGGGCCGACTGGACGGCCGCCAGCGGCAGATCCTACAACGCGCAGACGCCGATGCTGAACGACGTCATGGCGCTGCAGGCGATCTACGGCGCCTCGACCACGACCCGCAGCGGCGACACCGTCTACGGCTTTGCTTCCAATATCACCGGCAGCGCGGCCAGCCTGTTCAACTTCACGCTGAACCAGAACCCGATCCTGACCATCTTCGACTCGGGCGGCACCGATACGCTCAATCTGTCGGGCTGGTCGAGCAAGTCGACCATCAACCTGGAAGCGGGCGCCTTCAGCTCGGCCAACGCGATGACCAACAATATCGCGATTGCCTACGGCGTCGTGATCGAGAACGCGGTGGCCGGCAGCGGCAGCGACGCGCTGACCGGCAACGGCGCCGGCAATCGCCTCGACGGCGGCGCCGGCAACGACACCATCGGCGGCGGCGCGGGCGACGACTTCCTGACCGGCGGCACCGGCAATGACAGCCTCGATGGCGGCAGCGGCTTCGACACCGCCGTCTACAGCGGCGCCTTTGCCAGCTATACCTTCACCCTCAATAGCGTCAGCGGCGCCATCACCGTGGTCAATGCCACCACCGGCACCGACGTCGCCACCAATATCGAATCGTTCCAGTTCAGCGACGTCAGCAAGCCGGTCAGCGCGTTGTTTACGGCCGACGCCAGCGCGCCAACGCTGGCGGGCGCCACCCCGGCCGACAATGCGGCGCTGGTGGCCACCTCGTCGAGCCTGGTGCTGGTGTTCAGCGAGGCAGTCGTGGCCGGCAGCGGCAACATCACCATCTACACCAGCGCGGGCCAGGCCGTGCAGGCCATCGCCGTCACCGACACCAGCCAGGTCGCCATCGCCGGCAACAAGGTGACGATCAACCCCGCCAAAGACCTGGCTGCCGGCACCAGCTACTACATCAATATGGCCGCCGGCACCTTCAAGGACAGCAGCGGCAACAGCTACGCCGGCCTGTCCGGCAGCACCGCCTACAACTTCAGCACGGTCACGGTGGCCGACACCACGGCGCCGGCGCTGACGCTGCTGGCGCCGGCCGACAACCTGACGACGGTGGCGGTGGGCGCCAACCTGGTTTTCACCTTCAGCGAGGCGATCAAGGCCGGCAGCGGCAATATCACGATCTACAGCAGCGGCGTGCCGGTCCAGACCATCGCCGTCACCGACGCGGCGCAGGTGGCCATCAGCGGCAGCACCATGACGGTCAACCCGGCGCGCGACCTGGCGGCCGGCACGGCCTACTACGTCAACGTGGCGGCCGGCGCCGTCACGGACCTGGCCAACAATCCGTACGGCGGCATCAGCGGCAGCACCGGCTACAACTTCAGCACCGCTGCGCCGGCCATCGCCGACGACTACCCATACGACCCGAGCACCACCGGCGTCGTCGCCATCAATGGCGCCAGCGCCAGCGGCAATATCGAAACCACCGACGATGCCGACCTGTTCAAGGTGACGCTGGTGCAGGGCACACGCTACGTCTTCAATATGGCGCGCACCACCAGCGGCGGGCTGGATGACCCGTTCCTGCAGCTCTACAACACCAGCGGCACGCTGCTGGCGTCCAATGACGACGGCGGCACCGACTACAACGCGCGCCTGTTCTACACGGCCACCACCAGCGGCACCTACTACCTGGCCGCGTTCGACAGCGCCGAGGGCACCGGCCGCTACACGCTGCAGGCCGCGACCACCGCCAGCGTCGCCGACGACTACGCCGGCAGCACGGCCACCACCGGCAGGATCACGGTGGGAGGCCAGGCAACGGGCAATATCGAATCGGAGCAGGACGACGACTGGTTCGCCGTCAGCCTGGCGGCGGGCACCCGCTATACCTTCGAGCTGCGTGGCCTGCTGGGCGGCGGCGGCACGCTGGGCGGCGGCGGCCACTACCCGATGCTGTCCCTGTACGGCGCGACCGGCACCTTCATCGACTATGCCTACGAAGGCGGGGTCGGCAACGACCCCCTGATGAGCTTCACGCCGGCCACCAGCGGCACTTACTACCTCGGCGTCGAAGAGTGGTACTACACCGGCACCGGCAGCTACACCTTGCGCGCCTCGTCCGCCGAGTCCAACAGCGCCGCCACCGGCAGCGTCGTCATCAGCGGCAGCGCCACCCAGGGCAAGACGCTGACGGCCAGCCACACGCTGGCCGACAGCGACGGCATCGGCGCCATCACCTACCGCTGGTATGCGGACGGCACGCTGGTCAAGGGCACCGTTGGTGCCAGCCTGGTGCTGGCCGAAGCTCAGGTTGGCAAGGCCATCACCGTCGCCGCCAGCTATACCGACGGGCGCGGCAATGCGGAGTCGAAGACCAGCAGCGCCACTGTTGCGGTGGCCAATATCAATGACGCCGGCAGCGTGCGCATCCGCGGCATCGCCAGCGACAACCAGTCGCTCACCGCCCTGGTCAGCGATGCCGACGGCCTGGCAGCGAGCTTCACCTATACCTGGCAGTACCAGCATGGCGGCGCAGCCTGGACCGACATCGCCAACACCAATTTCCAGGCCATGCGCTTTACCAGCTTTACGGCCGGCGACCTGCTGCGCGTCAGGGTCAGCTATACCGACGGCCACAACACGGCGGAGACGGTGTTCAGCAATCCGCTGACCTTCATGCATGCCAATGTCCTGACCGGCACCACGTCGGCCGACACGCTGACCGGCGGCAGCGGCGTCGACAGCGCCGTCTACTCGGGTAACTTCGGCGACTACACCCTGACCAGGACCGCCACCGGCTTCACGCTGGTGTCGAAGACGGTGGCGTCGAACAGCGACACGCTGCGCAATATCGACCGCCTCGTGTTCGACAATGCGGTGATCGCGCTCAACCCGATGGGGCTGGCCGAGACCGAGGCGCTGGCGCGCTATACGCAACTGGCGCAAAAGCTCTACGTGGCCTACTTCGGCCGCCCGGCCGACAGCAATGGCCTGCGCAGCATGGTCGAGCAGTTCAGCGCGGCCAATGTGCCCAGCGCCAGCACCTCGGACTTCATCGCCGCCTACCAGAGCAACGCGACGGTCAAGGCTGTCATCGATGCCTTCGGCAGCAGCGCCGAATCGGCCGCGCTGTACCAGGGCAGCAATGCCGATTTCGTCACGGCGATCTACCAGAACGTGCTGGGCCGCGCGCCCGTCGCCGCCGGCCGCGCGTTCTGGGCCGGCGCCATCGACAGCGGCAGTCTGGCGCGCGGCGCGGCGGCGATGCATATCCTGGCCGGCGCCGAGACCAATACGACGGCCGCCGGCCTGGTCGATTCCGCCCTGATCGCCAACCGCATCACGGCCGCGGGCAACTTCACCATCGCCATCGACACGGCTGCCGAGGCGGCCGGCTACAGCGGCAATGCGGCCGCCGCGGCGCTCCGCTCGGCGCTCGGCCTGGTCACGCACAGCACCAATGTATTCGACGCCCAGCTGTCGATCGAGTCGCTGCTGGTCAGCCTGGCCGCGGCGCCTGTCTCCGCCTTGCCGGCAGCGGTCGAGCCGCCGGTGGCCGGCGCCACGCCAATCACCCTGGTCGGCCAGATCGGCGACCTGGGCCACCCGCTGCTGGTCTGAGGCCTACACCAGCGGCAGCGCCGTCGTGTCCTTGATGCGCTGCAGCGCAAAGCTCGACTTCACGTCCAGCACCGCCGGGTGGCGCAGCAGCGTCGCCATCATGAAGCGCGAGAAGTGGTCCATGTCTTCGACGTGCACCCGCAACAGGTAGTCCATCTCGCCCGTCATTGCATAGCAGGCCACCACTTCCGGCCAGTTCGCCACCGACAGCGCAAAGTCGCCGCGCGGCGTGGCGCCGGTGGCGCGGCCGCCGACCGAGCCCTCGCTGTGCTTCTCGAGCCGCACATTGACATAGGCCAGCAGGCCCAGCCCGATCTTGTCCGGGTCCAGCAGGGCCACATACTGGCGAATCACGCCGGCGTCCTCGAGCCGCTTGATGCGGCGCAGGCAGGGGGACGGCGACAGGCTGACTTTTTCCGCGACATCCTGGTTCGACAGGCGTCCATCCGTCTGCAACACCGCCAGAATCTTGCGGTCCGTCTTGTCGAGCTCAATCTTAGCCATAACATCACCTTTTTTTGCAATTTGACGCAATATTATTGCTCAAATTCTGGGGTGGCGGGCATTATTTGGCATTAAATGCCCAAGGCAGAGGACTATACTGTGCGCATTCAATAAGGAGACAGACATGCAATTTACGCCTTGGGAAAACCCGATGGGAACCGATGGTTTCGAGTTCGTCGAGTATGCGGCGCCGGATCCGAAAGCGCTCGGCATGCTGTTCGAGAGCATGGGCTTCACCGCCATCGCCCGCCACCGCCACAAGGACGTCACTTTGTACCGCCAGGGCGACATCAACTTCATCATCAATGCCGAGCAGGATTCGTTCGCGCAGCGTTTCGCGCGCCAGCACGGCCAGTCGGTGTGCGCGATCGCCATCCGCGTCGACGACGCCGCCTTTGCCTACCAGCGCGCGCTGGAACTGGGCGCCTGGGGCTTCGACAACAAGACCGGCCCGATGGAACTGAACATCCCGGCCATCAAGGGTGTCGGCGATTCGCTGATCTACTTCGTCGACCGCTGGCGCGGCAAGGGCGCCAACGCGGGCTCGGCCCCCGGCACCATCGGCGACATCAGCATCTACGACGTCGACTTCGTCGCCATCCCCGGCGCCGTGGCCAACCCGGTCGGCCATGGCCTGACCTATATCGACCACCTGACCCACAATGTGCACCGCGGCCGCATGAAGGAATGGGCCGAGTTCTACGAGCACCTGTTCAATTTCCGCGAAGTGCGCTACTTCGACATCAAGGGCCAGCAGACCGGCCTGAAGTCGAAGGCGATGACTTCCCCGTGCGGCAAGATCCGCATCCCGATCAACGAATCGTCGGACGACAAGTCGCAGATCGCCGAATACCTCGACCTTTACCACGGCGAAGGCATCCAGCATATCGCACTGGGCACCGACGACATCTACAAGTCGGTCCAGGTGATGCGCGACGCCGGCATCGTGTTCCAGGACACGATCGAGACTTACTACGAACTGATCAACCGCCGCCTGCCGGGCCATGGCGAGAACCTCGACGAGCTGCGCCGCCTGCGCATCCTGATCGACGGCCAGAGCAGCGAGACTGCGCGCGAACTGCTGCTGCAGATCTTCACCCAGACCGTGATCGGGCCGATCTTCTTCGAGATCATCCAGCGCAAGGGCGATCAGGGCTTCGGCGAAGGCAATTTCCGTGCCCTGTTCGAATCGATCGAGCTGGACCAGATCAAGCGCGGCGTACTGAAAGATCCTGCCGCCGCCTGAGCGGACCTGTACTACACTGAAATGGATGAAGGCCGGACGCGCCCACAAGGCGCGCCCGGCGCTTGTGCTCTACCGAACACGCTACACCGACCTATAACGGAGACCCCTGATGAATGCACCACTAGACCGCGCCACTCTGGAGCCAGACAGCCCGCACGAGATTTCGCTCGACGATAAATGGACGCTCGAGCGCGGCCGCGCCTTCATGACCGGCACCCAGGCCCTGATCCGCCTGCCGATGATGCAGCGCGAGCGCGACCTCAAGGCCGGCCTCAACACCGCCGGCTACATCACCGGCTACCGCGGCTCGCCCGTGACCTCGGTCGACATGACGGCCATCAAGGCCAAGAAGCACCTCGACGCCCACCACGTCAAGTTCCACCCGGGGATGAACGAGGACCTGGCCGCGACCGCCGTCTGGGGCACGCAGCAGACCAATCTGTTCAAGGACGCCAAGTACGACGGCGTGTTCTCGATGTGGTACGGCAAAGGCCCGGGCGTCGACCGCTGCGGCGACGTGTTCAAGCACGCCAACAACGCCGGTTCGGCCAAGCACGGCGGCGTGCTGGTGCTGGCCGGCGACGACCACGCGGCCAAGTCGTCCTCGACCGCGCACCAGTCCGACCACATCCTCAACGCCTGCGGCATCCCGGTGCTGTACCCGTCGTCGGTGCAGGAATACATCGACTACGGCCTGCATGCGTGGGCGATGAGCCGCTACACGGGCCTGTGGGTGTCGATGAAGTGCGTGACCGACATCATCGAGTCCGGCGCCGTGGTCGACTTCGACCCGGACCGGGTGCAGATCAAGATCCCGCTTGACTTCGTGCTGCCCGAAGGCGGCCTCAATATCCGCTGGCCGGACACCGTGCTCGACATGGAAGTGCGGATGAACAGCTTCAAGTGGTATGCGGCGCTGGCCTATGTGCGCGAGAACAAACTCAACAAGATCATCTGGGATTCGCCCAAGCCGAAGATCGGCATCATCACCGCCGGCAAGTCCTACCTCGACACCCGCCAGGCGCTGGCCGACCTCGGCATCGACGAGCAGGCGGCGGCCGACATCGGCATCCGCCTGTACAAGATCGGCATGACCTGGCCGCTCGAGGCGGACGGCGTGCACGCCTTCGCCAAGGGCCTCGACGAGATCCTGGTGGTCGAAGAGAAGCGCCAGATCCTCGAATACGCGCTCAAGGAAGAGTTGTACAACCTGCCCGACAGCGAGCGTCCGCGCGTGGTCGGCAAGTTCGACGACACGGGCGAGTGGAGCAACAAGGGCGGCACCGGCCACGGCGACTGGCTGCTGCCGGCGACCTATGAGCTCAACCCGGCGCAGATCGCGCGCGCCATTGCCAGCCGCATCTCGCACTACTGCGCCGGCCACCCGGTCGAGCAGCGCGTCAAGGAGCGCATCGCCTTCCTCGAGCAAAAGGAACTGGTGCTCAAGTCCGTCGGCCTGAAGCCGAACCCGGAAACCGACCGCACCCCTTACTTCTGCTCGGGCTGCCCGCACAATTCGTCGACCAAGGTGCCGGAAGGCTCGCGCGCACTGGCCGGCATCGGCTGCCACTACATGGTGCTGTGGATGGACCGCGAAACCTCGACCTTCACCCACATGGGCGCGGAAGGCGTGACCTGGGTCGGCCAGGCGCCGTTCACCAACGAGAAGCACGTCTTCACCAACCTCGGCGACGGCACCTACTTCCACTCCGGCATCCTGGCGATCCGCGCGGCGGTGTCGGCCAAGGTCAACATCACCTACAAGATCCTGTTTAACGACGCCGTCGCGATGACGGGCGGCCAGGAATTCGACGGTCCGCTCGACCCTGGCATGATCAGCCGCCAGATCGCCGCCGAAGGCGTCGGTCCGATCATCGTCGTCACCGACGAACCGGAGAAATACCCGGCCGATTACAAGTGGGCCGAAGGCGTCACCGTGCGCCACCGCAGCGAACTGATGGACGTGCAGCGCGAACTGCGCGAGTGCCCGGGCGTGTCGGCCATGATCTACGACCAGACCTGCGCCTCCGAGAAGCGCCGTCGCCGCAAGCGCAACGAGTACCCGGACCCGGCCAAGCGCGCCGTCATCAACGAAGCCGTGTGCGAAGGCTGCGGCGACTGCTCGGTGCAGTCGAACTGCCTGTCGGTCGAGCCGCTGGAAACGGAACTGGGCCGCAAGCGCCAGATCAACCAGTCCTCGTGCAATAAGGACTTCTCCTGCGTCACCGGCTTCTGCCCGAGCTTCGTGACGGTCGAAGGCGGGGCGCTGAAGAAGCCGAAGAAGGCTGCCGCCGGCGACGCTTTGATGCCGGCTCTGCCAAGCCCGGTCCTGCCCGGCACGGCCAGCCCGTACGGCATCCTGATCACCGGCATCGGCGGCACCGGCGTGGTTACCGTCGGCCAGATCCTGGCGATGGCGGCCCACGTCGAAGGCAAGGGCGCGATCGTGCTCGACATGAGCGGCCTGGCCCAGAAGGGCGGACCGGTGATGTCGCACGTGCGCCTGGCCGACCGGCAGGCCGACCTGCACTCGACCCGCGTCGGCACCGGTAGCGCCGACCTCGTCATCGGCTGCGACCTGATCGTCACCGCCAGCCGCGACGCGCTGTCGCGCATGGGCGAAGGCCGCACCTTCGCCGCCATCAATTCGACCGGTTCGTCGACCGCCGCGTTTGTGAAGAACCCGGACTGGCAGTTCCCGGGCGCGGCTTCGCAGGGCGAGATCATCAAGGCCTGCGGTCTTGAACGCACCGACTTCGTCGACGCCGGCCAGATCGCCACCGCGCTGATGGGCGACTCGATCGCGACCAATATGTTCATGCTGGGTTACGCATGGCAGAAGGGCCATGTGCCGCTGGCCGAAGCGTCGATCCTGAAAGCGATCGAACTGAATGGCGTGTCGGTCGGCTTCAACAAGTCGGCCTTCCACTGGGGCCGCACGGCAGCGCACGATCTGGCATCGGTGGTGCGTATGACGACCC
The DNA here is from genome assembly GCA_965233055.1 of uncultured bacterium. GTDB lineage: Bacteria > Pseudomonadota > Gammaproteobacteria > Burkholderiales > Burkholderiaceae_D > Telluria_A. Next base: position 17,489 of record CBDDRJ010000032.1, read on the forward strand.
CGGCCAAGGTGATCGAGTTCAAGCGCACCCAGAGCGTCGACGAGCTGGTCAAGCGCCGCGTCGAGCTGCTGACCGCCTACCAGGACGCCGCTTACGCCGGGCAGTACCAGTCCTTCGTCGAGCAGGTCAGGGCCGCCGAAGCCAAGCTGGGCAAGGGGACCCGCCTGACCGAAGCGGTCGCGCGCTACTTCTACAAAGTCATGGCCTACAAGGACGAGTACGAAGTGGCACGCCTGTATACCGACGGCGCGTTCAAGGAAAAGATCGCCAGCATGTTCGAAGGCGACATCACGCTCAAGTTCCACCTGGCGCCGCCGCTGCTGGCCAAGACCGACTCCAAGGGTCAGTTGATCAAGCAGGAATTCGGACCATGGATGATGAAGGCGTTCGGCGTGCTGGCCAAGTTCAAGGGCCTGCGCGGCACCGCGCTCGACATCTTCGGCTACACCGCGGAGCGCAAGATGGAACGCGCGCTGATTGGCCAGTACCGCGCGACGGTCGGCGGCCTGCTGTCGAAACTGACGGCCGGCAACCTGGCGCAGGCGGTGGCCATCGCCAGCATTCCTGAAGACATCCGCGGCTATGGCCACGTCAAGGAGCGCCACTTCAAAGCCGCCAAGCAGAAGGAAGCGGCGCTGCTGGCCGCCTTCGACGCCCCGGCCCAGCCTTCGGGCACGCGCGCTGCCTAAGCCGCATCACTGCTGTATTGACGGGCCCTGCGGGGCCCGTTGCTTTTTCACGCGAACCGCTATAATGGCCAGCTGTGTAAAAGCGGTCTGCAAGAATGCGAAGAATCCTCCGCGCCCTGCCATGGGCGGCCATATTGTTGCTGGCAGCCGCCTGCGGTGGCGGCAGCGCGCCTGCGCCCGCCCCGGAACCGCTGTCGCCGCTGCTGGTATTCCCCAAATCGAGCACCTTGCTCAACTTGTGCGCGAAGCCCCGTACCGGCCTCAATCCCTATTTTTTTGGCGTCCCGTTCCCGGACAAGCAAGGCACGCTGGCCGACGAAATGGCGTGGATCCGTTCCTTCATCAATGAAAACTACCTTTGGTACAACGAGGTCCCGTATACGCTGTTCGACCCGGCCAAGTTCACTTCGGCGGTCGACTACTTCGCCGTCATGAAGTCGATCGAACTCTCCCCGTCGGCCAAGGCCAAGGACCAGTTCCACTTCACCCAGTCGTCCGAATCGTGGGATGCGCTGCAGGTCGGCGGCATTGTCTACGGCTACGGTGTCACGTGGGGGCGCGGCCCCAACACCCTGCCACGCCACTGGCTCGCCGCGCTGGTCGAACCAGGCTCGCCGGCCCAGCTGGCCGGAGTGCGCCGCGGCGACCGGCTGGTCGCCGTTGACGATGCCGATTTCCTGCTCGGGAACGACACGGCCACTGTCGCCAGGATCAATGCCGGCCTGTTCCCCGCCAGCACCGCAGACACCCACCGCCTTCAGCTCGAGCGCGATGGCGCGCGCTTTACCGTCACGCTCAAGCCAGCCAACGTCGTCACGATACCGGTGCGCAATACCCGCATCATCAATACGCCGACCGGCAAGGTTGGCTACCTGACCTTCAACAGCCATACCGCTGCATCGGAGCGGCACATCGTCGACGCGATGCGCACGCTCGAAGCGGCCAAGGTCACGGATCTTGTGCTGGACTTGCGCTACAACGGCGGCGGCTACCTGGTCATCGCCAGCGAAATGGCCTACATGATCGCCGGGCCCGCCCGCACGACCAACAAGGTCTTCGAGCGACTGCGGTTCAACGACAAGCGCAACATCAACAATATATCGCAGGGCTTCCCGACCAAAGGGCAGGGCTTCAGCACGGCGCGCAACGAGGTCCTGCCGACGCTCGGTCTCAAACGCGTCACGATCCTCACCAGTGGATCGACCTGTTCGGCCAGCGAATCGATCATCAATGGACTGCGCGGCGTGGATGTGGAAGTGACCCTGATCGGCAGCCAGACCTGCGGCAAGCCGTACGGCTTCCAGGCAACGTCCAACTGCGGCACCACCTACTTCGCGGTCGAATTCCAGGGCGTGAACGACAAAGGATTCGGCGACTTCGCCGACGGCTTCGCGCCGTCCTGCGCGGCCAGCGACGACTTCGGTCACGCATTGGGCGACACCGAAGAAGGCATGCTGGCAGCGGCGCTGTACCAGCGCCAGCACCAGGCCTGTCCGATGCCCGGCGGGCGCGCCATGATCTCGGCCGCGCCGATGCAGCTGGTGCGGCCCTATTCGAGTGAAGTATCGGTGCGCAATCTGGCCAACGAAAGGTAGCGCGGGGAAAAACAAGATGACTGAAGACCTCTCCATCCTGACGCGCAAGGCAAGCGCGCCGGACCAGACAATCCAGTATGGCAGTGGCCCCGACCAGGTGGCCGATGTGCGCCATGGCCGGCGCGGCGCTCAGCTGCCGATGCTGGTGCTGATCCACGGTGGCTTCTGGAAGCCGCAGTACGACCGCGAGCATGTCGAAGCCATGTCGAGCGCGCTGGCCGCCGCCGGCTGGACCGTGCTGACGCTGGAGTACCGCCGCATTGCTGGCGACCCTGACGCCACCTTGCACGATATCGCCGCCGCGCTCGCGGCCGCGCCGGCGGTCGATGCGCCCAGCAACGGGAAAATACTGCTGATCGGTCATTCGGCCGGCGGCCACCTGGCGCTGTGGGCAGCGGCGCACTGCGCGGCACCGACGCTGCAAGGCGTGCTCGCGCTGGCCCCGGCGGCCGACCTGCGCCTCGCGCACGCATTGCAGCTGGGTGATGGCGCAGTGGGCAAGTTCCTCGGCACCGATCCCGCCCTTCGGCCGGACGTCGACCCCATGCAATTGCCCGCCCCCGAGGTGGCCGTGACGATCGTGCAAGGTAGCCTCGATGAAGTGGTGCCGCCCGCCGTCGCCGATTCCTATTGCGCGGCCTTTCCCCGGACCAGCCTGGTGCAACTGCCGGACAGCGGCCATTTCGCCGTGATCGATCCATCCAGTGGTGCCTGGCCTGTCATACTGAACGCGTTGGAGCAGCTCTAATTTCAATACTGGCTTAATTGAAGGAGGTGGCAATGGCATCGATCGCAACCCTGGCCCTGGTCCTGGGCCTGGCCGCAGCACCGGCAGCGCAAGCGCCGTACACCTTTATCGAAGGAAAAGTGCCGAACGATGTCCAGCCGGACGGCAACTCGATCGTGTTCGAGGGGCCCAACGAGATGCTGGTCATCGACACCGGCCGCCACCCGGAGCACACCGACAAGATCATCGCCGTGGCCAGGGCGCGCAACAAGCCGATCACGGCGATCGTCAATACCCATTGGCACCTCGACCATGCGACGGGCAATGCGCGCATCCGCGCCGCCTATCCGGGCGCCAGGCTCTACACCAGCACGGCAGTGGAAGGGGCACTGAAAGGTTTCCTGATCCGCAATGTCGAGCGGGCCAAGGCCAGGCTGCTTGACCCGGCCGTGCCGGAGCCGAACAAGGCCGATACGCGGCTCTACCTGGGCGCGATCCATGATCCGGCCAACCTGATTCCCGACCAGCCGGTCAGGGGCGCGATGTCGATCAGGCTGGGCGAACGCGAACTGAAGCTGCACCTGGCCAGCCATGCCGCGACCGAGGGGGATGTGTGGATCCATGATCCGGCCAGCAAGACCGTGTTGGTCGGCGACCTGGTGGTCGTGCCGCTGCCCTTCTTCGACACGGGCTGTGCCGAAGGCTGGCGGCGGGCGCTGGCCGACATCGACCAGCTCGACTTCCAGACCCTGGTGCCGGGCCACGGCCTGCCGATGGACCATGCCACTTTCTCCAGCTACCGGCGCGCGTTCGACGCGTTCACCGCGTGCGCGGAGGGCACCGAGCCCACTGCAAGGTGCGTTGCAGGCTGGATGCAGGCGGGGGCATCCTTTGTCGCCATGCATCCGGATCCCAAGTACTCGGAAACCGCGCTAAGCTATTACGTCGATCAGGTCCTGCGGGTGCCGGCCAAACGCGCCGAATTCTGCGGCAAGTGATCGGAGGTTTCCCGATGGCCGAGACCAAGACCAAGCCCACTGGCGAAAGCGTTGGCGACTACCTCGCCGCCAGGGGAAGTGCCGAGCAACTGACGGACTGTCAAACGCTGATTGGCATCTGCAACAAGGTGACGAAGCAAGCGGCTACGATGTGGGGGCCGAGCATCGTCGGCTTTGGCTCCTACACGTACAAATACGACAGCGGCCATTCGGGCGATGCAAGCCTGGTCGGCTTTGCCATCCGCAGCGAGCAAATCGTCGTCTATGTCTACGCCGAGAGCCCGGAACAGATTGCACTGCTGGCCAGGCTGGGGAAGCACAAGATGGGCAAGGCCTGCCTGTACTTCAAACGCCTGGCCGATCTCGACCTCAAGGTCCTCGAGGCACTGATTGCCGGATCAGTTGCCGAAGTCAAACGCCGCTATCCGATTCACACTAAATGAAGGAGTACCAATGATCGACCGCAAGCATCAAAAGATTGTTTTTGCATTTTTCATGGCCTTGCTGATGTCTTGCGTGATGTCCTTTGTCATCACGCTGTTCAATGTCGGATTTGTCCCCAATATTGTCAGTGTTTGGCTCAAGGCGTGGGCGTTTGCCTTCGTCGTCGCCTTTCCAACCATCTCGGTGGTTGCGCCGGTGGTTCAAAAACTCGTGGGCCTGGTATTGAAGGGCGAGCCTTGACAAGCACAACAGGCTACTCAGGGACGCCGCTGTTCAAGAAGCTCGGCATCAAGGACGGGCATCGCGTCCTGTTGATCGAAGCCCCCGACGAATATGAAGACTGGCTGCGTCCCTTGCCTGCCGGAGTGGAGTTCGTCCGGCGTCCTGATATTAATGTGGATATCGCCCACGCGTTTGTCATGCAGCGCGAAGAGCTGGCAGAGTTGCTCAATAATCTGAGAGCCAAGTTGAATCCGGAAGCCGCGCTGTGGATATCATGGCCCAAGAAATCGGCTAAGGTAGCCACCACGGTGACTGAAGATACCATCCGTGAACTGGCCTTGCCGCTTGGTTTCGTTGACATCAAGGTGTGCGCGGTCTCGGAGGTATGGTCCGGACTTAAACTGGTCATTCGCAAAGAGTTACGCCAGGTCGCACCCAAGGAAAGGGCCTTCTCCATTGATTGATTCAATTCGATCCAATACTCCTCCGTCGCGGCTTTGGACCAATTGGCTGCTCGTCGCCAGTGCCGGCGTCATCGTGTTTGGCCTGGTGCTCGTGCTCGCGCCGGTGCTGGCAATGCAGGGGTTCGCGCTGCTTGTTTATGCGGACCCGGGACGCATTGCCTCCTTCGGTGCGGAGCCGGCAAGGTACGCTGCATTGGCCCACGCTGTACTCGGCAGTGTCATGGTCGGCTGGGGCGCCGCACTGGTCATCGTAACCCGCGCCTTATTCGCCCGTGGCGAGCCGATAGGATGGAGTATCATCGCTGTCTCCGTCGGCGCCTGGGTCGTGCCCGACACCAGCTATTCGCTGCTGTCCGGCTTCTGGCAGAATGCGCTTCTCAACGGGATCTTCCTGATCCTGTTCGCCTTACCACTGCTAGCAACCAGAAAAGGTTTTCATGCCAATCGATGAAACAGTTCGGGCACAGATTCTGTCGATGAGCAAAACGGCGCATGCGATGACGGAGGCGGCGTATCAGCAAAATGCTGCAGTACGCGGCGATACTGGCTGGACCGACAAGCAGCGGATCCTGCTCGCCGATATGGCGCTGCATTTGCTGCAGACCTCGCTTAAGGGCGGGGCACTCGTCTCGGAAGACCTGAAGAGAAACCTGTTTTCGATCCTGACCATTGCGGACCAGTTTGTCGATGGCCATGAGCTGAAAACGGCCGCGGACGCGTTATACGTGCCACGAAAATGAGTGCGCCTGCCCATCGCATCTTCACCATGGCCTTCGCCAAGGTCTATCCGCTGTATGTGCAAAAAGCCGAGCGCAAGAAACGGTCCAGGGCGGAAGTGGACCAGCTTATTTGCTGGCTGACCGGCTACGACCCGGCCGGATTGCGAAAGCAGATTGAACGGGAATGCGACTTCGCGACTTTCTTTGCCGAGGCGCCGGCGCTGCACCCGAACAGCGCGCTGATCAAAGGCGTCGTGTGCGGCGTGCGCGTCGAGCACATCGACGACCCCTTGATGCAAAAAATCCGCTACCTCGACAAGCTCATCGATGAGCTGGCGAAGGGCAAGGCAGTCGACAAGATCCTGCGCTAGCAAGCCGCACCGGTCCGCCTGCCTAGACCGACTGCAGCGCAATCGTATTGAACGCCGCCGGCGTCGAGCACGGCTCCTCGTCGAACGCGATATCGCCCAGCGGGCTGGCGATGCCGTCGGCCTTGATGTCCTTGAAGCCGAACAGGTCCCGGTCCATCAGGTGCGATGGCACCACCGTCGACAGCGACGAGAAGATGCTTTCGACCCGGCCCGGATATTTCTTTTCCCATTCGCGCATCAAGCCCTTGATCTGCTTGCGCTGCAGGTTTTCCTGCGAGCCGCACAGGTCGCACGGGATGATCGGGAACTGCTTGACTTCGGCGTAGCGGGTCGAATCTTCTTCCTTCACATAGGCCATCGGGCGGATCACCATGTGCTTGCCGTCGTCCGACACCAGCTTGGCCGGCATGCCCTTGAGCTTGCCGCCGAAGAACATATTGAGGAAGAAGGTCTCGAGGATGTCGTCGCGGTGGTGGCCCAGCGCGATCTTGTTGCAGCCCAGTTCGTCGGCCACGCGGTACAGGATGCCGCGGCGCAGGCGCGAGCACAGCGAGCAGGTGGTCTTGCCTTCCGGGATCAGGCGCTTGACGATGCTGTAGGTGTCCTGGTTCTCGATGTGGAAAGGCACGCCAATCTTGCGCAGGTAGGCCGGCAGGATGTCGGCCGGGAAGTTCGGCTGTTTCTGGTCGAGGTTGACGGCGACGATGTCGAAGTGGATCGGCGCGCGCTCGCGCAGCGTGATCAGGATGTCGAGCAGGGCGTAGCTGTCCTTGCCGCCGGACAGGCACACCATGACCTTGTCGCCGTCTTCGATCATATTGAAGTCGCCGATGGCCTGGCCGACCAGCCGGCACAGCCGTTTGTGCAGCTTATTGTTTTCGTAGGCGACTTTGTCGTCGGCGGGGGCGCCCGCCAGTACTGCTGAGTTCATAGTGGTTCCTGATAAGGTGCTTTGATTCTTCAATTTGATGTGTGCCGGGGCTACAATGTCGGCATGTCCCTACCCGTACCCGATAGCGATGCGCTGGCCGCGTCGCACGCCCTTTCGCACCTGATCGCGTTTGAAATCGCCAATAAGGATGGCGCGATCCCGTTCTCCCGCTTCATGGAACTGGCGCTGTACGCGCCCGACCTCGGCTATTACAGTGGCGGCGCCGCCAAGCTGGGGCGGGATGGCGATTTCACCACCGCGCCTGAGCTCTCGCCCCTGTTCGGGGCTGCGCTGGCCCAGGTGGCAGCCGCTATTATCGCCCAAACTGCGCCCAATATCCTCGAATTTGGCGCCGGCACCGGCAAATTGGCGCGCGACGTGCTGCTGGAGATGGAGCGGGCCGGCATCGCCATCGCGCGCTACGCGATCGTCGAACTGTCAGGCGAGCTGCGCGCCCGCCAGCAGGAGTATCTCAAGGATTTCCCCCAGGTCGAATGGCTCGACGGCTTCCCTGACGCCTTCGACGGCGTGGTGCTGGCCAACGAGGTGCTCGACGCGATGCCGGTCCAGCTGGTCAGCAAGGGCGAGTCGGGCTGGCGCGAGCTGTTCGTCGGCATCGACCACGGCGCCTTCGTGCTGCAGCCGGCCGGGCCCGACATCAGCGTCCAGGTGGCCGGCCAGATAGCGGATGCTGACCAGTTGCCGCTCGGCTATATGACCGAGCTGCACACGGTCGGGCGCGGCTTCATGGCCTCGCTGGCGCGGATGATGGGGCAGGGCCGCGGCGCCGCCCTGCTGTTCGATTACGGCTTCCCGGCCCACGAGTATTACCACCCGCAGCGCATGGCCGGCACCCTGATGTGCCATTACCGCCACCACGCCCACCCGGACCCGTTCTACCTGCCCGGCCTGCAGGACATCACGGCCCACGTCGATTTCACGGCGATGGCGCTGGCGGCCCAGGACAACGGACTCGACGTGCTCGGCTACATGAACCAGGCCAGCTTCCTGCTGGCGGCCGGCATCGGCGAATTGCTGCTGCGCACCAGCCCGGACGACATCAAGGTTTACTTGCCGCAGGCCAATGCCGTGCAAAAGCTGGTGTCGCCGGCCGAAATGGGGGAATTGTTCAAGGTTCTCATCGTTGGCAACAAGGCAAGCTTGCCAGAGGCAATCGCGCGCAGCGACCGCAGCCACCGGCTGTGAGCATTTCGACAGTGTTGATGATGTTGTCTTGCGCCAAGTGGTCGAACCCGGCTATGCTCCCGCATTGCGCTTGCCGTGCAGGCGGCGCGAGGCAGCACGCATCCGTGCTGCCCCAAATGCGCTATCATGAACTGACTGGATGAGCACCGTGGCCAAGATTCACACACATTATGACAACCTGAAGGTGGCGCGCCTGGCGCCGCAGGAAGTCATTCGTGCCGCGTACAAGGCGCTCAGCCAGAAATACCACCCCGACAAGAATCCCGGCGACGAGAAGGCGGCCCGCATCATGGCCATCCTCAACAGCGCCTACACAACCCTGTCCGACCCCCAGCGCCGCAAGGAGCACGACGAGTGGATCGCGGCCGAGGAGTGGGAGATCGAGTGGCTGGCCAGCACCCACGACGAAGACGGGCACGCCAGGGCGGCCAGGGACGACGGCGGCTGGAACCCCGAGCATGTCGACACCGGGCGCCGCAAGCGACCGGCGCGCGACCGCCGCGTGTGGATTGCCGTCGGCGCCATGTTCGCGCTCGGCTGCATGGCCGGTGTGCTGTTCACCAACCCGCCGCGCCTGATCTCGGTGGCGCTGGCCTCGGCCCTTGGCAGCAAGACTGAGGCGCGCGCCGAAATCAGGCCCGAGCCGGACGCCATGCGCGCACAGGCCAAGCCGTCCGCCCCGGCGCCGGACAAATGGGCAGTGGCCAAGCCGCTGCTGACCGACACGGTGCCGATCAAGGTGCCGGAAGTGAAGGTGCTGGCCGTGTCGCAGGTGGTGATCCCGTCGCGCGCCGCCGATTGCGACACCGAGCTCCATACGCTGGTGGCACCGAATGGCGAGCCGTGGCCGACCCGTTCCGGCTATGTCGACGGCTACGCGGTCGGCAACCGCGGCGAGCAGCTGCAGCTGCTGGTCGACAACTCGACCAATGCCTCGCCCGTATTCGTGCGGGTGGTAGACCTGGACCAGCGTGCCAGTGTGCGCCACCTGTTCGTGCTGGCGCACGACAGCATGACGGTCGACCAGCTGGCCACCGGCCGCTACGAACTGCGCTACCAGAACGTCGAAGTGGGCGCCGACAAGATCGAGTGTCCGAGCCGCAAGGGCCAGGCCATCAAGCAGGCCGCGATCGACGTCGGCTGAAACAAAAAACTGGGGTCAAACCCGGCAACTGGACAATGATGTCCAGTTGCCGGGTTTGACCCCGTGGCGCGTGGCGATGTGAATCTGACCCCGTGGATGTCCAGTTGCCGGGTTTGACCCCGGGTTCAGGGGTTTAGAATTCTTCCCAGTCGCCGCCTTCGGAAGTCGCCGGCTTCGGGGCTGGCTTGGGCGGCGCCTTCGGCGCTGCCGGCGCGCGTACTGCCAACTGGGTCGACGGCTTGGCTTTTGGCTTGGGCCGCGCCACCACCTTCGGCTGGTCGCGCAGCGTGAATACAGCCACCGCCTTGCTCAGTACCTGGGCTTCGTCCTGCATGCTTTGCGCCGCTGCCGCCGCCTGTTCGACCAGGGCCGCGTTTTGCGACGTCATTTCGTCCATCTGGTTGATCGCGTCGTTCACCTGCCCGATGCCAAGGCTTTGCTCTTCGCTGGCGGCCGTGATCTCGCTCATGATGTCGGCTACCTGCTTGACCGAGGTGACGATCAGTTCCATCGTCTGGCCCGCTTCGTCGACCAGCTTGCCGCCGCCGTCGACCTTCTCGACCGAGTCGCCGATCAGGGTCTTGATCTCCTTGGCCGCCGCAGCCGAACGCTGCGCCAGGTTGCGCACTTCGGACGCCACGACGGCAAAACCGCGGCCCTGCTCGCCGGCGCGCGCCGCTTCCACCGCCGCGTTGAGCGCCAGGATATTGGTCTGGAACGCGATGCCGTCGATGACGCCGATGATGTCGACGATCTTGCGCGAGCTTTCCTTGATCGAGGCCATGGTGTCGACCACCTGCGATACGACCTGGCCGCCGCGCACGGCGACCGACGAAGCCGAGATCACCAGCTGGTTGGCCTGGCGCGCATTGTCGGCATTCTGCTTGACGGTCGATGTCAGTTCTTCCATCGAGCTGGCGGTCTCCTCCAGCGAGCTGGCCTGCGACTCGGTGCGGGACGACAGGTCGGCATTGCCGGAGGCGATTTCGTGCGAGGCGGTCGAGATGGTTTCGGTCGACATGCGCACATTGCCGACGGTGCGCGCCAGCGCGTCGTTCATGTCCTTGAGCGCGCCCAGCAACTGGCCGGTCTCGTCCTCCGAGTCGACGCTGATGTGCGTGGTCAGGTCGCCCGCGGCGACCGACTTCGCCACCGACACTGCCTTGTCGAGCGGCGCGGTGATCGACTCGGTGATCCAGAACGCCAGGCCGGCCGAGGCGAGGAAGGCGACGATGCCGGCGCCGATCATCATCCAGCGCGAGAACTCGATGTCCTTCTGCGCCATCGCGCCGTTTTCTTCGATGTCTTTTTTCTGATGGTTGACCAGCGCCGCGGTCAGTTCCAGCAGGTTGTCGAGCAAAGTGAAGGTCTCGCCCGTCATCATGGCGGCGGCGCCTTCCTTGTCGTCCGCTTCGACCTGGTCGGCCACCTTCAGGAACGACACCGAGTAGGCGGCACGGGCGACGGCGATCTTGTCGAGCAGCGCCCGTTCGGCCGGGTTGTCGAGCACCTTGGACAGGGTCGCCAGCGCCGCGTCGATGGCTTTCTTGTTCTGATCGATTTTTTCGTAGCTCTTGGCGCGCTGCGTCTTCTCCAGCACGAACAGGGCCATGGTGCGGCGCGCATCCTCGCGCGCGGCAGTGTCGATGACCTGCGCCGCCGAGGCGCTGACCCAGTCGGTCTCGATGATGTGCTTGTTGGCCGAGCCGATCGATACGAAGCGGGTGATGCTGGTGATGATCATGGCGGCCATCACCAGCACCAGCAGGCCAAAGGCGGCCAACAGGCGGGTCTTGATTTTGTAGTTCGAAAGGTTCATTGCGCGGTTCCGGAAACAGGTTGGACTGCTAGCTGGCGATGTTGTCGATCAGGCCCATTTCGCCCGACGACATCAGCTTGTCGATATCGACCAGGATCAGCATGCGCTCGTCGATCGTGCCCAGGCCGATCATGTACTGCGAATCGAAGGCGGTGCCCATGTCCGGCGCCGGCTTGACCTGCTCGGGCGTGAGCGTGGTCACGTCCGACACGCTGTCGACCACCATGCCCATGATGCGCCCGCCGATGTTGAGGATGATGACGACGGTGAACTGGTCGTATACCGGCGTGCCGAGGTTGAACTTGATGCGCATGTCGATCACCGGGATGATGATGCCGCGCAGGTTGATGACGCCCTTGATGAACTCGGGCGCGTTGGCGATGCGGGTGACCGCTTCGTAGCCGCGGATCTCCTGCACCTTCAGGATGTCGATGCCGTACTCTTCGGAGCCAAGCGTGAAGGCGAGGAACTCGTGGCCGGCGATGTCCTTGCCGGCGCCGGAAGCGGTCGAGGATGAAGCTTGCATTATTATCGTCCTTGTCATAATGGCAGCGTATTGGTCGGGCGCGCGCGGCAATTCCGTGCGCTGCGCTGTGCGGTGAAAGAGTAGCAGAGTCTCCGGCAGATTACGAGCCTCGCTCACCGCGTTTGAGCCAAAAGCGCCGGTCCCGCGCCGGTTCGGTCGCGCACGCCTGCGCGTTCCTTACATCGAATCCAAACCGGGGGCTTGGCAATGCCATCAAATCTGCTATGCTCGACCCCAGGGAAGGTGCTTGCCTCCCCTTTTTACAACAGGCGTGGGCGGGGGCAGGGCGGCGCTGGACTTGGCAGGCACATTGCTGAATAATTTGAACGTAAGATTGTGTGGTTGGCGACGCTACAATCGCCCTCCACGGTCGCACAGGGAATGAAGGTCCACACATAGGACCGGACGAAAATCGAAACGCGCCCCAAAAAGGAGCCTGTATGACCGACCCAAACGCAGCAGACGACAACTGGCTGATCGACGAGGATGACGATGTCGGCGCCGAGTCGGCCCAGGCTGCCATTGACCAGAGGTTGTGGCGGGTGCTGATCGTCGACGACGACGTCGATGTCCACGCCGTGACCCGCCTCGCTTTGCGCAATGTGAGCTTCAAGGGGCGCGAACTCGAACTGTTCTCCGCCTACAGCGGCCAGGAGGCTTTCCAGATCCTGCACGATACGCCCGATATCGCGCTGGTGCTGCTCGACGTCGTGATGGAAACCGACGACGCCGGCCTGATCCTGGCGCGCCGCGTGCGCGAGGAGCTGGGCAACCATATCGTGCGCGTGGTGCTGCGCACCGGCCAGCCGGGCCAGGCCCCGGAACAGCGCGTGATCATCGAGTACGATATCAACGACTACAAGGCCAAGACCGAGCTGACCACGCAAAAGCTGTTTACCACCGTGATCTCGGCGCTGCGCGCCTACGAGAGCCTGATGATGCTCGAGCGCTCGCGCATCGGCCTGGGCAAGATCCTGGCCGGCGCCACCAACCTCTATCAGGTCCATTCGCTGCGCGAGTTCGCCTCCGGCGTGCTCAACCAGGTCTCGGCCATCCTCGACGTCGGCGCCGACGGCGTGCTGTGCGTGATGGATGTCGGCGGCGGCAAGCCGACCGTGGTGGCGGCCACCGGCAGCTATGCGCCGCTGGCCGAGAACGAAGACATGCCCACCGCGCATCCGCTGCTGCCGACCATCACCAAGGCCTTCCACGAAAAGCACAGCCAGTTCGAGCATCCGGCCAATGTGCTGTTCATCCATACCGCCGAAGGGCGCGAGCTGGCCATCTCGGTCACCCCGCCGTGGCCGCTGGCCGAGATCCAGCGCGACCTGCTCGAGGTGTTCTGCCAGCGCATCGCGGCCGCCTTCGACAACCTGTATATGTTCGGCCAGCTGCGCAAGGCGCAGGAGGCGACCGTGGTGGCGCTGGCCGACCTGGCCGAATTCCGCGACCGCGGCACCGGCGGCCATGTGCGCCGGGTGCAGGTGCTGTCGTCGCGCATCGCCGAAAAGTTGCGCGACAGCGGTGTGGCCGACCCGGAGCTGACGCCCCAGCTGCTCGAGATGATCGGGCTGGCCAGCATCCTGCACGATGTCGGCAAGGTGTCGACGCCCGACCTGGTGCTGCTCAAGCCGGGCCTGCACAACGAGGAGGAGCGCCGCATCATGCAGACCCATGCCGAAATCGGCCGCGCCATCCTCGAACGCGCCTCCAAGATGGTCGACGGGGTCAGCTACCTGACTTACGGCGCCCAGATCGCCGGCGGCCACCACGAGCACTACGACGGCGGCGGCTACCCGGGCAAGTTGAAGGGGCGCGACATCCCGCTGGCGGCGCGCATCGTCGCCATCGTCGACGTGTTCGACGCGCTGCTGCACAAGCGGCCCTACAAGGAGCCGTGGCCCTACGCGGACGTGGTCACCTACATCAAGGAGCGCCGCGGCAGCCAGTTCGACCCCGACGTGGTGGACGCGCTGCTGGCCATCATCGAGCAGGAGCCGCCGCCGGTGGCGGCCGAAGAGGACTAGCTGCGGGTCGTTGCGCAAATACTGACCTTGTATCGGAATAAACTATTTTTTTCCGGCGCCGTAATATACAGTTGAGATAATTGCACGACAATGCATCGTGCTGTGCGGCAACGCGACTTCTGGAATGGATTGGGAACATGGCAACAAACGAACTGGACGGGCTGTCCGCCCTGATTATCGAGCCCCATGCCGGCATGCGGGCCAGCATACACAATATGCTCAACCTGTGCGGTTTGACCAAGATCGACCACGCCGGCAGTTCGAACAATGCCATCAAACACCTGGGCCTGAAGACCTTCGACCTGATCCTGTGCGAGTATGACCTCGACGGCGGCCAGGATGGCCAGCAACTGCTCGAAGACCTGCGCCACCACAATATCATCCCGCTGTCGACGATGTTCTTCATGGTCACGGCCGAAGGCAACTACGGCAAGGTCATCTCGGCCGCCGAGCTGACCCCGACCGACTACATCCTCAAGCCGTTCACCGCCGACCGCCTGCTCGAGCGGATCGCGCGCGCGCTCGAGAAGCGCAATGCCTTCATGCAGGTGTACAACCTGATGGAGGCGGGCAACCAGCGCGAGGCGATCGCCGCCTGCATCGACGGCATCAAGGCCCAGCCGCGCTATGCGATCGACTTCATGCGCCTGCGCGCCGAGCTGCACATGTTCCTCGGCGAGCCGGCCGAGGCCGAGCCGATCTACACCCAGCTGTGGGATTCGAAGCAGATCGGCTGGGCCCGGCTGGGCGTGGCCAAGACCCTGTATATGCGCGAGCGCTATGCCGAGGCCCAGACCATCCTCGAGTCGCTGGTCGAGAAGAACAAGAAGTTCGTCGACGCTTACGACTGGCTGGCCAAGACGCACGAGGCGATCGGCGAGCTCGAACGCACCCAGCAGGTGCTGGGCGACGCCGTGTCGGTGTCGCCGCACGCGGTGCGCCGCTTGCGCCGGCTGGGCGAGGTGGCGCTCGAGACGGGCGACGTCGACGTCGCCGAGAAGGTGCTCAAGCAGGTCGTCAGCAAGGCCAAGTACTCCGAATTCCGCGACCCGGAAGACCACGTCAAGCTGGTCCAGACCCTGGTCAAGAAGGGCGACCCGGTGCAGGCGGCGGCCGTCATCCGCGACCTCGACAAGTCGATGGGCGGGCAAAAGAACACTGGCCTGTGCAGCGCCATTTCGTCGGCCATGGTGCATGAATACACCGGCAACGAGACGCGGCTGGCCGAATCGCTGCAGCAGGCGCTGAGCGCCTGCAAGGACGCCACCGGCATTTCGAACGAAATGAAGATGGAACTGGCGCGCAACTGCCTGGCCAATAATATGGAGGAGGGCGCCACCGCCGTGATGCGCGAGGTGATGCTCAACGCCACCAACAATGCGGCGATGGCCAAGGCCATGAGCGTGTTCGAAAAGGCCGGCAAGGGCGACC
The DNA here is from genome assembly GCA_965233055.1 of uncultured bacterium. GTDB lineage: Bacteria > Pseudomonadota > Gammaproteobacteria > Burkholderiales > Burkholderiaceae_D > Telluria_A. Next base: position 32,802 of record CBDDRJ010000032.1, read on the forward strand.
TGGCGCTGGAACTGGCGCAACAGAGCCGGCAGGCGGTGATCGACCTGGTCGCGGCCGGCGCCGCCAAGGCCAAGGAAGGCGACTTCCGCGGCGCCGTCGGCCTGATGGTCGAGGCGGTCAACAAGCTGCCCGACAATCCGCAGGTGGTGTTCAACGCCGCCGTCGCCGTGCTCAAGTGCCTGGAAAACGTCGGCTGGGACGAACGCCTCGGCGCCTACGCCAGCTCGCTGATCGACACCGTGCGCCGGCTCGACCCGGTCAACCCGAAACTGCCGGCGCTGGCTGGACTACACCAGCAGATCCTCAAAAAATACGACGTCAAGGCCGGCAAGAAGAAACCCGCCGCTTGATGTCTGCGCCGTCATGGATAGCCAAGTATGGGAAATGAAGACGACGCAGCCGAAGAAGCCCGGCTGAAAAAAAGGCGCGTGCGCGAAGGCTTGCTGAAGAAGTGCGCAGGCACCAAGGAAATGATGTCGCTGGGGGCGTCGATCACCAGCGTCTCCAATATGGCCGCGTCGGACGACAAGGGCCTGTTCGAGCTGGCCAAGTACGTGATGTCGGACGTCGGCCTGACCCAGCGCATCCTGCGCATGGCCAACGGCTCGGGCTACCGCACCACGTCGGGCGAATCGGTCAACACCATTTCGCGCGCCATTTCGCTGGTCGGCTTCGACCGCGTCAAGAGTTCTGCGCTGTCGATGCTGTTGGTCGAGAAATTGTCCGGCGCCGGCCACGGCCATGCCGTCACCGCCGAACTGGACCTGGCCGTGTGCGCCAGCATGGTCGGGCGCGAAATGGGCAAGCGGGCCAAGTTCAACGGCGCCGAGGCGGTGATGATCAGCTCCCTGTTCAAGAACCTCGGCCCCTTGATGATCGCCAGCCACGAGCCGGACCGCTACCGCGAGATCTGCGCGCTGATCGCCAGCGGCGAGCATGAGCCGCCGCAGGCGTCGCAGATGATTCTCGGCTCGCCCTTCGATGCGGTCAGCGACGCCATCCTCAAGGAATGGCGCATGCCGACCGAGATCCGGCGCTCGCTCGATCCGCTGCCGGACGGCTTGCTGGTGGCGCCGACCAGCAAACCCGAGTGGATGCGGATGGTGGCCTCGTTCAGCCACGACGCGGCCAGGGTGCTGTCGTCCGGGGCCGACCCGGTCGGCTCGCGCGAAGCGATGGACCTGCTGGCGCGCTACGGCGGGCCGCTGCGGGTCGACACGGTGATCCTGTCCAAGATCTTCACCAGCGTGCGCGAGCAGCTGGCCGAAATCTCGCGCGCCTCCAACCTGAAGGCGGTCAAGGTGGTCGAAGTGGCGGCGCAGCCGTCGGCCGAGGACCTGGCCGCGCTGACCGCCCTGTCCGACCCGCACGCCGAGCAGGAAAGGCTGGCAGCGGCCCAGCTGGTGGCCACCACCGAGGCGCCGCTGGCGCCGCCGCCCAAGGCGCTGGCCAACCTGCCCGACGCGCTGCACGGCGCGGCGATGAATGTCGAAGTGACCCAGCCGCCGACCTTCCACGCCAGCGGCAAGCCGACCAATGCGCGCGAGCTGCTGCTGGCCGGCGTGCAGGCGGCCACCGAGCTGCGCGCGGCCGGCTCGTTCCAGGTCGACCAGCTGATCAAGCTGGTACTCGAGACGCTGTTTACCAGCATGGGCTTCCGCTTCGCCGTCGCCTGCCTGAAGGACGCCAAGGCTGGCCAGTACCGCGGCCGGGTGGCGGTCGGCCAGGACGCCGACCAGCGCAAGGCCGGCTTCGCCTTTTCGCTCGAGCCGGCGCGCGACCTGTTCAACCTGGCGATGGAAAACGACGCCGACCTGATGATCTCGGACGCCACCACCCCCAAGATCGCCGAGCTGCTGCCCGCATGGCACCGCAAGCTGCTGCCCGACACCCGCAGCTTCATCGTGCTGCCGCTGGTGGTCAACGACCTGCAGGTCGGTCTGTTCTATGCCGACCGCACGATCGATGCGCCGGAAGGGGTGCCGCCCGACGAGACCTCGCTGATCAAGGCGCTCAAGCACCAGGTGGTCGCTTCGCTGGGAGGCCACGGATGAGCAGCCTGCCGGCCGCCCTGCACCCGGTGCGCCAGCGCCTGCTGAAGAAAGCGGGCGAGGACGCCCGCATGTTCGCGCTCGGCACCACGGTGGCGCGGGTGGCCCAGATGGCGGCCGACGACGACCGCGGCGTCAACGATCTGGCCCAGATCATCGTGTCCGACCTGGCGCTATCGACCCGCATCCTGCGCCTGTCGAACACGATCGGCTACCGCAGCGCCTCGAGCCCGCCGGTGACGACGATCTCGCGCGCGATCTCGATGCTCGGCTTCGACACGGTGCGCACCGCCGCGCTCGGCATGCTGCTGGTCGACGCGCTCGACGCCAACCGCGCCGGCAGCGTGCGCGCCGAACTCGAAGTGTCGCTGTGCGCCAGCCTGGTCGGGCGCAATATGGTGGCCCACCTGGCCGCCAGTGCCGGCGAGTCCGGCCGCGCCACCGGCCTGCACAGCGAGGAGGCGTCGGTGGTGGCCCTGCTCAAGAATATCGGGCCGCTGCTGCTGGCCACCCACGAGGTCGAGACCCACCGGGACATCGCCGCCATCTTCGCCAAGGGCCGCTACAACCTGGACGAGGCGGCGCTGGCGGTGCTCGGCTGCGGCTACCAGGCGCTGTCGCAGGGCGTGGCGCAGGCGTGGAAGCTGTCGGCGCCGCTGGTGGCGGCGCTGGCCCCGCTTGCGCCGGGCGTGCTCAAGCCGGCCGCCAGCCGTGCCGAACTGACGGCGCAGCTGGCCAGCTTCGGCATCGATTGCGCCCACCTGGCCGCGCGCGGCGAGCGCGACCCCGCCTCGCCGCTGGAGGCGGCGCTGCTGGCGCGCTATGGCGGCGCGCTGCCGGTCGATGCCGACATGCTCGGCCCCCTGCTCGACAGCGTCAAGGCCGAGATGGCCGAGCTGCTCAAGTGCATGCGGCTGCGCCCGGTGGCGCCCAGTGGCAGCTCCGGCCTGCCGCAGGCGCTGCTCGACGCGGCGCTCGGCGCAAGCGAAGCGCAGCAGCCGTTCCACCCGAGCGGCAAGCCGACCAATGCGCGCGAGCGCCTGCTGGCCGGGGTGCAGGACTTGACGCAGATGCGCGCCGTCGGCAAGAGCAAGATCAACGAGCTGATGATGGCGATGCTCGAAACGATATACAGCGGACTCGGCTTCAACTTCGCCACCGTCTGCCTGAAGGACCCGAAAACCAACCAGTACCGCGCGCGGGCCGCCTTCGGCGCCGAGCAGGAGCGCACCCAGAAGGGCTTCGTGTTCCCGGCCGACGGCGGACGCGACGTGTTCTTCTACGCGATGCAGAACAATATCGACCTCGTCATCGCCGATGCACGCGAACCGAAGATCGCCGCGCTGGTGCCGCCGTGGCATGCGGCGCTGCTGCCGGACACGCGCAGCTTCGTCGTGCTGCCGGTGGTGGTGGGCAAGGTGCAGCTGGGCTTCTTCTATGCCGACCGGGTCCAGCTGGCACCCGAAGGCATCGCCGCTGACGAGTCGGCGCTGATCAAGGCGCTCAAGTCCCAGATCCTGGCTGCGCTCGGCGCCTGATGGCAGTCCAGTTCCCGTCCGAGCTGCACCCGGTGCGCGCGCGCCTGCTGCAGAAGGCGGGCGACGACGCCGAGCTGTACGCGCTCGGCGCCGCAGTGGCGCGGGTGACCCAGATGGCGGCCGACGACGAGCAGGGCGCCAATGAACTGGCGCACGTGATCTTGTCGGACGCGGCGCTGTCGACCCGCGTGCTGCGCATGGCCAATGGTGCGCTGTACCGCTCGAGCGCGACGCCGCCCGTCACCACGGTGTCGCGCGCGCTGTCGCTGCTGGGCTTCAATACGGTGCGCCGCGCCGCGCTCGGCATGCTGCTGGTCGACGCGCTCGGCGCCACCGAGGGCGCCGGGGTGCGCGGCGAGATCGAAGTGGCCCTGCTGTCGTCGCTGGTCGGGCGCGCGATGGCGCGCAGGAGCAGTGCCTACCAGTCCGATGCCGAGGAGGCGTCGGTGGTGGCCCTGCTCAAGAACATCGCGCCGCTGCTGGTCGCTTCGCACGAAAACGACAGCTACCGCGAGATCGCCGGCCACGTTTCCAGCGGCCGCCATAGCCACGAGCAGGCCGCCAGCCTGGTGCTCGGCTGCGGCTACCAGGCGCTGACCCAGGCGGTGGTGCAATCGTGGCAGCTGGCGCCGCAACTGGTGCTGTCGCTGGCGCCGCAGGCGCCCGGCCCGCTCGGCACGGCGACCAGCCGTAACGAATGGATGGCGCAGGTGGCTTGCTTCGGCACCGACCTGGGCCGGCTGGCCCACCGCGGCGCCAGCATCGCCGGCGCCAATGAGCGCGCCCTGTTGTCGCGCTATGGGTCGGCGCTGGCGATCGATGCCGAGCAGCTGGGCCAGCTGCTGGCCGCCGTCAAGGACGAGATGGCCGCGCTGCTGGCGTGCATGAAGCTGGTGCCGGGCCAGCCGGCCGCGGCGCCCGACAGCGGCAGCGGCCTGCCGGCCGTGCTGCAGCAGGCGACGCTGGGCGCGGCGCCCGAGGCGGCCGGTCAGTTCCACCCGAGCGGCAAGCCGACCAATGCGCGCGACCTGCTGCTGGCCGGCGTGCAGGACGTGACGCAGATGCGGGCGGCCGGCAAGGCGCGCGTCAACGAACTGATCCTGGCCGTGCTCGAGAGCCTGTACAGCAGCATGGGGTTCCGCTTCGCTACCGTGTGTTTGAAGGACCCGAAGACCGATACCTACCGGGCGCGCGCCGCGTTCGGCCCCGGCCACGGGCCGCGCCAGCAGGGCTTCCAGTTCCCGGCCGAGCCCAGCCGCGACCTGTTCCACCTGGCGATGGAGCACAATGCCGACATGATGGTGGCCGACGCCAAGGCCCCCAAGCTGCACGCACTGCTGCCGCCATGGCACCGCGAGTTGCTGCCCGATTGCGCCAGCCTGATCGTGCTGCCGCTGGTGGTCGGCAAGGCCCGGCTCGGCCTGTTCTATGCCGACCGCACGCTGACCGCGTTCGAGGGCGTGCCGCCGGACGAAACGGCGCTGCTGAAGGCGCTCAAGGGCCAGGTGCTGGCCGCGCTGGGCGGATAAATCCCGGCCGCACTTGCAATTTTGCGCGACGGTCGATTACAATCACGCCCCGAAGCAGCTTTCAGCCGAAATTCAAGGATTAATGCCGGAATCAGGGTTGACAGTTTTGTGCAAGTGCTTCATACTCTGCGGTTCCTCGCGGAGGGGTGGCCGAGTGGTTAAAGGCGACAGACTGTAAATCTGTTCTCTATGAGTACGCTGGTTCGAATCCAGCCCCCTCCACCAAGAAATTGCAAGGAAAGTTGTAGTGGTGTGAACGTCCTCGCGGGTGTAGCTCAATGGTAGAGCAGAAGCCTTCCAAGCTTACGACGAGGGTTCGATTCCCTTCACCCGCTCCAGCTGTTCATGCAGCGCGTAGTTCGGCGCAACAATTAGCCCTTTTAGCTCAGTGGTAGAGCACTCCCTTGGTAAGGGAGAGGCCACGTGTTCAATCCACGTAAAGGGCACCAGAATTGAGTAGCAAGGCAGCACCGTAGGGTGGGTTCCGGGTCGTTGCACGGGTTCTGGTGCGGCGACAGACCCGCCGTCAGTTTTATTTCAAACAGTCAGTCGGGCCCACAAGGCCCACGCACTTTCAAAAATCGTTAGGAGTCTAAAATGGCAAAAGGTAAATTCGAACGGACCAAGCCGCACGTCAACGTCGGTACCATCGGTCACGTTGATCACGGCAAGACCACCCTGACGGCTGCGATCGCAACTGTTTTGTCGAAGAAATTCGGCGGCGAAGCAAAAGCATACGACCAGATCGATGCTGCACCAGAAGAAAAAGCACGCGGCATCACCATCAACACCGCCCACGTCGAGTACGAAACGGCCAACCGCCACTACGCTCACGTTGACTGCCCAGGCCACGCCGACTATATCAAGAACATGATTACCGGTGCAGCGCAGATGGACGGCGCGATCCTGGTGTGCTCGGCAGCGGACGGCCCGATGCCACAGACCCGCGAG
>CBDDRJ010000033.1:0-59489 GCA_965233055.1 uncultured bacterium
CCGATCAGCGCGGCGATCAGCACCACCGTGCCGGCGGCGTGGCCGTAGCGCTGCAGGATCGGGATCAAGTGGGCCGACAGCGCCGAGAACACGAAGCTGTTGGCCGAGAACGCGAACGCCAGGTGCCAGAAGGCCGGCTCGCGCAGCGCCTGGCGCAGCGTGAAGTGCTGGTCGTGCGCGGCGGCGTGCGCGCTAGCGTGCGGCGCGGCCCGGTGGCTCAGCAGCAGGTGCAGCGGCAGGCACAGGGCGGCCTGCACCGCCGCATACAGCAGATAGGTGTCGCGCCAGCCGATGGCGGCATTGATCTTCAGGGTCAGCGGCCAGAACACGGTGCTGGCGAATCCGCCGAACAGGGTCAGCGTCGAGATGGCCTTGCGCGAGCCGGCTCCGACTTCATGGGTGATGGTCGAGAACGCCGCTTCGTACAGCGTCTGCGCCATGGCGATGCCGAGTATGGTCCAGGCCGCGTAGAACGTGACGGCGTCGCGCGCCTGGCTCAGCACCACGAAACCGAGTGCGCACAGCAGGGAGCCGCAGGCCATCATGGCGCGCCCGCCAAAGCGGTCGATCAGGATGCCGACCGGCGTCGCCGCCAGGCCGGACACCAGCAGGCACCACGAAAAGGCGCCGAACACCGCTTCTGGCCGCAGCGCCAGGTCGCGCCCGATATCGGCCGCCATGATCGAGAAGGCGTAGTACAACATGCCCCAGCCGGCGACCTGGGTGATGGCGAGGATGCCGACGGTCTTGCGGATAGTACTGCCTGGCTCCATGGCGCGGACGAAGAAAGGAAAGCGACAATTGTACGGCGCGTACGATAACGCTGCTGGCGGCACCATTGAAGGGTGGGTACTGCGTACCCACGCGGTGGCCAATATTTCGCCACCGTCACGCGTGGGCACGGGGTCGTCGCACGGGTTCTGGTGCGGCGACATGCCCACCCTACCCGAGCTGGCCCGACTCCACAATGTGGCGGCCGGGTGCGCCCGCGATCACGCCATCGAGCAGGGCGCGCGCAATCGCCGCCGGCGTCACCGGGCGGTAGCGCTTCGGTATGGCCGGGCGCAGCAGGCGTGCCAGCAGCAGGCCGACCTGCTCGCCAGGGCGCCTGTCCGCGCGCTCGGCGTCGATCAGCGACGGGCGCACGATGGTCAGGCTGGGGTAGCCCGCCTGCTCGACCAGTTGCTCGGCCTGGCCCTTGACGCGCAGGTACAGGTTGCCCGAGCCGGCATCGGCGCCGAGCGACGAATTGAGCGCAAAGCGGCTGGCCCCGGCCTGGCGCGCCAGTTGTGCCACCGCCGCTGGCAGGTCGCGGTCGACCCGGGCAAACGCCGCGTCCGAACCGGCGATGCGGCGCGTCGTGCCCAGCGTACAGATGACGGCGTCAAGCTGCCAGTGCGGTGCGCCCGGATCGAGCCGGTCGAAGTCGACCACCGCATTGCTCAGTCCCTCCCGCGCAGGCAGGGGGCGGCGGGTCAGCGCCGTGACGCTGGCAATGCGCCGGTCCTGCAGGGCCAGCCCGAGCACGGCCTGGCCCACGGCGCCGGTGGCGCCGACTAATAACAGGCGGATGGTTGGTGTCGGCATGGCGCTCCCCGCTGGCTGGTGTGATGTGCAGTGTAGCCTGTTTCGGGCTGAAGTATTAACGCTAGGCAATTGAGTGTTGACCATCCAGCAATGGCGCGGTAAGGTTTGGCGTCGTGCCATCCAGGGGGGCCAGGTTTTGCCAAATAATGCGTACCGATGAACTTATACGCGCTTGACGAGGAAGTCGCCTCGCTCGAGGGCAAGCTCGCCGCGGCTCCAGCGCCGGGGCGGCTGCATTTGCTCGTGCAGCTGGCGTGGCACCTGCGCCAGCGCGACAGCGAACGTGCGCTGAGCCTGGCCACCCAGGCCGAGGCGCTGGCGGCCGGACTGCCGGACGAAGTGGCGGGTGCCGTGCTGGCCCGGCTGGCGCTGGTGCGGGTCGAAGTGGCCGCGCTGTACTGCGAATTTGTGCGTGCTGAGTCGATGCTCGCCGGCGCCAAGATGCAGTTCATCGCGCTGGGCGACGCCGACGGCGAGGGTGATGCCTGGCTCAGCGATGCCTTGCTGGCCATGGCGCTGGGCGATGGCGAGCGCGAAGGCACGGCCTGCGCGCGCGCCGCCGCCAGCTATATGATGGGCGGCGACCGCCTGCGCCTGCAGGTGGCGCAGGCCTGGGGCATCTACGAACTGTCGTTTTCCGACCCGGTGATGGCGGAGAAGGAAGTCGCTTCGTTCTGCCATTCCTACCCCGAACCGCGCCATCCCGCCGTCGACGCCTATCTGTATGCCGCCGAAGGCGTGATCGACGGCCGCCGCGACCCGGCGCGCGGCGCCAGCTGCTACCAGCGTTCATCCGAGCTGGCGCAGAGCATCGGCAGCGTGCGGCTGGCGATCGTGTCGGCCGCCAATTCCGGCGTGTCGCTGCAAAGCCTTGGCGAACTCGATGGCGCCGCCGCCATGTTCGACGTGGCAGTAGCGCTGGCGCGCAATACACGCTGGCCGGCCCTGATCGGCCATGGCCTGACCCATATGGGCAGCCTGCTGCGCCAGCTTGGCCAGTTTGAGCGCGCCCTCGCCATCATCGAAGAAGCGCTGGCCTATTTCGAGGAGACTCCGGGCGGCATCAACAAGGCCAGCGCCTACGCTGAACTGGCCGAGACGCTGCTGCTGATGGCGCGCGCCGATGACGCCGTCGACGCCTACGAGACGGCGCTGGCGCTGTTCCGCAATGCGCGTTCGATGGACGACCTGCCGCCCAACCTGATCCGGCTGGCGCGCGCCCTGTCGGCCGCGGGCCAGCCGGCCAAGGCGCAGGGTGCGATCGACGAAGCGCGCGCCCTGATCCATGAATTCGGTTTTTCCGCGCTCAATGTGCCGCTGTGCCAGGCGCTGGCCGAGCTGCATACGCGCCACCAGATGGCGCCGCCCAAGAAAATGACGGCGCCGAACGCCGTCGTGCATTACCTCGAGGAGGCGATGCGCCTGGGGGCGGCCATCGGCGACTGGTCGCCCAGCGCCAGGCTGCTCAAGGACCTGTGCGACGCCTGGGCCGACGCCGGCGACGCCTGGCGCGCGCTCGAATACGCGCGTGCCGCGCTGGTGGTGGAGCAGCGCGACGGCAACCGCCAGGCCACCAGCCGCAGCGCGGTGATCCAGGCCCGCCACGAAGCCGAACGGGCGACCGAGCTGGCCGAACACCACCGGCTGGTGGCGGCAGCCGAAGCCAAGCGCGCCGCGGCGCTGCAGGACGCCGGCGCCACGCTCGAGAAGCTGGGCCAGATCGGCCAGGAGATCACCGCCAACCTCGACATCGAAGCCGTGTTCGTGGCCGTCTACCGCCACCTGGAGAACCTGCTCGACGCCAGCATCTTCATGATCTACCTGCTGGAGGACGATGGCGAGACGCTGGCCCAGGCCTTCGGCGTCGAGCTCGACGGGCCGATCGCGCACACCACCATCAAACTGTCGGACCCGAACTCCTACAGCGCCCGCGCGGTGCGCGAGCGGCGCGAGCTGCACCTGTCGATCCCGGCCGACGAAGCGTGCGAGCCGATCCCCGGCACCGTCTCGACCCGCAGCCTGCTGTTCGCGCCGCTGACCATCGGCGAGCGCGTGCTGGGGGTGATGTCGATCCAGTCGCCCAGCACCAATGCCTACGGCGAGCGCGAGCGCCTGATCCTGCGCACCCTGTGCGCCTACAGCGCCATCGCGCTCGACAACGCCAGCGCCTACCAGCAGCTCGAAGCGGCGCAGAAGCAGCTGGAGCAAGCCAGCCTGGCCGAGCGGCTCGGGCGCCAGAAGGCCGAGGATGCGACCCGCCTCAAGAGCGAGTTCCTGGCCAATATGAGCCATGAAATCCGCACGCCGATGAACGCCGTGATCGGCCTGGCCCACCTGGCGCTGCAGACTGATTTGTCCGCCAAGCAGAAGGACTACATCGGCAAGATCCACCGCGCCGGCGAATCGCTGCTGGGCGTGATCAACGACATCCTCGACTTCTCCAAGATCGAAGCGGGCCGGCTCGACGTCGAGAACAATGCCTTCGACCTCGATGAAGTGCTGGCCGGCGTGGCCGCCGTGACCGGGCAAAAGGCGCAGGAAGGCGAGCTGGCCTGCCACTTCGACGTGGCCGCCGACGTGCCGCCGCGCCTGCGGGGCGACCCGCTGCGCCTTGGCCAGGTACTGATCAACCTGGTCAACAACGCCGTCAAGTTCACGGCGCCAGGCGGCGCCATCTCGCTCAAGGTGTCGGTCACCCAGGCGGTGGGCAGCAGCGTCCGGCTGCGCTTTGCCGTCAACGACTCGGGCATCGGCATGTCGCCGCAGCAGCAGGCCAGGCTGTTCCAGCCCTTCATCCAGGCCGATGGTTCGACCACCCGCAAATATGGCGGCACCGGCCTTGGCCTGTCGATCGCGCAGCGCCTGGTGGAACTGATGGGCGGTCGCATCGGCATTCGCAGCGTGGAAGGCGTTGGTTCGACCTTCGACTTCGAACTCGGCTTCGGCATCGCCGGCGCGCAGGACGAGGCCATCGCGCGGCCTGCGCTGGAGCAGTCGGGCGAACTGCGCCACTATGCCGGCGTGCGCGTGTTGCTGGCCGAGGACAATCCGATCAACCAGCAGGTCGCCATCGAGCTGCTGAGCATGGTGGGCATCGACGTCGACGTGGCCGACAACGGCCGCCAGGCCGTCGAGCTGGCGCTGGCGGGCGAGCCGGGGCGCTATTCACTGGTCTTCATGGACTTGCAGATGCCGCTGATGGATGGGCACGAGGCCACCATCGCCATTCGGCAGGACCGGCGCCTGGCTGAACTGCCGATCGTCGCGTTGACGGCCTATGCGGTGGGCGAAGTGCGCGAGCGCTGCATCAACGAAGGCATGCAGGACTTCCTGACCAAGCCGATCCACCCGGAAGACTTCTACGCGCTGCTGGTACGCTGGCTCGGCGTGGGGCAGGTGCGGGTGGTGCGGGAGCAGGTGCCGGAGCCCGAACCGGGCGACCTGGTCGCCGTGCTGGCCCGGCTGACCGAGTTCGACACCGTGCGCGGCCTGCGCTATATGGCGGGCAAGCACGCGCTGTACATCGAACAGCTGGAGCGCTTCCGCACCGGCCAGGCCGGCACCTGCCTCGCGCTGGCGACGATGTTGACCGACCCCGACTACATGGGCGCCGAGCGCCTGATGCACACGCTGCGCGGCCTGGCCGGCAGCCTGGGCGCGAGCTTTGTTCAGCGCGACGCCGAAGCGATGGAAGCGGCACTGCAAGGCATGCGCGGCAAGCCGCCGGCCAACAGCCTGCCGGCGCTGTTTGCCGCCCTTGAACATTCGATGTCGAATGCGCTGGCCCAGCTCGACGCCCACCTGCCAAAAAAGGCCAGCAACCAGGACAACGCGGCCACGCCGAACGCCGAGGTGCTGGCTACGCTGGTCGACCTGCTCAATGATTTCGACGGCGAGACGCCGACCTACTTCGACGCCCACCAGGCCCAGCTGGAGCAGGTATTCGGCCACGAAGTGCTGGCCCAGATCAGCATGCTGATCGGCAACTTCGCCTTCGCCGAAGCGGCCTTCCTCATCCAGGGAAAAATGGAAGCCTAAAGGATGGGTAGGGTGGGTAAGGAACTTACCCACGCGGAAAGTTCAGTGCAAGGACTTCAGGAAGTCCCGAATCCCGGCCAGCAGCATTTCAACCGACATCGCCGTCAATATCAGCCCCATCAAGCGTTCAAAGGCGGTCATCACGCGCGGCCCGAGCGCCCGCTGCAGGCGCTCGGCGCTGAGGAATACCCCCAGCCACACCGCCGCCACCGCCGTGAGCGCGCCCAGGTGCACCATCACCTCCTTGGTGCTGGTCGACGAGAACAGCAGCACCGTGGCCAAAGCCGACGGCCCGGCCAGCGCCGGTATCGCCAGCGGCACGATAAACGGCTCGCCGCCGGTATCGCCCTCGCCGAACAAGCCGCCCGGCTGCGGGAATACCATCCGCATCGCGATCAGGAACAGGATCACGCTGCCGCCGATACGCAGCGAAATATCGGACAGCTGCAGCGCCTCGAGGAAGTGGCGGCCAAAAAACATAAACAGCACCAGCACCCCATAAGCGATCGCGCACTCGCGGACCACGATCTTCCAGCGCCTCGCCCGTTCGACCGGCTGCAGCGCGCTGGCAAACAGCGGCACATTGCCGAACGGGTCGGTCACGAGCAGCAGCAGGATAAAGGTCTGGAAGAAGCTCTGTGTCATGGCTTGCCCTTTACTGAACGGCGAGGAGGAGTACCAGCAGCAGGAACACTACGAACACGATCAGCGCCACCACGATCAGGATACTGGTGCGCCACAGGCCGCCCCAGATCCCCAGGCCGTAGGTGCCACGCAGCTGCGCAAACATATGCAGGGGCGGCCCCAGCATCACAAGGAAGCCGACCACGACGTCCCAGTTGAAGTGGCCCGCAATCGAAATGAGGCTGAACAGCAGCGACATGAACGACAGCGAATACAGCGAAAACACGGCATGGTCATACAGCGTGACGCCGCGGCGGAAAATGAACATCAGCCACAGGAAGGGCAGCGAAATCGGCACCAGCAGGAAGGCGAACTTGTAGGCCGTGTTCTTGACCTTGTACAGGGCCAGGTCGGGGTTCTTGACGGCGTTTCTGATCGACGCATCGAGGTCGCCGTCGCCGGTGCGGATATCCTTGAACCACGGCGGCAAGTCGCCGTTGAAGTCTTCCTCGGGCAGGCCGGCCGCCTTGTTGGCCTCCTTCTTCGCCATCTTTTCCTTGAACTTGGCGACCGCCTTCTCGGACCGCGTCAGGTCGCGCGTCGCGTCGCGCACGTCCGACTTGGCGCCATTGATGCCACTATCGGCCTTGACCGCCGCTGCCAGTGCCTGCTCGGCCTTGGCCAACTCGCCCTTGTTTTCCTCGATCGACTTCTCGAATTCGGCCATCACCTTGGCGTTATCTTCCGGCGACTTGTTGGACTTGATCTGGTTCTTGACCGTGAACGAGAACACGAAGAACATCAGGAAGGTCATGAACAGGAACAGACCAAGCGGCGACACGAAGCGCGCGCGCTGGCCGTCGATGTAGCGGCGGGTCAACTGGCCGGGACGGAAGATCAGCATCGGGATGGTGCGCCAGCCCTTGGCGTCGAAGCGCATCATGCCCTGGCCGATTTCTTCGCCGAGCTTGAGCAGGGAGCGGTGTACTCTGCCGACCTGGCCGCAGGCGTGGCAGAACTTGCCGGAAAGCGGAGTCTGGCAATTGGCGCAAACGGCGCCCGGTTCTTGCGAAGCGGTTTTGCCGCCGCCGTCGCCTCCCAGTTGGCTCGCGATCAGGCTGGCGGTGACCATGGCACCTGCTGCTTCTACGTCTACCGACATCGCTCCTCCTTGATTGATGTCCAGATTGTACAATCGGCAAGTCAATACGGGCAAAAAAAATGCCCGCTAGAAAGCGGGCATGGTATGCATGGTAGGGTGGGTAAGCTTGCTTACCCACGCGGGGAGGGAGCAAGATATGCACCCGCGTGGGTTCGATGAAACCGAACCCGCCCTACGGGTATTACTTGGCCTTGCGTGCAGCCGGGCGGCGCTTGGCGGCGACGGCCTTAGGGGCAGCGGCGCGGCGTGGCTTGGCTTTCGGTGCCGGCGCGATCTTGGTGGCCAGTTCAGCCAGGAACTCGCTGAAGTTGCTGGCGTGCTGGGCGCTGATCATGACGCGGTTGGCCAGCAGGGTGCGGCCTTCGGTCTGGGCCACGTCCAGTTTAGCCTGGGCGGTTTCGATCAGGGCGCTGGCCTGGGTGCGGACGGTGTCAGCGAATTCGGTGTTGTTCAGTTTTGCGAAGGTTGCGGTCAGTGCCATGGTGAGCTCCTAAAAAATGGGTATATCGAAAATCCAATTAGCGTTCACATAATTTTCGAAACGCTCTTGACTTGTGCCAAGGCTACGCACAAAAACTAGAGAAGGCCTTCCAAAACTGCCCTTTTTTCTAGAGTATCGCTTCAATTCGCTCCGTTTCTCCTATGAAAACGGGTGCTATACTCGTCCGCACATGCACTCCCTCCTGAAAATCGCTGTCGCCCTGTTCGCGCTGAGTCTGCTGGCCGATGCTGCTTGCGCCAAGGAAACGATCGTGTGGGGGCGGTTCAATACCGCGCCCAATATGATCACCGAGGGGCCGGACAAAGACCAGGGCACGTTCGACCTGGTGCGGGCGGTGCTGGAAAAGCAGCTGGACGCGTATGAGCACAAGCAGGCGATTGCTCCGTTCCCGCGCATTTTCCATGAAATCAAGAATGGCAGCCCCTGGTGTTTCGTCGGCGGCAGCAAGAGCGTCCTGCGCGAACAGTTCGCGGCGTTTTCGGTGCCGGCCGTGATCACGCTGCCGCACAAGGTCATCGTGCGCAAGGCCGACCTCAAGCGCTTCGGCAGCGGCCCCGTGTCGCTCGAAAAGCTGCTGACCACGCCGGGCCTGCGCACCAGCACCCTGCGCGAGCGCTCGATCAACCCGGTGGTCGACAGCCTGCTGCTGCGCTACCCGCCCGAGCAGAGCCATTCGGATTTTAACGAGTCGATCCAGATGCTGCTGGCCGACCGGCTCGATTTCCTGGTTGAGACGGCCGTCATTGTCGATTACTTTAGCAGGCAGAGCGGGCACGTTGGCGAGCTGGTCGAACTCGATATCCGCGAATATGGCCAGCCGAGCTACTTCCACGTGATGTGCCCGAAAAATGCGTGGGGCCTGCGCGTCATCGCATCGGTCAACAAGGTGCTGCAGGCCGAGCGCGGCACTGCCGCTTACCGCAGCATCATGGAAAAATGGTCGAACCCGCAGGAAGCGTTGCAGATGCGGCGCGCCTACCAGCACGGATTCCTTACTTCGCATTGACGGGCAGGGCATGAACACGGAACCACAAACGGCCACACCGGTATTCGACCAGCGCCTCGCCACCAGGCTGCTGCGGGCCGTCTTCGGCGTCTACTTCCTCGTCACGCTGGTGGTCACCACGGTGCAGCTGACGGCCGAATACCGGCACGCCGCCAACCGCCTCGAGCGCGAGATCGACGCGATGGAGGCCACCTTCGGCCCCGGCATCACCGACGCGCTGTGGCGCTTCAATAACGAGATCCTGCGCGGCATTCTGTCGGGCATGAATGCGCTGCCGACCGTGATCGGCACGCGCGTCGACGACGCCCAGGGCAAGCTGGTGGCGGCCAGCGGCGTCATCCAGGACGGGCAGGGCCGCAAGCTGACCGCCTCGTCGGCCGACGGCGCCCTGAGCCCGGCCAGCGAAGGCCTGTTCGAGCGCATCTTCAGCCGCAGCTTCGACGTCGTGCACGTGGACCAGTCGGGCGAGCGCCGCGTGATCGGGCGCTGGACCGTCTATTCGAGCCGGGCCATCATCCTCAAGCAGGTGGAATACGGCTTCATGCTGATCCTGGTGAACTCGGTGATCAAGACGCTGGCGCTGTGGTTCATCTTCGTCTTCGTCATCAACCGCCTGCTGGGCAGGCCGCTCAAGCAGATGAGCGAGTTTGTCGGCCAGCTCAGTATCGACAACCTGGGCGACAAGACCTTCGTGTTGAAGGACCCCGGCCGCCACGAGCTGCACATGCTGACCCACAAGCTCAATCAGATGAGCCAGACCCTGCGCAAGTCGGTCGAGGACAACGGCAAGCTGTACCGCAATCTGGAAGTATTGAACCGCACGCTCGAAGCGCAGGTGGCCGAACGCACCGAGGACCTGCTGCGCCTGTCGATGACGGACCCGCTGACCCACCTGTACAACCGCCGCAAGCTCGACGAAGTGATCGCCTACGAGGTGCAGCGCGTCAAGCGCGACAACCAGCCGCTTTCGATCATCATCGGTGACCTCGACCACTTCAAGGAAATCAACGACCGCTACGGCCACCCGACCGGCGACCGCGTGCTGCTGGCGGTGGCCGAAGTGCTGCGCGTGAACCGGCGCGTGGCCGACACCGTGGGCCGCTGGGGCGGCGAGGAATTCATGGTCATTTGCCCGTCGACCGACCTGGCCGGCGCCCACCTGCTGGCCGAGGGCATGCGCCAGCAGATCGCGCAGATCGACGCAGGGCTCGATGAACCGGTACAGATCTCGTTCGGCGTGGCGGCGCTGCTGCCGGGCGAATCCGCGGTCGATGCCACCGCCAGGGCCGACGCGGCGCTGTACCGCGCCAAGGCCAACGGCAGGAACAGGGTCGAGGTGGCGTAGGGCGGGGTTTGTCCGCCACGCACAGTCAAACGGAGGGACGATGCTGAAGTACCTTGGACTCGAGCGCCCTTTCCTGTACGCGGCCCGCAAGCTGCTCTACAGCTGGGTGCGCACGCAGGTGCTGCCGACGGACGCGGCCGGCCTTGGGCTGGTGCCCGACAAGCCGGTGGTGTATGTGCTGCAGCGCCGCCTGCTGTCGAACGTGCTGGTGCTGATGCGCGAGGCGGATGCGCTCGGCCTGCCGCCAGCGCTCGCCAGTATCAACACCAACGCCTTCCGCACCGGCCGCTCGTTCTTCTTCGCGTCGCGCCAGGAGCCCTTGTTCAGCTCTGCCCAGCGCGTGCACTCGGATCAGCTGCGCCGGCTGGTGGCGGCGGCGATGGCCGACCCGTCGCTCGACGTGCAGCTGGTGCCGGTGACGATCCTGTGGGGCCGCAAGCCGACCAAGGAAGACTCGTTGTGGCAGATTCTGTTTGCCGACGGCTGGGCCAATCGCGGCTCCATCAAGCAGCTGTTTACGATCCTGCTGCACGGGCGCCAGACGCTGGTGCGTTTCAACGAGCCGATGCTGCTGCGCCAGATGATCGACCAAGGCGCCGACGAAGAAAAGGCGCTGCGCAAGATCGCGCGGGTGCTGCGCGTGCATTTCCGGCGCCAGCGCGAAATGGCGATCGGCCCTGACCTGTCGCACCGCCGCACGCGCGTCAACAACCTGATGGAGGCGCCAGCCGTTCAGGCGGCCATTGAAGCGGAGGCGCAGGCCAATGGCGGCGACAACAAGGCGCTACGCAGGGCGCAGAAGGCCGCGTATGGCTACGCGCTCGAGATTGCGGCGGACTACTCGTACAACCTGGTGCGGATCGCGGCACGCTTCCTGACCTGGCTGTGGACGCGCCTGTACGACGGCGTCGAAGTGAGCAATTTCGACACCGTCAGCAATGTCGCGTCAAGCAACGAGATCATCTACCTGCCTTGCCACCGCAGCCATATCGACTACCTGCTGCTGTCCTACCTCGTGTTCAACCAGGGGCTGATGGTGCCGCACATCGCAGCGGGCGCCAACCTGAACCTGCCGATTGTCGGCGGCATCCTGCGGCGCGGCGGCGCCTTCTTCCTGCGCCGCTCGTTCAAGGGCAACAAGCTGTATGCGGCGGTGTTCAACGAATACCTGCACATGATGATCAGCAAAGGCTATGCGATCGAATACTTCGTCGAAGGCGGCCGCAGCCGCACCGGGCGCCTGCTGGCGCCGATGCCTGGCATGCTGGGCATGACGGTGCAGAGCCATTTGCGCGATGCGGCGCGGCCGATCGTGTTCATCCCCGTGTATATCGGCTACGAAAAGCTGTTCGAAGGCCGCACCTATGTGGGCGAGCTGATGGGGCGGCCAAAGCAGAAGGAGTCGCTTGCGGGCCTGGTGCTGGCGGTGCGCGAACTAAAGAAAAACTTCGGCAAGGTGCATGTCAACTTCGGCGAGCCGATCAAGCTGGCCGACATCCTCGGCGCGCACAACCCGGACTGGCGCAGCAGCGGGCCCTCGGCGCCGCGGCCGGCTTGGCTGGTCAGCGGCATCGACCAGCTGATGCGCACCATCGCGAGCGGCATCAACGACGCTGCCGTCATCAACCCGGTGAACCTGGTCAGCCTGGTGTTGCTGGCAACGCCGCGCCACGCGATGGACGCACAACAGCTGGTGCGCCAGCTCGATTGCTACCGCGAGCTGGCGCTGCTGGCACCGTACTCGAGCCGCAGCATCACCACCAGGATGAATGGCAGCGAGATGGTGGCTTACTGCGAGCGGCTCTTGCTGCTGCAGCGCCAGCCCCACCCGCTCGGTGACGTGCTGTACTTCTATCCGGACGATGCCGTGCTGTCGACCTATGCGCGCAATAACATCCTGCACCTGTATGCCTTGCCGGCGCTGATCGCCTTCCTGGTGTCGCACAATGCGTCGATGAGCCGCACCAAGCTGCTGCGGCTGGCGCATACGGTCTACCCTTTCCTGCGCGCCGAGCTGTTCCTGCGCTGGACCGATGCGGAGCTGAACGAAGCCATCGACGAACACTTGTCGGCGCTGGCCGGCATGGGCTGGCTGAACCGGGAAGGGGAGCGCGAGCGCTACAGCGCGCCGGAGCTCAACAGCGCCGAGTACGCGCAACTGACGCTGCTGGGCCGCGCCGTGCGGCCGACGCTGATGCGCTACTTCATCACGCTGGCGACGCTGACCAGCCATGGCTCGGGCGGCATCAATGCGCAGGAACTGGAGTCGCAATGCCACCTGCAGGCGCAACGGCTGTCGCTGCTGCGCGAATTCAATGCGCCGGAGTTCTTTGACAAGGTCATTTTCCGCACCTTCATCGACACCCTGAAAAAGACGGGTTATGCCCAGGTCGACGAAGACGGCACCATCCACTTCGACGGCAGGCTGGACGCGGCCGCGCGCGAGGCGCATTCGATCCTGCCGCACGATGTCAGGCAGGTGGTGCGCGCTGCCGTCTGAACCGGGGCGCGGCGGTCTTACAAGTTTGTGAAATATTGTAATTCTGCTAGGAAATGTTGTGCAGCCCATCCGATCATAGTGCAGTTTGTCGCAATCCCCCGCCGCCTGCCGGGCGGGCGCGCTACAGTGGCGCTTCGCTGCCCGGCAGCCTATTAAAGCTATGGAATACAGAATATGCGCATGCTAAAAATGATCATCACCCTCGGAGGCGCCGGCTTATTGAGTGCCTTGAGCGGAGCGGCCCACGCCGATGGCCTGACTGACCTGAAATCGGCATTGGCCCGCCTGAACGGGCACACCCCGGTCAAGGGTGTGCTGGAATCGAAAACCTGGAACCGCCAGGGCAGCGGCAAGGATGTGGAAGAGCGCAATGGCCAGGCCAGCGTGACGATTGACGACAATGGCCGCGGCCTGCAAATGCATTACAGCCGCGAATTGCTGTCAAAGGCCGAGGCCGAAGAACTGGCGCGCGAGAAGGACCGCAAGATCCAGACGCCGACTTTGTCCGCGATGCGCGAGATCAGCTCGGGCGAATTGCGGCCGATGATTTTCGCGGCGCGGACGCTGTCGCGTCTGGTGGAGAAGAGCGTATTCAAATCGGAAAAGCCGGAGACTTACCAGGGCAAGCCGGCGCGCCTGTTGTCGTTTGAAATTCCGGTTGAAACGCTGTCGGAGAAGGAGCGCGAATTCACCAAGAAATTCGAAGCGACGTTATCGGTGTGGATTGGCGCGGACGGCACGCCGTTGGCGAGCCGCACGGTGCAGAACAGCAGCAACCGCGCTTTCATGGTGGTGTCGTGGAACCAGGCCAGCGAAGAACAGAATGTGTATGCGCAAGTTGGCGAGCGTTTGGTCACGATCCGCAAGGAGACCAAGGGCAGCGGTTCCGGCATGGGTGAAAAAGGCGAATCGCGCGCCGTCAAAACCTTGAATTTGCAGGGGTGACATTAAAACGCGTGGGCACGCAGTCCTCGGCGGTCCCGCCCACCCTACGCGCCCACCGCAACCGCTACCAAACGCGGCAGCGCTTATCGCTGACCATCGGCTGCCCCTTCTTGCAATTGAACGCCTTCTCAAACTCTGGCATATTCACCACCACGCCATTGATGCGGAACTTGCCCGGCGAGTGAGGGTTGGTCAGCGCGTCGACCCGCAGGTTCTCCGGCCGGTCATTCTCGCAAGTCCATTGCGCAAAGCCGACAAAGAAACGCTGGTCCGGCGTCAACCCATCGCGCAGCTGCGCCTTCTCCGGCATGCTCGCCATCTCTGCCTTCCAAGCCATATAGCCGAGGATCAGCCCTCCCAGATCGGCCGCATCTTCACCCAGCGTCAGCTTACTGTTGATCTTGATGTCATCAACGATCGTGTACTTGGCGTACTGGTCAACGATGCACTGCGAGCGTGCATTGAAGGCATCAGCATCCTTCCTGGTCCACCAGTCCTTGAGATTGCCCCTGGCATCGAACTGGCGCCCCTCGTCATCGAAACCGTGGATCAGCTCATGCCCGATGGTACCGCCGGTATTGCCATAGTTCGGCGCCGCATCCATCTTCGGGTCATACAGCGGCGGCTGCAACACGCCCGCGGGGAAGTTGATGTCGTTCATCTGCGGGTTGTAATAGGCATTGACCGTCGGCGGTGTCATGCCCCATTCCTTGCGGTCGAGCGGCTTGCCGATCTTGGCCAGGTTGCGGCGCGCCTCGAACATGCTGCCGCGCTCGACGTTGCCGAAAAAGTCGTCCGGCTTGACCACATAGCTGCTGTAGTCGCGCCACTGGTCCGGGTAGCCGATCTTGTTGACCATCGCGGCAAGCTTCTCCTGCGCCTTCTTCTTGGTCGTCGTGCTCATCCATTGCAGCGAGTTGATGTCGTTCTCCATCGCCTGCTGTACCTGGCGCGTCATGTGCAGCGCCTTTTCCTTCAGTTCAGGGCTGAAGGTGCGGCTGACGAATTCCTGGCCGAGCGCCTCGCCCAGCTGGGCGTCGACCAGCGCGACGCAACGCTTCCAGCGCGGCTTTTGTTCCTGCACGCCGCGCAAGGTCTTGCTGAAAAAACCGAAGTGCTCATTGTCAAAGGCCGATGCCAGTTGCGGCGCGCTGGCGCGCGTCACATGCCAGCGCAGGTAAGACTGGATGTCGGCCAGCGATTGCTTGTTCAACTGCCGCGCCATTGCCTTGAAGAAGGCCGGTTCGGTCACATTGAAGGAATTGAGCTTCGGCATGCCCATTCCCGCCAGGTAGTCCTTCCAGCTGAAGTCTGGCGTCATCGCCTGCAGGCCGCCGAGCTTGACCTTGTGGAACAGCTTGTACGGATCGCGCTTGTCGACGGCGGACAGCGAGGCCTTGGCCAGCGTCGTTTCCAGTTCCATGATCTTGTCTGCCTGGCGGCGCGCGTCAACCGCAGAGTTGCCCAGCAGTTCAAAGGTGCGGGCGATGTGTGCCACATACTTGACGCGGATGTCTTTCGATTTCTCGTCCGGCTTCAGGTAGGAGTCGCGGTCCGGCAAGCCCAGGCCGCCGGCAAAGACAAACGCGATCACGCGCGTGGAGTCGCCAAAGTCCTGGTTGGAGCCGAAGCCGAAGAACAGGCTGCCATCGTCGGTCGCCAGGTGCAGGCGGGCCAGCACCTTGGGCAGGTCGGCCTTGCTGGCCATCGCGGCGATCTGGTCGAAGTAGGGCTTGAGCGGCGCGGCGCCCAGCTTTTCGATGCGGGCCACGTCCATGCAGGCGGCAAAATAGTCGCCGGTCTTTTGCTGGTTGAGGTTGCGGCCCTGCGTGTTGTGCGCCAGGCTCTCGAGGATGCCCCACAGGTAGCGCTGGTTGTCGAGCGTCAGCTTGCGGTACACCGACCAGTTCGCCTGGTCAGCCGGGATCGGGTTGTTCTTCATCCAGCCGCCGCAGCTGTACTGGTAGAAGTCGACGCAAGGGTCGGTGCTGGTGTCCATTGCCGTCACATCGAGGCCCGGCGTGTACGGGAAAGTATTGGCGGGCTGGTCGGCCGACAGGACCGGCCCGGCAAGGCCGAGGGATAACAGCAGGGGAACAAACTTGCGCATGGAACGTTTCCGTTTGGATAAGGTCAAGCGCTGTATGCTGCCACACTACAGTTGACTGTGCAATGTAGGTGGGTATGTCACCGCACAAACTTCCGTGCGACGACCCGAACTTACCCACGCTTGACAGGGGCGTCACGCAGGCACATCCGCTTGGCTAACAAGTTACCCACCCCACCGTGCGCGTGACAGGGGCGTCACGTTGGCTCATCCGCGTGGGTAAGGAGTCACCCACCCCACCGTGAGCATGACAGGGGCGTCACATTGGCATATCCGCGTGGGTAAGGAGTTACCCCCCCCCTGCCGTGACTGGGCCGCACGGTCACTTCGACTCGGCAGGCTCTTGCACTTCCTGCGGCGCTGCCGGCGCCGGCTGGCGCGACAGCCAGCGCACCAGCTCGGGTCCGAACACGCGGCCGCGCGCAGTGTCGACCTGGCGCCGCTTGTAGGCGGCGTGGCTGGCCGGGCCGGTCAGGCTGCGGTCGTAGCTGGCCTTGTCCATCAGCTGGATTTCGTACTCGAAGAAGAAGCCGACTTCGTTCTCGGTCCGTTGCACGTCCTGTTTGTCCAGATAGGCGTGCTCGCTGGTAAGGGAGTAGGGCACCGTATCCGGTTGCAGATGGATCATCTTGCGGATCGTCACTTGTAGACTGTTGAAGCCGCTGCCGCTGTGGGGATTGTCGGCCAGCGTTTGGGCAGTCGACAAATGCAGCAATTCGTCGTCCATCTTCTTCAATAATTGTTCGGGGTAGCCGTCTGAACGTTCGATCAGCGCGCGGTACTTGGTGAATACCTGCTTGGCGGCATGGAGGTCAAGCAAGGTGTTGCGGGTGCGCTGGGAATCGACGTTGGTGACGGACAGCAAGTGCGCGTGCTGCATCGTGTGCAGCGCAAGCAGGCACTCGAAGCGCGTGTTGAAGATGAGGCGGATGCCGAGGTGGTCGTAAATATCGGCGGCAAGGTAGGCGGCCTTTTGCAGCAGCTTGAGCAGGATGCTGTGGCGGCCCTTATTGCTTTTCTTCTCGTAGTGCAGCAGCGGCAGGCAGACTTCGCCATCCGTCAGGAAATAGTGATTGTCGCCATCGCTGTGGATCACTTCATCCAGACTGGCAAATACCTGCTCGCGGATCGTATTGAAGTGGCGCAATTCGAGGTTATTGTCGATGTAGAAGACGCCGTGCATCACCTTCAGCACCGCGCAGGACCACATGCGCAGCAAGTCGACCTGATGCGAGCGCTGCGACGCATAGACCAGCAGCAGCAACGGGTCTTCCGGGTGGCTCACTTCCGGCGGGATCAGCGCCACTTGCCAGGGCTCGAGGAAAGTCGAGGTGATGTAGTCGAAGGCTTCCCTGTGCGCGCGCGCAATGATGCCGGCGGTGGCAGGATGGTCGACGTCGAAGCCGTATTCGCGCACAAACTCGCGCGCATCGTGAAGATTGCGCAATGCCAGCGACCCGAGATCGATCGCCGAAACGCCACTTGTGATGGCGTTCAAGTAGCTCCAATTGAGCGAGAACTTGCCCTTGCTCTTGAGCGAGGCATGGAGTTCGTTCATGTTTCCTTAGGGGAAGAAACGGCATCTTTTTGATATGCCGTTTCATTCAGTATCGCAGCCGAATGTGTCGGGGTCAATCTTGCGGCGCGACATTTTTCACACTTACCACTTTAGCTCGCCCTTAATGACCTTGGCGCTCGTTTGAAGAGCCGCCTGCAAGCCGACGGCAGGGTAGAGGCGCTGCATCGTAGTGATGAGCTCGGCTGAGTTGGCGGCCTTGGCAGCTTCGGCCTCGAACTGCGCGAGGTAGTTGCGGGTGAAGGAAATGCTCGCCGGCGACATCGGCGTGTTCGGCTTGAAGTGGCCGGGCACGACCGTCTTCGGCTGCAGCGCTTCCAGGCCGTCGAGGGTGGCGTGCCAGGCGGCGCGCGATTCCGCCGACTGGGTGTCGGCCGTCCACACATGCAAGTCATTGAACAGCACCACGCCGCCGACCACCGCCTTGATCGACGGAATCCACACATAGCCGCGCTCCGGCACCGGGCCGCTGACGGTCAGCGCCTGGCCTTCCAGCATCATCGTGTTGCCCTCCAGTGCGACCGGGTAGACGATGCGGCGCGGCGCATTGTCCTTCAGGATCGGGCCCCAGTAGGCGACCTTGGCGTCGGCCTTCTTGTGCATTGCAGCAAGGGTATGCGAGGTCGCGACGATCTTTGCTTCAGGGAAGGCTGCCTGCAGCACGTCGAGGCCGAAGTAGAAATCAGGGTCGCCGTGGCTGATGTAGATCGTGGTCAGGCGCTTGCCGCTGGCCTTGATGAACTCGACCAGCTTGAGCGCTTCCGCCCGCGAAAATTGGGCGTCGATCAGGATGGCGTCGCGCTGGCCTTTGACCAGCACCGAAGCGACCGGGAAAATTGCCGCCCCTTCGCCAGGGTTGAATACATCCAGCTCGAGGGGAGCGGCAGCCTGGGAGGCAGGCATCACGCTCAAGGCGAGCAGGGCGGGAAACAGGATCGATTTGAGGTTCATGGTGTGCTCCAAGGGTGTGTTGTGAAAGTGGAGTCATCTTACGTTGCTTATTTCGAGCGAAAAAGGCGGTAATATGCACATATTAATTGCATAAATCGAGCAAATCATGGACAGAATCACTGCCGCCAAGGTGTTTGTCGTCATTGCCGAGAGGGGCAGCATGGTCAAGGCGGCCGAAGCGCTGGACATGTCGCGCGCGATGGTGACGCGCTATCTGGCGCAGATGGAGCAGTGGGCAGAGGCAAGGCTGTTCCACCGCAGCACCCGGCGCCTGAGCCTGACCGATGCCGGCGAGGAAACGCTGGGCCGGTGCCGGCAATTGCTGGAGACGGCGGAGGGGATGCGCGCCAGCAGTGCCTTTGATGCAGGTGCGCCGCATGGCTTGCTGCGCATCAGTTGCTCGCCGTCGCTGGGGCAAGCGGCGATCTCGCTTGCTGTCGCGGAATACCTGCAGCGATATCCACGCGTGCGCATTGATCTGCAAATGAGCAACCAGGCGGTCAACCTGGTAGAGGAGCGCATCGACCTGGCGATCCGCATCACCAATGCGCTGGACCCGAACCTGATCGCGCGGCAGCTGGCCGAATGTGACTCCGTTATCTGCGCCGCGCCAAGTTACCTGGCGGAGCGCGGCACGCCGGAGCGGCTGGAGGAATTAAATGGCCACAACTGCCTGGCGTTTTCCTACTTCGGCAAAAACCTGTGGCACTTCAAGCGGGGTGGCGAAACGGTGGCGATCCCCGTCAGCGGCAACCTCAGCGCAAACGATTCCCTGGTCTTGCTGGCTTCCGCACAAGCCGGAGCCGGCATCACAATGCAGCCCCGCTACTCAGCAATGCCATTGATAAGAAATGGCGAACTAGTGGAACTACTTCCAGAGTTCACCCCTCAGCAAATGGGCATATACGGCATCTATACTTCGCGCCAGCACATGCCAGCCGTTCTGCGCAGCATGCTCGACTTCCTGATCGACTGGTTCGCCCAACGCCCAACTTGGCAATCGTAGGGTGGGTTGCTCCGCAACCCACGCGGACTGAACTCACTCCATAATCCCAATTGCATCAATCCGAGCCTGATTCCACTCACTGGGAAAACTAGCGCTGCCAAAAATATCCGTATGCCAAAATCCGGCATAAGCGTGATATCAGCGAATGAGTGCCTGATACTAACCCGACTCGGGATCGGGGCCAATCACTCAGGTGCTAAGGGCAATCAGTTCTAATTTCAATCCTTGCATTCCACCGGGTGCATAGATCGAAATCGCCTGAGCCTTGCGCATGCTTTCATACAGATCGCCGCGATTCTCAATCGAGAAATAATAAGTATTCGGGCGGACAGGAATGGCTGCAGGCACCTGCGGCATATGGACAAGTTCCACGCCAGGCAGGGACGAAACGACAAGCCGCTCGACATCATCGGGCGAACCGACCTTGAAGCGGTTCGGCACGATTGCAACCAGCTCGAGCGCCGGCATGTCCGCATTGACGGCGAGGCAAAGCAAAGTCGTGGCATCGATCTTGGTGGCGTCGAGCTTGCCGCGATGGTGGTTCGGCTTTTGCTCGTCGCGCTGCAGCGGAATCAGGAAGAATTTTGACGAAATGACCGTATCGACCAGGTCACGGATGATCATGTCCAATCTTCCGAAGTGATTCTCCGGGACCATATGCTTGTACTTCGGAAAATCCGCCACCGAATATTTTGGCGAAAAGGTGAGCAGTCCCGCCGCCAGGGTCTGCAGCACCTCAAACGATTGCCGCGGATGCAGGCCAGGGTGGCTGGCAAGATCCACCAGTGCAGCGCTGGCGACATGGATCGTGTGGAGCATCCAGAACGCTGCCATATCGCCGCTGTGGAACTCGAACACGTCTTTTCGCGTCTGGCGCTGGCGGCTGGCCAGGGACTCACGCTTGGTATTGAGCTTTGCCAGCAGATTATCGAGCAGTGCAGGCAATCCCGCGATGCCGCCGATGCAGACACCCGGCGGCATAAAGGTCGAATCGATTTCGAATCCGCCGCCGGTCGACCGCAGCAAACGAATGACGGGAAAGTGCACATAATTCTCGAGCGGCTCGTGGTCGGAAATGAGCGCGAGCCGCTTTTTCAAGTAAGCGATATTGCTGCCGACCGCTTCAGAAAACAGGTCTGGCGTATCCGCGTCAAGCTGGATAAAGCGCGCGCCATTATGGTGACCGTCCGGTGTTGGCAAATTCTTCCCATGAGGTTTAAGCATGGGCATTGCCGCGTGAAACGTAAAGGTCGTTTGCTCCGAAGGCAAGGCGCTCAGGTCCACCGGCGCCGGAAGATCATCAGCACTGGGCGCATCGTATAACTCGCCATCCTGAAATACGAGCGACAAGGTATCCGCGCGAAGCAAGTCATTTTCCAGTTCTTCCGTCCGCCACTTGGCTTCTCGAATTCCCCACAGATCGGCATTGATCGACCGCACGGTCCGATGCAGCCGGCCTTCGTGATAGAGGTCCTGTTGTTGCAAATGCTGGGGAAACAGGGTCAAGCCCTCGGACCAAAGAACCTTGTGTGCCACGCTCATCAGAAACTCCTTTCCAGTCAAGCACTGATCGTCCGTATAGCTTGATTTCCACGAGGCATTCCGGTGTTGATTTTCCGCAGCAGTTGAGTGTCGAAAAGGAATCCATCATGCATTTGCGTCACCGCAATTTGCCGAAAAGTAAACGGCCAATAATGAGCTTCCCGCCATATTGATTCCATCTGGCATTAGTGGAGACAAGCAATGACTAACCGCTTCACCCCAAGTGTGTTCGACCGGCTCATTGACACCAGCGACGACGCTACCGGCGGCAGTTCCGGCTGGGCACTGGAACAACTGAAAGACGCAGTCGCGCGTGACCTGGAGGACTTGCTCAATACGCGCACAGCCATCCCCGCGGAAACCCTCGCCAAATACCCGGACGTGGCCCGCTCGCTGATCAATTACGGATTGATGGATTTCTCGGCCATGTGCCTGACCAGCGACGAGGACCGCAACAAGATCTGCGCCGCGGTAAAGACGGCGATCGCGCTGCATGAGCCACGTCTGTATGGTGTGAGTGCGGGATTGCGGGTAAAAGCAGGCGGCGAAAGCCGAGTCGATTTCGTCATTTCCGGCCTGCTAAAAACGGTATCGCGCGCCGAGCCGGTGTATTTTGACGCGGTCCTGCAGGCATCCACGCATCGCTACTCCGTCAGCAAGACCACCAGTCAGAAAGCAAAGGATGTTTGCTGATAATGGAGGAACTACTCGCCAAATATCAGGACGAACTGGTTCGGATTCGCCGCCTCTGCCGGGAGTTCTCCGAGCGCTATCCGCGCCTGGCAGGAAAACTGCAAATGTCCGGCGAGGTATGCGAAGACCCGCATGTGGAACGACTGATCGAGGCATCGGCGCTGATTGCCGCGAGGGTATCCAAGCGGCTCGACGACGATTATCCGGAATTCACGGAAGGATTGCTGGAGCTACTGTTCCCGCATTATTTGCGGCCGTTCCCATCCTGTTCCATCGTGCGGCTCGACACCACAGTCACGAAGGGCAAGGAAGTAAATGGAAGCTGGACGATTCCACGCGGAACAGTCCTGGACTCGGCCGAGGTCAATGGTGTGAAATGCAAGTTCACCACCGCCTATGGCATAACCATAGCGCCAATCTCCATTACCAGCGCCCGATTCGACACCTCAATCAGGGCGCCAGCCAATGTCAGGCTTCCCCGCAATGCTACTTCAGCGATCCGGATAGTTATCGAAACACGGTCGCCGGAAATTGAGCTGGCGTCGCTGGATCTGGGGCGCGTCCGGGTTTTCCTGGATGGCGAGCCTTCATTCTGTGCGGCGCTGCGCGACGCACTATTCATGCGAACCGTCGGCGCTTTCCTGGAAAACGAGGATGGCAGCTGGGCAGTGCTAAACAGCGTGCCGATCCTGCCGGTTGGTTTCGAGGACGACGATGCCCTGATTCCATTCGGAGCCCGGTCGCATCCGGCATACCGCCTGTTGCTCGAATTCTTCTGCTATTCCGAAAAATTCAACTTCATCGACATCGACCTGAAAGCCATCCTCGCCCAGCTCCCGGCAACAAGCAATCACATTATTCTGCACCTGGCAGTGGCAGGATTGCGGCCAGACTCGAACACCGTCCGGCTGCTGCAGTCACTATCGGAGAAAAACCTGGTCTTCTTCTGCTCGCCCGTAGTCAATCTCTTCAGTCAACCTGCGGTGCCCACTCAAGTCACACATTTGACCACTGAGTATCCCGTTGTCGCCAGTTCCGCTCACGCCAATTGCTACGAGGTGTATTCGATCAATTCAGTACACATGCTTCAGCAATCCGGCAGCCAAAGCGTGTTGTCGGAGTTTCGCCCCTTCTATTCCCTTCGTCACGGCGAAGGCGAGACAGCCAAGGGCCGATACTGGCTCATGCGGCGTGATGAGGTCATTTCCGAAAACAGCCCGGGACACGAAAAGACGATCACCCTGGTCGATATCAATGGCGGTCTGATCGAGTTCGAAACGCAATCCATCTCGGTCGAAATAAGCTGTACCAACAGGGACCTTCCGACCATGCTTGGATTCGGCAGACGAGACGGCGACTTCGGGCCTTGTCCAGTCTCCGGCGGCTTCCCTATTCGATTCATGCGCAGGCCGACGCAAACTCAGCGCTTCGAATCCGGGCGTGGCCTGCACTGGCGCCTCATTTCTCACCTGAGCCTGAACCAGCGTTCGCTAAGCCAGAAAGGCTTGGCCGGTTTTCAGGAGATGCTCGCCTTAAACGATATGCAGCGCTCGCCGGTATCGCTGCGCCAGATCGCCGGCATAGTCGGCATGGCCCGCGCAGAGACCAGCACCTGGCGCCGTTGTTCAAAGGGCGTGTCTCTGGTGCGCGGTATCGAGGTGAGGCTGACGCTCGATGAAGATGCCTTCGTCGGTAACAGCATGCACTTGTTCGTGCAGGTTATCGAGCATTTCCTTGACCAATATGTCCAGCTCAATAGCTTTGTGGAGCTGGTTGTTATCTCGAGCAAATCAGGAGAGGAGCTTATTCGGTGCGAACCACGAAAGGGCAGCTTAAGCCCAGCGTAATGCAGCGCCTGATCGATGAACCATATCGATTCGAGTTCTTTCAGACCACCCGCCTCATACTTGGTTTTCTGAAGGCGAATGGCATCGGTGAAGAACGGGCATTCGACCAAATCCTGCGTTTTGATAGCAGTATCCAACTGAGTTTTCCTGCCAGCGAAGTCGAAGCACTGCGAGGTGGCGGCGAAGTGGAAGCCCGCACCAGCGAAATGTTGGTGACCGCCGCAAAGGACCCTTCGACTTTGCGCATTCACATTACGCCGGCATTTATCGGCTTCCTGGGCACCTGCGGCGTACTTCCCTTTCATTACTCCGACCGTATCGCCGCCAGCCGGACCAAAGATCGCAATAGCGGCGTGCGTGCGTTCATGGAGGTATTCTCGAACCGCTCGGTTGGCCAGTTCTACCGCGCGTGGAAAAAGTACCGTCTTGAGCATTCAGCCCAGGCGGACGGGAAAGACCAGCAACTTTCGATTCTATTGTCGCTGGCGGGCCGGAACCGCGCGGGCTCGCCTGAGGATCACGCATTGGCCTTCTATTCGACGCTGTTTCGGACCCGTCCCGCGTCGGCCCATGCAATTTCACGTGTGCTAACGGATCACTTCCAAGCCCCGATAAAACTGGAGGAATGCGTGGGATCCTGGGCCGAAATACGCCCTGATCTTCAAAGCAATCTTGGAAACCCCGGTCCCCGTATGGGGCTTGGCATTGCCCTGGGGACGCGACAATGGAGCCACGACCGCCGCGTTCGAATTCATGTCGGCCCACTCAATCGAGAAGAGCTTGCCCGATTCCTGCCACGTAGCGATGGTGCATTCGCGCTACGGAAAATGCTGGAGCTGTTCGATGTTGGCCAGATCGAATTTGAAGTTCTTCTGACGCTTCAACAGGAATGCGTACGCCCACTGACGCTGGCGACACAACCCAGCCAATCCAATGGAGGACTTGGCTGGACAAGCTTCCTCGCCAGCCGAGTCGAAGCAGTCGGTCAACCGGAAGTGCGCTACATGCTTGACCTCAAATGATTGCAGCTGATCCAGAACGACGACAGTTGCTTGATTCCAATCAACGCAGTTCAGTGTCACTTGCTTAGAGTTGCCAATGCGCACTCAACGTGCACGAATCGAAATCAAATGCATCTCAGCGATATTTCTGGAACGGGAGATCAGGTATGGATGGAAGCAAGCTCATAGCTGAAATGGCGGGGTTGTCGATACTGTCCCTGGAATCTCAGCACAAGCGCCTGCTCCGTATCGAGTTCCCCCGCCACGACGCGCCTGCCTACGTCACATTGCTCGTCAACAGCATCAAAGCGACTGAAGAACTGTCGCGCGACTTCGAATTCCGGGTTGACCTCATTTCCGACAGCGCCACGATCGACCCAGCGTCGATGATGGCCAAGATGGTGACCATATCGATGGTCCGGAGCGATGGCTCGCTGCGCTACTTCAATGGCTTTGTCACCGAGTTTCAGCTGGTGAGGGCCGACGGCGGACTCGCCTATTACCAGATGCTGCTCGAACCATGGCTGGCATTTACGCGGCTGACCGAGGACTGCTATTCCTTTCACAATCGCAATGTCATCGAATTGACCGAAGATACCTTTGCCGATTACATGGAGCGAGACTGGAAGACGCGCATGCGAGGTGAACTGCCGACGCTGACATGCGCGAATCAATACAACGAATCGGACCACAATCACTTGCATCGCCGCTGGGAGGCGGCCGGTCTGTTCTATTGGTACGAGCATCGGGCCGATGGCCACACCCTGTGGCTGAGCGACGATTCGCGAATGGCCGCAAAGATTGATGAGGTCGGCGATACACGGGGCGAGATCCGCTTTCATGCGGCTGGCGGATCAAGCGAGGACGACAGCATCCACGAGTGGAACACAGTCCGTCGGATCAAGCCAGGCCTAACCACGCTGGCAAGCTTTGACTACAAGAACCCCGGGTCGCAGACTGTTACGCAAAGGTCTCTGAATCGCCAGGGCGATGTGTTTGCGCGTGAGGTCTATCTCAACACTGGCTATGGTTTTGAGACATCGAGAGTTGGTGAAGCCATCGCCGAGCGCAAGATGCAAACCATCAACGCGACCGCCCTTCAGTTCAAGGCCAGGGGCGACAACCGCAACGTGCTACCCGGCAGGTACTTCAAGCTCACAGATCACTTCAGTTCGGATCTCAGCAACCTCCCGCGTGGCGGCGACTCACAGGGGCCGGCAGAAACGTTTGAGTATTTGATCGTCAAGGTCGTACATTCAGCCAGCAATAACTATCAAGTCAGCAGGGACGCCCCTTCACATTACGACAACGAACTGACCTGTGTCAGTGCCGCCAACTTCTGGCGCCCCGGTACTGACCACAATAGTAGGAAACATTCCGACCCAGGTGTTTTGACTGCAATCGTCGTCGGACCGGAAGGGGAGGATATTCATACGGACGAGCTTGGCCGTGTGAGGGTTCAGTTCCATTGGGACCGCGTTGGCAAGTTTGATGTCAATAGCTCGCAGTGGATTCGTGTGATGACGGGTTGGGCGGGTATCAATTTCGGCCAGATCTTCTTGCCGCGCATTGGGCAAGAGGTTGTTGTTCAATTCGTTGGCGGCAACGTCGACAATCCCATCATTGTTGGCAGCGTCTACAACAGCAACAACATGCCGCCTTGGGACCTACCTGCGAACAAAACACAAAGCGGGATACTGACGCGATCGACAAAAAATGGTTCAAGTGCGAATGCCAATGCCCTGCGTTTTGAAGACCGCAAAGGGCGTGAGCAACTTTGGCTGCATGCCGAGAAGGATCAGCTAGTTGAGGTTGAACATGATGAAGACAAATGGGTCGGCAACGACCGACGGAAGACGGTTGATCATAATGAGACAACAACTGTAAAGAACGACCGCACTGAGGCTGTCGGGCATGACGAGCAAATCCATGTTGGAAATGACCGTACTGAACGGGTAGATGGTAACGAAGACATTTCGATTGGAGGCGGAAAAACAGAACTTGTCACATTGGCGAAATCGGAAACCATCGGCCTCGCCAAGGCGTTAAGTGTCGGCGGTGCGTATGCCGTCACGGTGGGAGCGGTGATGAATACATTTGTCACGCTCTCTCAGTTCACAGAAGTGCTGGCCAATAAGGTCATAAAGGTCGGTAAGAAGTTCCACACCAGTGCCGGAGACGCGTATGAAGTCAACGTCGGAAAATCGGCGTTCAAGATGCGATCTGATGGTTCAATCACGATAACCGGGACCCGGGTTGTGATTGAGGCTTCCGGGCCTGTGAATATCAATGGTAAAGACGTTGATATCAACTAGGCGCGAATATGAATTTCGTCAATCGCACCCCTTTCCCGGCACTGGCCTTCGAAGGCGTTGATCAAAACAATCAGGCTTTTCATGTTGTTGTGCTGCGCCAAACGCTGACGTCTTCAACCGGGACACTCAAGTATGCGGATAAGCAAGCGCCGCTCTGCGAGGCAGACGAACCATTTGGAATGCCCGGCGAGATTGGCGTCCGTCAGGAGTCGGATCTATTCCTCTTCAAACCAAGATGCGATGTCATTGTCAATGCTACCGCCTATGCCCCTGGCGGAAAGCCTGTCTCAACTTTCGATGTTCGGCTGGCCGTTAGGCAGCATTCTGCTGAATCCGAGAAGCTACTGATCGACAAAACACTAAGCGTAGCCGGCGAGAGCGTCTATCGGAAGGCTGACTGGATAGTAAGGGCGGCGCAATGGTGCGTAAAGTGGGGAACGCTTAAGTTCGTTCAGCCGTCGCCTTGGGTGCGATCAGCACCCAAGGCATTCACGATGTTGCCGCTGCGCTACGAATATGCCTTTGGTGGACAATGTCGAGTCAACGCGGGCGACAAAGCAGCAAACTGCGTTCCTTCTGACCACCTACTAACTCCGGCGCAGCTTGCGAATCATCTGGACGGTGCCGCGCCCGCTGAGCAGCGACCTGTAGCGCACATTGTGTTTGATCCCAACCCAATCGGGCGTGGGTTCGCCGTCGAATGGGCACTTAGCGCAAATGGCAGCAAGGAAGTCGATGCGCCTCGAATCGAGAAAGCGGGCCAAGCTGTGGCCGGTCACCACTTCTGGAAATGGCAGGTGTCATCGGCGCAGTCTGAGTCAACAGAAATGCAACAAGCCTGCGTCCAGGTTGCAGCGGGAATGGGTGTGCGCAGCAAAGGAGATCCTGCCCGACGCGCCTTAATGGGAACCGTTGACGATGAGTTCGTGCAGAGCAACGCGCCGCTCCCAAGTGACTTTGATTTCGCATATTTCAACGCCGCACCGCTCGATCAGCAGGTTCCATTTCTGTTGGGCGATGAGACCATTGAGTTGACGAACATTTGTCCGCCAGAAACTCCGTCACTCACCATCGATGCTCTCGGGAACTCGATTGTCCACTTGCAACTGCCAAGACACGAATGCTTCGGATTGGTTCGCTTGACTAACGGGGAGATCTATACGCGGACTTTGGTAATTGACACAGTGTTGATAGAGCCGGATGACTATGCTCTCACGCTCGTGTGGCGACTGGCCCTGCCAAAGGACCCGAATGCGCCAATCCGTGTGTTCGAGGTGCGCTTGCGAACGCACGAACAGCGGGATCGATTGAATGCCGCTATCGGTGACTTGCGGCGTCTAAGACAGGGGGACGTGACACAAGGCAAGATTGAGGTCATGGAGGCGGCCAAATGACGGACCTGCTCAAGCTCTCCGATCTAAAGTACGACGCCAAAGCCGAAGAGGCTGCTCGTGTACTTAGGCTGGCCGATGCGAAGGAACGCATCAAGGAACTTGAGCAAAGTAACGCCGCCCTTGAAAAGCTCCTGGAAGAAAAAGAGCAGCTTAAGAAATCAGCAACCTCGAACAACAAGATCGGAGCAAGAAAGACCTCGAACTTCAAGGCCGTTAGCACCGCCCCGTCAATCAATAAAACGCCACGAGGCAGTTCAATGGTGCCTGTGGCTTACTCGACAACGCAAGATCTCTCTAATAGCACCGGCGTCGCAAAGTCAGTGCGTTTTAATGGCGATCCTGCCTACTTGCTGGACAGTAGCAAACAATCCAGCTGCAAAGGTGACGAACAGGGCACGGGTGGAGGCATTCGATCTGGCACAGTCAACGGTGAAGTGAAGCCTGTCAAAGGCAGCAAGACGGTCAAGGTCGAGGGCAAATTGGTTGTTCGACAGGGCGACCCTTGCACTATGAACGGCGGTAACAATCCAGGCATCTACACAACCGTTCAGGCGCCTAGCGGAGCCGCACCGGCAGATGCAATAGCGACGTCTAACCCGCTTGTGACGCTGGAAACTTCCGAAGAGAAATCGGCGTTCAAAAAGTGGTTTGCAAAGGCTGAGGAGGAACTGCGCGCGGCAATCGAGCACCCACTGGAGGGCGCCAAGGGGGCCGCAAAAGGGCTGGCGAATGCGCCGCTAAGCGCGGGCGACTTGCTGCTCAAGGCAGCGGCCGAACAGCGCGCGTCAGAGCTGGATCAGGCGGCAATTGTACAAAGCATGTTTGGATCGACCAGTGCCGCCAGCACACTAACCAAGGTGGCGAGGGATGCGAGAGAGCATGCCAGCAAGATTGACTTGCCGAAGTTCACGATGAACAATCCTGCCCAGGAGGGCGGGGACCAGATTTCGATGGCAGTGCAAATCTTCGCCGGCGGCACTGGAATCGTCAAAGGCGCGGTGAGCTGGCTGGGGGCACTAGGAAAAGGCGGGAAGGCAGTGCAAACTGGAGCTGTTCGGCCTGGTGTCCTAAGTGGTGAAAAGGTGGTCAGCGCTGTGTCGAAAAAGGTTGAACCCGTTGCCGACGGAGTGAAAGTAATTCCTCGGAAAACTGATGGAAATGCAAATGCATCAGGTGGCAACACGATTAATCAAGCACTTACTTCGAGGCTTGATCAATACAAGGCATGGAAGACTGAAAACGGTATAGTTGGGACGCCAAGTCTGAAGGAATTTCAACTATTTGAAAATCCAAGCCGTGTGCATTCTGGATTTAGGGCATACGCGAATAACGAATGGCCGCCAAATTTTGGTGCGTTGGATGGCAACAGGCCCTTCACGTTGTTGCCAGGTGCTAGGATAGATAGATTTGGTTCCGACTTTGGGATCTTCCTGTCACCATCTGGGACCTCATATAGTCAGCGGGCGCTGAGACCCGGCGCACAGAATGCGCCGTATTCCGTTTTCGAAGTTGCGTCTAACCTTGAGGTGGACGCTGCGACAATTAAGCCATGGTTCGGCGAGGTTGGCATGGGAACGCAGTTCAAACTCCTTGGCGAGGCACAGGTCAAGACGTTGCTTGAAAGTGGACAATTGAAAGAGATTTATAGAGGACCTTACGATGGATACAAGCAATAAACTTAAGCTTATTCGCGCGTTACAAGCAGCCGGGGTTAGACCTGGTGCTTACAGTGTTTTGGGCGCCGAAGATCAAGCCTTGTGTTTGGAAAGTGTTGACGGAGAATGGGAAGTGTTTTTTTTTGAAAGAGGTGGGAAAACATTTTCAAAGCGTTTTTCCTCAGAGGCTGATGCTTGTACCTACATGTATTCTGAGTTGATGGGCGACAAGACGGCGTTTATGTAGAGTGCGATGTTGACAGGAATTGACCTCTTGCAACCTGTTGCAGGCGAGACCCTTGGCTCCAGCAAGCGGCTTTGGAAATATCAGACGCTGGGAGCGCCGCAATGATTGGTAAAGTTTGAAAGATCTAACTGCTGGTGGGCGCTGAAATCGCTCAACTTCGCCTTTGGCGATATCACTAAGCCCGACAAGCGGCGAGCTGATCACAAAACGACAATCCCCACCTACGCCTCGTGTTAAAGTATTTCGCAAAAGCAAAGCACCCGGAGACGCCTTTTGCGAGCCGCCCGCATCCTTGCCACATTTTCCATAATGTGGGCCCTTGTCGCCCAGGCGGCCGCATCTGCGCCCGACCTGGGCAGCTACCATTACCGCAGCTGGATGGTCGAGCAAGGCCTGCCGCAAATTTCGGTCAGCGGCATCCACAAGGACAGCAGCGGCGCTCTCTGGATCGCCACTGAAAAAGGCCTGGTGCGCAGCTACGGTTCCGACCTCGAAATCTTTCGCACTGCGGACACCCCGGTACTGGGCGCCAACTGGATCCGCCTGCTCCAGCCCGCCGGCAGCCGCCTCTTCATTGCGACCCAAAAGAACCTGGCCTGGTGGGACGGCCGATCCTTCCACGGCATCCCCGGTAGTGAGCAACTGGGCACCTTCCGCCAACTGGCCGTCGACCCCAGCGGCAAACTCTGGATCCTGACTGACCGCCTCAGCTCCTGGGACGGCAAGCGCCTGCGCACCTACACAAGCCTGCATGCCGCCTTCAGCGCCCTGACCCTGGACGACACCGAGCCCACCCTGGCCGACAAGGAAGGCCGCCTGTGGACCCTGCGCGGCGAACAGCTAGTTGAACTGCCCCTGCGCTGGCCACCCACCATCCAAATCCGCCACCTCCAGTGGCGCAAAGGCCAGCTCTGGCTAGGCACCGCCCAGGGTCTCTACGCCTGGTCGCCCAAGAGCGGCGAACCCGCCCAACACATCGGCGAATCCACCGCCCCCATCGAGCAACTCACCCTCGACAAAGACCAGCGCCTATGGGTCATGTCTGCCGGCGACGTGCGTGTATACGAAGGCGAGCACATCGTTGCATCGCTGCCAGCCAGCGCTCCCGCCGCCCTGCCGACCGCGCGCTACATCATGGCCGAAGACCTCGACCACTTCTGGGTCGGCAGCCTCACCGCGGGCCTTCGCCACTACTGGGCTGGCGTCACCCGCACCCTGCAGCCGGAAGCCAACGGCCAACCCCTGCACACATGGGCATACGCGCCAACCAGCCACGGCCTGCTGGTCGGTACCAACCAAGGCATCTGGCGCACCGACGGCGAGCGCATGGAGCCGTTCTACATGGCGCCCGAGCTAAAGAACCAGGTGGTCTATTCCCTGCTGGAAGACAAGCAAGGCCGCCTGTGGATTGGCACCCGCAACGGCCTGCACTGCCTGGAGAACGGCAAGCTAAAGCGCGTCGAGCAACTTGACGGCATCCAGGTCAACACCTTGTTCCAGCGTGCCGACGGCCAACTGCTGGCCGCCACCCTGCAAGGCATACACATGATCGACGGCACCAGCCGCCAAACCACGCGCCTGTTCCGCGAGCAGCTGCCCGGCACCGTCAGTACCTTCCACGAAACCAAGGACGGCGCGCTGTGGATCGGCTCAGCCCAAGGCCTGTGGCGCCTGCAAGGTGGCCAGCTGCAGGCCCAGGCTGCAGGCGCCCTCGGCCAAAGCCTGATCACCGCCCTGACAGGCTACGGCGAGCACGGCGTGCTGGCCGGCACCTACCAGCACGGCATCCACGCCGTCGACGGCAATAAGCACCGTCGCTGGCTGCAAACTGACGGCCTGCCATCGGACGGCGTCGGCTCGCTCGGCCAACACGACGGCTGGTACTGGGGCACCCATTTCGACGGTGTGTTCCGCTTCCAATTGCCGCCGGAGGGCAGCAGCGCCGGGCCTGCGGTGCAACTGCTCCACACCGACCTGGGCAACGTGGCTGGCCGCAGCCGCATCCGCTGCTGCAACGGACTGGGGCGTGACAAAGGCTACTTGGCCGCGCCGTACTACTGGGCCGCCAGCCTGGCCGGTGCCGTGCGCACGCGGCTGGACGTGCCGCTGCCGACCGTGCCTAGCGTGGTCATCCGCAAAGTAGACGTCGAAGGCAAGCCGCGCGACCTGGCCAGCGGCGCACTGCGCCTGGCCCCCGAGCACCGTGAGCTCGAGATCGGCTTCGAAGGTCGCGAATTCCACCTGCCCGAGCGCCTGCAGTACCGCTACCGCATGCCACCCTTCCAGACCGAATGGCGCAACATCGGCAGGCGCCACACCGCCTACTTCACCAACTTGCCGGCGGGCGACTTCCACTTCGAAACGCAGGCCAGTTGGGACGGCCAGCATTGGGGCCCGGTCGCTGCACTGGACGTGCGCGCCGACCCGGTCTGGCACGAGCGCGGGCCGGTGCGCGCGGCGGGCTTGCTGCTGGCCCTGCTGGTCGTGTATGGCCTGGTCCAGTTACGCCTCAAGCAGTTGCAGGTGCGCAGCATTGCACTGCAGCGCGAGGTCGACCGGCAGACTGAAGAGCTGCGCAGCGCCAATGCCAACCTGGCTCACCTGAACCAATCGCTGGAACAGGCCAGCCTGACCGATCCGCTGACCGGCTTGCGCAATCGCCGCTTCGCACAGCAGCAAATTCCCGGCATGCTGGCCAATCTGCGGCGCCGCCGCGCCATGCAGGGCGTGACGGAAGTGCTGGGCGTGATCTTGCTGGATCTCGATAATTTCAAGCGGATCAATGACGGCTATGGGCATGATATAGGCGATATTGTGCTGCAAGGCGCGGCAAAGGCGTTGCGGTCGGTGATTCGCACGGAGGACCACTCGATTCGGTGGGGCGGGGAAGAGTTCCTGTTGCTGGTGCATGCCAATGGAATTGACGACCTTTGGATTGTGGCTGACCGCGTGCATGCGGCGTTGAAGGAGCATGCGGCGGGCACGATTGCTGGATTAGTGACGGCGTCCATTGGTGTTGCAAGCTTACCGCTTCCGGATGGGGCTTGTGATGAACGCGCGCTCGACTTTGCTTTGCAGTTGGCGGACTATGCGCTCTATGCAGTAAAGGCAACTGGCCGCAATGGCAGTGCTTATGCAGAGCTTGATTCCAGTGTTGTCTGGGCTGAGGAGGCCAGGACTGGAGATATGCTGAAGAATTGGGAAGAGACGGGGCGTCTTCGTGTCTTGCGCCGGGTCGTTTGAACAGAGAATAGATGTTCGGAGAGACTGGGATTTCGAGCAACTCGACTTCGCCTCATTGAAAGGAGGCGATAGGGAAGACAACTCGTCAATTGCGAAAGTGTTGTCCTGATACAGCTCCTGATTGTGTAAATTCAATCGCACAAGAAAATCAACCAACTATTACTAGTATTTGCTTGGTAATAAGAAGTGCATGCTAACATTCTCCACTGTTCAATATCTTTTTGGAAATGTCTGCCATGCAGGAAATTGCCAATGTATTGAGTTCCTTCCTGCAAACCAAGGCTAGACTGGGTGGAACTGCAAACCTAGTCGACTCGCCGGATCAGCGTTCACTACTCAAGGATTTGCCCGATTTCTTTTCGAAACTACTGATCAAGAAGGGACGCCATGGAGAGTTCGAGATTGAAGGCTCCATAGGCAATGGAAATATTGCGCGTGTACCTTGGGTCGGCATTTTTAACCGATCAATCACTATCTCGGCTCAAGAAGGCTTCTACATCGTATTGCTCTTTTCTGAGGACATGAGTGGGTGTTTTCTTAGTTTGAATCAAGGGGTCACGGAAATGGAAAAACGCTATACAAGACGTTTAGCCATCAAGAAAATGATTGAAGCAGCCAATCTATCAATCCCACATTTGTTGAAGCACCCAGAGGGGCTTTACGGGGAGATTGATCTTCATTCAACAGGCGATCTTGGGCGCGGATACGAAGTTGGCGCCATTGAGAGTTTCTACTATAAGGGCAATGCGCTACCGCTAAGTACAGAACTGGAAGCCCATTTCTATTGGCTACTTTCAAATTACGACCTGTTACTCAAAGTAATTGGCCCGGATCTCAAGCGCATTGCTCCCATCACCGAATCAGAATTTCAGGATGCAGTGTTGGAGAAGGCGGCTTCCGCCACGCCGCTAGAGTTGCCGACCGAGACTACAGGCGGAGTACCTGTGCCGGCGCTGAAAGTAGCTGCTGGAAAAGTTGCCTATGCCAGGAATCCAAGCATTGCAGCTCTCGCACTTAGAGATGCAGGATTTGCCTGCGAGTTAGACCCGTCGCATTGGACGTTCGAATCCCGTGCTGGCTCTCGTCCTTATGTCGAGGCACATCACCTGGTTCCCATGAGTAAGCAACACCTTTTCGACGTATCTCTGGATGTGGGTGAAAACATTATTTGCTTGTGTGCGACTTGTCACCGATTACTGCATTTTGGGCGGCCCATCAATAGGAATGTCTTCATAAAGAGACTACTCAAAGGACGTAGCAAGAGGCTGGCCGTAAAGGAAATAAAGGTCAAGGGTGCTGAACTCTTAAGCTACTATACGCGCGAACTTGCGATCGACGAATGAGTAGTTCAAATAAGCCAATAGCTTTACCCTAAGCCCGGCTTGTGTCGCCCGGTTCTTACCCACGGAGCGTGCATACAAATATTAGGCGCTCGTCAGCGCTGTCCCGCTGGGCTCGATCAATCGCTCCCGAAAAACTCTTTGTGAATCAGGCCCAAAGCCAAACGCCGGTCGTTGCGGTCGACCAGCATATAGGCTGCCACTTCGCTGGCGCCCGCGGCGGCCAACGTGACCCGCACGCCGCCAGCGAGTGCAGCCGACAAAGCCCGGCTGGCAATTGCGCTGCCCGCGTTCGAGGCGTCGAGCACTCCATCACCAACCACCGCCACAATGGCGACAGCATCGTTGCGGCTGACCTCAACGACCCCAGCCATATGGTGCGCCACCAGCGTCTCATAAGCCGCATCTAGGTGCTCGCGCGCCAACAGAACATTGATCGCGGTCTGCGCCGTCAGCACGCTCTTGATGTTGATGCCAGCGCTGTCCAGCGCGGAGGTCACTTCAGCCAAGATGCCGGACTTGAATCCCACGCCAGGCCCGTGCAATTTGAGAATGGCCACATCGTCGCTTGACGACACACTCTTGACGACATCGCGCGTAACCGTGCGTTCGTCGTCGATGATGGTAAACGCATGCAGGCCCAGATCAGGACGGGTAATGTTCAGAATCCGGATCGGAATTCCCTGGTCAAACAGTGGTTCGATCGTGCGCGGATGCAGGATCTTGGCGCCAAAATAAGACAGCTCAGCCGCTTCCAGATAATGCAACTTGGCGATCGTATGTGGCGAAGCAACTGCACCCGGGTCGGCGCTGAGGAATCCGTCAACGTCCTTCCACACATCAAGCGACTCGGCGCCGATGCAGCGCGCAATCGACGCCGCCGAATAATCAGACCCGCCGCGCCCGAACAAAGTCGTCTTGCCATCCCTGCTCACGCCATAGAAACCGGGCACCACCACAACTCCGTCACCAGCCAGGGCGGCAGAGACCGGCCCGGTGCTGGCATCAAAGTCGCATGCCGAATTGCCGAACACGCCGTCAGTGAACAAGCCTATGTCCTCAGGCAAAGCTTCTCGCGCAATAATACCGCGGCTTTGCAGCACTTCCGTTAGCAGCAGGCTGGACAGGCGCTCGCCATAGCTCAGGATGACGTCATTGACGAAGTCGGGCACGTCGCCGATATAGTGGATGCCCGTCAGGAAGCGCTCCAGCTGGTCCAGGCGCGCGCCCAAGGCGGCTTCTGCGCGGCTGCGCAGAACGGGATCGGCGATGTTCGCCTCCAGAATTTCTTTCTTCAAGGCGCGCAAGGTCAGCGTGTAATCCCGACTTTCGGCCAGCGCGGATAGCGTGCCCGCGCCTTCTTTTGCTGCCTGCACGCAAGCAATCAGGGCATTGGTGATGCCGAAAAAGGCGGACACGACCAACACCAGTGGCCGCTCGTAGGTCTGCACGACATTGACCACGCGGTCAATGTCTTCCGGTCGGCGCAGGTTCGAACCACCGAATTTAACAACGATTTTCTTCATCAATTTTCCAAGAATGGGTACCGCAATGCATCGCCTGCTCGACATCTGAAGCAGCGTTATCGGAGGAAAATTGTATCATCACAAACAGATCAGCTGGAGACGTGACCTTGGGCGCCAGGGGCCGGGGCGGCTGGCAGGCCGGGAACGCATCGTCGTGCACTTTGTCGTACACGGTTGGCTCCTGTGTTCGTTGACATGCTGAAAATCATGCCGCATGATGGCATGAGGGGGGTAATCATGTTAAAGGAAGTCGGTGCCAGCGGCCAAATTTCGCTGGGCAAAAAGTATGCGGGGAAACTGTATGACGTCATCCTTCACCCTGGCGACAGGTTCGAACTGATTCCAGTCCGGGTGGTGGCCACCGCGCCTCCGCAGACGCCGCAGATCGTCCACGTGCCTGATGGCTGGGTCCCGCCCGGCGGGTATGACGGCTGCACCCAGTGGGCGCTGGACAACCGCGCGGCACTGGAACAATACGCACAGCAGGTCGAGGAAGAGGGAACTGCCGCAGAACAACTACAGCAATTCTTGGCGGAGCATCCGGAAATGCTGACGGATGACCATGGCTAAGTTCGACATATTCGTCAATCCGAACAAGGCGGCGCGTCATTCCCTATTTGTCGACGTGCAGAGTGATTTCGTGCGCCTCAGCACCCGGTGGTGTATTCCGCTGTCTCTCCATGTGCCGCTCAGGCCAATTGTGCAAGGTGCGCAAGCCTTGATCGAGGTCGATCAGCTGGAATATGTCATGGACGCGCCCAACCTGTTGGCGGTGCCGGCGAGCCTGTTGCGTCAGCACGCCGGCCGGCTGTCAGCGAGCGACCAGCTGGTCGCCGAGTCGTGTATCGAATTCATGCTGCGCGGCTATTGAGGCAGCATGTCCCAGAATTCTCACAAATAACGTGCCAGCAAGGCGCGCTCCAGCGCCGGATCGAGTTCAATGCGCACGATATGGCCGCTGCCTGGCGCCACCGTGATCTCGCCGCCATCGTCGGTCAATATGCGTGAGAGCGTGATGTCGCGGTTGCCGCTCGGATGGATCACCTCGATCCGGTCGCCCACGGCAAACCGGTTCTTCACGTCCACGCGCGCCCAGCCATCGGCAATGCTCAACACGTCGCCGACGTACTGGCTGCGGTCCGCTTCCGACGCGCCGCGCATATAGTTCTGGTGCGCCTGCGTGTGGTGGCGCTGGTAGAAGCCGTCCGTGTAGCCGCGGTTCGCCAGGCCTTGCAGCTGGCCGAGCAAACCGATGTTGAATGGACGTCCGGCCACTGCGTCATCGATCGCCTGGCGGTAGACCTGTGCCGTGCGGGCCGCGTAATACAAGGACTTGGTCCGGCCTTCGACCTTGAGCGACGTGACGCCGATCTTGACCAGTCGCTCCACATGCTCGACGGCGCGCAAGTCCTTGGAATTC
This sequence comes from uncultured bacterium, assembly GCA_965233055.1. Taxonomy (GTDB): domain Bacteria; phylum Pseudomonadota; class Gammaproteobacteria; order Burkholderiales; family Burkholderiaceae_D; genus Telluria_A. Next base: position 37,573 of record CBDDRJ010000033.1, read on the forward strand.
ATGATGTAAGTGCCGTGCTCATCCTCCATGATCGGCATCAACTGGCCCGGCCGTTCTGCTTCTTCGATCAGGTAAGGCAGGTCGGCGAGTGGATGGCGAGCCTGCTGGTGCAGCGACGACATGGGACGGTTGGCATCTTCCAGCGCCTGGGCGAAGTGCAGTGGAATCACCTGCGTCGGCGCAAAATCGCCGCTGGCGTCTTCCGCGGCGTTGTTTACCTTGTAGTCCCAGCGGCAGGAATTGGTGCAAGTGCCCTGGTTTGGATCGCGATGGTTGAAGTAACCGGACAGCAGGCAGCGGCCGGAGTAGGCGATGCACAGGGCGCCGTGTACAAACACCTCCAGCTCCATCTCCGGGCAACGCTGGCGGATTTCCTCGATTTCGTCGAGCGAGAGTTCGCGCGACAGGATCACGCGCGTGAGTCCCATGCGATGCCAAAATTTGACATCGGCCCAGTTGACGGCATTGGCCTGCACCGACAGATGGACCGGCATGTCGGGCCACTTGTCGCGCACCATCATGATCAAGCCAGGGTCCGCCATGATCAGCGCGTCGGGCCGCATATTGATGACTGGCTCCATATCGCGCAGATAAGTCTTGAGCTTGGCGTTGTGTGCAAAGATATTGCTGGCTACAAAAAATTGTTTGCCGCGCGCATGGGCTCCGGTGATGCCTTCCTCAAGCGCTTGCAGCGTCGAAAAATCATTGTTGCGAACGCGCAGGCTATAGCGCGGCTGGCCTGCGTACACCGCGTCGGCGCCGTAGTCGAAGGCGGCATGCATCTTTGCCAGCGATCCGGCGGGAAGGAGAAGTTCGGGAGCTGTAATCATGGCCAAAATATCAGATTCTAGAAGCAATTATTAACGCAAGTCTTTGCTCTAGATCAAAAGCGCCAGCATTAGGCATCCGGCTTGCCGACCGGTCTGGTCGGGACAAAGAACAGCAGGTAAGTCGACACGCCGATGCCCACCACAGCGAGAACCCCTACGAGGATCAGGCTGCTCATGCGACTGGCCGACCAGGCCAGCGACAGCCAAAGCATGGTTAGCGCCATCACCTTGGCGCGGCGCGGGATGCCGCGGCCCTGTTCAAAATCGGCGATGAGCGGACCGAAGGTCTTGTTGCGCAGCAGCCAGCCATGCAGCCGCTCGGAGCCGCGCGCAAAACAGGCCGAGGCCAGCAACAGAAATGGCGTGGTCGGCAGCAAGGGCAGGAAGACGCCGAAAATCGCCAGCACCACACAGACTGAGCCAATGAGGTTGAGGACGATTTTCAAGGATGTGGTTTTCACTGGACCTTGATCATACAGTTGGTGCTTTATTTCTGCCTTGGTTTTTCATGCGCCTTAGGTTGCAGGTGTTCGATGACGCCATCATGGCTTACGACGATAGTCGTGCCGGTTGCCAGGGCCAGATCATGCGCGCGCTGCGCCGCGCGTTGCATGGCGACCTGAGAAAGACGCAAATCGCGATCCAGAGCCTGTTCAATGGGTAGCTTGTTCATGGTCGTTCACTCATCTGGCGCAGGTATGCTCGACCAGACAGAGTAGTTTCGAAGGCAAAACTGGTGTGCAGGGCAAAGTGACGCGCCAACTCCTGTAGCATCAGGCGTCCGGCTTGGAGGGAGGCTGTTTCCGGTGCAAACGGTGCTATTCCTGCTGCTATCAGGTCGGCATTGGTGAACACTGGACATGCGGCCTCGCCCGGCAAGAACTCGCGTGCGAACGTAGTCTTACCGGCGCCGTTCGGGCCTGCGATGATAATGACGCGTGGCGTTTCTGCCATGTTCGAAACTCCGTTGTCGGAAAATGCTCACATGTAGAACGATACCGGAAATGAACCGGGCGCAAGGACTTTCTGATCCGGAAACAAAAACGCCAACCGGTGAGGGCTGGCGTCTTCTTTTTTATTCTTGGTGGCCCGGGGCGGAATCGAACCACCGACACAAGGATTTTCAATCCTCTGCTCTACCAACTGAGCTACCAGGCCAAGAGGCGCTATTATAGACAGTGCCCCAACAAATTACAAGTGAGGAAGCGGCAATCTCTGCAATTACGGGGCAAAAACCCCCAATTTCGCCCTCTGTGTAGCCGCTATAATACTTCCCATGAGCTCAATAAATAGCGCCTCCGGGCCAATCCATAGCGACGTTTGCATCGTCGGCAATGGTTCTATTGCCAAAACAGCAGCACTTGGCCTGGCCCAGGCGGGCCACAGCGTCACCTTGCTGTGCCCACCGGCACCGGCCACGCCAGCCAGCAAGGCGCCGGAACCATCGTGGGATGTGCGCGTCTACGCCCTCAACCACACCGCCCACTCCCTGCTGGCTTCGCTCAAAGTCTGGGGCGCGCTCGACATGGCTCGCGTGGCAGCGGTCGACAGCATGGCCATCAACGGCGACGGCGCCCAACCCGGCGACCTGAACTTTGACGCCTTTGGCGCCCACGTCGGTTCGCTCGCGTGGATCGTCGAAGAAAGCAACCTGAACCAGGCGCTCGACGCCGCCCTCAAGTTCGCCCCCCATGTCAATACAGTCAGTGGCCGCGCCGCCCGCCTGGCCACGACAGAAGACAAAGCTACCATCCACCTCGACAACGGCGCCACCATCGAGTGCAGCCTGGTCATCGGCGCAGACGGCGCCCAGTCCTGGGTGCGCGACCAGTGCGACATCGGCTTTGACTACCGCTCCTACAACCAGCGCGCCGTGGTCTCCAATTTCGCCTGCGAAAAACCGCACCACGGCGTCGCCAGCCAATGGTTCACCGGCACCGATGGCATTGTTGCCCTGTTGCCGCTGCCGGGCGAGCGCGTCTCGCTGGTCTGGTCCGCGCCGGACGCGCTGGCCGCCACCATCATGGCCGAGACCCCCAGCCAGCTGGCCCAGCGCCTGGCCGCGATCTGCCACGAAAAGCTCGGCACCCTGACGCCGCTGCAGCCCGAGCTGATGCGCGACTTCCCGCTGGCGCTGATCCGCCCGCATAGCGCGGTCGCCCCGCGTTTGGCCCTGGTCGGCGACGCCGCCCACGTGGTCCACCCGATGGCCGGCCACGGCATGAACCTGGGCTTCGGCGACATTGCCGACCTGCTCAAGACGCTGGCCGCGCGCGAAGACCAGCGCAGCATCGGCGACGCCCGCGTGCTGGCCCGCTACGCCCGTGCCCGCAAGGAAGACGTGCTATTAATGCAACTTGCCACCGACGGCCTGGCCCGCCTGTTCGGCTCCGATCTGGAACCGTTGCGCATGGTCCGTAATTTGGGGTTAAACTTGCTCAATAAATTGCCAATGGTAAAGAGAAAACTGATGGCGCAGGCACTCGGCAAGTAGGTCTGGTGTAAGGCTGGCTTAAGTTCCTTCGACCAAGATCAGGTATTGCCCCAAGAATCTTTAGTGAGAGACAAATGATTAAGAAAAGTAAGTTCGCACTGCTGGCGCTGTCGGCTTTGATGGTGTCGTGCGTGAACGCCCAGAATTCTGTCGAAGCGAACATCAAGAAGGTCATCGAGCCGCGCCTCGGTGACGGCGTCAAGGTCGATTCCGTCAAGGAGACGCCATACGGCGGCCTTTACGAAATCAAGGCCGGCGGCGAGATTCTGTATACCGACAAGACGGGCCAGTACCTGTTCGTCGGTTCGATCTACAACGCCGCCACTTCACAAAACATCACCAAAGAGCGCATCGACGAGATCAACAAGATCAAGTTCTCCGACCTGCCGCTCGAAGCTGCCGTCAAACTGGTCAAGGGTGACGGCAAGCGCGTCATCGCCATTTTCGAAGATCCGAACTGCGGCTACTGCAAGCGCTTCCGCCAGACGACGCTGAAAGACGTCAATAACGTCACCGTCTACACCTTCATGTATAACATCCTGTCCGACGACTCCTTCGTCAAATCGAAAAATATCTGGTGCGCCGCCGACCGCAACAAGGCGTGGGACGACTGGATGATCTCCGGTAAAGCTGCACCAACGGCGCCGGCCAACTGCGTGACGCCGAATGACCAGATTTCAGCACTGGGCCGCAAGCTTCGCATCACCGGCACGCCAGCCATCTTCTTTGCCGACGGTTCCCGGATCCCGGGAGCCATCGACCTGAAAGGGCTGGAAGCAAAACTCTCGACCCTCAAGTAAGCCATGCAGTACAAGCGCCCGCCACCAGCGGGCGCTGTCATTTTGTAGGTAGCGGATTGCCTAAACTCTCGCGGTGCAAAGGAGCTTTGAATGATCACTTTGAATATCAACGGTAAGGACATGCAGGTCGACGCCGATCCTTCGACGCCCATCCTGTGGGCCCTGCGCGACAACCTCAATATGACCGGCACCAAGTTCGGCTGCGGCGCGGCGCTGTGCGGCGCCTGCACGGTCCACCTGAACGGTGCGCCGATCCGTTCGTGCGTGACGCCGATCTCCAGCGCCACCGGCCAGAAGATCACCACCATCGAAGCGATGGAGCAGGACAAGGTAGGCAAGGCCGTGCAGGACGCGTGGGTCAAGCACGACGTGCCGCAATGCGGCTACTGTCAAAGCGGCCAGGTGATGAGTGCGACGGCCTTGCTGCGCACCAACAAGAAGCCGAGCGATGCGGACATCGACAGCGCCATGAACGGCAATATCTGCCGCTGCGGCACCTACCAACGCATCCGCGCCGCGATCAAAGACGCAGCCAAGACCCTCGCTTAAGGAGCCGATATGCGCAAAGAATGGATTGATCCGGTAGCGCTGGCACGCCCTGAGGGCGGTGGCATGTCGCGTCGCAGCTTCCTCAAGACTGGCGCAGTGGCCGGTACGGGCCTGGTGCTTGGCTTCTTCATCCCTGAGGCGAACAAATTCGCCAAGGCGGCCGACGTCAAGGCGCCATCAGCGCCGAATGCCTTCCTGCGCATCGCGCCGGACAACTCGGTCACGGTGATGGTCAACCGACTTGAGTTCGGCCAGGGTGTGCAAACCAGTCTGCCGATGCTCATTGCTGAGGAACTCGATGCAGACTGGTCGCAGATGCGCGGCGAACTCGCGCCGGCTGCACCGGCTTTCAATGACCCTGGCTTCGGCATGCAGATGACAGGCGGCTCCAACTCGATCAAGAACTCCTTCATGCAGTACCGCGAGATCGGTGCGCGTGCGCGTGCGATGCTGATCGCCGCGGCGGCCGAGCAATGGAAGGTCAAGCCGGGAGAATGCAAGGCCACCAAGGGCGTGGTCATTGGCCCTGCTGGTCAGAAGGCGAGCTTCGGCTCGCTGGCCGACGCGGCGATGAAGCAACCGGTACCTGCAAGCGTCAAGCTCAAGGATCCGAAGGACTTCCTCATTATCGGCAAGCCTACTCGCCGCATCGATGCGCGCGTCAAGTCCAACGGCAAGCAGGTGTTCGGCATGGACTTCACGGTGCCGAATGCAAAGGTCGCAGTGGTGGCCCGGCCGCCGGTGTTCGGTGCCAGAGTCGCCAGGTTTGACGCGGCCAAGGCGCTGGCGATCAAGGGCGTTGTCGCAGCTTTCGAAGTGCAGACCGACCGCGGCGGCAGCGGCGTCGCCGTCATCGCCGATGGCTACTGGCCAGCCAAGCAGGGCCGCGATGCGCTTGCAATCGAATGGGATACCAGCAAGGTAGAAAAGGTCAGCAGCATCAAGCAGATGGAGGAGTTCAAGGCCCTGGCCAAGACGGCAGGTAAACCTGCCAGGAAGGCAGATACCTCCAAACTGGCTGGTGCGGCCAGGAAGATCTCGGCCGTCTACGAGTTCCCTTATCTTGCGCATGCGCCGATGGAGCCGCTCAATTGCGTCATCGACCTCAGGGCCGACGGCTGCACCATGTGGGTCGGCTCCCAGTTCCAGACCTTTGACCACATGGCCGTCGCACGCACTGCCGGGCTCAAGCCGGAGCAGGTCGCGCTGCACACGATGATGGCCGGCGGCGGCTTTGGCCGGCGCGCGGTGCCTTCGTCGGACTACATCGTTGAAGCGGTCAACGTTGCCAAGGCCTACAAGGCGGCAGGCAAGGGCGGCCCGCTGAAGGTGGTGTGGAGCCGCGAAGACGATATCAAGGGCGGCTACTACCGGCCGTCCCATGTGCACCGTGCCGATATCGGCATGGACGCCGCGGGCAAGATCGTCGCCTGGGACCACGCCATTGTCGGCCAGTCCATCATCACCGGTTCGCCGTTCGAGCCCTTCATGGTCAAGGACGGTGTCGACGCGACGATGGTGGAGGGCATGGGCGAGCCGTATGACGTGCCGCTCAATCTGACCGTCCACAACATCAAGGCCAATGTGCCTGTGCTGTGGTGGCGTTCGGTCGGCTCGACCCATACTGCATTTGTGATGGAGACGCTGATCGACGAAGCGGCCCACGCTGCCAAGATGGATCCGGTCGCCTACCGCAAGTCCCTGATCGGCGATAAGCACAAGCGTCACCTGGCCGCACTCGACCTGGCAGTCGCCAAGTCCGGCTATGGCAAGAAGGCGCTGCCAAAAGGGCGCGCCTGGGGCGTGGCGATGCACGAATCGTTTAACACCATTGTCGCCTACGTCGTCCAGGCATCGGTCGAGAAGGGCGTGCCGCGCCTGCACACCGTCACCGCCGGTATCCACTGCAATCTGGCTGTCAACCCGATGACGATCGAGGCGCAGGCCCAGGGCGCGATCCTGATGGCGCTTGGCACTACCCTGCCGGGTTCTGCCATCACGCTCAAGGATGGCGTGGTCGAGCAGGGCAATTTCGGCGATTACACCGTGGCCCGCATGACGGACATGCCAAAGGTCGACGTGCACATCATCGCGTCAAGCGATGCGCCAACCGGCATGGGCGAACCTGGCCTGCCGCCGCTGGCACCGGCGTTTGCCAATGCGCTGTTCAAGGTCACCGGCAAGCGCCTGCGCAAGCTGCCGTTTGACCTTGGCGCCGCTTAAACAAGAGGCGCCATGAGCCCTGTCGGTATTTTGCTGTGTGCCGGCAGGGGACTTCGCTTCGATCCTTCCGGTGAGCGCAACAAGCTGCTGCACATGCTCGATGGCGGCGAGGCGATCGTTGTCGTCAGCGCGCGCCGGCTGCTTGCGGCTCTTCCCCAAGTCATCGCTGTCGTGCCGCCTGGTGGCGAGGCCGTCGCCAGACTGCTGAGTGATATCGGCTGCGTGGTCACTGTCTGTCCGGACGCCGATTCCGGCATGGCCGCCTCTCTGGCCCATGGCGTGCGCCAGGTGCGGGGTGCTTCAGGCTGCCTGGTCGCCCTCGGCGATATGCCCTTTGTGCGGCCGTCGACAATCATCGCCCTGGCCGATGCAATCGAGGGAGGCACATCCATCGCGGTGCCAAAGTACGCTGGCCAGCGCGGCAACCCGGTTGCGTTCAGTTCCAGGCATTTCGGCGCCTTGCTGGCGCTGAAGGGCGATCAGGGCGCGCGGGGTATACTAGCGGCCAATCTGGTCCATGAAATCGCGGTCGCCGACGCAGGCATCCTGCGCGATATCGACACGCCTTCGGACTTGCACCAATCAACACCATCTACTCCTTCGAATACATGAAAAAATCGCAAAGCGCCGTTCGCTACACCGTGGATCCTAAAGACCTGGCTGGCCACCTGTTCCAGGTCACGCTCACGGTCGCCGCGCCGGACGCAACCGGTCAGGTGCTGGCCTTGCCAGCCTGGATACCCGGCAGTTACATGATCCGCGAGTTCTCGAAGAACATCGTGCAGATCCGCGCTGAATGCAAAGGCGAGCCCGTCGCGCTGACCAAGCTGGACAAGCATTCGTGGCAGGCGGCGCCGTGCAAGGGGCACTTGACCGTGCACTACGAAGTCTACGCGTGGGACCTGTCGGTGCGCACTGCCCATCTGGACCAGACCCACGGCTTCTTCAACGGCACCAGCCTGTATCTGCGCGTGCTTGGGCAGGAGGCGGTGCCGCACGAAGTGGACCTGGTGCGTCCGCAAGACGCAGCCGCCAAGACCTGGCGCATCGCGACGGCGCTGCCCGAGCTGAAGGCCAGGCGGTATGGATTCGGCACCTATGTCGCCGCAAACTATGACGAGCTGATCGACCACCCGGTCGAGATGGGCGATTTCGACCTCGCCAGTTTCAAGGCGCACGGCGTTCCGCACGACATTGTCATCACCGGCCGTGTACCCAACCTGGATATGGAGCGCCTGCAGAAGGACCTGAAGGCCATTTGCGAAACCCAGATTGCCTTCTTTGAGCCGAAGTCCAGGCGCGCGCCGATGGACCGCTACGTGTTCATGACGCTGGCGGTGGGCGATGGATACGGCGGTCTGGAGCACCGGGCGTCGACTGCGCTGATCTGCGCACGCAACGACCTGCCGACGACGGCGGGCCCGCGCAATAGCGAGGTGAGCGAAGGCTACCTCAAGTTCCTCGGCTTGTGCAGCCACGAGTATTTCCACACCTGGAACGTCAAGCGCATCAAGCCGGCAGCGTTTGCGCCGTATGACCTGCAGGCGGAATCCTATACGCCTTTGCTTTGGCTGTTCGAGGGTTTCACCAGTTACTACGATGATTTGCTGCTGGTCCGCGCAGGCATTTGCGATGAGGCGGCTTATCTCAAGCTGCAGGCAAAGACCATCAACAGCGTCCTGCGCGGCAGCGGGCGTACCAAGCAGAGCGTGGCCGATTCGAGCTTTGACGCCTGGGGCAAGTACTACCGCCAGGATGAGAATGCGCCGAACGCCATCGTCAGCTATTACACCAAGGGTTCGCTGATCGCGCTGGCGTTTGACCTGACCATTCGCGAGAAGACCGGTGGGAAGAAGTCACTCGATGATGTGATGCTGGCCTTGTGGGATCGGTATGGCCGCGACTTCTATCCAGGCGAAGGCCGGGGCGTGACGGAAGCGCAAGTTGAGGCCTTGTTCGACGAGGTGAGCGGGCTCAAACTGAAGCGGCTGTTCAACCGCTATGTGCGCGGGACGGACGAGCTGCCGCTGGCCAGGCTGTACGCTTCGTTCGGCGTCAAGCTGGTTGACGAGCGCAAGTCGGCCAAGCCTTCACTGGATGCCTCGTATGGGCGCGACGGCAATGACTGGAAGCTGACGCAGGTGCATGAGGGCGGGGCGGCGCATGCTGCAGGCCTGTCGGCGGGCGATGTGCTGATGGCGATCGACGGCCTGCGCGTGACCGCGGCGCCGGATGGGATGCTGGCCCGCTATAGCGTCGGTGACGCCGTTGTGATCCATGCATTCCGGCGTGATGAGCTGATGTCGTTCAATGCCGAGTTGATGGGCGACCGGACGCCCGCCGTGACGCTGACCGTCGACGACAAAGGCCGCAAAGGGCCTAAACGTCCGAGCGTGTGAGTGGTGGGCACGCAGTGCCCACCCTACGGATTCATGCCTCGTAGGGTGGGCATGTCGCCGCACTAACAACCGTGCGACGACCCCGTGCCCACCGTCACAGCGCCACTTTCAGATCCTGGGGACCTGCCGTTGAACGGAGTTTGAATTGATATTCTTTATTGAACAGGAAGGTCTCCGAGAACTCCAGCGGGCCGCGCTTGCCGGCCAGTAGGTTCATCGGTTTCGGCAGTGGCCCGCTCTGCTTGATAGCGGCCAGCGCAACCGCCGACGCTTCGCCATTGCGCGAGCGCTGCACAGCAGCCCTGGTCACAAAGCCATCCCTGTCCACGCTTATATTGACCACCACGATCGCCGGCAGCATCGGCGGCAGTGCATGGGTAAAGGTGCGGCGCGGGTTGGTGCGGATGATGTGATCGGCCACATCGACCTTGTAGGCGTCTATATTGTCGTAGTGGTATCTCTGCGCCGGAACGGCTGGCACGACGGATTTGGTCGGTGGCGTGGGGCGCGGCGCTGTCGGCGCCGTCGCCACTACTGGCGGCGGGGGCGTGGTGCTGCAGGCTGAGGCCAGTACCAGCAAGGTCACTGGTGCGGTATTGCGAAATGTGCGTTTCAGGTTCATGTGAAGAGTCGGAGTAGCTCGGCGCCGGGGTCCGGCGCACGCATGAATGCTTCGCCCACCAGGAAAGCGTGGACATTCGCTTCGCGCATGCGCCTGACGTCACCCACATCGAGAATGCCCGACTCCGTCACGACTACTTTATCGGATGGGATCCGTGGCAGCAGGTCGATGGTTGTCTGTAGCGATGTCTCGAAGGTGCGCAGGTTTCGGTTGTTTATCCCCACCAGTGCCGTCCGCAGCTTGAGCGCTGCATCGAGCTCGTCGCCATCGTGCACTTCCACCAGCACGCTCATGCCCAGTTCGTGGGCACAGGCTTCCAGTTCGGCCATCAAGCCGTGGTCAAGGGCCGAGACGATCAACAGGATCGCATCGGCGCCCATCGCGCGGGCTTCATAGACCTGGTACATATCGATCATGAAGTCCTTGCGCAGCACCGGAATCGTACAGGCGGCTCGTGCCTGCTGCAGGTACTCCACCGAACCCTGGAAGAAATGCACGTCCGTCAGTACCGACAGGCAGGCCGCGCCATGCGCCGCATAACTGGCCGCGATCTCGCCCGGGCGGAAGTCAGCGCGCAGCACGCCTTTGGACGGCGATGCCTTTTTGACTTCTGCGATGACGCCCGCCTTGCCGGCCGCAATGTGCTGACGCACGCTCGCCTCGAAGCCGCGCAAGCTGGCGCGGGCTGCCGTATCGGCCTCCACTTCGCTGCGCAAGCTGGCAAAGCTGCGGTGTTTTTTTGCGGCCGAAACTTCTTCGGCTTTGACGGTCAGGATCTTGTTAAGAATGTCAGACATAGTGGGGGTCTTAGTGTTGTTCTGAAAGGGCCAGCTTGAAACCAAGCCATATGAAGAGTCCGCCGGTGATCCTGTTCAGCAACGCCGATACTAGCGGACTTAGCTGAAGCCTGGCGCTCGCTTGCGCAGTGAAGACGGCGAGGAAAAGGCTCCACAGCATGCCATTGAAGTTGAAAATGATGCCGAGGACGACGAAGGCGAGCGGCTTACTGCTGGAATCGGCCGAAATAAACTGCGGCACAAACGCCAGGAAGAACAGTGCAACCTTCGGATTGAGCACATTGGTCAGGAAGCCCTGCAGGAAGATTTTGCGGAAAGGCAGGGGCGGGACGGTGGCAGCGACGGCAGCAGATTTGCCCTTCTTGCTACGCAACAGGCCATAAGCCATATAGAGAATATAGGCGGCGCCGACATATTTGACGACAGTGAAAGCGGTCGCCGACGTGGCCAGCACGGCAGAGAGCCCGATTGCCGCTGCAAACACGTGCACCATCGTGCCGGCGCCAATCCCCAGCACGGCGGCGCTGCCGGCGCGCCAGCCCTGGGTCGCACTGCGCGTCATAATCAACAGCGAATCCGGCCCCGGCATGATATTGAGCAGCAGCCCGGAGACAACGAATAAAGCAATATCGTGAATACCAAACATAAAAATCCTTTGTAGGGTGGGTAAGCTCCGCTTACCCACGCGGAATCAACGCAATCACCCCAGTTGCTGCGTGACCTGCACAAACTGATCCAGCTTGGCCTTGGCCGCGCCCGACTCAATCACCGACCGCGCCTTGGTCAGCCCTTCGCCGATCGAGCTGACAACACCCGCCGCAAACAGCGCCGTCCCCGCATTGAGCGCCACGATGTCATAAGCCGCCCCGGGTTGGCCAGTCAGCGCCTCCATCATGCGCAATTTGGATTCCGCCGCATCGGCCACTTTCAGGTTACGGCTGGCCGTCATCTGCAAGCCATAGTCCTCCGGATGAATCTCATACTCGCGGATCTCCCCATTGACCAATTCCCCGACCATGGTCGCCGCGCCAAGCGAGACTTCATCCATATTGTCGCGCCCCCACACAACGACAGCATGCTGCGTTCCCAGACGCTGCAGCACGCGTACCTGAATACCCACCAGATCCGGATGGAACACACCCATCAGGATATTCGGCGCCCCCGCCGGATTGGTCAGCGGCCCGAGAATATTAAATATCGTCCTTACCCCCAGCTCTTTGCGAACCGGCGCCGCATGCTTCATCGCCGCATGGTGGTTCGGCGCAAACATAAACCCGATGCCGGTCTGCGCAATCGACTGCGCAATCTGCTCCGGCTTGAGATTGATATTGGCCCCCAGCGATTCGAGCACATCCGCGCTGCCCGACGACGACGACACGCTGCGCCCGCCATGCTTGGCTACGCGCGCGCCAGCCGCCGCAGCGACAAACATCGATGCCGTCGAAATATTGAAGGTATGCGCGCCGTCACCGCCCGTGCCGACAATATCAAGCAGATTGGTGGTATCGGCCATCGGCACCTTGGTCGAAAACTCGCGCATCACCTGCGCCGCAGCGGCGATCTCGCCAATGGTCTCTTTCTTGACGCGCAGTCCCATGGTCAGCGCCGCAATCATGGTCGGCGACATTTCGCCGGACATAATCTGGCGGAACAGGTGCAGCATCTCGTCGTGGAAAATCTCGCGGTGTTCAATACAGCGCAGCAGTGCTTCTTGTGGGGTAATAGGCATGATGATTCCTCAGTATGGGAGACAACGGGTTCAATCGCACGCAAACGGCAGGCGCCAACGCCTGCATCCATTTAGCGAACGAGGAAATTTTTCAGCAATGCATGGCCGTGTTCGGACAGGATCGACTCGGGGTGGAACTGCACACCCTCGATATCAAATTCCTTGTGCCGCACGCCCATGATTTCGCCGTCGTCAGTCCATGCCGTCACTTCGAGGCAGGACGGCAGCGAGCTGCGCTCAATAGCCAGTGAGTGGTAGCGGATCACCGTAAACGGGCTGGGCAGGTTCTTGAAAACCCCCACGCCAGTATGCGCGATCAGCGAGGTCTTGCCGTGCATGACCTGCTTGGCCCGGATGACCTTGCCGCCAAATGCCGCGCCAATGGCCTGGTGGCCAAGGCAAACGCCGAGGATCGGAATTTTGCCCTTGAAATGGGTGAGGATCTCGAGCGAGATGCCCGCTTCCTTTGGTGTCTTTGGTCCAGGCGAAATGCAGATCCGCTCGGGATTCATCGCCTCGATTTCGGCGATGGTGATTTCGTCATTGCGGAAGGTAGCAACTTCTTCGCCAAGCTCGCCGAAATACTGGACGATGTTATAGGTGAAGGAGTCGTAGTTATCGATCATCAGCAACATATCAGAGCTCCCCATCCAGACCGTCTTGTACCTGTTCGGCCGCACGCAATACGGCGCGTGCTTTGTTTTCGGTTTCCTGCCATTCCATTTCGGGGATGGAGTCGGCCACGATGCCCGCCGCGGCCTGCACATAGAGCATGCCGTCCTTGATCACGCCGGTGCGGATCGCAATGGCCACGTCCATTTCGCCGCCAAAGGACAGGTAGCCGCAGGCGCCGCCATAAATGCCGCGCTTGGTCAGTTCCAGTTCGTCGATGATTTCCATCGCCCGCACTTTGGGCGCGCCGGTCAGGGTGCCGGCGGGGAAGGTGGCGCGCAGCACGTCGAGATTGGACATGCCTTCCTTCAGTTTGCCTTCCACATTGGAGACGATGTGCTGCACATGCGAGTATTTTTCAACGACCATGCGCTCGGTTACATTGACGCTGCCGATCTCCGATATGCGGCCAAGGTCGTTGCGGGCCAGGTCGATCAGCATCACGTGTTCGGCGATCTCTTTGGGATCGGCCAGCAGCTCGCGCGATAGTTCGGCGTCGCGTTCCACGGTCGAACCGCGCGGGCGGGTGCCGGCGATCGGGCGCAGCGTGACTTTTTTTCCGCCGTCCGGCAGCGTCTCGTTGCGCACCAAGATCTCGGGCGAGGCGCCGACAATCTGCATGTCGCCGAAATTGTAGTAGTACATATACGGCGACGGATTGAGCGAGCGTAGCGCGCGGTACAGGGTCAGCGGCGAATCCACATAAGGCTTGCGGATGCGCTGGCCGATCTGCACCTGCATCAAGTCGCCCGCCATCACATATTCGTGCGCCTTTTCCACCGCCTTCAGGTAGTCGGCCTTGGGGAAGTCGCGGATGGTTTCAGTGCGCACCGAGCTCGATGTGACTGGCGCATCCACGCCGCGCCGCAGCATCATGCGCAGGTCCTTGAGCCGCTGGCGCGCCTTCGAAAACGCCTCGGGCTGGGCCGTGTCGGCGTAGACGATCAAATACAGCTTGCCCGACAGGTTATCGATTACCGCCAGCTCTTCCGTTACCATCAGCTGGATATCGGGCAGGTCGAGGTCGTCCTTCGGTTCGGTCAGCGCCAGCTTCTTCTCGATATGCCGCACGGTGTCGTAGCCGAAATAGCCGGCCAGGCCACCGCAGAAGCGGGGCAGGCCAGGGCGCAGCGCGACCTTGAAGCGGGACTGGTATTGTTCGATGAAGTCGAGCGGGTTGCCGCTATGGGTTTCGATGACTTCGCCGTTCTTGACGATCTCGGTGCGCACGCCATAGGTGCGCAGCACGGTCGAAGCAGGCAGGCCGATGAACGAGTAGCGGCCGAAGCGCTCGCCGCCAACCACCGATTCGAGCAGGAAGGTGTTTTTGCCGGCGAACTGGGTCTGGGCCAGTTTGAGGTAGAGCGTGAGCGGGGTTTCCAGATCGGCGAACGCTTCCGCGATCAATGGAATACGGTTGTAGCCTTCCGCGGCCAGCGATTTGAATTCGAGTTCGGTCATGCTTTTCTCCAGAGCGCCGTGCTTCGATGGACGGCGTTGGGTTCAAAAAACCTGTCGGATACGCGTATGCAGCCGACAGCAATCAATTGGCTTACTTAGCCCAGGATTGCCAGCGTCGCCATAGCCAGGCCTCAAGCGCGCCTGTTTGGTTGACATCGAGTTTTTTGATAAAAAACATGTGGTTTGGTTCAGTTTGCTTTGGTGTTGTGCAGACCTATCTGCGTTGCCGCATCGAGCAACGAACTAACTATACCATCGGAATCCGTTTCGTGTATAGCCTGACCGTGATTGTAGCCATACGGCACCGTCAGCACGTAGCAGCCGGCAGCCCGGGCCGCTTCGGCGTCATTCGAGGAGTCGCCAATGGCCACCACCTGGGCCGGTCGCAGGCCGAAATCCTTGCAAACTTGCAGCATTGGCATGGGATCGGGCTTCTTGCGGGGCAGGGAATCGCCGCCGTAGACTACCTCGAAATACCCGGCCAGGCCCTTCTGGGCCAGCAGCGGTGTGGTGAAGGAAATGGGTTTATTGGTCACGCAGGCCAGCCGCAGGCCGTTCCGCTTCATCGCGTCCAGGCCGTTGATGACGCCGGGGAAAAGGACGCTGAACTGGCCGTTGATGGCCAGGTAGTTGCGCTGGTAGCTGGCCATCGCCTGCTCGAAGCGCGCCTCGACCGCGTCCAAATCCATGTCCAGCGCCAAAATGCTGCGGATCAGGTTTTCCGAACCCTTGCCGACCAGTAGCTTGATCGTGTCGGGCGTGACTGGCGGCAGGTCCAGTTCGCTGCGCATCGCGTTGATGGCCACGTGGAAGTCCGGCACGGTGTCGAGCATCGTGCCGTCCAGGTCGATAATGGCGCCGACGATGGCGCCTGCGCCCGCCTGCATTACTTGACGCTGGCCAGTTGCTCGCGCATCGCGTCGATGACGGCCTTGTAGTCAGGCTGGCCGAAGATGGCCGAGCCGGCGACGAAGGTGTCGGCGCCGGCCGCCGCGGCCTCTGCGATATTGTCGATCTTGATGCCGCCATCGACCTCGAGCATGATGTCGCGGCCTGATTCGTCGATCATGCGGCGCGCCATGGCGATCTTCTTCAGTGCTTCCGGGATGAAGGACTGGCCGCCGAAACCAGGGTTGACCGACATGATGAGGATCATGTCGATCTTGTCCATCACATGGTCGAGGTAGTGCAGCGGCGTGCCCGGGTTGAACACGAGGCCGGCCTTGCAGCCATTGTCGCGGATCAGTTGTAGAGAACGGTCAATGTGCTCCGACGCTTCCGGGTGGAAGGTGATGATGTTGGCGCCCGCCTTGGCAAAGTCGGGGATGATGCGGTCGACCGGCTTGACCATCAGGTGCACGTCGATCGGCACCTGCACGTGCGGGCGGATCGCCTGGCAAACGAGCGGCCCGATGGTCAGGTTGGGAACATAATGGTTATCCATTACGTCAAAATGGATGATGTCGGCGCCGCTCGCCACGACATTGCGGACTTCCTCGCCCAGGCGGGCAAAGTCGGCGGACAGAATACTGGGGGCGATGCGGAAATTGGTCATGGCAGAGAGCGTGCAAATGGAAGATGCGTTATTTTACCAGTGCGGCGCGACGTTATCGCCGATGCAGGTTATGATTCTGCACACGCGCAACGAATCGCACTATTAGAGGAATTTCGATGACTGCCTACGACTTAACCGTCACTGTCCGGACCCAGTACCTGCCAGACCAGTCCGACCCTGACCGTACCAACTTCGTCTTCACCTATTCGATCACGATCAAAAATACCGGCAAAGTCGGGGCGCAGCTCATTTCGCGCCACTGGGTCATTACCGACGGCAACAATCATGTCGAGGAAGTACGCGGGCTAGGGGTGGTTGGCCACCAGCCGCTGCTGCAGCCGGGCGAACAGTTCGAGTACACCAGCGGCACCCAGCTGGCGACGCCGCAGGGCTCGATGGTCGGCGAATACTTCTGCGTCGCCGAAGACGGCCACCAGTTCGAGGTCAAGATCCCCGAGTTCGTCCTGTCGCTCCCGCGAACCTTACACTAGTAGGGTGGGTATGTCGCCGCACTAGCAGCCGTGCGACGACCGCGTTACCCATGCGGAACGCGGCCTCAATCCGGGAACCGCGGCCTCAGTCCGGCCACCGAGGCTTCAATCCTTCTTATCTTCGTCCTTTTCCTTCGGCTTGGGCGCATACATCGTCCACCAGACAATAAACACGAGCAAGAACAACGCCACACCCGCCTCAACCAATAATAGCCACATACATTCATTCCCCATGTCATTGATACGCAATAGTTTACTCGCTTCCGCGCTGCTGGCGCTGGCAGCCTGCACCACCGCACCGGTCAAGCAGCCGGTTGCCCCGACTCCTGCCATCCCACCAGTCGCCGTCACGCCGCCAATCAAGCCGGAAGTCCTTGCCCCCACGCCGCTATTGACCCCAAGCACCTTCGACGCCCTGCCCAACTGGTCCAGGGACGACCTGCGCGAAGCCTGGCCCGCCTTCATGTCTTCATGCAACGTACTGATCCGGCAGCCGACATGGTCTGCAGTCTGTTCGGCCGCCAGGCACATCGATGCCACGGACCATGGCGCGATCCGTCGGTATTTCGAGGCCAACTTCGTTCCCAACCTGGTCCGTGCCGCCGATGGTGCCGACACCGGCCTGATCACCGGCTACTACGAGCCCTTGCTGCGCGGCTCGCGCGCCCGCGGCGGCGCCTACCAAACGCCGCTGCACAGGGTGCCGGACGACCTCATCACCGTCGACCTGGCCAGCCTCTACCCAGAGCTGAAAGGCATGCGCCTGCGCGGCAAACTGGTTGGCAGGAAACTCGTGCCTTACAGCAGCCGTGCAGAAATCGACAGTGCCAATGGCGGCGCCAATCAAATGCTGTGGGTCGACGACGCGGTCGAAGCCTTCTTCCTGCAAGTGCAAGGCTCCGGCCGCGTGCAACTGGACGACGGCCGCGAAACCGTGCGGGTCGCCTATGCCGACCAGAACGGCTACCCCTACAAATCGATCGGCCGCTGGCTGGTGGAGAAAGGCGAGCTGACGCTGGAACAAGCCAGCGCCCAGGGCATCAAGGCCTGGATCGCGGCCAACCCGACGCGCCAGCAGGAATTGTTCAACGCCAACCCGAGCTATGTGTTCTTCAGGGAAGAGCGGCTGCCTGATCCGTCGATTGGCCCGAAAGGCGCGCAAGGCGTGCCGCTGACCCCGGGCCGCTCCGTGGCGATTGACGCTTCATTCCTGCCGCTGGGGGCGCCAATCTACCTGTCCACGACCGAAGCCAATAGCGAAGTGCCGCTGCAGCGCCTTGTCTTGGGGCAGGACACTGGCGGTGCCATCCGCGGCGCAATTCGTGCTGACTACTTCTACGGATTTGGCAGCCAGGCGGCGGAGAGTGCCGGCCGCATGAAGCAGCGCGGCATGGTGTGGCTGTTGTTGCCCAAAGCGGCAGCTGGTCGCCAATGACAGGTAGGGTGGGGCCCGCCATGTCCGTCGGCCAAACACCTGGCGGAACCCACGCGGCAACGATCACGCCACGAAGTTCAGTGAAACGCCGCCGCGCCCGGGAGGATACGATTCAAGTGGTCCGGGCGCGGCGCAGTTGCGTAAAGAGCAGCAACAACGCCAGCGTCGCTATGGTCCCGCCCGCGACGCAGGCAAGCCCGGCCCGCACACCAAAATGGTCGCCAATATTGCCGCCGGCGATCGCCCCGAGCGGCGCCAATGCGACCGTCATGAACCGCATCGTCGAGATCATGCGCCCCAGCATGGCGTCCGGCGTCACGCTCTGGCGCAGCGGTCCAAACGGCATCATGAACAGCATCGCTCCACAATCGAACACGAACGTCAGCGCCGCATAAGCGACGATGGTGGCCATCGTGCTGCCAAACAGGGCGGGCTGCAGCATCGGCAGCAACGTGAAGACCAGCCCGGCGCAGGCCAGGCCGATCAGGATCGTTGCCCCTTCGCCAACGCGCCGCGTCAGTGGTCTCAGCAGTATCGAGCTGAGCAAGACACCCGCGGCGCCCAGCATTTGGGCGGCGCCCAGCACACCTGCACTCATTCCCAACACCCGCGTGGCAAACAAAAGGCTCAATGCGAAATAGGCATAAAACAGAATGTGCCAGGCGCCGGACGTGAATGCCAGCACGCGCAGCAATGGCTGCCCCAGCACAAATGCAATCCCGTCCTTCAAATCCTGCAGCGGATGCTTGCCAGTTGGCGTCGGCTCAGCTTCCCTGGCCTGGATGAATCGCAAATTCCAGGCCGAAATCAGCAGGCCGGCCGCATTGATCAATACGGCGAAAGGCGCCGTCAGCCATTGCACCAACAGGCCGCCGATGCCCGGGCCGATCAGGCGGGCCACCGAATCGGTGGCGACAAACCTGGCCTGGGCATCGATCAGGCGGTCGCGCCCAATCAGGAAGGTGAGGAAAACCTGCTGGGCACCGCCGCTTGCCACCAGGCCCATGCCGTAAATGAAATTCACCGCATACATCCACGGCATCGACAGCATGCCCAGCCAATAAGCGACGGGAATGCTGGCCAGGGCCAGGCCAAACATCAACTCGCAGCGCAACATGATGGGGAATTTCTTGTTGCGGTCGAGCCAAACGCCGACTGGCAAGCCAAAAATGGCGAACGGCAGCGCATTGGCTGCCGCCAGCAAGCCCATTTGCGACGGCGTGGCCTGCAACAGCGAAATTGCGCAAAGCGGCAGAGCCAGGCCGCCAATATGACCGCCGAAGGAATCGAGCACGCCGCTGAACCAGAAGCGGCGAAAATCGGCATTGGCCAGCAAATCGTCTTTGCCCAATATTTTGGCAATGCCAGCGCGCAAGAAGGTAAAGATAGCGGACCCGATCGTTGAATATTGCTTATTGATAAATGATACCAGTCTCCGGTAGCGATACAATCGCGGATTCTGATTCGTTTTTAAGGGGTGTCCCATGCAATACGCAGACCTGCTAATCGAAATCCACGACAAAGTCGCTGTGATCCGCCTGAACCGTCCAAAGGCAATGAACGCCCTGAACGACAATATGATGAACGAACTGGGCAACGCCCTGTACCAGTTCGACGCCGACAGCAATATCGGCTGCATCATCCTGACCGGTAGCGAGCGCGCCTTTGCGGCCGGCGCCGATATCGCCGCCATGGCCAATTACACTTATACCGACACCTATGGCGGCAATTACATCAGCCGCAACTGGGAACATATCCTCAATGTGCGCAAGCCGGTGATCGGCGTGGTGCAGGGCTTCTGCCTCGGCGGTGGTTGCGAACTGGCGATGATGTGCGACTTCCTGATTGCCGCCGATACCGCCAAATTCGGCCAGCCTGAAATCAAGGTCGGCGTCACCCCTGGCGCCGGTGGTACCCAGCGCCTGCCGCAAACCATCGGCAAATCGAAAGCGATGGACCTGCTGCTGACGGCGCGCATGATCGATGCGGCAGAAGCTGAGCGCACCGGCCTGGTATCGCGCGTGGTCCCGGCCGACAAAGTGATGGAGGAAGCGCTGGCTGCCGCCAATACGATCTCGGCGATGCCGCTGTCGGTGGCGATGATGATCAAGGACTGCGTCAACCGTTCGTTCGAACTGCCGCTGATGGAAGGTGTCCGTTACGAGCGCCGGCTGTTCCATGCTGCATTCGGCACGCCGGCACAGAAAGAAGGCATGTCCGCCTTCCTCGAAAAGCGCGCGCCGAAGTTCGACGGACTGTGATGCGTCGACGGACCAAAGTGGTGATTGGCGCCCTGGTGGCGCCGATTGTTGTTGGATCTGCCCTATTCGGCATCAGCGTTGCCAATGCCGACATCGAGACCAGTGCGCACGGCGTGCATACCCGGCTGATGCTGCCGGTCGCACCGGGCAGTGCCATCGGCGTCCATCTGTATGGCGGGACCGCGGATCGCCCGCATATCCCGGGCTACCTGGACGGGCCGGTGGTGCGCCGCGAGGGCGCAGGCTGGAAAGCGACCTGGTATTGCGAGAACATTGTTTCAGCCAGGACCGTGAGCGACAATGCGCTGTCGGTAGACTGTGGCGGCAAGACCCGCCATTTTTCCCTGGAGGCGCCCGCAGCGCCCGCGTCGCTGGCTGCCATGCCTGCCAAAGTGGCGGTGCTGAGTGACATCGAAGGCAACAAGGCATTCCTCGACGCCGCCCTGTCCAAACTCGGCGTCACGGGTACGGACGGCCGCTGGTCCTATGGCGCCAACCACCTGGTCATTGTCGGCGACGCAGTCGACCGTGGCCGCGATGTCTTTGCCGTACTCTGGCATTTGCACCAGCTGTCGCTACAGGCCCAAGGTTCGGGCGGCGCCGTTACTCTGGTGCTGGGAAATCACGAGCAATACGTCATGCGTGGCAACCTGTCCCGCGCCCATCCCGAGCATATCCACAGTGCGGGCCAAATGGGCGGCTTCGCCCAGTCTTACGCTGCCGGAACGGTTATCGGCGACTGGCTGCGCAGCCAGCCGGTGGTGCACCAGCTCGGCGACGTGCTGTTTGTCCACGGTGGCATCAGTCCGGCGGTGGCTTCCGCGGGCCTGGATGTCGACCGCCTGAACGACGGCATGCGGAAGTATTGGAGTGGCCAGCGCGAGGCAGCCGTGCTCGATGCAGTGATCGGAGAGGACGGTGTGACGCAGTACCGCGGCTACGTCGGCATCGAAGATGCTGGCATCCCCACCGCGAGCGTGGCCGAAGTGGACGCTGTACTGGAGCGATTTAAGGTGAGGCATATTGTTGTCGGCCATACCATCGTCGACCGGGTCAAGCCGCTCTATGGCGGCAAGGTCTATGCGGTCGATGTGAATGCCAACGAGGCGGCCTCGGAGGCGCTGGTGTTCGAGGATGGACAGCCGAAAGTAATCAATCTTGGCATCGGAAGGCAACTCGCCGAGCGGGTGGGGGTGAAGCGGCGCCCCTTTGCCATGGCCGACTTTGGCGCCTTGTCGCAGTCGTACCAGCAGATGCGGGCACTGTCCGCCATCCCAAAGCCATACTAAATCGAAAAACGAATTGCGATAGAGGGGTTGACGAGATCTTCGTTACCCCCCATAATCTCATCTCTCTGCTGCTGAACACAACGCTTCAGCAACCAAGCAGAACGCAGTACCGAATAAGTTCTTTAAAAATTAACAGTCGATAAGTGTGGGCGTTTGATGAAGGTGCCAGAGACTTCGGTCTTTGAATACTTAAAACATTAAATGTTCACAAGAAATAAATTAATAGGATGCTTCGCAAGAAGCAAACTGTCAGTATTTTGAGTGAGCGACCTGTCCGAAAGGACAGTGCTACGAAAGTAGCAAATAAACA
>CBDDRJ010000034.1:0-35737 GCA_965233055.1 uncultured bacterium
ACCAAGAAGCAGCCGTAGGGTGGCTTCCCCGAGCCCACCAGGAAGCAGGCGTAGGGTGGGGACCCCGAGCCCACCATGAAGCAGCCGTAGGGAGAGCCCCCCGGGCCCACCATGAAGCAGCCGTAGGGTGGGCTCCTCGAGCCCACCATGGAGCAGCCGTAGCATCCGTAGGGTGGGCTCCCCGAGCCCACCTAGGACATTGGCATCAAACAAAGCCCAGCGTGCGGGCGCCTGCGTTGTAGTTGGCCAGGTTCGGCAGCACGGTCAGCAGCTCGCTGTCGGATGCGCCGAACCATTTGCCCAGCGTCGCCGCATACTGGTCGACCGAGGTCGATGGCAGCAGGCGGCCCTGGCCCACATCGTCCGGTCCGTTATTGGCCACGATCGGCGCCACGCCATAGAAACGTTGGCCCTTGACGGCGCCGCCCAGCATGAAGTGCATACTGCCCCAGCCGTGGTCGGAGCCGTCGTTATTGCCCGACAGCGTGCGGCCGAAGTCCGATGCCGTGAATGCCGTCACCTTGTCGGCCACCCCCAGTTCCACCGTGGCCGCGTAGAAGGCCGACAGCGCGCCGGCCACCTTCGTCATCAGGTCCGCATGTGCAATCGACAGGCCGTCGTGGTTGTCGAAGCCGCCCAGCGACACAAAGAACACCTGCCGCTTCAGGCCCAGTGACGGCGCCACCGAAATCGTGCGTGCCACCATCTTGAGCTGGTCGGCCAGCGAGTTCGACGCCGGGAAGGCCGTCGCCAGGGCCGGTGCTGCCGTCAGCGCGCCGGTCAGGCTGGTATAGGCGTCGAGCGAGCGCTTGGTCACGCGCGTGTACTCGTCTTCCAGCACATGGGCGCGCGACTGGCTGATCAAGGTGCGCAGGGCCTCGGTGCAGGCGCTTGACCCGAACAGGTTGGAACGGATGCCGACCGCCGCCACTGGCCCGCTGGTCGACATCTGGTACTGCACCGCCGATTTCCCGGACAGGTAGACGGCATTGCCGGACAGGTTCACGCAGGTGAAGGTGGCGTTGCCGTTCGATGACTGGAACAGGTCGCCCATGCGGCCACCCCAGCCCGACGTGGCGCCTTCCGGTGACGAGGCCTGCCATACCGACTGCTGGTCGTTGTGCGAGAACAGCTTGGGCGGCAGCGGCACCGACTTCTTCTGGTACTGCAGCTTGGTAGTCGGCTGCACCAGCGTGCCGACATTGAGCATGACCGCCATCTTCCCGGCGTCGAACAGCGGGATTAGTGGCGCCAGGTTCGGCGCCAGCGCGTACTGGTGCGCGACGCCGCCCGAATCGAGCGCCGGCGTGGTCGGTTGCAGGACAGTGGCGGTCACGCGGTCGCGTACATAGGCCAGGGTCGGGCGCAGCTTTTCGTATTCGTTGTAGCTGGCCTGGTCGTAAGGGATCAGCGTATTGCCGTAGTCGTTGCCGCCGTACAGGAAGACGCACACCAGCGCCTTGTAATCGGTGGCCGTGGCGGCCGCCGCTTCGCCGATGGTGGCCAGGTTCAGCGCCCATGGCGCCGCGACGCCGGCGACCGACAGGGCAGAAGCGCGTTGCATGAAGGCGCGGCGCGAAGCATTCAATCCGTCTTTGTGGTTCATTGTCGCGCTTCCTATTTCAGTACGATGAATTCAGGCGCTGCCAGCACCAGCATCAGGGCCGCATACATCTTGTTCAGCTTGCCCGAATCGGTCGCCGTCGAGATCGTGTCGAGCGCCGATTTCATCAAGGTCAGGCTGGCGCCCGACAACTGGCCGGCGGCCAGCACCAGGTTCAATTCGTCGAGCAGCTGCTGGGTGTTGGCCGTCAGCGGCAGCAGCGCCGAGTAGTCGGCCTTGACGTCGCCGACGCCGTTGCGGATCGCGTTCTGCATATAGTTCAGGTAGCCGACCACCGTCGATTCATTCGTGATCTGGAACTCGGGTGCGACCAGGCCGCTTGACGCCATCGCCGCATTGGGCGGCGCATAGCCGGGCCGGAAGAAGTTGAACACCGTGGGCGAACGCAGCGGGCTCTGGCCCAGGCGGGTCGACGGGTCGGTCGTGTTGCCGATGGCCCAGGCATTGCTCGGCGAGCTGGCCTTGAAGGCGCGCGCCCAGGCGACGAAGCGCAGCAGCGGTTCGCGCTGCTTGCCGGCGCTGGGGCTGGCAAGCGCTGCGCTGCCGCGCGCTTCGCTGTCGAGCAGGATGGCCTTGACCACCGCCTTCAGGTCGCCCTTGACGCCGCTGCCGTTGTTGTTGAATACGGCCGCCACCCTGGCCACATAGGCGCCGCTCGGGTTGCTGGTGACCAGGCGCTGGATCAGCTGGCGGCTGATGAACGGCCCGACATTGTCGTGCGCGTAGATGGCGTCGAGCGCCTGCGTCAGGCTGGTCAGCCCATCGACGCCAGTGCCGATGGTGGTGCCGAGGAAGGTCTTGCTGCCGGTCTCGTGGCGGCCGGCGATCTGGATCATCGGCTTGCGCTTGAAGTCGGGCACCTCGGTGTCGGCGCGCACCGCGTCGTAGTCCCAGCCGGTGAATACGCGGGCCAGGCCGGCGATGTCGTCGAGGCCATAGGTTTCGACCGGCGCGCCGTTGGCCATTTTCGGCGTGCCGTCGAGGTTCAGCTGCACCAGACCGATGGTAAACAGCTGCATCACTTCGCGCGCATAGTTCTCGTCGGGCAGGGAACCGGTCGTCGAGTTGGCTTTCACATTGCCGCGGTAGGTCAGGTATTCGCCCATCGGTGCGCTGAGCGAGACTTGCTGCAGCAGCGTGCGGTAATTGCCGAAGGCGTTCGCTTCGAGCATGTCGATATAGGCCGCGCCGGAGAACGCGCGCCAGCCGTTGCCGACAAAGCCTTCGACCGAGGCAACCACGATTTCGGACAGGGCCAGCGTGACGCGCTGGCGCAGCGTGTCGGGCGACGAAATCAGCTTGCGCCAGACAGCAGGGTCGATGCCCGATTGCGAGTTCTTGAACGAGGCGGCATTGAAGCCGCCGGCGACCATCGCATCCCAGCAGCTGGTGGACCGGGCCATCGCCATCTGCTCGTCGATCCATGCCGCATAGCCGACTGCCTGTACCCGCGCGATCTGTTCGCGCGTGGCGCCCATCGACGCCTGCGCCAGGAAGCGCGAGGCCTGCGCCGGTGTGGGGGCGAGCGGCGCCGGCGGCGCGGTGGTGGGTGCCGGCGTCGGCGTCGGCGTCGGCGTCGGTGTGGGCGTGACCACCGGCGGTGGCGGACTCGGCGCCGGCACCGCGCCGCTGCCGCCACCGCCACCGCCACAGGCAGTGAGCATCGCGGCGCTCACTACAGAGGCCAGCGGCGCCGCCAGTGTGGAGGGCGGCGTCGGTGCCGGGGCATTCGGTGCGGCCGCAGGCGCGTCCACACACGCGGGGATTGGCATTTCGTCCATGGTAGGCAGATTCCAGTAGGGCAAGTATTTATCGATACTAGACCAAGAATTGCTGCGAGTAAAACGTCGATTTGTAAGGTTTTGTTGTTGTGTTGGAAGGCGATCAACTTATTGCTGATAAAGGCAATGCACTTCATACTGTCGCCCATGACCGTGACCTTGAACCCGATTTCCCGATTCGAACTGGCCGAACTGGCGCAGGGGGTCGTCCCGGCCCAGGCGCAACTCCACGCCGGCCCGGACGCCTTGCCGCCGGCCTTTGTCGCCGCGCGCTCCCTCGACCAGCTGGCCGCAGGCAAGCCGCTGCACTGGTGCAGCACCTTTTATATCGTCCGCAGCGACGACCAGATGATCGTCGGCGGCTGCGGCTTCAAGGACGAACCGGTCAACGGCGTGGTTGAAATCGGCTATGCGGTCGCCGCCAGCTGCCGCAACCAGGGCATCGCGACCGAAGCCATCAGGGCCCTGCTCAAGTACGCCTTCGCCAGCGCCGACGTGCACCAGGTGCTGGCGCAAATCAGTCCCGACAATATCGCGTCGTGCAAAGTGGCGGAAAAGTCCGGTTTTGTGCGCGCCGGCAATATCGTCGACGACGATGGCGAGGTGCTGGTCCAGTGGGTCGCTTCCAGGTGCCCGATATCGGTCGCCATCGCGCCGCTCAATCCCTACCTGCCCGAGGCCTGCCACCTGCTCGACCTGTCGGACGCCTATATGGGGGCGCTGTATCCGGCCGAAAGCAACCACCTGGAAGGGCCCGCCGCGCTGGCGCTGCCGAATGTTCATTTCATCGGCGCCCGCCACGACGGCCAGCTGGTCGCCTGCGGCGCCGTCAAGATCATGGATGACGACGGCCGCTACGGCGAAATCAAGCGCGTCTTCATTGTCGAAGCATTTCGCGGCAAGGGCTTGTCTAAACTGATCATGCAGAGGCTTGAACTGCATTTGCGCGCGCAAGGCGTCGGCGTGGCCCGGCTCGAAACCGGCATCGACCAGCCGGAAGCGCTGGGCCTGTACGAAAAGCTCGGCTATGCCTACCGCACGCCGTTCGGCCGCTACCAGAGCGACCCGTTAA
Source organism: uncultured bacterium (assembly GCA_965233055.1). Classification (GTDB taxonomy): domain Bacteria; phylum Pseudomonadota; class Gammaproteobacteria; order Burkholderiales; family Burkholderiaceae_D; genus Telluria_A. Next base: position 4,478 of record CBDDRJ010000034.1, read on the forward strand.
GCGTATTCATGGAAAAGCAGCTGGACCCACTTTGACCGTGCCGGAGGCAATATGAGGATTGAACTGGATCACACAATTGTGCCGTCGCGCCACAAGGTCGCCTCGGCCCGCAGACTGGCCGAGCTGCTCGATGTGCCGTGGTCGGAAACCGCGCCGGGCCCGTTTTCGGCGGTGTTCATCAACGACGGTCTGACGCTCGACTTCATCGATACGGACGAAGACTTTCCGGTCTACCACTTCTGCTTCCGCGTCTCGGAAGACGACTTCGACGCCATCCGGGGGCGCATCGAGGCGGCGGGCATCGCCTATCGCAGCAGCGTGCGCGGACCGATGGACAACCAGGTCAGCCACGCTTACGGCGGCCGCGGCATTTACTGGAACGAGCCCGACGGCCACCAGTGGGAGATGCTCACCGTGAGCTATGCGCGCCAAGACTTCCAGGCGCAGGCATGAAGCCGCGCGCCCTCATCTTTTCGCACTGGACGCAGGAAACCGACCTTGCCGCCTTATTGGGCGGCTGGCCGGAATTCGCCGGTGGCGAAAACTATAACGTCGATCTGCGCGATGGCGACGACGAGATCGAAATCCGCCTCGTGCGCGAAGACGACGACCGCTGGCTGCTGGTGTCGTCGAATGCCCGCTGCGCGCTGCTCGACCGGGTGCTGGGCCGGGTGTCGCTCGAGATGGCGCGCACCAGCGCCATCCAGCTGCACGCCGTCGACACAGCCGACTGAGGCCCCGACTCCCGGGGCGCCTGGTTCAGTCCGGGCCGAACGGCTGCTCGATCGAATGGGCCGGCTCGGTGAACCACCTCGGGCCGTTCTCGGTCATGTAGAAGTGGTCTTCATGGCGCACGCCGAATTCACCGGGGATGCAGATCATCGGTTCGTTCGAGAAGCACATACCGACATCGAGCGGCGTGGCATCGCTGCCGACCAGGTAGGGCCATTCGTGGATATCCATGCCGATGCCGTGGCCGGTGCGGTGCGGCAGGCCCGGCAGCTTGTAGCCGGGGCCGAAACCGTTCGACTCGAGCGAGGCGCGCGCGGCACGGTCGACCTCAAAGCAAGGCACGCCCAGCCGGGCCGCCGCAAACGCCGCCAGCTGGGCCGACTTCTCGGCGTTCCAAACAAAGCGCTGGCGCTCGCTGATTTCGCCAAACACATAGGTGCGGGTGATGTCGGAGATATAGCCCATGACCTGGCAGCCGGTATCGATCAGCACCACGTCGCCCTGCTTGAGTGTCTGCACATAGCTGACGCCGTGCGGGTAGGCGCTGGCCTCGCCAAACAGCACGATGCAGAAATAGGAACCCGGCGCGCCGACCTTGCGGTGGGCCTGGGCGATGAACTGCTCCACCTCGACCGTCGTGATCCCTTCGTGCAGGATGCTGGCGGTGGCCTTGTGCACGGCCAAGGTCATGTCCTTGACGCGCTGCATCAGGGCGATCTCGGCCTTCGACTTGCGGCTGCGGCAGAAGCTGGTCACGGGCCGGGCATTCTCGATCTGGTAGCCCTTGGCCAGGCTGCTGACGCCATCGGTGATGAAGAAGGCGGCGCTTTCGCACAGGCCGATGCGCGGCGGCCTGGCGGCATCGGGCGCGATGCCCATGCGGGCCAGCGTGTCGATGAACAGCTGGTAAGGGCTCTCGTGCTCCTCCCAGACCGCGACCTTGCCCTCGACCTGCATGAAGTCCTTGAGCGTGCACTCCTCGAACGCCGGCGCGATGTATTCGACCGGCCCTGTGGCCGGCAGGATGGCACCGACCATGCGCTCACTGGCATACCACTTGGTGCCGGTGAAGTAGTGCAGATTGGTGCCGGCATTGATGTAGATGGCCGCAATGCCCTTGTCGCGCATGAAGGCCTGGGCCTTGGCGATACGCTGCTCGTGTTCGGCCTTGGTGATGGCCACCATGCCGTCGGTCATGTCCGCCAGCGTGTCCAGTGCGTCCTGCTTGCTCGTTCCGCCGATACCCATGGCTGTATTCCTTTTGTTTACCCTTAAAGCGACATTGGACACCAAAAGGTGTCCAATGTCTTGACCGCTTTCAGCAGTGCCGCTGCCCTATTTTGCCAACTGCGCGCGCACGCGTGCAATGGCTGCCTTGACCTGACGGGGCGCGGTGCCGCCGACGTGGTCGCGCGCGGCGACCGAGCCTTCGAGTGTCAGCACGGCGAACACGTCCTGCTCGATCAGATTGGAGAACTTGCGCAGCTGCTCGAGCGACATTTCCGACAGGTCGCATTTGGCGTCGTCGCAGGCGCGCACGGCGTGCGCCACGGCTTCATGCGCGTCGCGGAACGGCAGACCCTTCTTGACCAGGTAATCGGCCAGGTCGGTCGCGGTGGCATAACCCTGCAGCGCGGCGGCGCGCATCGCGTCAGGCTTGACGGTGATGCCGGTGGCCATATCGGCAAAGATGCGCAGCGTATCGACGACCGTATCGACGGTATCGAACAGCGGCTCCTTGTCTTCCTGGTTGTCCTTGTTGTAGGCCAGCGGCTGGCCCTTCATCAGGGTCAAGAGGCCGGTCAGGTGGCCGTAGACGCGGCCGGTCTTGCCGCGCGCCAGTTCAGGCACGTCCGGGTTTTTCTTTTGCGGCATGATCGACGAGCCGGTGCAGAAGCGGTCGGCGATGTCGATGAAGCCGACGCGCGGACTCATCCAGATCACCAGCTCTTCCGACATGCGCGAAATATGCGTCATCACCAGCGCGCTGGCAGCGCAGAATTCGATGGCGAAGTCGCGGTCGGAGACGGCGTCGAGCGAGTTGTGGCAGACGTCATCGAAGCCCAGCGTGCGGGCGACGCGCTCGCGGTCGATCGGGAAGGTGGTGCCGGCCAGTGCGGCAGCGCCCAGCGGCAGGCGGTTGACGCGGCGGCGCGCGTCGGCCATGCGCTCGGCATCGCGGCCGAACATCTCGACATAGGCCAGCATGTGGTGGCCGAAGGTGATCGGCTGCGCCACCTGCATGTGGGTAAAGCCCGGCATGATGGTGTCGAAGTGCTTGTCGGCCAGGTCCACCAAGGCGCCGCGCAGGCCAGCGAGCAGTTCGGTGATGTCGTCGATGGCCTGGCGCACATACAGGCGGATGTCGGTAGCGACCTGGTCGTTGCGCGAACGTCCCGTGTGCAGGCGCTTGCCGGCGTCGCCCACCAGTTCGGTCAGGCGCTTTTCGATATTGAGGTGGACATCTTCGAGGTCGAGCAGCCATTCAAAGCTGCCGGCTTCGATTTCGCCCTTGATCTGGGCCATGCCGCGCACGATCTCGGTATGGTCTTGCGCGCTGATGATGCCCTGGGCCTGCAGCATTTCGGCATGCGCCAGCGAGCCCTGGATGTCGAACAGGGCGAGGCGCTGGTCGAAGAAGACGGACGCGGTATAGCGCTTGACGAGGTCGGAGACGGGTTCGGAAAAGCGCGCCGACCAGGCTTCGCCTTTCTTGGAGAATTGATCAGTCATTGGGTGCGGGCCTTTTTAAGTAACCCAGATTATAAACAAGGATTGAATTGGCCATGTAAAACGGTCTAGAATCGCCTTCCATGACAGATCTCGATATTTCAACCGACAAGGCGCGGCTCGACCTGGACCTGGTGTATCGCTACCTGAGCGAGGCTTCCACCTGGGCCATCGGCATCCCGCGTGCCACCTTCGACCGCTCGATCGAGCATTCCCTGTGCTTTGGCGCCTACCTGGGCGGCCAGCAGGTGGGATTCGCCCGCGTCGTGAGCGATTTTGCAACATTCGGCAATCTGGTCGATGTGTTCGTGCTGCCCGAGTACCGGGGGCGCAGCTATAGCAAGCGGCTGATGGAAGCGGTGCTGGCCCATCCCCGGCTGCAGGGGCTGCGGCGCATGACGCTCGCCACCGGCGATGCGCATGGGCTGTATGCGCAGTTTGGCTTTACGCCGCCGGCCCGCCCGCAGTCGATGATGGAACGCTACTTCCCCGACATTTACAAGCAATGAACGCGTGGGCCCGCAGCCCTCGGCGGTCCCGCCCACCCTACGGATGCATCGTCAGCCAGGTAGCCAGGTAGGGTGGGCACTGCGTGCCCACGCGGTTGCCGCGGCCCCTGGCCGAGCAGCCAGGTGGGGTGGGCACTGCGTGCCCACGCGGTTGCCGCGGCTACTGGCCGAGCAGCTTGCCGACGCGGTAAGCGACCGGCCCCGCGATCTTCGCGACATTCATCCCGCGCAGCAGGTGGCGGTGGGCAGTGCGCGCAAAGAGCACGCCGGCCACACTGGCGCGCAGCGTGGTGGTGGTGCCGCTGACCGGATCGATCAGGTCGGCCACCGCATCGCCGGCTTCGACACTGGCGCCCAGCTGCTTGAGAAACACCAGCACGCCCGCATGCGGCGCCTCGATCGGTTCGACCCCTTCGAGCGGCGTCGGCTGGCACAGCGGGGCCGGCAGCGGCAGCCGTTCGCCGTCGATGACGCCCGCATGGGTCAGGAACTGCAGCAGGCCAGCGGCGTCCTGGCGCGCCAGCGCATAGTCGACATCGAGCTCGCCGCGCAGTTCGATGGTGGTCGACAGGCAGGCCGGCGGCAGTGGGTAGTCCGGCCCGAAATGGCTGGCCAGTTCCCACCACAGGCGCGAACAGGCCTCGTCGAACGGTTCCTCGCCCGCCTCCAGCGCCAGCAGCACCGCGTGCGCCTGCATGATGGCCGACAGCGGTGCGATCGCTTCCGCCAGTGGCGTGCCGGTGTAGATATGCACCACGGCCTCGTTGTCGCAATGGAGGTCGAGCATGATGTCGGCATCGATCGCCATCCCCAGCAGCAGCTTCTTGAGCGCTTCGGCGTCGGTGCGCGGCGCCCAGGCGGCGACGGCGTTGCGGGCGTGTTCGCGCACCAGCGCTACGTTGGCTTGCGCCTCGCTGCCCAGTTTGCCGGCGAGCGAAGCCTTCAGCTCGCCCGCCACGTGCTTGTAGGCGCGGTTGAAGTTGGTTCCGGTCGTCAGGTCGAAGCGGCCGAACGGCGCACCGATGACGGCCTGTGCCAGGCCGATCGGATTGGCGGCCGGGACCAGGATGATCTCGCCGCGCAGCTTGCCCGCCGCTTCGAGCGCCAGCAGTTCGGTGCGCAGGAACTGCGCCACCAGCATGCCCGGCACTTCGTCGGCGTGCAGCGCGGCCTGGATATAGACCTTCTTGCCCTGGCCCGGCGTGCCGAAGTGGAAACTGGCGAGCGTGAAGGCGGTACTGCTCTCTTGCAGCGATATCGCGTGGTTCTTGACTTGCATCTTATAGGCCGTATTGGAGTCGTAGTTTTTGCAGTTTGACTTTGTCGCGTTCGAGGAAGTGGTTGAAGCTCTCGATCAGTCCGGGGTGCTGGATGCTCGACAGGTAGTAATGGCTGTCGGCGATCGGCATCAGGCGCCGGTTCGGCACCAGCGCTCCGGCCCAGCCCTCGCGCTTGATGTAGTAGTTTGCCACTTGCTCGGCCACGTTGGCGCCGTCGATGCGGCCAGCCAGGGTCATCCTGAGCAGGCTTTCCGGCGAGGGGGCGGTATGCACGCGCAGCCTGCCGGCCGCGATCTCGGGCTCGAATTTCCATGGGCTCCAGCCGAGCAGGATGCCAAGCGACTTCATGCCGTCCTTTTCATTGCGGCGCGCCGCCACCACATAGATCGCGTCCTGGAAACTGATGACCGGGTGGGAATACTGGATCGCCAGCCCCTTCTTGCCATCCAGGGTCCACTTCGGGTTGTCGGGAAAGGCGAAATCGAGCCGGCCGGCCCAGAATTCGTTGAAGGTGCGGCGCGCCGGCAGCGCGACATACTGGAACTCGATGCGCTCGCTGGCCGCAAACAGGTCGAGCACGTCGCGGGCATAGCCCTCGAAGCGCAGTTCGGGCGGCTTGGCCGCCATGATGGGAAAGTAGTCGCCCGCCTGCACGCCGACCCGGTAGGTGCGGCCAGCCGCCGCCGCACCGGAAACCGAGCAGGCAAACATCAAAACGAAGTGGATCGCCTGCCGGGTACAGGAAAATCCTGTCATTGGGTTCGTCCTTATTAGTCCGATTTTCGAACGATCCAAGCATACTACATCGCGGCCGATTGAGATTACAATGCCCTCCATCTTAGGAAACGGGGGACCCCATGCGTTTTTCACTGATCCGGCCTTTGGCGCTCGTCATGGGCATTGCCCGCGCCTTGCCCCTTGCCCTGCTGGCGGCCTTCGCCGCTGGCGCCGCCCACGCCGCGCCTCCTGCTACGGTGCGGCTCGACTACAGCCACAGCGGCAATGCGCTGACCGACCTGTATGCGATCGAGCGCGTGGTGATCGAGCCCTTGCCATGGCCGGGTGACCTGTCGCAGGCGATCGACCATACCGACCGCGGCACGCACAAGGTCGAAGTGGTCGATGCGCAGACCGGCGACCTGCTGTATTCGCGTGGCTTCTCCACCATTTTCGGCGAATGGCGCACCACCGACGAGGCGGCCCGCGTGACGCGCGCCTTCGATGAATCGGTGCGCTTCCCCAAGTTCGCCAAGCCGGTGCGCGTGCGCATCCTCAAGCGCGACGAGCGCAATGCCTTCTCGGTCGCATGGAGCGTCGACGTCGATGCCGATGCGCTGGACGTGGTGCGCCAGCAGGAACCGGCACCGGCCAAACCGATTCCGATCAGGGTCAGCGGCGCTTCGCCCGCCAAGGTCGACCTGCTGATCCTGGGCGACGGCTACACCAGCGCCGACATGAAGAAGTTCGAGGCGGATGCGCGTCGCCTGGCCGCCCACCTGTTTGAGGTGGCGCCCTTCAAGCAGCGCGCCAATGACTTCAATGTGTGGGCAATGACCGTGCCGACCCAGCAGTCGGGCGTGTCGCGTCCTTCGACCGGCCTGCATACGGCCTCGAAGCTCGGCACCCGCTACGATATCTTCGGCAGCGAGCGCTATGTGCTCACGCTCGACAACCGCGCGCTGCGCGACATCGCCCAGCATGCGCCGTACGAGTTCATCGAGATCCTGGTCAATAACGAGACCTATGGCGGTGGCGGCATCTTCGGCGCCTTCAGCACGGCAGCGGCCGGCAACGACTGGGCCAACTACCTGTTCGTGCACGAATTCGGCCACCATTTCGCCGGCCTGGCCGACGAGTACTACACGTCGCCCGTCGCCTATCAAAGCAGCAGCGCGCGCCAGGAACCGTGGGAGCCGAACGTGACGGCGCTGCGCGATCCGGCCAATATCAAATGGAAGAAGTTCGTCAAGCCGGGGACGGGGTTGCCGACGGTGTGGGCCAAGGCCGAGTTCGAGGAGCATTCGCGCGCGCTGCAGAAGCGCCGGGCCGAGCTGCGCAAGGCCGGGCGGCCGGAGGCGGAGATGAGCGCCCTGTTCCGCGAGGAGCTGGCGTTCAATGCGGCACTGTTCGGCAAGTCGCCGCACCGGCATGCGGTCGGCGCGTTCGAGGGCGCCAATTACGAGGCCAATGGCTACTACCGGCCGCAGATGCAATGTTTGATGTTCGAGCGCAGCGACAAGTTCTGCGATGTGTGTGCCGACGCCATTGCCACCACCATCGACCTGTATTCGCGGCCAGTGTTGCAGAAATAGCGCTATGTGGCCTGCCGTACAGACCATGGCGGGTGGAGTCACTACTCTTGCGTTGCATCAACTTACAACCCAAAAGGAAAACTCCATGAATAAGCTTCTCGCTGTCCTGCTGTGCACCCTGTTTGCTGGCGCTGCTTTTGCCCAGGCCCCCGCGCCCGCTACTGCGGCCGTCATGAAAGCCGAAGCCGAAGCCGCCAAGGACACCGCCAAAGCCGTCAAGGCCGAAGCCAAAGTAGAAGCCAAGGCAGACAAGTCTGCCACCCAAGCCGTGGTCAGCGCCCAGCACACCAAGGCGAAAGCCCGTGCCAAGGCCAATACCGCGGCGGCAAAGGCCAATGAAAAAGTCGTCAAGGCCGACCCGGAAGACAAGGTCAGCGCCCGCGCCAAGGCTGACAAGACGATGGCTTCGGCAAACTTGACGGCTGACAAGGCCATCATCAAGGCCGATGCCAAGGCCGACCATGCCGTCATCGAAGCCAATAAAGACGTGGCAACGGCGCAAGCCAAGACCGAAGCAGTCAAAAAGGTCGGCAGTGCCGAAGTCAAGGCTGCCGCCAGCAAGTAAGCATGCGTTAAATGGCGCACAGACGATGCGTTGGTGAATCCTTATTCTTGTGTTGTTGCTAATGTTGGCAATCAACCATAAAGAGGATTTACATGATTAAGTTGTCTGTTGCTCTGTTGTCGTTGTTGATCACTGGCGCCGCCGTGGCGCAAACCCCTGTGCCGGCGGCAGAACCCGCGCAAGCGGCGCCGGCACCCGCCACGGTGGCGCCACCCGCTTTACCCGCCGCAAATGCAGCAGCTGCAGCACCCGCAGCGGCGGCCGTCACTGCGGCCGTGGTCAAGGCTGAAACCCAGCCTGAGCCTGCCGCTGCCAAGACTGCACCGGCCGCAGCCAAGCCTGCCAAGGTCGCAGCCAGGCAGAAAAAATCCAAATTGCGTTCCAAGACAGTCGCTGCCAGGTAAGCGCCTGCGCGCCAGCGATACGCCTCAGGCGTCATGCCGGGCCACGCTGCCATCGGCGGCGATGGCCAGGTAAGCCAGTCCGGAAGCGTCGAGGAAGTGGACGCCGTCAGCCTGTTTCAGCATGGCGACCGTAGCGACACTGCCGGCAGCGATTGCCACCGGCGCCAGGATGCTGACGGACTGGAAGTAATCCACCGGATAGCCGCTGCGCGGATCGAGCAGGTGGCAATAGCGCCTGCCGTCCAGTTCAAAATACCGTTCATAGTCGCCGCTGGTGGCAAGCGCGCCGGAGGCGATGGCGATCGTCGCCACCACTTCATTTTTCCTGCGCGGATGCTGGATGCCGATCTGCCAAGGGCTGCCATCCGGCTGCGGCCCCATCACGCGCAGGTCCCCGCCCAGGTTGACATAGCCGCTTTGCCGGCCAAGCAGCGCCGCTGCCCGGTCGGCCGCATACTCCTTGCCGAATCCGCCGAAGTCGATCTCCATGCCCGCCTGCGGCAAGCGGATGCGCCCGGGCGCGCGCTCGACCCGGTCCCAGCCGATCAATGCGCACAGGCCGGCGAGCTGCCCGGGATTTGGCAGGCGCGGCTGGCGGAAATCCCAGGCACGGCGCAGCACGCCGGAGGTGATGTCGAACAGGCCGTCACTGCTGGCGTACAGCGCGTCGGCGTAGGCGAACAGCGCTTCGGTTTCCGCATCGATGTCGGTCCAGCCGCCACCGGCGGCGCGGTTGATGCGCGACACGATGCTGTCGTCGCGGTAGCGCGAAAAGGCCGTTTCGATACGGCGCACTTCGGCGATGGCCGGCGCGGCCAGCCGCTGTGCATCGGCCTCGTCCGCCGCGGCCAGCTGCACTTCGCACTGGCTGGCCATGGCGTCAAAGCGCACGGTAAAGCTGAGCATCACCAATGCGTCGTCATGCCCAGTTGGATGCTGCGGGACGAGAAGTCCTGCAGGCCCGGGCTGCCGCTGCCGAACTGGCGCCAGGAACCGCGCTGCTTGTACTGCTCCCATTTCAGGTCGAGCGTGGTGTTCCTGGCGATTTCCTTTTCCACCTTGAGGCCAAGCGTCACGGCGCCGAAGGCTGACAGCCGCTGGTCGGCCGTGATTGGGTCGCGCGAGCCGAACTTGTAATTGGGCGGGAACGGCGCGCCAAAGCGCGCGTCGTACACCGGGTCGAAATAGAAGCGCGCCTTCGACTGGGTATGCAGGCGCAGCGATGGCGTCAGCGTCCAGCCGCCGGCAAGCGGGTGGACCAGTTCTTCGGACAAGGTATGGGAGCGGATGTCGTAGTCGTCGGTGTAATAGCGGTAGCCCAGGCGCGAGCTGGCGCCGTATTTTTCGATGTGGTGGTTCCAGCGCAATTGCAGCGTACTCTGGTCATGCTCGCGCGGGCGGATATCGACGTACTTGTACGGCATCGTGAAGTAGCCGCTGCCGCGTACATGGGTCAGCACCAGCTGTACCAGGTCGCGCGCGGTCAGCACCTGGGTCACGCCCGCCATGATGTCGACAGTGCGCTTGCTCTCGTTCTCCACGGCGAAGTTGACGGGATTGATGCGGTCGTTGGCAACGCCGGTGCCGACCAGCCAGGTGGTGTTGTTGTCGTCGGACGAAAAGGACGCCTGCACCGACGCGAACTTCGACACATAGTCGTCTTCGCCCGAGCGGCCGGCAGCGACGGTGACGCTGGCACGCGGGAAGTAGCGGGTCACGGCCAGGTCGGCGGCGCGCCGCTTGTCGTCGAAGCGCGAGGCTCCCGACACCGAGGAGTGGTAGCGCGGCGACGCGCCGGAAATCGTGTCGCTGACCAGGCCAAGCCGTAGCGACCATTCGCCGGCGACCGGCAGCAGCAAGTCGAGCGATGGCGAGGCGACCTTGATGCGGTCGAAGTCCGGCTGGCTGTCCTGGTAGTGCAGGTATTTGACGCTGAGCGAGGCGCTCTCCGGTGCATTCTCGGCTTGCGTCACCCCGGGCAGGGCGAGCGCGGCGAGCAGGATGGCGCTGGCGTTGTTGATGCTGGTGTTCTTGTCAGTTACAGCCACAGCCACCTCCGCCGACGCCGGCACCGCCTGCCGCTCCTTCCTTGCTGGTATAGGTGTGGTCGGCATAGCGCGCTTCCAGGCGGTCGCCTTCCAGGCTCATGCCGCGCTTGGCCAGCATGCCTTTCTCCCACGGCTCGACTTTGGCGATGCTGCCGCAACCGGCCAGCACTGCACAGATCAACAGGCACAACGTCTTCTTCAATTACTTACCTTTCAGTGCGAGTTCGATGTCGCGCTCCACCTGGGCCGGCGTGTCGGCAGTGAACCCGGTGTGGGTGGCGATGATCTTCCCGGCCGGGTCAATCAGCACGCTGCTCGGCATCCCCTTGATGGCGTATTTTTTCGGCGTGGCGCCAGCCGGGTCATAGGCTATCACAAAGGCGGCCGGGGTGGCAGCGAGGAACTGGTCGGCATCAAAGCGCCTGGTGTCGACGTTGATGGCCACCACCTGCAAGCCGGCCGCGCCGTAGCGCTGCTGCAGGCTTGCCATCCACGGGAACGAGCGCTTGCATGGCGCGCACCACGAAGCCCAGAAATCGAGGTAGACGAATTTGCCGCGCAGGTCGGCCAGCTTGACCGGAGCGCCGTGCCCGTCGAGGGCGAAGTCGGGCGCATCGCCGGCAGCGGCGGCGTGCGCACTCAAGGATGCGGCCAGCAGCAGCGCGGCCAGCATCGGGCGGATCAATGGCATATCACTCCCTGGTTTGTTGCGGACGTGACGCGAGGTCGATGTATTTCTTAACCAGCTTGTCAATAGTACCATCGGACTTCATGCGGGCGATCGAGGCCTCGATCTGGGGCAGGTGCCTGACCAGGGGCGATTTGCGGGAAATGGCGATATAGGTGCCTTCGGTCGACAGCACTTCGGGCAGGTGTTCGATCCTGCCTTCGAAGCCGAACTGGCGCAGCTGGATCTGGCCGCCGTACAGGCTGAATGGGTAGTAGTCGGCCCGGCCAAGCTCCAGCTTGCCCAGGCTCTGGGCCGGCGAATTGACCCATTCCATCTGCAGCTTTTCCTTGATATAACGGTCGAATGCTTCGCCATAGCTCTCGCCCAGCATGGCAGTGCCGGTCTTGCCAATAAGATCGCTCCACTGGCGGAACGGGAAGGCCTTGCCCCTGGCGACCCACAGCACATTGGCGTCGTCGATGAAGGGCTGGGCGGGGTAGACCATGACCTTTTTGCGATCAAAGGTGAGGTAGGCGGCGACCAGCACATCGGCCTCGCCATGCTCGACCTGCGACTGGGCGCGCTTCCAGTTGCCGCGCGCGTTGACCGTGACGCGCAGGCCAAGGTCCTTGAATACCAGTTCGGTCAGTTCGGCGCCGATGCCGATGATCTTGTCGCCCTGCTGCCACGAGAATGGTGGCCAGTTGGGGTGGCCGGTGGCACGCACGACCGTCTGCGCCTGGGCGCAATCAGTGACTAACAGTAGCAGCGCAAAGTAGAGGGGATACGCCATCGCGGGCTCCCTGATCGGGCAGTCCCTCTACTCTACGCTAAGGCGGCATCAAGTCAATGCTTCGAGGCCCAGTGCCTTCACTTTGGCGACCAGCGCCTTGCCTTTGCGGGCGCGCTTGCCGAAGTGGATCTCCAGGCCGGATGCGAACAGGTCCACTTCGCGCGGCTTGGTGCCGGCCCAGGTGCCATGGACTTTGACGCCCTTCTTGGAGATCGGCTGGGCTGCCAGCAGCTTTTCCTTGTCTTCCAGTTCCATCAGGATCACGCCGCGTCCGCCGTTCGACAGCATCTTCAGCTCGTCCAAGCCGAACACCAGCAGGCGGCCTTTTTCGGACAGGCAGGCCACCGCACTGGCGCCATCAAGCAGCACGCGCGGCGCCAGCGGGGCATGGCCCTCGTCGAGCGTGATGAAGGACTTGCCACCCTTGAGGCGGCTGATCATATCGCCCGCCTTGGCCGAGAAGCCGTAGCCGTTTGATGATGACATCAGCAGCGTGGTCTGCGGACTGCCAGCGAAGTAGTGCAGGATGCGAACGCCGCCGGACAGGTCGACCAGGGTCGTGATCGGCACGCCGTCGCCGCGCGCGCCTGGCAGTGCCGCCACCGGCACCGAATAGACTTTGCCGTTGTCGCCGAAGCCGAGCAGGGTGTCGACGGTGCGGCATTCGAAGGCGCCGGCAAGCGAGTCGCCCGCCTTGAAGGTGAACTGCGCCACCTCATGGCCGACGCCGGTGCGCGCGCGCACCCAGCCTTTTTCGGACACGATGACGGTGACCGGCTCGTCGATGACTTTTTGTTCGGCCACTGCCCTTTGCGCTTCTTCGATCACGGTGCGGCGCGCGTCGCCGAACTGCTTGGCGTCGGCTTCGATCTCGCGGATGATCAGGCGCTTCATCGACGATGGATTCTCGAGCAGGTCCTGCAGGCTGCCCTTTTCCTTGCGCAGCTCGGCCAGCTCTTGGCTGATCTTGATCGCTTCCAGGCGCGCCAGTTGGCGCAGGCGGATCTCGAGGATGTCGTCAGCCTGGATCTCGGACAGGCGGAACTCCGCCATCAGGGCTGACTTCGGCTCGTCCGAATTGCGGATGATATGGATGACCTTGTCGATATTGAGCAGGACAGCCTCGCGCCCTTCCAGGATATGGATGCGCGCATTGACCTTGCCCAGCCGGTAGTTGGTGCGGCGGGTGACGGTCGTGAAGCGGTAGTCGATCCATTCCTGCAGTATGTCGGAGAGGCCCTTCTGGCGCGGGCGGCCATCGCCGCCGATCATCACCAGGTTCATCGAGCTGGACGACTCGAGCGAGGTATGGGCCAGCAGCATCAGCATGAACTCGGCCTGGTCCTGGTTCTTCGACTTCGGCTCGAACACCAGGCGCACCGGCGCATTGCGGTCCGACTCGTCGCGTGCCTTGTCGAGCGAGCCGAGGATCAGCTGCTTCTGCGTCAGCTGTTCCGGCGACAGCGCCTTCTTGCCCAGCTTGACCTTCGGATTGGTCAGTTCTTCAATCTCTTCAAGCACCTTCTGCGACGAGCAGCCCGGCGGCAGTTCGGTCACCACCGCCTGCCACTGGCCGCGCGCCAGTTCTTCGATTTTCCAGCGGGCGCGCACCTTCATGCTGCCGCGGCCGCTCGCATACATCTCGGCGATCTGGCTGGCCGGCGTGATGATCTGGCCGCCACCGGGGAAGTCCGGGCCGGGGATAATTGCCATCAGTTCGGCATGCGTGATCTTCGGGTTGCGGATCATCGCCACTGCCGCTGCCGCCACTTCGGTCAGGTTGTGCGACGGGATCTCGGTGGCCAGGCCAACCGCAATGCCGGAGGCGCCATTGAGCAGCACCATCGGCAGGCGCGCCGGCAGCGTCTTCGGTTCCTGGGTCGAGCCATCGTAGTTCGGCTGGAAGTCGACCGTGCCCTGGTCGATTTCGTCCATCAGCAGCTTGGAGATCGGGGTCAGGCGCGCTTCGGTGTAACGCATCGCCGCGGCACCGTCGCCGTCGCGCGAGCCGAAGTTGCCCTGGCCGTCGATCAGCGGGTAGCGCAGCGAGAAATCCTGCGCCATGCGCACCAGCGCGTCGTACACCGACTGGTCGCCGTGCGGGTGCAGCTTGCCGAGCACGTCGCCGACCACGGCGGCCGACTTGCGCGGCTTCGCGGTGGCCGACAAGCCCAGTTCATTCATCGCATACAGGATACGGCGCTGTACCGGCTTCTGGCCGTCGCACACGTCCGGCAGGGCGCGGCCCTTGACGACGGAGATGGCGTAATCGAGATAGGCGCGCTCGGCAAAGGTGGACAGAGTCAGCGTTTCGCTGTCGTCGTCCGGTGCGGCGGCTTGTTCAAAGAGACTGGCTTGAGTGGTCATATTGGTCGAGCTTTACTGGTGCTTGTTCGTGTGACTTAGATATCGGCTTCGGTTTCGTTGCCGTGTTCTTCGATCCAGGCGCGGCGGGCGGCGGCTTCGCCTTTACCCATCAGCATATTGAAGCGTGCCGACGAGGCGCCGTGGTCGAAGTCGCCGTAAGACACCGGCAGCAGGCGGCGCGTGTCCGGGTTCATCGTCGTTTCCCACAGCTGCTCGGCGTTCATTTCTCCCAGGCCCTTGAAGCGCGAGATGGCCCAGGCGCCATCCTTGACGCCATCCTTGCGCAGCTTGTCTTCGATCGCCACCAGTTCGCCGGCGTCGAGCGCGTACAGCTTCTGGATCGGCTTCTTGCCGCGCGCCGGCGCGTCGACGCGGAACAGCGGCGGACGGGCGATGCAGATGTGGCCATGCGCGAACAGGGCAGGGAAGTGCTTGAAGAACAGCGTCAGCAGCAGCACCTGGATGTGCGAGCCGTCGACGTCCGCATCGGACAGGATGCAGATCTTGCCGTAGCGCAGACCGCTCAGGTCGGGGCTGTCGCCCTCGCTGTGCGGGTCGACGCCGATGGCCACGGCGATATCGTGGATCTCGTTATTGGCAAACAGACGGTCGCGGTCAGTTTCCCACGAATTGAGCACCTTGCCGCGCAGCGGCAGGATGGCCTGGAATTCCTTGTCGCGCCCCATCTTGGCCGAACCGCCCGCCGAGTCGCCCTCGACCAGGAATAGTTCGTTGCGGGTGATGTCGGTCGATTCGCAATCGGTCAGCTTGCCCGGCAGGACGGCCACGCCGGACGACTTCTTCTTCTCGACTTTTTGCAGCGAGCGCAGGCGCGACTGGGCCTGTTTGATGACCAGGTCGGCCAGCTTCTTGCCGTATTCGACGTGCTGGTTCAGCCACAGTTCGAGCTGGGGCTTGGAGAACGACGACACCAGGCGCACCGCGTCGCGCGAGTTCAGGCGCTCCTTGATCTGGCCCTGGAACTGCGGGTCCAGTACCTTGGCCGACAGCACGAACGACACGCGCGCGAACACGTCTTCCGGCAGCAGCTTGACACCCTTGGGCAGCAGCGAGTGCATCTCGACGAAGTTCTTGACCGCGCCAAACAGGCCTTCGCGCAGGCCCGACTCGTGGGTGCCGCCATTGGTGGTCGGGATCAGGTTGACGTAGGATTCGCGTACCACGGCGCCTTCCTCGGTCCACGCCACCACCCAGGCCGCGCCTTCGCCCTCGGCGAAGCCTTCGGCGTCGGCATTGGCATACTGCTCGCCTTCAAAGTAGGGGATCAGCGGCTCGGCGTGCGAGTACTGGTTCAGCGCCTCGATCAGGTAGCCGCGCAGGCCGTCGTCGTACTTCCAGGTCTGCACGTCGCCATTCTTGGCGTTGGTCAATGTGACGGTCACGCCCGGCAGCAGCACGGCCTTCGAGCGCAGCAGGCGCTGCAGCTCGATGACGGAGATCGTCGGCGAATCGAAATACTTCGGGTTCGGCCAGGCGGTGACGCGGGTGCCGGACTTCTTGCCGTCGCGCGGGGCCGGGCTCGATGCGAGCGGCTCGACCAGGTCGCCGTCGGCGAACGCCAGCTTGTGGAAGCCATTGCCGTCCGGTTCCTTGCGCCACACGGCGATTTCGAGGCGCGACGACAGCGCATTGGTGACCGACACGCCGACGCCATGCAGGCCGCCCGAGAACGCGTAGGCGCCGCCCGAACCCTTGTCGAACTTGCCGCCCGCATGCAGGCGGGTGAACACGATTTCGACCGTCGGCACGTTTTCTTCCGGGTGCAGGCCGACTGGAATGCCGCGGCCGTCGTCCTCGACCGTGATCGAGCCGTCGGTATTGATGGTCACGCCGATATTCCTGCAATGGCCGCCCAGCGCCTCGTCCGAGGCGTTGTCGATCACTTCCTGGATGATATGCAGCGGATTTTCGGTCCGGGTGTACATGCCCGGGCGCTGTTTGACAGGTTCGAGCCCTTTCAGGACCCGGATGGAGGATTCGCTATAGTCGGATGCAGGTTTTTTGGTTGCCATACTTGGTCTTGCTCAGATTGTTCGAAGGTGCGGCTAAATACATGGTTGCTGCGCATTCTATCTCAAGAAATCCCCTTGCAAGGCAGGTCGATTGTGGTTAGATTGCTCTAGCAGCCTGCCGGACTGAACTGAATTGCTCAGGAAATCCGCGTGGCCGGTCCGGAATCCGCCGATTTTCTGGCCTCGCCCAGCCGAATTCCTGCCCGATTCAGTTCAGTCCGGCAAGCTGCCGGACCTTGCCCGAATGCTGCCTTTTCATTACTAATAATGCAAATTACGAAATACCCCTTTTCGGTCCGCCTGATCGGTTTTTCCCCAGTAGAGAGTGGCCAGTTGGCGGCCCTGCTGGCGCAGGCACCGGCGAGCGGGCCGGCTTATTCTTGCCTGCATGACGATAGTTTGCAAGAACCAGACCTGTTCCTGGCCAACGGCGACGAATTGCCGGCGCTGGCCCGGCTGGCGACGCTGAACCCGAGTGCGATCCAGCCGGCCGCCATCATCGGCGACGCCGCCGTCGACCTGCCGCTGCCGCGCCTGCGGCGCCCGCTGCGTCCGGATTGCGTGTTCCCGGTGCTGGCCGGCATGGTCGAGCAGCGCGCCGATGCGCTGGCCAATGTGACCTCGGTTGGCTGGCCCAGCGTGCCCGAGCGGCGCCGGCGCGAGCGGATCGACTTCGACCTGACCGACCAGAGCGTCTACACCAGCAAGCGGCGCGCGCCGCAGACGGGTGCGGTGCTGGTGGTCGACCAGGGCGAGGTCCTGCGCGAGCGGGTCGTCAGGCTGCTGGGCAAGCGCAAGCTGCCGGTCGAATCGTGCGACAGCGCGGCACAGGCGCTGCGCCTGTGCCGCGAGCAGCCGGTGTCGGTGGTGCTGGTCAATGGTTCGGCGCCCGGCATCGACCCGTATGGCCTGTGCAGTGCGATCAAGGGCCTGCCGGGCGGCGCCAAGGTGGCGGTGGTATTCCTGGTCGATGCCGCCTTCCCGTACAACAGCGTGCGGGCGCGCGCGGCCGGCGCCCGCGGCCTGCTCGACAAGCCGGTGGCCGACCGCCATTTGCTGGGGGCGCTCCAGAAACTGCTGTCGCTGCCCTTGTAGGGTGGGTAACTTGGTTACCCACGCGTGAAGCTGGCGTCAAGTTGGCCCTTCCTTACCCATGTGTGAAGCTGGCGTCAAGTTGACCCATCCGCGTGGGCAAGTTCGGGTCGTCGCACGGAAGTTGGTGCGGCGACATGCCCACCTGACGTCGAAGCATGCATGTTAAGATGAAAATCTTAACGTTTTGCCAAATTGCGCCCGATGCGAGTTTCGTTTACCCCAATTCAATTCCGCCGCCTCGGCATCGCTTGCGCCGTGCTGTCGGTCATCACCGCCTGCGCCATGATGCCGCTGCGGATCGACCCCAAGGCCACCGCACCCACGCTGGACGGGTTCGGCGCCGCCACCTTGCAGCCATCGCAGATCGCGCCGGCGGCGCAAGCGCTGTTCGCCCAGGGCATGGCACAGGTCTATGCGTTCAACAGCAATGAAGCGGTGCGCGCCTTCAAGGCGGCGCTGGCGGCCGACCCGGAGTGCGCAATGTGCGCCTGGGGCGTGGCCTACCAGATGGGACCGAACATCAACTGGGTCAAGCGCGAAGACTTGCCGCAGGCGATGCAGTATGTCGACTATGCGCTCAAGCGCAGCGCCAAGCTGTCACAGCGCGACCGCGACCTGATCGCCTCGCTGGCGCTGCGCTACGGCCACAGCAGCGTGGCAAAGGAAATCGCGCCGTTGAAAGGCGAAATGTGCCGCACCGGCACCTCCGAGCCGGCCGACCCGCTCGACTTTGCCTACGCCGACCGCATGCGCCAGCTGGCCGACCGCTATCCGGACGACCCGGACGTGCTGGCGATCTATGTCGAGGCCGAGATGGTGGCCACCCGCGCAGACTGGTGGGACCGCAAGACCGGCAAGCCGGCCGGGCGCATCGGCGAACTGGCCAGCCGGATCGAGGCCAGCCTGGTGCGCCATCCCGACCACGTCGGCCTGAACCACTACATGATCCACAGCGTCGATTCGGCCCATGTGGCGAGCCGCGCCGTGCCGGCCGCCGACCGCCTCGGCAAGCTGGCGCCCAAGTCGCCCCATTTGCTGCACATGCCGAGCCACACCTATGCCCACGTCGGCCGCTACGCCGACGCGACCCGCGTCAACCAGCTGGCGGTGGCGGCCGACGAAGCCCAGTTGCAGACCCTGACCGAGCAAAAGTTCAAGCCGAACCGGGACTGGCGCTACCACAACCGCCACTTCCAGTGGTACGGCGCCATCATGGAAGGGCGCGGCGACCTGGCCCTGGCCACCGCCCGCGCCGGGGCCGCGCATATCATCAAGTCCGACCACGAATACGGCGAATACATGCGCAGCCTGCCGATGCTGACCTTGCTGCAGCTGCAGCGCTGGGAAGCGATGGCCGCCGAGCCGCTGGCAAAGGGCGAGCTGGGCATGGCAGCGGTGCTCGGCGAAATGGGACATGGCATGGCCAGCGCGCACAAGGGCAGGCTGGCCGATGCCAAGGCGGCGCTGGCACGGCTGGACCTGGCGCTGGCCAGGCAGCTCAAGAAATACCCGGACAACAAGGGATTCGGCAAGCTGGCGCGCAGCGTGGTCATCAGCTCGCAGCTGCAGCTGCAGGCGGCCATTGCGCAAGCCGAGCAGCGTAATGCGGAAGCGCTGGCATTGCAGGGCAAGGCGGTGGCTGCGGCCGAAGACGCCGAACTGTCCGAACCGCCGATGCTGGCCGGCGGCCCGCGCCTGCGCCTGGCCGCGATGCAGATGCAGCAAAAGCAGGCGGTGGCGGCCGAAGCGAGCTATCGCGCCGAACTGGCCTTGCGCGTCGGCAGCGGCTGGGCCCTGCATGGCTTGAGCGAAGCGCTGGAGGCGCAAGGCAAGCGCGCCGAAGTGCAGGAAACCCGCGCTGTGCTGCGGCTGAGCTGGGCCGCGGCGGATCCGGAATTGAGAGGCTTCTGATGGCGGCCCCGATCGACGGCAAGGCATCGATCTTGCGCGGCTGCTTGCTGGCCTGTGTCTTGCTATGGGCTGTGCCTGGCCAGGCGCAGCAGCTGTCGCCGCGCCAGTGGGCAGATCAGGGCAATGTCGCGCTCAGCGAGGGCGAACACCGCGCCGCTGCCGTCGCGTTTGGCAAGGCCGTCGCCGGCGGCTTCCGCAACGCCAGCGTGTATGCCGAACTGGCGGCGGCCCATATGGCGCTGGGCGACCAGGACGCAGCCGTCGCGGCGCTGGCGGACGCCACCTCGGCTGGCCTGCGTATGACGGGGGAACTCCAGTCGGCGCTGGCTCCGTTGCATGGCCATCCGCGCTGGCCGCAGATCGTGGCCGCCAGCGATGCCAATCTGCGTGCCTACCGTGCCAGCCATGGCGATCCGCAAGCCTTCCGCTTCATCAGCAGCGATATCGGCTTGTTCTGGAGCGTGGTCGACCGCCTGCCCGGCGCGCCAGACCCGGCGCTGCTGCTGGAACAGGAGTATCTCGACAAGGGGACGGCAGGCCTACATGGCTTTATCTTCCGCCGCATCGGCAGTGGCGCGAAGCTGCACGCGGCACTGACGCGCTACCCCAGGTACTATGCCGCTGTGCGGCCGCACAGCCTGCAGGTGATCAAGGTGGAAGGCGAGGTCAGGGCCGCCATGCGCAGCTTCAAGGACCTGTACGACAAGGCGCTGTTCCCGGATGTGTACTTCGTGATCGGCGCCATGAGTTCCGGCGGCACCGCGTCGATGGACGGCCTGATCATCGGCACCGAAGTGTTCAGCCGCGCACCCGATGTACCGGTCGACGAACTGAGTCCGGGGTGGCGGGCCGGTACCAAGGCGGCCAGTTATCTGCCGTCGCTGGTGGTGCATGAGCTGATGCATTTTCAGCAGGATAACGAAGGCAACTCCCTGCTGGCTGCTGCCATCAAAGAGGGGGCCGCCGATTTCCTCGCTTCCTTGCTGGTCAAGGGGAATTTCAACGAGCATGTCTACGCTTACGGCTATGCCAACGAGGCGCAGCTCAAGCGCGAGTTTGCCCTGGCAATGCATGGCGCCGCGTTCGATGGCTGGCTCTATGGCGGCGGCAAGGTCGAAGGCAGGCCCAATGACCTCGGCTATTTCATGGGCTTCCGGATTTGCCAGGCGTACTACAACCGGGCGCAGGACAAGCGCCAGGCGATTGTCGATATCCTCAATGTCAAGGATGCCCGGCGCTTCCTGGCCGGCAGCGGGTATTTTTAGTCCGCGTGGGTAAGCGTGGCTTACCCACCCTACTTGGACAACAGGCGCATCGCGCGTTCGAGGCCTTCGATGGTCAACGGGTACATGCGGTTGTTCATCAGCTGCCGGATCACGCTGATCGACTGGCGGTAAGCCCATACGCCTTCCGGCTCCGGGTTGAGCCACACGAATTTCGGGAAGGCGTTGCAGAAGCGCGCCAGCCAATCGGCGCCAGCTTCCTCGTTGTTGTACTCGACCGAGCCGCCCGGCTGCAGCACTTCATATGGGCTCATGGTGGCGTCGCCGACGAAAATCAGCTTGGTGTCGGGCGGGTATTTGCGCAGCACGTCCCAGGTCGGGAAGCGCTCCGCATTGCGGCGCCGGTTGTTCTTCCACAGGTAGTCGTAGACGCAGTTGTGGAAGTAGAAGAACTCCATGTTCTTGAATTCGGTCTTGGCCGCCGAGAACAGCTCCTCGGTGCGTTCGATGTGGTCGTCCATCGTGCCGCCGACGTCGAGCAGCATCAGCACCTTGATCTTGTTCTTGCGCTCGGGCTGCATCTTGATGTCGAGCCAGCCCGCGTTGCTGGCGGTGGCGCGGATGGTCGCGTCCAGCGCCAGTTCCTCGTCGGCGCCATCGCGCGCGAACTTGCGCAGGCGGCGCAGCGCCACCTTGATATTGCGCGTGCCCAGCTCGCGTTCGGCGTCGTAGTCCTTGTAGCTGCGCTGCTCCCACACCTTGACGGCGGTGCGGTTGCCGCCCTTGCCGCCGATGCGGATACCTTCCGGGTTGGTGCCGCCATTGCCGAATGGCGAAGTGCCGCCGGTGCCGATCCACTTGCTGCCGCCTTCGTGGCGCTCCTTCTGCTCCTTGAGCAGCTCGGCCAGGCGGTCCATCAACTTGTCGTAGCCGAACTTCTCGAGCTGGGCCTTCTGCTCGTCCGACAGCTCGCGTTCCATCTTCTTGAGCAGCCAGTCGAGCGGGATCGCGCCGGTCGTGTCGAAGGCGGCATTGATGCCCTTGAAGTAGTGCGCGAAGGCGCGGTCGAACTTGTCGAAGTTGGCTTCGTCCTTGACCATGGTCAGCCGCGCCAGGTAGTAGAAGTCGTCCATCGACTGCTTGACAACGTTCTTTTCCATCGCTTCGAGCAGGGTCAGGAACTCCTTGATCGAGACCGGGATCTTGGCGTCCTTGAGCGTGAAGAAAAAGTCGATCAGCATGCCGCCCCCCGCTCGAGCTTGTACAGCAGTTGCGCCTTCGCTTCCGGCCATTCGCCGCTGACCATCGAATACATGACGGTGTCGCGCACGGTGCCGTCGCGGCGCGGGTGGTGGTGGCGGATCACGCCGTCGCGCCTGGCGCCGAGGCGTTCGATCGCCGCCTGCGAAGCGTAGTTGAAGTTATCGGTGCGCCAGCCGACCACGAAGCAGCCCAGGGTCTCGAAGGCGTGCGTCAGCAGCATCAGCTTGCAGCTGGTGTTGACGTGCGAACGCTGGCGGCTCTTGGCATACCAGGTGTAGCCGATCTCGACGCGGTCGATATTGGGCACGATGTCGTGGTAGCTGGTGGTGCCCATGACGGCGCCGCTGGCAATGTCGACGACGGCAAAGGCCAGGCGGCCCGGCCGGCCAGTGAGGGCGGCGTCGATATAGGCGCCGGCGTTGTGCGGTTCCGGCACCGAGGTGATGCGCAGTTTCCACAGCTCGCCATCCGAGGCCGCGGCGCGCAAGCCTGCCTCATGCTGCATGCCGAGCGGCTCGAGCCGCACGCCGTTCAGTTCTAGGGTGACAGGATCGACCTGGATCATTGGCGCACTTTCCCTTAGCGATTGGTGCGCGACATGAAGACCAGGCGCTCGAACAGGTGCACGTCCTGTTCGTTCTTGAGCAGGGCGCCGTGCAATGGCGGCACGATGGTCTTGCTGTCGGCGCTGCGCAGCGCTTCCGGTGGGATGTCTTCCGCCAGCAGCAGCTTGAGCCAGTCGAGGAACTCGGAGGTCGACGGCTTTTTCTTCAGGCCCGACACGTCGCGCACTTCGTAGAAGGTCTGCAGCGCCTGTGCCAGCAGATCCTGTTTCAGGTTCGGGTAGTGGACGCGGACGATCTGCTCCATCGTGTCCTTGTCGGGGAACTTGATGTAATGGAAGAAGCAGCGGCGCAGGAAGGCGTCCGGCAATTCCTTTTCGTTGTTCGACGTGATGATGACCAGCGGGCGGTGCTTGGCCACCACCATTTCGCGCGTTTCATAGACGTAGAACTCCATCCGGTCCAGCTCGCGCAGCAGGTCGTTGGGGAATTCGATGTCGGCCTTGTCGATCTCGTCGATCAGGAGCACCACCGGTTCGGGCGCCGTGAATGCCTGCCACAGGACGCCCTTGACGATGTAATTGTGGATGTCGCGCACCCGCTCGTCGCCCAGCTGGGAGTCGCGCAGGCGCGACACGGCGTCGTACTCGTACAGGCCCTGCTGGGCTTTCGTGGTCGATTTGATATGCCATTGCATCAGCGGCATGTTCAGCGCCGCCGCCACTTCCTCGGCCAGCATGGTCTTGCCGGTGCCCGGCTCGCCCTTGATCAGCAGCGGCCTTTGCAGGGTCAGCGATGCGTTGACGGCCAGTTTCAGGTCGGCGGTGGCGACATAGGCGATTGAACCGTCGAAGCGTGGAGGCGGATTTTTAGGTGCTGACATGGGTTTCTCGGGCAAAAAGTGGAATTGATCCGAGTATAAGTCAAACCAGAACCGGATGCCCCGGGCCGCCCCCCGCATACCGCCGGCGCATCGTCGAAGTGGACTAGGCGGGCGTCTTCGGTTAAAATCACAGGTTGATAGTGCAAAAAGGAAACATTTTCTGCACCAGCGCTACCCATTCAAACTTTACTTTTAGCCACCATGAAAAAACTCTTCGCACTTCTCGTGCTCGCCGGCATCGCCAATATGGCCGCCGCAGCGGACGTCGTCGGTAACGCTACGGCCGCAGCCGCCAAGGTTGAAATGTGCATCGGCTGCCACGGCATCCCAGGCTACAAGGCCACGTTCCCGGAAGTGTTCTCGGTGCCCATGATCGGCGGCCAGTCGGCGAAGTATATTGAAAGTGCCTTGAATGCCTACAAGAAGGGCGAGCGCAAGCATCCGTCGATGAACGGCATCGCCAAGAGCCTGACCGAGCAGGACATCGCTGACGTCGCTGCCTACTACGCGGCTCAAACTTCCAAGAAATAAGGACGACTTCCATGAAAAAACTGATCCTCGCCCTGTTGTGCTGCGCCTCGTTCAATGCTGTTGCAGGTGGCAATATCGCCGCCGGCGATGCGCTGGCCAAGAAATACAATTGCGCGGCCTGCCATGGCGCCGACTTCAACAAACCGATCGACCCGAGCTATCCGAAGCTGGCCGGCCAGCACGCCGACTACCTGGCGCATGCGCTGACCGCCTACAAGCGCGGCGACGCCGCCAACGGCCGCTCCAACGCGATCATGGTGGGCCAGGCCAAGCCGCTGTCGAACAAGGACATCGCCGACCTGTCGGCTTACCTGCACAGCCTGCGCGGCGAAATGGGTTCGCACCGCTGATCGGGAGCGAACGCCGCCACCACGGAAAAACCACGCCTGCGCGTGGTTTTTTTTCGCGTCATAATGATTGCGCCTTGACGTCCTCCCCTCCCTAAAGTGGAGGGGAATCCCACTTCTGGCCTCTCACGTCCGAAAGGGGATACTGGCTTGTGCCAGCCTCCTTATTCAGTACTGCGGGATATCTTTCGACCTCGCCAGCGGCGACCGCAGACCGGAATAATCGATTTACTGCAGCGCCCCGGCGTCTAACGACAATCCTGAAACGCATAGACTTTAGAGTGCTCAACATGGCGAAACGTTCAAATGTTCTGACGATTCTATGGAGACCGTCTCCTTTCCTCCCCGCCCTGAACGGCGGGGTTTCTCGGAGACACTGATGAATCAGACCATCTTTGTCAGCATCGCATCGTATCTGGACCCGATGCTGTTCTTCACCCTGAACGACGCGGTCAGCAAGGCGGCCCGTCCGGAACTGCTGCGCTTTGCCGTGATTGACCAGCACATCGTGGACCAGCGCGCGGCGATCCGGCAATTGCCGTTCGGCGCCCAGGTGCGCTATGTGCACGTGCACCCGCAGGACACGCTGGGCGTCAGCTGGGCCCGCAACCTGGCGTTTTCCCTGTATAACTATGAAGAGTACCTGCTGCAGATCGATTCCCATATGTGCTTCGAGCCGGGCTGGGACGACACTTTGCGCGCTCAGTACAGCGCCCTGCTGGAGCGCGCCGCCAAGCCGATCATCACCACCTATCCGTACCGCTTCGACATGGTCGACGGCGTGCCGGTATACACGGCGTCCGAGGGCAAGACGGCGCTGGTGCTGCGGCCCCATCCGGACACCGCGCTGACCGGGGACAGCGTCGTATTGCGTTTCATCGGCAAGCACCTGTTCACCGAGCAGGCAGTCGAAGGCTGCCATGTGGCGGCCGGCTTCATCTTCTGCGCGGCGCAGTTGATCGAGGAAGTGCCGTACGACCCTTTCCTGTACTTCCATGGCGAAGAGCAGAGCATCGCGGTGCGCGCCTACACGCGCGGCTGGACCATCTTCCACCCGACCCGGGTACCCCTTTACCACCTGTACAAGCAGGAGAATGTCGCCCATGATACCCACCACTGGCACGGTGCGGTCGACGCCCACCGCGCTTTCAGCGGCGCCTTCCTGACCGAGCGCTCCAGGCTGCGTCTGAACGAACTATTGTGCGGCAGCGGCCTGCCGGGCGCCTACGGCCTGGGCGCCGTGCGCAGCCTCGACCAGTTCACGGCCATCAGCGGCATCGACTACCGCGCCAGGAGCATCAGCGACGTCTTCAACGGCCAATTAGTGTGAGCCAGCCCCGTTCAATGGTTCCCTGAGGCAACGCCGATGAAGTACCATGTCAAGAAATCCCAAACTTGCGCGATATATAACGTGTTATCAGACTCAACGCCGGAGCCCATGCATGGCCGCTTTTTCCGCATCACCCCGTAATGCCCTGGCAGTTGCCGTTGCGCTCGCATTGAGCGCCTGCGGTGGCGGCGGCGGTTCCTCGTCTGCGCCGGTGCCGACCGCAGCGCCGGCGCCGCTGCCGACTGCGGCGCCGACTGCAGCGCCGACCCCGGCGCCGACCCCGGCGCCCGCCATCGTCGCCGTCAAGGGCCTGGCTGTCGACGGCTATATTTCCGGCGCCACCGTCTACCTCGACCTGAACAACAATAGCGTGCGCGATACCGGCGAACCACTGGCCAGCACCGACGCCAGGGGCGGTTTCACCCTGTCGGTCGACCCGTCCAGTCCCGGCCTGGCCAATGCCCGCCTGCGCATCCGCGGCGGCACCGACGTGGCGACCAGGCTGCCGTTCACCTCAAGCATGTCGGCAGTGTTCGGCGCCATCTCCAAGTCCAGCTTCCTGGTCACGCCGATGACCACCGTGCTCGATGCGATGGTGCGCTCGGATCCGTCGACCACGATGGAGCAGGCGCGCGACATGCTGGCGCGCGTGGTCGGCGTCAGCAATCCGGTGGTGTTCGACGTCGATCCTGTCGTCATGGCGCTGGCCCAGCCGACCCTGCTGCAGAAAATGGTGTCGATCCAGAAGTCGATCGAGATCCTTGCCGCCAGCGACAAGAAAAGCACCGAGACCGACACCGTCGCTGCCGTCGGCCGCGTGGCGTCCGCCGTCGGTGCCGTCGTCAAGGCAGCCGCTGCTGCCATGCCGGCCCAGCCAGCGCCGGGCACCGCGCTGATGTCGGTGGCGTCGATCATGCACAATGCGGCGGCGACCCAGCCGCAGCTGTTCCATAATCCGACGGCGGTGCGCGCCACGGTGGCGCTGGCTGCCGACGTGGCCAACCTGACCGAGGCCACCATCGCCGCCAGCGTCAGCCAGCTGCTGCGCGACAATCCGAGAATCAGTGGCGCCGAGCTGATCACGGCCGTGTCCAATAGCGTCGATACCCGCATCGCCGCCATCGCGCCCCTGCAGATCAGCGCCAATGCTGCAGCGGTCCAGGCCGCCGCCGCGCCGGCGGCACCGGTGCCTCGGCTCGATACGATCGCCACCAATACCAATGTCAACGCCCAGCTCAAGGCGCTGGTGCAGGCGACCCTGCAGATGACGTCGGTGCCGCCGGCCGGTTCGGGTCCGAACACGACGCTCGACGCGCTGCAGCCAGTGGTGGCGCAAGTGCCGACCCAGTCGCCGACCCAGGCGCCGACCGCCGCGCCGACCGGATCGCCGACGGCAGCGCCGAGCGGCGCGCCCAGCACGATCATTGTCACGACCAGCCGCAGCATCGATAGCCTGAGCGGCATTACGACGATGGCGTTCCCGGCCGGCTATGTGGTTAGCCTGATCAATTCGAGCACCACCGATGGTGTCGTGGTGCTGCAGGCGGTCAATGCCAGCACGGGTGACATCATCGTGGCGACCGTCACGACCAGTTTCGATGCCGGGATCTTCAACAAGACCAGCTTTACCACGCTGACCGGCGTGACCATCACGTCGGCCGGCTCCTAGTGTGTACGAAGCACACCACTAGCCCGCTGCAGCAACTGAGACACTAAGGATAGGCATGGCAAATATTTTCCTGAAAAAAGGCTCCGGCGCCAGCGACAGTGTGGTCGTCGCCAGCACCGCCAACGTGTATGGCGACGGCGGTGGCCAGGAGGAGCTGTTCCTGATTTCCAATGGCGGCGTGTTCCCGTCCAATGTGGTGGTCGACCAGACCATCGAGAAGGTGACACTGGAAGGATCGCTGGCCGATTACACGTTCAAGAAATCCGGCACGACCGATGTGCTGGTTTACCGCGGCACCCTGCTGGTGGCCACCATCCACCCCCAGACTGACGATGACGTCGGCGACACCGGCACCATCCTGGCGTTTACCACCGGTGCCACTCTGCAGACCGCATTGAAGGTCGTCGACGCGACCACCATTACCCTCGGCGGCACGCCCTTGTCGGCGGCCGAGCAGGGCGGTGTGCTGCTGTTCGCCGTCACAGAAACCAGTCCGGGCGTATTCAAGCCGGGCACCAGCCATGGCAATGTGGTGCTGAGCCACGCCGACCCCTTCCTGGTGTTTACGCCCGCGACCGGCGCTGCCGTCACCATCACGGCAGGCACTGTTACCGAACTGGTGGTCCCCAGCACCATCACGCTGACCGGTTCAGCCGCTGCGCTCAGTCCTATCCCCACCATCACGGGCACGGTGATCGTCAACGATGCGGTGCTGGCGGCAACAGATCTCAATGCCATCAATACCGCAGCCAGCGCTCTGGTGACGGCGACCGCGGCCACCATGCTGACCGGTGCCGCCGATGACCTGGTCACCGCCATGGTGAGCAATTTCGGCACCACCGGCAACAAGGCCAATATCTCGACCACGGTGGGGGCCACCATCACCGACCCCGATGGCACGGCGCTAAGCGCGACCACCTTGAGTACCATTGGCAATTTCACCACCGGCGCGGTGACGGCGCCCAATGCCGTCGCGATCACCGGCACCGTGTCTCAGTTGACGGCAGCGCTGGTCACGGCCGCCACCAAGGTGCGGGCGCCGACGGCCAGTGTGACGGTGAACGACGCCGCAGGCACGGTGGTGACGGCGAGCGCCCTGACCGATATCCGAAACACGACCAGCGGCAGCGTGACGGTCACCGATGCGCTGACCATTACCGGCACAGCGGCGCAGATCGCGGCCGCCATGATCACGCCGGAAACCATGGTATCGGCAGCGACCTCCAGTGTCACGCTGACCGACGCGGCCGGCGCTGACGTGACAGCGAGCTCGCTCTCTGCCATTGGCGGCGCCACCATCGGCGTCGTCACGGCCGGAAATGCGATTGTCATCAGCGGCACGTATGCAGAACTGACCGCCGCCCTGGTGGCCGACGAGACCAAGATCGTGGCCCCCACCGCCGCCGTGACGGTGACGGATGGCGGTTCGATATCGGCAGCCGACCTGAGTGCACTGGAGGCGGCCACCACCGGCCTGGTGACGGCCGCCTCCGCCTCGCTGACCGGGACGGCAGCTGAACTGACTGCCATCATGATCACCAATAGCGGCACCAGCGGCGACAAGGTCAGCGTGTCGACGACGGCCGCAGCGACGGTCACCGATGGTGACGGGACCGAGCTCACCGCAACGACGCTGTCTGCGCTGGGCGGCGTCACCTCCGGCGTGGTGACGGTGTCGAACGCGGTCGCCATCAGCGGCACGACGGCCCAGGTCACGGCGGCCCTGGTGACGGCGGACACCAAGGTAGTGGCGGCAACGGCCGCAGTCACGCTGTCCGACGCTGCCGCCGCTGCAATCACGGCGGCCGCGCTGTCGGACATCGGCGGCGCGACCAGTGGCGTGGTCACGGCCACCAATGCGATTGCCATTACCGGGACAGCGGCGCAGGCGACTGCCGCCCTCGTCACACCGGCTACCCTGGTGGTGGCGGCAGGTGCCACGGTCACGCTGTCCGACGCCGCTGCTACTGCGCTGACAGCGAGTACCCTGTCCGGTATCGGCAGCAGCACCAGCGGCACCGTCACCGTAACCAGTGCAGTCGCCATCAGCGGCACGCTGGCGCAGGCCACGGCGGCGCTGGTGACGGCAGAGACCAAGGTGGTCGCAGCCACCGCCGCAGTGACCATCAGCGACACCGGCTCGGTCGCGGCGACGGACCTGAACGCCATCGATGCAGCCACCTCCGGTCTGGTGACGGCGACCGGCGTCACGACGCTGACCGGTTCGGCGGCGGATCTGACCACCACGATGCTGACCAATTTTGGCACGACCGGCAACAAGACCAATATTTCGACCTCGGTCGCCGCTACCGTCAGCGATGCCGCCGGCGCCGCGCTCACTGCCACCGCGCTCTCGGCCCTGGGCGCGATGACGTCGGGCGCTGTATCGGTGTCCAATGCCGTCGCGATCAGCGGCACCACGGCGGCGGTCACAGCGGCCCTGGTGACGCCGGCCAGTTTGGTGCTCGCGCCGACTGCCACGGTGACCCTGTCCGATGCTGCTGCCGCCGCCATCACTGCTGCCGCGCTGTCCGAAATCGGCAGTGCGACCAGCGGTACAGTAACGGTTACCAATGCCATTGCCATAGCCGGTACAGAGGCGCAGGTGACGGCCGCACTGGTCACGCCGGCGAGCGCGGTGGTGGCATCGACCGCCAGCGTCACGATCAACGACGCCGCCGCTACCGCCCTCACGCCGACGGCGCTGTCCGGTATCGGCAGCGCCACCAGCGGCACGGTCACGGTCAGCAACGCCGTCGCCATCAGCGGCACGGCCGCGCAGTTGACGGCGGCCCTGGTTACTGCAGCAAGCAGGGTCACTGCATCCACGGCGACCGTCACCGTCAGCGATACCACGGTGGCGGCGGCCGATCTGAATGCCTTCGATTTGCAGACCTCCGGCATGGTGACGGCGACGGCGGCCACCACCATCACCGGCACCGCCAGCGCGGTCAGGACGGCAGTCGAGGCGGCTACCATCAATACCAGCGCGAGCGTCAATGCGACCGTCAGCGGAGCGGCCACGATTGCCCAATTGACGGCGATCGATGCTGCCGCAGGCACCGTGAGTTACACGGCCATCACGGATGTGGCCAGTACCATGGTCACCAATACCGGTGGCTATGTCACCAGCCCGACCATTGCGACCTACCAGTTCGATGGCAGCGAGGCGGCGCTGGCCGTGACCGGCTTTACCGCCGGCTCGGACGTGATCGACCTCAATGGCTTGACGGCGTCGACCTCGACCACGGTCGTGACGGGCGCGCTGTCGAACGTGGCGGGTGCGGTGTATTTCCTGGCGGGGCAGGCGGCCGGCGCCGCCGATTCGGTGGCGGCAGCGGCTGCTGCCGTGAGCGCAGGCGCCACCTGGACCAGCGTCAACGGCACCTCTTACGTCGTGATCGTCGACGATGATTCGACCGGTATCTTCAGATGGGTCGAGGCGGGCACCAATGGCGCCGCCAGCGGCGAGCTGACCCTGATTGGCACGGTCGCCACGGTGCTCGGTTCGACGGACTTTATTTTCGCTTAGACGGCCGGCGCCAGTCAGCGGCGCCGGACGCAGTCGAGGTAGGCGGCGCCATCGGGCGGCGTCTTGTTGCGCTGTGCATTCCAGATCATCTGGCCGAGGCATTCCATTACTTCATGGTGGGCCTCGTGCATCGAGCCGAGGCGCCGGGCCAGCGCATGGCTGGCATCGCGGATGCCGGGCGGCTGGTCAACCGAAATCTGCTCGTCGATCGTCAGGTGCATCGACAGGTGCAGGAAAGGATTGGCCTGGCCGCTGTCGACCGAATAGTCGCGCGCCAGCGCCTGCTCGGCATCCTGCAGCACCTCGAAGTATTCGGGATGCAGCTTGACCCAGTCGAGGGCAATGGCCTCGAGCGGGCTCAGGATTTCGCCGGCGCCGTGCTTGCGGTAGACCTCGCAAAAGAAGCGGCGCACATCGTCTGACGACGGAGTAAACATCGCTCCCTTATTCCTTGGCCGGGAACAGCGCCA
>CBDDRJ010000035.1:0-23965 GCA_965233055.1 uncultured bacterium
AGCTGGTCGATCAATTCAACAGGGAACGGGTATGGTGCTTTTATTTTCTTAGGTTTCTTGGTAGTCATTGCGTCGGTCATGGAACAATCCTTTCGGTATTATTTCATGACCCCGCTTCACACAGAAATTCTGACAGGCTCAAGCCTACGGCCGATACATCTATGGATCGCCATTCCCGGGAGCAGAGATGGATATTTTCAAGTTTCCATAATGGGATACTGCGTTTAAGGCGCGCCGCAGCAGCCGCGGGCGGGGCCGCTATTGCCACCTCGCATACAAGTTTTCGGGATTTGAAGTTCTACTTAGTGAAACAACGAAAGGCAACAATCACTAAAGAAGCTGATTCAAAGCGGGAATAGCGGCGGCTCGTCCATCAGCGCTATTTGCTCTCGCAGCTCGAGGATGCGGTCCTGCCAGTAGCGCTGCGTGTTAAACCAGGGGAAGGCAACGGGGAAGGCCGGGTCGTCCCAGCGCCGCGCCAGCCAGGCCGAATAGTGGATCAGGCGCAGCGTGCGCAGCGCCTCGACCAGGTAGAGCTGGCGCGGGTCGAAATCGCAGAAGTCTTCGTAGCCGGCCAGGATGTCGCCCATCTGGCGCACCATGTCGGGCCGCTCGCCCGACAGCAGCATCCACAGGTCCTGGATCGCCGGGCCGGTGCGGCTGTCGTCGAAGTCGACGAAATGGGGGCCGTCGTCGGTCCACAGCACATTGCCGCCGTGGCAGTCGCCGTGCAGGCGCAGCACTGCCGTTTCCCCTGCCCGCTGGTAGCAGTGGCGCACCGATTGCAGCGCCTGCTCGGCGACGCTGGTGTAGGCCGCCAGCAGCTCGGGCGGGATGAAGTCATTGGCCAGCAGGTAGTCGCGCGGCTCGATGCCGAAGGTGTCGATATCGAGCGCCGGCCGCTCTTTGTACTGGGCCAGTGCGCCGACAGCGTGGATGCGGCCGATGAAACGCCCCATCCATTCGAGTGTGGCCGGGTCGCCCAGCTCCGGCGCGCGCCCTCCCCGCCGTGGAAACACGGCAAAGCGGAAGTCCTTGAAGGTATGCAGGGTCTTGCCGCCGATCGACAGCGCCGGCACCACCGGCAGCTCCCGCTCGACCAACTCTTGCACAAAAGCATGTTCTTCAAGGATGGCGGCATCGCTCCAGCGCGTCGGGCGGTAGAACTTGACCACCAGCGGCGGCGCCTCGTCGATGCCGACCTGGTAGACCCGGTTTTCGTAGCTGTTCAGGGCCAGCAGGCGGCCGTCGCCCCGCAGGCCGGCAGATTCAAGGGCATCGAGTACGCAATCCGGGTCTAAGGCGGCAAAGGGGTGGGAGCTGGTCATGGGTGACATGTTAAACTACCGGCTTCCACCTTAGAAGAGCACACCATGCAACTTGACCAGCCACTGAGCGAAAAAGAATTCAACGAACTGGATCAGTTCCTGTTGTCCGACCGCAGTCCCGACGATGCGATGACGATGGATACGCTGCATGGCTTCCTGACCGCCATCGCGATCGGCCCGGAAACGATCATGCCAGCCGAGTGGCTGCCCAAGGTGTGGGGCGACGATCCGAAGATGGTGCCGACCTTCAAGAACAAGAAGGAAGAAGAAAAGATCATCAACCTGATCATGCGCTTCATGAATGAAGTGCTGGTCACGTTCGAAGTGGCGCCGAAGGAGTTCGAGCCGCTGTTTTGCGAGCACGAGGAAGACGGCGAGACGTTGATCGACGCCGAGGCGTGGTGCTGGGGCTTCTGGGAAGGCATGGAATTGCGCCCGGGTTCGTGGCAGCCGATCTGGGACTCGGAGCTGGCACCGTTGATGCGCCCGATTTACCTGCTGGGCGCCGACGAGATCGCCGAGGAAGAGCTGGTGCTGGTCGACGACCCGGTCAAGGGCCACAAGCTGGCGATCGAGATCGAGGCGAACCTGCCCGACATCCAGCGATTCTGGGTGCCGCTGCGCAAAGCTGCGGTGCAGACCATCAAGCGCGACGAGCCGAAGATCGGCCGCAATGACGACTGCCCTTGCGGCAGCGGCAAGAAGTACAAGAAGTGTTGCGGAGCTGAAACCGCCTGAGGCCCAGCAAATCCGGCTAACCATAAACTCAACCCCGACACGCCGTCACGCGCCGGTTAATCGAAACGTTGCATAAGGTATCGCTTTCCAGTTGCGGACAGTACGTCTTTGACGTATAGTTAAAGCATGTACTCCTTCGTTGAGACTCCGACGTTTAAGGCCGATGCAGACGATATCTGGGGCGAGGAAGAGCGGTCGGCGTTCTTCATGTGGCTTGCAGCAAATCCAGATGCCGGTGATGTCGTCCCGGGCAGTGGAGGTTGCCGCAAAGTACGATGGTCTCGACCTGGAACAGGAAAGCGTGGTGGTGTTCGCGTAGTTTATTTCACGCATCTAGCGGCAGGAGAAATCTGGCTGCTGTTGGTGTACGCAAAATCTGTTCGAGCCAACATCCCGAGTCATCTTCTGAAAGCGATTCGAGAGGAAATTGAAAAATGACTAAGCGTGTTCCGTCCAAAGCCATATCCGCTGGAGAGGCTTTAGGTCTCAAGTTGTTGCAGTCTGTGCGCGAGATGAAAGCGGGCCAAGCGGCGCGTGTCACGGTCGTTGAGTTAAACGAGGTTTCGGAAGCTCGTCAAAACACTGGCTTATCCCAAGCACAGTTTGCGGAAGCCCTTGGCATTTCCAAGCGCACCTTGCAGGAATGGGAACAAGGACGGCGTACACCTTCGGGTTCAGCACAAGCGCTCATACGAATTGCCAAGCGTCATCCTGAAGTCCTTCTTGAGACGATCAGCTAACTCAACATTGCAACGGACGCCTATCGGCGCCGCTGAATTTACACGTCAGCCGTGGAAAAGTTTAAATCACCGATGATGAATGGCCTGTCGACTACACTCGGAAAAATCGCCGGGATTGTAATTCTGCTTGGAATCCTTTCCGGCCTATTCTTGGTTCTTGTGATTCCCTATGAAATGTTTAGGAAAGCGGATGCTGAAAACTGGTTGTCATCGCGAAAGGGAGTTATCACGCAATCCTATGCCAATCGTAGGGTTGGCTCTAGCGCCGGGCGACGCGGCGTATCTTGGCACCCCGAGATATGTGGTACGTATCAGGATAACAGCGAGAGATTTTGCGTATCGCAGGTTAGTTACGGCGATTTCGGATGGGAGGCAAGGGCACGCGAAGTGGTTGCCAAATACCCGGTTGGTCGAGAGGTCGATGTGTACTATTCTCCCGAAAATCCAAGAGAAACGATTCTGGAGCCGGTCTCACCGTGGACCCGGATATTCACATTGCTCGGACTTGGAATCGGGCTCCTATTACTCCCCGTCGTATTGTGGGCGTTTCGAAAGAAAATCGAACCGAGCCGCTATGGTCGCGGCTAGCCCGGCAGTCGACACCGTTCCCTTTGGTCGCTGGACGCTGCGCGATAAAGCCGCGCAGCGCCGGTCACCTCTACGTTGGGCGTTTAATTGACTATGGGTACGGACAATTTGAGCTTCACACCTCGTCCTATTGTCGCCGTCGGACTGCGAACTGGTGAAGGCTCGACCATTTCACTTGCTAAGCCTATTATTCAAAGGCTCGCCGCACTTCGTGCGTACGCCGAGTTTGAAGACGGGCGGGACTGGATGGAGAAATTGTCGTCAGCGCTAACGGTCGCGCTAGCCGCGCGCTCAGCTGACTCCGATCTTATGCAGGCTATTCAAAACACAATTGTTCAAGAGCCGCCGTTCGAATGTAAAAGCCGCCGCGATGCGACAATCGGAGGCTCCTTTGGAACGCACCAAATTAGGGCATTGCCGCTGGCATAGTTCTTGTTAGTCATTTCTCTGTACTAACAGAGAATGTGACGCCATGGCCAACTTCTTCAATGAAATGCATGCCGCCGATGGCAGCGTGCGCGAGCATTATCGCGGTTTCCACAGCTGGCTCGGCCAGCAGAGCCTCGAGCGCATCGAACGCAAGCGGGCCGAGGCGGATCTGTCGTTCCGCCGGGTCGGCATCACGTTTGCCGTCTATGGCGACGACGCCGGCACCGAGCGGCTGATCCCGTTCGACACGATCCCCCGCATCATCCCCGCACATGAATGGGCCCAGCTCAAGACCGGGCTGGTGCAGCGGGTCAAGGCGCTCAATATGTTCATCCACGATATCTATCACGGGCAGAACATCATCAAGGCCGGCATCATCCCCGCCGGGCAAATCTACCAGAATGCGCAGTACCGCCCCGAAATGCAGGGCATCCAGGTGGCGTCCGATATCTACGCCCATATTGCCGGTGTCGACATCGTGCGCGCCGGTGAAGGCGAATTCTACGTACTGGAAGATAATTTGCGCGTGCCGTCCGGCGTGTCCTATATGCTGGAAGACCGCAAGATGATGATGCGGCTATTCCCCGAGCTGTTTGCGCGCAACAAGATCGCGCCGGTCGACCATTATCCCGACATGCTGCTCGATAACCTGCGCTCGGTCGCTCCGGTCGGCGCCAACGACCCGACAGTGGTGGTGATGACCCCGGGCATGTACAACTCGGCCTACTTCGAGCATGCCTTCCTGGCCCAGCAGATGGGGGTCGAGCTGGTCGAGGGCAAGGATCTGTTCGTCAATAACAACCACGTCTATATGCGCACCATCCGCGGCCCGCAGCGGGTCGATGTGATCTACCGCCGCATCGACGACGACTTCATGGATCCGCTGGCGTTCCGGCCCGACTCGTCGCTGGGGGTGCCGGGCCTGCTGTCGGTCTACCGCGCCGGCCGCGTGACGCTGGCCAATGCGATCGGCACCGGCGTGGCCGACGACAAGTCGATCTATCCATTCGTGCCCGACATGATCCGCTTCTACCTGTCGGAGCAGCCGGTGCTGAACAATGTGCCGACCTACCAGTGCCGCAAGCCCGAGGATCTGGCCTATACGCTGGCCCACTTGCCCGAACTGGTGGTCAAGGAAGTACATGGCGCCGGCGGCTACGGGATGCTGGTCGGCCCGGCCTCGAGCAAGGCGCAGATCGAGGATTTCCGCCAGCGCCTGCTGGCCAGGCCCGACGGCTATATCGCCCAGCCGACCCTGGCGCTGTCGGCCTGCCCCACCTATGTCAAACAAGGCATCGCGCCGCGCCACATCGACCTGCGCCCGTTTGTCCTGTCCGGCAAAACGATCTCGATGGTGCCGGGCGGCCTGACCCGCGTCGCCCTCGACGAAGGCTCGCTGGTGGTCAATTCGTCGCAGGGCGGCGGCACCAAGGACACCTGGATACTCGAAGCGAATGGAGAACCCGCATGCTAAGCCGCACCGCCGACCACCTGTTCTGGATGGCCCGCTACACCGAGCGCGCCGAAAACACCGCCCGCATGCTCGACGTGGCGGTGCAGACCTCGATGCTGCCGCAATCGGCCGAAAGCGCCGAACGGGGCTGGCGCGCCATGCTCAGCATCTCCGAGTTGGAGAGCGCGTTCGACGCCAAGTATGGGGTCTACAATGCGGCCGACGTGCTCGACTTCATGGTGCGCGACCCGGACAACCCGTCGTCGATCGCCGCCTGCCTGACCGAGGCGCGCGAGAACGCCCGCGCCGTGCGCGGCACCCTGACCACCGAAGTGTGGGAGACCAAGAACGCCACCTTCCTCAAGATGCAGGAGCGGCTCACGCGCGACATGCTCGAGACCGACCCGAGCCAGTTCTTCGAATGGGTCAAGCACCGCTCCCACCTGTCGCGCGGGGTCACGCTGGGCACCATGCTCAAGGACGAGGCGATGTACTTCATCCGCCTCGGCACCTTCCTCGAGCGGGCCGACAATACGGCCCGCATCCTCGACGTCAAGTACCATGGCGCGGCCGGCCAGCAGGGCGAAGCGACCGCGCAGCGCGACTTCTACTATTGGGCGGCGCTGCTGCGCTCGGTGTCGGGCTTCGAGGTCTACCGCAAGGTCTACCGCGACGTCATCACGCCCGAGCGGGTGGCCGAGCTGCTGATGCTGCGCGCCGACATGCCGCGCTCGCTGCTGGCCTGCATGGAGCAGGTAGTCGACAACCTGGCTTGCGTTCGCAACGACGTCTCGAGCGATACCGAGCGCTTTGCCGGCAAGCTGCACGCCGACCTGCAGTTCGCCCGCATCGAAGACATCCTGGCGGCCGGCCTGCACGACACCCTGACCGCCTTCCTGGCGCGCGTCAATGAACTGGGCAACCGGGTCAGCCGCGATTTCCTCGTTCCACTGGCGGCCTGATATGGAACTGAGCATCCGCCACGAGACCCTGTACCGCTACACGGCGCCGCAGGCCTACAGTATCCAGCAGCTGCACATCACGCCGCGCGCCGAGGCGCAGCAAAGCGTCCAGTCCTGGCATATTCACACGCCCGGCCATTGCCACCCTTACGTCGACGCCTACGGCAACCTGTCGCATATGCTGACGCTGAACGAACCGCACGACTTTGTAGCCATCGTCGCCCAGGGCGTGATCGCCACCCGCGAGCTGGTCGACGGACGGCTGGCGCCGGGCGACCCGCTGCCGCCGCTGATCTTCACGGTGCCGACCCGGCTGACCCAGCCCACCACCGAGATCGTCGGCCTGGCCAGCCGCCTGCCCACCGGCGCCTCCAGCGCCGACCTGCTGCGACTGGCCGAGCACATTGTTGGTGCGGTGCCGTATCAAACTGGTGCGACCACGGTCGCCACCAGCGCCCACGACGCGCTGCTGGCCGGGGCCGGGGTGTGCCAGGACCACGCCCACCTGTTCCTGGCCTGCTGCCATGCGCGCGGCATCCCGGCGCGCTATGTGTCGGGCTATATCGACCCGGAATCGACCGGTCACGCGGCCAGCCACGCCTGGGTCGACGCGTGGGTAGAACAGGGCGCGTTCGCGGGCTGGGTCAGCATCGACGTCACCCACATGCGCCTGATGACGGCAGCCTACTGCCGACTCGCGATCGGACGCGACTACGATTCGGCGGCGCCGGTGCGCGGCAGCCGGCGCGGACGGGGCGACGAGCTGCTGTCGGTCAACGTAGAAATCCGGGCGGTGTAAAATGGGCGCTTTTCATCCCTACTGGCTGCAATGACTTATTGCGTTGGCATCCGGCTCGACGCCGGGCTCGTTTTCCTGTCCGATTCGCGTACCAATGCGGGCGTCGACCAGGTTGGAACGTTCCGCAAGATGAGCGTATTCGAACAGGCGGGCGACCGTCTGATGGTGCTGATGACGGCCGGGAACCTGTCGATCTCTCAGGCGATCCGGCAAGTGGCGCGCGACTACGTCGGCGAGCATGGCGAGACGATCTGGAACGCGCCTACCCTGCATGAGGCGGCCCGCATCGTCGGCGAGGCGGTGCGCATCGTGCACAAGCGCGACGCCGAGGCCTTGCAGGAGTTCGGCATCGACTTCAATGTCAGCATCGTGTTCGGCGGCCAGGTCGGCACTGAGCGCTGCCGCCTGTTCCACATCTACGCGGCCGGCAACTTCATCGAGTCGCACGATGAAAATACCTATTTCCAGATCGGCGAGGCGAAGTACGGCAAGCCGATCCTCGACCGCGTGATCACCCCGGCCTCGACGCTCGACGAGGCGGCCAAGTGCGCCCTCATCTCGATGGATTCGACGCTGCGCTCGAACGTGTCGGTCGGCCTGCCGCTGGACTTGCTGGTGTATGAGGCGGGACAGCTGGCGGTGACGCGCTTCGTCACCATCGACGAGCGCAACCAGTATTTCCAGATGCTGCGCTCGAGCTGGGGCAGCCAGCTCAAGCAGGTGTTCGAAGGGATCGACGATCCGGTGTGGGACGCGGCGCAGGATGCGACGGCCAATGTGCTGTCGTCGCAACGCTCGCACAGTGCGCCGGTGCGCGTCGCCGCGCCAGGCCAGCAGGAGCCGGCGGCGCGCAGCGCGCCCTTGCAGTCGCTGGCGCAGCAGCGCATGCCGACCCAGTCCTGATTGTCGTCGGGTGGGCGGGACCGCCCACCCTACCTGACTGCATGCCCACGCGCATTGCCATCACAATGCAAACGTCACGCGTGGGCACGCAGCCCTCGGCGGTCCCGCCCACCCTACCTGACTGCATGCCCACGCGCATTGCCATCACAATGCAAACGTCACGCGTGGGCACGCAGTGCCCACCCTACCTGACTCGGCGGGACCGCCCACCTTACCTGACGGTCAGCTCTTCGAGCTTCTCCACCACTTCGGAATACTGCTGCTTGCCCAGGCCCGGCTTGGCGTTGAGCGCCTTTTCGAACGCCATGCCGGCGCCGTTTTTGTCGTTGCGCGCCAGCATGGACAAGCCAGCCCGGTAGTAAATGGTGGCGCGCGGCGCCATCGCCAGCGCGCTGTCGAACAGCGCCAGCGCCTCGGCATGCCGGCCCTGCGACTGGGCCGCCATGCCCAGCGCGTAGTAGCCCAGCTCGCTCATCGGGAAACGGTTGCGCAATTCAGTCGCTACCCGCACGCTGTCGCCGAAGCGCCGCTCGCGGTTGTACTGGGTGGCGATCGAGAACAGCAGCTCGCGCTGGCGCGGCAGCACCGTCTCGGCGCCCGACAGGTTGACCGACAGCGCCAGGCCTTCGGCCTTGAACAGCTTGCCGTCTTCGGCGTCGCAGATCGCCTGCATCAGGATGCTGACGTCCGGATTGGTGCGGCCGGTGTCGTTGGCGAGTTCGCGTGCCTGGCTGTTGCTGCCGCCCAAGACGAGCGGCGTCGACAGGTAAAAACGCAGCAGCGATACGCGCGCCCGGTAGTTGCGGGGGTCGAGCCGGATGGCGTCGAGGTAGGTGTCGCGCACCTTGCGGCTGCCGAGCACGGCGTCGAGCATGCCGCCCTTCAACAGTTTGGCGGCCAGCACATTGGCCTTGGCTTCGCGGCATTCGGAGTGGCGCGGGTTGGCCAGCACGCATTGCTGCGCCAGCCGGTCAGCGTCGTCGAGCCGCTGCTCGCCCTGGCCCTGGGCCAGGATCAGGTCGACCGCGCCGGCCAGCGCATCGCCGCTGCGCGGGTCGGTGGCCAGCCGGGCGTGGATCGCCAGTTCGGCCTCGACATAGCGCTTGTCGTCGATCATGCCGGTGAAGGTGTGGGCGCCAGCCGTCCCGGCAAAGCAGAGCGCGCCAAAAGCGGCGGCCACGACTGGCCTGCTACGGGGACAAATCCTGAAACCTGTAGTCACTACGAACACCCTTCAATTTTCATGGCAAAACATACCATTTGTAGAGGGCGTCAAAATGCACGCTTTCTCACAAAATGCGGTCTTGGATGAATGAAATCGAAGGAAGAATGCTTCAAAACAAGACGACGTAGGAACAATCCTACGTCGCTGGCCGGAAACTGACCCTGAAGGGGGCCGGGGGTGGGTCTAGGCGGTGGCCTTGATGAAATGCTCGCGGTAATACTTCAGCTCGTCGACCGACTCGATGATGTCGGCCAGCGCCGTGTGTTTCTGGTGCTTCTTGAAGCCGCCCACCAGTTCCGGACGCCAGCGCTTGCACAACTCCTTGAGCGTCGACACGTCGAGGTTGCGGTAGTGGAAGAACGCTTCGAGCTTGGGCATGCCGCGCGCCATGAAACGGCGGTCCTGGCAAATGGTGTTGCCGCACATCGGCGATTTGCCGGCCGGGACGAAATTCTTCAGGAAGGCGATCAGCGCCGCTTCCGCGTCCGCTTCCGTCACGGTCGAGGCCTTGACGCGCTCGATCAGGCCGGAACGGCCATGGGTGCCCTTGTTCCACGCATCCATCTTGTCGAGCGTTTCGTCCGACTGGTGGATCGCGAACACCGGGCCTTCGGCCAGCAGGTTGAGGTGCATATCGGTGACGACGACGGCCACTTCGATGATGCGGTCATTGTCCGGATCGAGGCCGGTCATCTCCATGTCCACCCACACGAGGTTGAACTCATTGGGGCGCTGGACGGTAGCGGGGACGGTATTGTCGGTAGCTTGTGACATAATTCTCTCTTGACCTATTCAAGTCGCTATTTTCTCACAGGCAAAGCATGTCTTCACTCGCGTTTTCGATTTTGTTCCTTATTTTCTTTTTGCTAACGCTTTTCCTGCGTTTCTGGCTAGCCAGCCGCCAAATCCGCCATGTGCTGGCGCACCAGGGTGCCGTGCCGGCCGAGTTTGTCTCCAGGATCGGCCTCGAGGCCCACCAGAAAGCGGCCGCCTATACCATCGCCAAGACCAAGTTCGGCCTGGCCAGCCTGCTGTTCGCCAGCTTCGTGCTGATCGGCTTCACGCTGCTGGGCGGCCTGCAGTGGCTGGCCACCGTCGTGCTGGGCCTGACCGGGCCCGGCATGGCCTACCAGCTGTCGCTGGTGGTGGCGTTCGCCCTGGTGACGGGCCTGCTCGACTTGCCGTTCGACTACTACCGCCAGTTTGTTTTAGAACAAAAATTTGGGTTTAACAAGATGACGCCGGCCCTGTTTTTTGCCGACATGGGCAAGGGCGTGCTGCTGGGCGCGCTGATCGGCCTGCCGCTGGTGTGGGTGGTGCTGGC
The DNA here is from genome assembly GCA_965233055.1 of uncultured bacterium. GTDB lineage: Bacteria > Pseudomonadota > Gammaproteobacteria > Burkholderiales > Burkholderiaceae_D > Telluria_A. The sequence goes on from CBDDRJ010000035.1 coordinate 10,490, forward strand.
GCTGATGCAATGGACCGGTCCGCTGTGGTGGCTGTATGCGTGGCTGGTGTGGAGCGGCTTCCAGCTGCTGATGATGGTGCTGTACCCGACCGTCATCGCGCCGATGTTCAACAAGTTCACGCCGCTGGCCGACCAGGCGCTCAGGGAGCGCATCGAAGGCTTGATGGCGCGCGTCGGCTTTGCCTCCAAGGGACTGTTCGTGATGGACGGCTCCAGGCGCAGCGCCCACGGCAATGCGTATTTTTCCGGCTTCGGCGCCAACAAGCGCATCGTGTTCTTCGACACCCTGCTCGAGCGCCTGGCGCCGCCGGAAATCGAGGCGGTGCTGGCGCATGAACTGGGCCACTTCAAGCTCAGGCACATCATCAAGCGCATCGCCGTCATGTTCGCCGTCTCGCTCGGCTTCCTGGCCCTGCTCGGCTACCTGAAGACCCAGCTGTGGTTCTACACGGGCCTGGGCGTCGATCCCTTGCTGGCCGGCAATGACGCGCTGGCGCTGATCCTGTTCATGCTGGTATTGCCGGTGTTTACCTTCGTGCTGTCGCCTTTGATGTCGATCACCTCGCGCAAGCACGAGTTCGAGGCCGATGCCTTCGCCGCCACCCATGCCAGCGGCCACGAGCTGGTGTCGGCGCTGGTCAAGATGTATGAAGACAATGCCTCGACGCTGACGCCGGACCCGCTGCACTCGGCCTTCTACGATTCGCACCCGCCGGCCTCGGTGCGCATCGCCCACCTGAACCAGGCCAGCGCATGAACCTAGCCGCCGCCAGCTGCAGCCCCAACGCCCCGGCGCTGGCCACGATTGACCGCATCGTCCTGCTGGCGCAGCTGCCGCACTGGCGCGTGCTGGCCGGCCGGCTCACGCGCAGCTATGCACTGGCCGACTTCCATGCGACGATGGCCTTCGCCAACGCCATCGCCGACATGGTCCACCAGCAGGACCACCACCCGGAGCTGGCGCTGTCCTACAAGGTCTGCACGGTGGCATTCCAGACCCATTCGGCCGCGGGCCTGACCTTGAACGACTTCATTTGCGCCGCCCGCTGCGACGCCCTGTACGCCACGCTGGCACAGGCCGGGGCATGAGCGCCGCCACCGGCGTCATCATCGCCGCCCACGGCCGCCACTACCTGGCCGACGTCGGCGGCAGCAAGATCCAGTGCGTCACGCGCGGCAAGAAGACCAATGTGGCAGTGGGCGACCGGGTCAACCTGAAAATGACGTCGAACGACCAGGCCGTCATCGAGTCGATCGCCGAGCGCCACACCCTGCTCTACCGCTCGGACCAGTACAAGTCCAAGCTGCTGGCGGCCAACCTGACCCAGCTGTTCATCGTCGTCGCCACCGAGCCTGGCTTTGCCGACGACCTGATCTCGCGCTCGCTGGTGGCGGCCGATGCGGCCGACATCAAGGCCTACCTGATCCTCAACAAGACCGACGTCGCCGAGCTGTTGCCGAAGGCGCGCGAGCGCCTGCTGGCTTATTCGTCGCTCGGCTATCCGGTGATCGAAGTGTCGGCGCGCGCTAACCCGGAGCATGCGGTGGCCACGCTGGCGCCGCTGCTCAAGGGCCAGTCGTCGATCCTGATCGGCCAGTCCGGCATGGGCAAGTCGTCGCTGATCAACCTCTTGGTGCCGGACGCCGACATCGCCGTGCGCGAAATCTCGGCAGCGCTCGACACCGGCAAGCACACCACCACCTCCACCCGCCTGTACCAGCTGGGCGAGCTTGACGCAACCATCATCGATTCGCCGGGCTTCCAGGAGTTCGGCCTGTACCACCTGACCGAAGGCATGATCGAGCGCGCCTTCCGCGAATTCGTGCCCTACCTCGGCGGCTGCAAGTTCTACAACTGCCGCCACCTGATCGAGCCGCAGTGCGCCGTGCTCGACGCCGTCAAGGCCGGCAAGATCGCCCGCCACCGGCACACGCTGTACGGGCAGCTGTTGCACGAATCGGCCCAGACCCTGTACTGAGCATGGGATGGGCACTGCGTGCCCGTGCGATTCGGCCCGGACGCGGTATTGCGGCAGGGTGGGTAAGGTACACCCACGCGTGACGGCGGCGTCTTGTTGGCACCTCCGCGTGGGTAAGCGAGCCTACCGACCCTATATTTGGCATCGCAAGAGGGTTGGCAGGCCCATTAGATGCTTTACAATAGGTCGACACCGCCCGGGAGCCTGGCATGGACATGTTCACAGTCGACGACAATATCGTGAGGTGGGAGCGCAGCCTGCTCCCGCTGCGCGGCATGGCGCGGCTGCCGGTCCTGTTGCCACTGGCCTGGCACCTGCGCCAGCGCGACGGCGAGCGCGCCCTGGCGCTGGCCGGCGAGGCGCTGGCCCTGCTCGACAACGCAGGCCTGCCCGACGCCGAACGCGCCAGTGCCAAGGCCCGCATGGCGCTGGTCGAGGCAGAAAACAACTGGCTGCACGGCAAGCTGGACCTGGCGCGCGAGCAGGCCACCACCATTCTCGACACCTTCACGGCACTGGACGACCTGGCCGGCTGCGCCGATAGCCACTGGCTGCTGGCCTGGATCGCCATCGACAGCGGCGACCACGCGCGCAGCGACGAAGAACTGGCCCATGTGGCCGACAGCGCCCGCGCCGCCGGCGACGGCTTGCGCGCCTCGCTGGGCGAGGCGGCGCTGGCACGCTGGGCCATGCTCAAGGACCGCAACCTGGCGCTGGCGCGCTGGGGCAGCCGCTTCGACGCCGAGGTGGCCCACCTGCACCCTTCGCTGGCGACCTGGGTCAACGACTTCCTGGCCCTGTCGGCCAGTGCGGCGGCCGATTTCGGCGCCGCGGCCGGCTACTACATCCGCTGCTACGAGACGGCGCTCGAAACAGGCCAGCTGCGCGCCGCCATTACCGCCGCCACCAATATCGGCGAAGACTTCACCGCCCTCAACGACCACCAGTCGGCGCTCGAATGGATGCAGAACGCGCTCGACCTGGCGCGCCCGACCGGCTGGCCGCGCTCGGTCGGCGCCTGCCTGATGCACACGGCCGACACCCTGCGCCGCCTCGGCCAGCTCGATGCAGCCCGTTGCATGCTCGAAGAAGCGCTGCAGATCCTGACCCCGCTGGCCAATGCGCGCAGCTACGCCATCGCGCTGCAATACATGGGCGACCTGTCGCTCGACCTGGGCAACTGCGAAGCGGCGCTGGACGCCTTCCTGCGGCTCGAACAACGTGCCGCCGCGCTCGACCAGGCCGACTTCCGCAGCATCGCGCGGCGCGGCCAGGCGCACGCGCTGTCGCAGCTGAACCGGCCCGAGGAAGCGCTGGCCGTGGCCACCAGCGCCATTGCGCTGGCGAGCGAGCAGCAAAGCCCGTACAACCACATCGCCGCCTTGCGCGTCATGGCCCTGATCCACGCGCGCCACAGCCTGGCCCCGCCGGCCGGCATGAAAGCGCTCAACCCGGCCCTGCACTACATGGAGCAGGCGCTCGAGGTTTCGCTCGGCATCGAAGGCCACCAGGTGCCGGGCGAGCTGTACGACGCCATGGCCCACGAGTACGCATCAAACGGCTACTACGCCAGGGCCTACGAAATCGCCCTGCTGGCGTCGGGTGCGCGCGAAAAAACCCATAGCCAGGAAGCGACCAACCGCGCCATCGCGATGCAGGTGCACCACCGCACCGAGCATGCCCGCAACGAGGGCTACCACCACCGCGAACTGGCAGAGTCGGAGGCGCGGCGCGCCGAAGTACTGCAACGCACCAGCGAGACGCTCGAGAGGCTGTCGGCCATCGGCCAGGAAATCACTACCCACCTCGACGCCAGCGCCGTCTATCAGGCGCTGGACCGGCACGTGCATGCCCTGCTCGACGCCAACACCTTTGCCATCTACCTGACCGACGCCAGCGGGCAGCACCTGAACCGCGCCTTCGGGGTCGAGATGGGCAGGGAACTGCCTGACAATTCGATCCCGATGTCGCATCCGCATGCGTATTCGGTGCGCTGCCTGGCTGACCGCCGCGAGATCTACATCGAAGACATGTCGCTGGCGCCGACCAGCGAAGTGGTACCCGGCACGGTGGCCAATATGAGCGCGCTGTTCATCCCTTTGTCGGTGGGCGAGCGCCCGATTGGCGTGATGACGGTGCAGTCGGGCGCCGCCCATGCCTACGACGACCTCGAACGGCTGGTGTTTCGCACGCTGTGCGCCTATGGCGCCATCGCGCTCGACAACGCCGAGGCTTACCGCCAGCTGCAGGATGCCCAGGCCCAGCTGGTGTCGCAGGAAAAACTGGCCGCGCTCGGCTCGCTGATGGCCGGCGTCGCCCATGAACTCAATACGCCGATCGGCAACAGTCTGCTGATCGCCAGCACCCTGCAGGCCAAGACTGCCGAGATCGAGGCCCAGATGAATGGCCCGGGCCTGCGCAAGTCGGAGCTGGCGAGCTTTATCGCCGACTCGCAAAAGGCGTCGACGCTGGTGATGCGCGGGCTCACCAGCGCGGCCGACCTGGTCAACAGCTTCAAGCAGGTGGCCGTCGACCGCACCACCGAGCAGCGCCGCAACTTCAACCTGCAGCAGGTATGCCATGAGATCCTGGCGACGATGATGAACCGCATCCGCGCCTCGCAGCACACGATCGACATGGAGGTGCAGGACTCGATCGGCATGGACAGCTACCCCGGCCCGTTCGGGCAGGTGATCGCCAACTTCATCAACAACGCCTTGCTGCACGCGTTCGACGAGGGCCGCTGCGGCGCGATGCGGCTGTCGGCCCGGATGGGGGCCGAAGGACGGGTGCTGGTGGAATTTTCCGACAATGGCGGCGGCATCGCGCCGCAGCACCTGGGCCGCATCTTCGACCCTTTCTTCACTACCAAGCTGGGCCAGGGCGGCAGCGGGCTGGGGCTGTCGATCAGCTACAACATCGTCACGGCGCTGCTGGGCGGGCAGATCACGGTCGACAGCAGCGCCGACAAGGGCACCTGCTTTACCCTCGACCTGCCATTGACGGCGCCGGCCCACGACCCGGCCTGCCCGGCCGCCATTTACTAGTGAAACGGCACAGTGAAATGCGGAGTGAAGGATGCCCCTGCAAGTTGCAGGGCCAGGCACAAAGCACAGCGATAGTGTGTACTATCGCGAGCACTTGTAACGCAGACCTGCGACTGGCCGGCATGGCAGGCACTCTGCATTTCACTGTTATGGTTCACTAGGTACTGGGACCTAGCAGCCTGTCGGACTTAACGGAATCGGTCAGGAAATCCGCCTGACCGGTCCATATTTCGCCGATTTTTGGGTCAATAGGAACCACCATTGGCCCAAAAATCGTCAAAATCTGGCCTCGCCCAGCCGAATTCCTGCCTCGATTCGTTAAGTCCGACAGGCTGCTAGAACTCGCTCCATTCCTTGGCTGCCGGCTTGCCTTGCTAGGCCGGCTTCGGCGCGCGCGGCGCCGTCCGCGCCGGCGCCGCCAGCCGGCCAGCCGCCTTGCGCTCCGGCGCGATATGTCGCGCCGCCGGCGCAGCTGCCGCCGGTGCCCCTTGGTGTTGGCCCAGCTTGAATACGGCCATCGCCTGCACCAGCTGCTGCGCCTCGCCCTTCAGGCTTTCCGCCGCCGCCGCGCTTTCCTCGACCAGCGCCGCGTTTTGCTGGGTGGTCTGGTCCATATCGCTGACCGCCCTGCTGATTTGCCCGATGCCGGCGTTCTGTTCCACGCTGGCTGAAGTGATTTCGCTGATGATGTCGCTGACGCGCTGGATCGAACTGACGATTTCCTGCATCGTGGCGCCGGCCTGGTCGACCAGGTTGCTGCCGCGCTCGACGCGTTCGACGCTGTCGGTGATCAGGGCCTTGATCTGCTTGGCCGCTTCGGCCGAACGCTGCGCCAGGCTGCGCACCTCGCTCGCCACCACGGCAAAGCCGCGCCCCTGTTCGCCCGCGCGCGCCGCTTCGACGGCAGCGTTCAATGCCAGGATATTGGTCTGGAACGCGATGCCGTCGATCACGCTGATGATGTCGGCGATCTTGCGCGAACTGTCGTTGATGTCGCGCATCGTTCCAACCACTTCGGTGACCACCGCTCCGCCCTTGAGCGCGACCTGCGACGCAGTCTGCGCGAACTCGTTGGCCTGTCGCGCATGATCGGCGTTCTGTTCGAGCGTCGAATTGAGTTCTTCCATCGAAGAACTGGTTTGCTCCAGGGCGCTGGCCTGGGCTTCGGTGCGGGAACTCAGTTCATTGTTGCCATTCGCGATTTCGCCGGATGCCGATGCCACGCGCTCGGCGCTTTGGCGCACGCCGCTTACGATCGTCACCAGATTGTCCTTCATCGCTGACAGCGCGCGCAGCAGCTGCGACGTTTCGCTATTGCCGACGGCGTCGATGTCGATCGACAGATCGCCGCCGGCAACGGCATTCGACACATCCATTGCGCGCGTCAACGGGCCGGTAATGGCACGAATGGTCAGTACTGCCAGCGCCACCCCGGTTCCGATGGCCAGCACGGTCAGCAGCACCAGCAGGCGGGCCGTGTTTTCATAGGCACTGCGCGCCTCCTTCGCCTCGGTGGCGCCAAAGCTGTCCTGCAGCTTGACCATTTCCTCCAGTTTTGCCTGCCACTTGACTTCCTCCGGGTGCAGTTCGGTGCGCCAGACGGCCGTGCCTTCTGCATTTTTCTGGTCCTTGGCCAGCGCCAGCACCTTGTCCACCAGCGGGCCGGAACGCGCCCGCGCCTGCGCCACCTGTTCCATCAGAGCCTTGCCATTGTCGCGCGTAATCAGCTTGGCCATGGCGGCCGAGGCCTCGTCATAGATCTTGCGTTCGCTGACGATCCGGGCCATGTCGACCTCCACCGGATTTTCCTCGATCAGCAGGGCCAGGTTGCGCACGGCATCGGCCGAACTGCGCACCGAATCGCGCATGGTGTTGGCCAGCTTGATTTTGACCATCGTGGAACTGGTGGTTTCCTCCAGCCTGGTTTGCACTTCCTGCAGCCGCGAATAGCCCAGCCAGGCTACCACGCACATCAAGGCCAGCATGACCCCGAACCCCAAGCCCAAGCGTGAAGCAATCTTCATATCTGAAAAGGCATTCATGACGTGGCGCTCCTCTTGAACACTGCAGCTGCGCGCATCGGCGCCCTATTTTTTCGGAATGGTCAGGCTCACCGCCCCGCCCAAATCGCCCAGTTTGAGGCCTTCCTTCAAGCCGCCAGTGATGTCCTTCTCCCCCTTCGGTTCGCCATGGCATTGCAGGCAGGTGGGGCCGTAATACTCGGGCACCATATAGCGGAAACTGCCGCCAACGGTTTGCGAATACGGGGTTCCTTTGACGTAGGTGCCCTTCTTGAACTGTTGCACAAAGACTGAATGCTCCCATTCATCCGGACGGTTGGTCCGGTTGCGGATCAATTCTTTTGGCGCCGTCAGCTTGATGTGGATCTCGCCTTTCATCTTGGCAGTGAAGGCTGTCGCAACTTCACGCGCGAACACGGCCGGCAGGAATCCCTTGAAGGCTTTGCCCTTCTCGTTGATCAGGCCTTGATTCTTCGCCATGACTTCGCTCATGCTCTCGAGCATGGCCTTCTGGCTGCGTTCTTCCATGCTGCCGGGGACCGGCGTCGGCAAGGCCTTGCCGCTGTTTTTCTTGTAGTTTTCCTTGGCGGTCGCAAGCACTTTGTCCGGGCTCAGGCCCTTGTCGCCCTTGCTGGCATCATTGATCAAAGCCTGGTTGTCAGAAATAACCATGCGTCCCGACCGCATCAGTGTCGTCAACTGGGCAGCCAGCTCGCTGTCCGGATCGGCCAGGGCCATCGGACTGGCCAGGCAGCATGTGGTCAATAAGGATGCCGCGAAGCCGCGGCGCCATGGGGAAATGGGCAAAATTGACATGATCGGCTCCTGTCGCATTAGGGGGGACACCTGTGCGCCTGCGCAATCAGCTTCCGCGGATGGGAATCGCGCGGGCGTGAATTCATTATGGACGCCCATTTAACAGTTTGCAATTAATACCTGCCTATAAATCTAGAAATTCTCACCAATTACCACGCTCGGGTGACTGGTGATGTATAGACATTTGATCCGTCTCTGAAATGCCCGGCCGCCCTGCCGTTGATGCCCAAAACCATTATAATGATCCGGCGGCCTTGCGCCTGCCGGCATGCTGCTGGCCACGCACCACCAATCCTTGTGCCTATGTCTACCAAAAAACCCATCAAGCATTTCCTGCAGTTCGCCGACTTCACCCTTGCCGAATTCGAGTACGTGATCGCCCGCGCTGCCGTCATCAAGCGCAAATTCAAGAACTACGAGATCTACCATCCGCTGATCGACCGCACGCTGGTGATGGTGTTCGAGAAGAACTCGACCCGCACCCGCCTGTCGTTCGAGGCCGGCATGCACCAGCTGGGCGGCGCCGCCATCTACCTCAACACGCGCGACTCGCAACTGGGCCGCGGCGAGCCGGTCGAAGACGCCGGCCAGGTGATGAGCCGCATGTGCGACATCATCATGGTGCGCACCTTCGGCCAGGACATCATCGAGCGCTTCGCCGCCAATTCGCGCGTGCCGGTGATTAACGGCCTGACGACAGAACACCATCCGTGCCAGGTGCTGGCCGATATCTTCACCTATGTCGAGCACCGCGGCTCGATCGCCGGCAAGACGGTGGCCTGGATCGGCGACGCCAACAATATGCTCTACTCGTGGCTGCAGGCGGCCGAAGTGTTTGGCTTCCACCTCAATGTATCGACCCCGAAGGGCTACGACCTCGATCCGAAGCTGGTCACGACCAAACGCTTCACCCTGTTCGACAATCCGGCCGACGCCTGCACTGGCGCCCACCTGGTCAACACCGACGTCTGGACCAGCATGGGCTTCGAGGAAGAAAACGCCAGGCGCATCAAGGACTTCGACGGCTTCATCGTCGACGCGGCCAAGATGGCCCGAGCCGACCAGGACGCGCTGTTCATGCACTGCCTGCCCGCCCACCGCGGCGAGGAAGTCTCGGCCGACGTCATCGACGGCCCGCAATCGGTGGTGTGGGACGAAGCGGAGAACCGCCTGCATGTGCAGAAGGCCCTGATCGAATACCTGCTGCTTGGCCAGATCGAGGGAGCCTGAATGATTGACCACACCGGCATCATCGTTGGCGATTTCGCCAGGAGCTGCAAATTCTACGAGCAGGCACTGGGGCCGATCGGCTACACCATGCTGGCCCACATCCCGCAGGCGGTCACCGGCACGGTGGACGTGGCCGGATTTGGCGAAGCACCCAAGCCGGACTTCTGGCTATCGCAGGCATCGCCCGCGCGCCCGGTCAATGTGCCCCCGGTGCACGTGGCCTTCCGCGTGGCCAGCCGCGCAATGGTCGACGCGTTCTACCAGGCGGCGCTGGCCGCCGGTGCACGCGACAACGGCGCGCCCGGTCCGCGCCCGCATTACCACCCCAACTACTATGGCGCCTTCGTGCTCGACCTCGACGGTCACAATATCGAAGCCGTCTGCCACGAACCTGCTTAACATCATATTGGAATCAAAATGAGCGATATTAAAAAAGTAGTCCTCGCCTATTCGGGCGGCCTCGACACCTCGGTCATCCTGAAATGGCTGCAAGACAATTACCAGTGCGAGATCGTGACCTTCACGGCCGACCTGGGCCAGGGCGAAGAACTGGAACCAGCGCGCGCCAAGGCGATCAAGTTCGGCATCAAGCCGGAGAATATCTTCATCGACGACGTGCGCGAAGAGTTCGTGCGCGATTTCGTGTTCCCGATGTTCCGCGCCAATACCGTGTACGAAGGCGAATACCTGCTGGGCACGTCGATTGCGCGCCCCCTGATCGCCAAGCGCCTGATCGAGATCACCCGCGCCACCGGCGCCGACGCCATCTCGCACGGCGCTACCGGCAAGGGCAATGACCAGGTGCGCTTCGAGCTGGGCGCCTACGCGCTCAAACCGGACGTCAAGATCATCGCGCCGTGGCGCGAATGGGACCTGCTGTCGCGCGAGAAGCTGCTCAAGTACGCCGAAGACGCCGGCATCGAGATCGACATGAAGCACAAGAACGGCGGCGCGCCGTACTCGATGGACGCCAACCTGCTGCACATCAGCTTCGAAGGCCGCCACCTCGAGAACCCGAGCGCCGAAGCGGAAGAGTCGATGTGGCGCTGGACCGTCAGTCCTGAAAAGGCGCCCGACGCGGCCGAGTACCTCGACCTCGAGTACGAAAAAGGCGATATCGTCGCCATCAACGGCGTGCGCATGTCGCCGGCACAGGTGCTGACCGAATTGAACCGCCTGGGCGGCAAGCACGGCATCGGCCGCCTCGACCTGGTCGAGAACCGCTATGTCGGCATGAAGTCGCGCGGCTGCTACGAAACCCCGGGCGGCACCATCATGCTGCGCGGCCACCGCGCGATCGAGTCGATCACGCTCGACCGCGAAGTGGCGCACCTGAAAGACGACCTGATGCCGCGCTACGCGTCGATGATCTACAACGGCTACTGGTGGGCGCCGGAGCGCGTGGCGCTGCAGACGCTGATCGACCACACCCAGCTGTCGGTCAACGGATGGGTACGCCTGAAGTTGTACAAGGGCAATGTCATCGTCGTCGCGCGCGACTCCAAGACCGATTCGCTGTTCGACATGAATATCGCCACCTTCGACGAAGACGGCGGCGCCTACAACCAGGCCGATGCCGGCGGTTTCATCAAGCTCAATGCCTTGCGCATGCGCATTGCCGCGGTGGCCCGTGAAAAGCGTAATAAATAATCAATAGTGACAGATGGTTTATAATCAGGCGGGCTGTGCATACAGTCCGCCTTTTTTTTAACCTTTGCCCCACTCTGTCATGAAGCCAATCCACTCCCTGCCCCTCGCCCTGGCTCTGGCCATGGCCAGCGGCCACCTTGCCGCAGAAGAAGCCACTTCCGTTGTAGAAAAATGCCCCCGCAATATGGGGACGATCGCCGTCAGCGAACCGCAGACCCTGACCCAGCTCTCGAGCTACGGCCTCGGTTCGCCGGTCGCGGTGCTGCGCCTGATGATCCAGCAGTCGGGCTGCTTCTCCGTCGTCGAGCGCGGCGTGGCGATGCAAAACATCCAGCAGGAGCGCGCCCTGTCGCAGGGCGGTGACCTGCAGGCAGGCTCGAATATCGGCAAGGGCCAGATGCAGGGCGCCGATTTCGTCATGACGCCCAATGTGCAGTTCAATGCCAATACGGGCGGCGTGGGCGGGGCCGTGGCCGGCCTGTCGCGCAGCTTCCTGGGCGGCGCCATCGGCCTGCTGGCCGGCGCCCTCAAGTTCAAGGAAGCCCAGACCAGCCTGCTGATCGCCGATGTGCGTTCCAGCATCCAGGTGGCCGCCGAGGAAGGCGTGGCCAAGAAGACCGACTTCAGCCTCGGTGGCTGGGGTTATGGCGCCGGCACCTTCGGCGCCGCCGGCGGCTATACTAGCACGCCCGAAGGCAAGATGATCATGGCCAGCCTGCTCGACAACTACAACAAGATCGTGGTCGCGATCCGCGACAAGAGCAGCCTGGTGGCGTCGACCAGCGAATCGTCGGCGCGCAACGCCCAGGGTTCGATTGCTGCCGGCGTGCCGATCCAGGGTGGCGACATGCTGTCGCCACGCATCAATAATGTGCGCGTGTTCGAGGAAGCGCAAACGACGGCCAAGGTGCTGGGCACGCTGCAAAAAGGCGCCGAACTGATCGCCGCCGGCGAAGAAAAAAATGGCTTTGTCCGCATCGATTCGTCGACCGTGTCGGGCTGGGTGCAAAAGACCATGGTGGCACCAATGGCAGCCGGCGCCGCAGCGGCCGCACCGCTTGCGCTGATCGGCCCGGCGATTGCCAGCCTGGCCGGCTCCTACACCGGCAGCTATTCCGGCAAGGAAAGCGGCATCTTCACGATCATGATCAGCGCCGCCGGCGGCGTCGCCGGCAGCGGCCAGGGCGCGGGCCGCCATGGCGGCTTCCAGATCAGCGGCAATGTCGAGCAAGGCGGCGTACTGAACCTGGTGTCGGCAGGCGCCGGCTCGAACGGCACCTTCAGCGGCATCATCGACCCCGCCACCGGCAAGATCCGCGGCGAATGGCGCAATGGCAGCCGCAGCGGCAATTTTGTCGGCCAGCGCCTGTAAGGCGCAGCCATCCGGCGCCCGGCCTTTGGCTCGGGGGCACTGTCGCATCAGGGGCCGCAAGGCCCCTTTTTCTTGATTGCCAAAAAAATGTTACATTGGCATAGGAAAAGATCAACACCAACCCAGCAAAGGAAGCCCCCATGATCGAAAACGTCAACGTCACCAAGAAAGCCAATATCTATTTCGATGGCAAGTGCGTATCGCACACCATGACGGCAGCCGACGGCCGCCGCATGTCGGTCGGCGTGATTTTCCCGTCCAGCCTGACCTTCAACACGGGCGCGCCGGAGGTAATGGAGATCGTCGCCGGGCACTGCAAAGTCAAGCTCGAAGGCGAAGCCGCGTGGACCAGCTATGAAGCCGGCCAGCGCTTTGCGGTCGGTCCCAATTCAACATTCGATATCGAGACCCTCGACGTGCTCGAATACGTCTGCCATTTCGGCCAGGCCTGACCGCCCCCTCACCAGGAGCACTCCATGCAGCTTTACCGCCACCTCGTTACGCTGGCCCTGGCGCTGGCCTTCCTTCCCTGCCACGCCGGCCCGATCGACCTGCACGCACCGGGCCGCCCGGCCCTTGATCTGACGCGCGACCTGACCAGCAAGCCAGCCGAGACGCTGGCGATGATGAAGCTGGCCGAAGGCGACACCGTGCTCGACCTGTTGGGCGGCGATGGCTATTTCTCGGAACTGGCGGCGCAGCAGGTCGGGCCGGCCGGCAAGGTCCTGCTGCACAATAACGCGGCTTACCATTCCTTCATCGGCAAGGCATTCGAAGCGCGCATCGGCGACGGCAGCCGCCTGAAGAATGTGGTGCGCTACGACCGCGAGGTCGACCAGCTGGGGCTGGCCGAGAACAGCGTCGACGCCGTGCTGTTCGTCATGGGTTACCACGATATGTACCATGTCGGGCCGAAGTGGAAGATCGACCCGAACAAGCTGATGGGCCAGGTGCGCGCCGCGCTCAAGCCGGGCGGCCTGATGCTGGTGATCGACCACAGCGCACCGGTGGGCAGCAAGCTGGCCCACGCGCAGGACCACCACCGCATCGATATCGCCTATGTCAAGGACGAGCTGCGCCAGTTTGGTTTCGAGCCGGTCAGCGAGAGCGACGTGCTGGCCAACCCGCAGGACAAGCGCGTCGTGTCCGTGTTCGATCCGGCGATCCGCGGCAAGACCGACCGCTTCCTGCTGGTCGTGCGCAACAAGAAGTAGGTTCCGGTAGATCCTATGATGTGAAAAAGGCGAGCCGACTGCAAATCGAATCCTAAACTGAAAGTTCCAGCAATCAGAATGAGGAGAACGACATGCAACCGGCTCACACTACCGATTTTACGCTCGGCGAATTGGTTTTGGCAGTTG
>CBDDRJ010000036.1:0-3967 GCA_965233055.1 uncultured bacterium
TTCAAAGACCGAAGTCTTTGGCACCTTCATCAAACGCCCACACTTATCGACTGTTAATTTTTAAAGAACTTGTGGGGCACGCGCCGAGCGCTGCGCCCGACTTGCCTTTGCTGTTACCTGAAGCGTTGTGTTCAGCAGCAGAGAGGCGAGATTATGAGGTACTGCATCAAAACCGTCAACCCCTATTTTCTACAATAATCTTTTCAGATCACTCCCACACTCTGCGTTAACCTATTGATTTAGTTAACGAAATTGCGGGAGGCGAACTATAGCAAAAGGCCAATCAGCTTGGCAAGGCTTTTTCCGTCTCGTTCACCAATTTATCGAGCACGGTATGGCGATGGGCCAGCACAAAATCGACGAAGACCGGCTCCTTGACGGCCAGCCGGACCAGGCCAGGCAGGACGGCGTAAGCGAATGTCGCTACGGCTCTTACATTGTCGTCGTTTGCCAGCGCGTGCCGCGACAAGTCGCCCGCCTTTCCCGCCAACATGGGTGCCAACTCGCCGCGGTGCTTCTCGATGATGGCCACCATCGGTGCCTTCAGTTTATCGGCCAGACCGGACGTTTCGCTCATATTCATCATTGCCATCTCCTTGGTTAGTTTGGATTGGGCAATGTTGCATTACATCTCTGCGCGCCATTCTGCGTTGTCACAAACGCCGGGCGATCGTGTAGTGTTCAGGAATGAACCAATCAAGCCAAGTCTATGATGCGATCGTCGTCGGTAGCGGCCCCGGCGGCGCGACTGTCGCGCGCGCCCTGGCACATCGGGGTCAACGCGTACTGATCCTTGAGCAAGGAAGTGCTGCGCCAATCAGAGGGACGCTGGGCCAGATGGCATCGATCGGAGCCGTCCCCGGCAAGGCCGCGTTTATCCATGGCGATGGGTCGTTGCTGGTGCAAGGCGTGACTGCCGGCGGCAGCACTGCCATCAACTTTGCCACCGCAGCAGCACCACCGCTGGCCATGTTTGCTGCTCACGGTATCGACTTGTCACCGCCATTGCAGGCTTTGCGTGCGGAGCTGCCAATGGCGCCACTGCCTGACGCATTGATCGGGCCGATGGCGGCGCGCATCATGGCGGCGGCGTCTTCGCTCAAGCTGGATTGGAAGAAGCTCGACAAGATGATTCGGCCGCAACAATGCCGCACCGGTTGTTGGCGCTGCGCCTATGGTTGCCCATTTGGCGCGAAATGGACGGCACGCGATTTTCTGGACGATGCGATTTCCCATGGCGCCACGATGATTGACGGCGCGCAGGTTGCCACCGTCATTATTGAAGACGGTCGCGCCTGCGGTGTGCGGTATCGGAGCAAAGGCGGCGACCATGCAGCAATGGCCGGCAACGTCATTCTTGCCGGTGGCGGCATTGGCACGCCGCGCCTGTTGCATCGCTCCGGCCTGCACGCCAGGCATAGCCAGTTCTTCAGCGATCCCGTCGTGGCTGTCATGGGTTTTGTCGATGATATCGATGGAGGCGCAGAGGTGCCGATGGTGGCCGGCATGCAGATGGAAGCCGAAGGTATTTCGTTTGCCGACATGACGCTGCCAAAGCCGATGTACCAGGCGTTTGCGGCACAGGCAGGTCGCGTCGACCGCTTGTTTGCCCATGCCGGCACGCTGTCGCTGATGGTGAAGATCCGTGACGACATCGGCGGACGGATCGGACCACGCTGGGCCAACAAGTCCTTGAGTTCAAGCGACCAGGCGAAGCTGGAGACAGGTGTCGACATTGCTCGCGATATTCTGAAGGCTGCCGGCGCGCGCAAAGTGTTCAAGACGCGGCACTTCGCCGCCCATCCTGGCGGCAGCGTGCGCATTGGCATAGGCGTCGACAGCAATTTGCAGACGTCGACACCCAATCTGTATGTGTGCGATGCCTCTGTCATTCCCGAATCATGGGGCTTGCCGCCAACCTTGACCCTGCTGTGCCTGGGCAAACGCCTGGGTGAGAGCCTGTAGGGGCATCACCAAGTAATACCAATCGCTGCGCATCTTGACGCTTTGTCCGATCTGCTTGCCCTGGCGTGGGAGCCGGGTAGACTGACCCTGGTTTCCACCCAAGGAGGTAAGCCCCATGGAATTGCGACACGCACTCTACGAACTCTCCGCGCAGAATGACCTCGATGCCGCGCAAAGCAGAAAGCTCCATCAACTTGCGGAGCTGGACGGCGAGCCGCCACGACTCAAGCTCCTGCTGCCGCGCGGACTCGCCATCCTGGCGGCGGTGCTGTGCGGCCTGGGCCTGATCTTCTGGGTTGCGGCAAATTGGGAAACGTTCGGACGCTTCGGGCGTTTCGTTCTTTTGCAGGGCGCCTTCCTTGGCGCCTGCATTGGCGCGCTGTACCGGCCGGCTGCCCGCACGCCTTTGGCTTTGCTGGCGCTACTGTCGATCGGCGGCCTGTTTGCCTACTTTGGTCAAACCTACCAGACCGGAGCAGACCCATGGCAACTGTTTGCCCTGTGGTCCGCCCTCGGCCTGCCCTTATGCCTGGCAGTGCGCAGTGATCTGCTATGGGCGCCATGGGCGCTGGTTACCCAAAGCGCCATCTCGCTGTGGATCCACGCGCACACCGGCCATGCATGGCGGCTTGACGAGGGCGACCTGGCTGCGCACCTGATCGGCTGGAGCGCAGCCGTGCTGGTCACGCTGGCATTGAGCCCCGTTCTTACCGGCGTAACCGGTGCCAGGCTATGGGCAATGCGAACCAGCCTGACGTTCGCGACCATCGTCATTGGCATCACCGCACTGATGGCCCTGTTCCAGCCTGAGATCGCGCCCCATTACTGGATCGGCCTGTGCCTGCTGACGGCATTCGCGCTGGCGTTTGCCACCCGCCGCATGTTTGACGTATTTGTGTTGAGCGCGATCGGCATGGCGCTAAACGGCCTGGTCATTGGCGGCATCGCACACGTCCTTTTCAAGGACAAGGGCGGCGATGCCGTCGGCTCGCTATTCTTGATCGGCATTGTTGGCACCGTCCTCCTGTCGGCCACGGTGAACCTGATCCTGCGCCTGTCGCGTCATGTCGAAAAAGCGGGAGCATCGGCATGAAGACGATCGCGCAAATCATGCAAGCGGCCCAAGCACAAGGCATCCTGCCGGCCGGCGCCACCGAGCCAATGCAGGAAGCACGTCCCTGGCCAGTCGTCATCCTGACAGCCATCGGCGCCTGGTTCGCGGCGATTCCGCTGATCGCCATGGTCCAGCTGCTGCTCGGCGACTTGCTCAGGCAAGGCGCTGGCGCCTACATGGTCGGCCTGCTGGTGCTGGGTGCTGCGGTGACAATCCTGCGGTCCCGCAGCGTCCCCCTATTTGTGGAACAGCTTGCAGTACCTGCACTGCTGGTGGGCGGGGGAACGCTGGCCAGCGGCCTCTTTCACGACCTGAGCACGGCCAGCGCGGCTCTGCTGCTGGCGCTGATCGCGCTTGCAATTGCTTGGATCGCAGCACGGGCATGGCTGCGCATCCTGCTTGGCATGCTGGCGTGCGGCCTGATGGTCCTTGCAGTCGTTCCCGAAAGCCGGCACTGGTATGTCAGCAGCATCATGAATCAGTTCTGGTTTGGCTGGCACTTGAGTTTCGGCTTGTGGCTGGCCTGCCATTGGGCGATTGCAAATTACCTCAACCGTGGCAAAGCGGCACACCAGGCAATTGCGCTCGATTCGATATCGGCAGGCTGGATACTGGCCACACTGATCGGACTATCCATCTGGTCAGGCATGACCTTCATGGTTGGCGCCACCCTCAATATCGGTGGCGGCGCGCATGCCGCCGCGCCGCTTGCGGCAACTTGGACCGATTCCGCGATCCGCGCATGCTCGCTCCTGCTCGCGCTGGGCGCCGCTGGCTGGATCGGAATGAAGTGGCCGGCGCTGCAGCGATGGTGGTGCGCGGGCGCAGCCATCATTGTTGCCGGGCTGGCCTGGCAATTGCCGGCCTTGGGCGCGGCCGTATTTGTCA
>CBDDRJ010000037.1:0-129432 GCA_965233055.1 uncultured bacterium
CACCGCATCAGCTGTGACAGGGCATTGAGCGGGTTGACCATATTGCGCGTCAACATGCGCACCACCACCAGCAGGATCACGGCGAACGACAGCGTGATGACGAGGTTGCCGATCAGCAGCAGCGTGGTCAGGCGGGTCAACGTGTCCTTGCCGATTTCGACGTGCACGTAGCCGAGCAGCTGCGGCTTGCGCTCCTGCAGGTCGAACGGCGAGGCATCGGCCTGGCCACCGATCACCGGCGCGCCGAAGTGCCACGCCGTGCTGGTTTCGCCGACCAGCGCCGCGCGCTCGAGCGGCGCGCTGACCTTGGGTGGCGGCGGCAGCGCGGCGCCTTGCTGGGCCTTGGCCAGCAAGACGGCATGCTTGGCATCGATGATCTGGACGTTGACGACGTCCGGGAAGGTGAGGGTGGTGGCGACGACTTCCTGCGCATTCTCGGCCGAGTGGTACAGCAGTGCCAGCGTGCTCTGGCGCGCCAGGTTTTCGGCAATGCGCTGCCCCTGTTCGGTGAAGTAGTCGCGCATCCGGGTGCTGGCTGACCACGAGTTCATCAGCGACGAGAACAGGGCCAGCCCGATAATGGCGGCCGAGACGATAACAGTGAGTTGTCGGCGAAAGCCGGTGCGTCGCAGGATGTTCCGAAAAATCAACTCAAGGCTCCGGGAAAATGAAGTCGAACGTCCGTTGTTGCTGATAGCCGATATTCAGGCCCATATGGCTGGCGGTACGCAGGTTGATGGCGGTGTGCAGTTCGCGCAGGGGCTGGACGCCGCGCTTCCTGTGCTCCCCGCTGATCAGGCCCATGGCCGAATTGGCCAGAGTGCGGCCCAGTTCCAGGTTGTTCGGCGTCATTGCAAACAGTGCGCCTTTCTTCACGTGCAGCATATTGCTCGAGAAGATGGGAATGCCGTAATTCCATGATTCCTTCAGGATCAGCGGCAGCAAGGTGCTTTCCTCGACGGTGGTGCTGTCGTGCGGCAGCCAGACCGCGTCGCGCCGGCCATCGGCGCCGGTAAACAGGGTCGTGTACAAATGGGCGGCCTGGGCCAGGTTGCGCGCTTCGTGCGCCACCAGCTCGAGCCCCTGCGCCTTGGCCGCCTCGCGCGCGATGCGCAGCAGCCAGTCGGTCTTGCTCGGGTCGTACACGACCACCACGCGGCGCACGTCCGGCAGCAAGGTGCGCAGGCGCGAGAACAGCATCGCCGGGTCGGGCGTCAGGCTGATGCCGTGCATATTGTCGTTGTCGTTGAGCAGCAGCACACCGCCGACCAGCACCAGCAAGTCGCGGTCGAGTGCGTTGGCCGTGTTCAGGCCCTGGCGGCCCAGCGCGATGACGACGCGGGTGCCATTGCGCTTGAGCTGGTTGTTCAGCTCGGCGGCATCCATCCTGGCGTCCACCGGATAGCTGCGCACGCGTAGGCGGGTGCGCTCTTCGATGCCCTGCACCATCTTGATGAAGGCGCTGCGGAACGGCTCGGCCACGTTCGGATACAGCACGGCAATGCTGCCCTTGCCGATCGACGCCTGCATTTCAGGGCGGCGCAGCTGATCCTCGAGCTGGGCCAGCGTGATCGACGTAAAGCGCGGATTCAACGGCAGGTCGCTGCCACCTTCAAGACGGTGGAACAGGGCGCCGACCGAAGCGGCGCTGCCATTGAAGTCGGCCATCGATTGCGTGGCTGCATCGGCGTGATTGGCCATCGCCGGTGGCGAGACCATCAGGATCAACACCATGCAGGCGGCGAGAAAGGAGAAATTCTTCATCAGGTGAAACTGTGGACGGATCGTCTCGTTAATTATTATGAAAGGTCGCGGTGTCACGAATAATCACAATAGTATACGTCAGGACAGTAGCCCGGCAGTAAGAATTTCGCCGCAGAGGGGCCGGGGCAGGCCGCTCAAGGCTCGGGGTAGAGGAAATCGAAGCCCCGCTGGACGCGCGGCAGGATAGTGAGGCCGATATGGCCGGCGGTCCGCCAGTTCAGCGCCGTGTGGACGCCGCGCAGCGGCATGATGCCCCGGCGCGGGTTGTCGCCGGCGATGATCGACACGGCAAGGTTAGCAAGATTGCGGCCCAGTTCCACATTATTGGGCGACAAGGAGAACAGTGCGCCCTTCTTGACGTGCAGTTTATTGGTCGAGAAGATCGGCAGCGAACGGTTCCACGATTCCGTCAGTACGATCGGCAGGATCGTGCTCTCGTCGACGGTGGTGGCGTCAATCGGCAGCCACAGTGCATCGTGCTTGCTGTCGGAAGCGGCAAACGCCGCTTCGTAGTGGCGCGCCGCCTGCACCAGATCGCGCGCTTCGAGCGCCAGCAGCTCCAGCCCCTGGGCCCGCGCCGCCTCGCGCGCCAGCTTGATCAGCCATTCATTATTGGCCGGGTTGTAGACGACGATCACGCGCCGGATCCCCGGCACCAGGGTCTTGAGCTGGGCAAACAGCAGCGCCGGGTCGGGCGTCAGGCTGATGCCGATCTGCTTGTCGCCATCGGGCACGGTCGACAGGCCGCTGACGACCACGCCCAGCGGCCAGTCAAGGCCGCCCGCCACGCGCAGGCCCTGGCGGCCAAGGGCGATCACCACCTTGGTGCCATTGCGCTTGAGGGTGGCCGATATATCGGCGATGTCGGCAGTCGAGCTGACCGGATAGCCGCGCACCTTCAGCCTGGTCTGCTCTTCGATGCCCTTGAGGATGTCGGTGAAGATCTCGCGGTAGGGCATCGGAATGTCGGGGTAGAGCACGGCGATCGGTTCGCCGCCCAGCAGGCGCTTGGGGTCGTTTATCTGGACGGTCTGCAGCGGCTTCAGCCTGGCGCCCGGATCGGGAAGGTCGTTGACGGCCGCCGCCGCGACAGTATTGAACAGGAATATTGCGACGAGCGCCAGCAACGCCGCCAGCGCACTGGCGTGACGGCGCGGCCCGGGTGCGCGTGCACCAGGCGGTGTGGATGAAGGCGGCTCAGCGCTCTTGCTCGAACTGTCCATTAAACCAGCTTAGCAAACCAGACAGGTACGACGAGCCCTGGATAAAAGTTTCCCATCGGAACAGTTTATCCGACTTGTGAGCAGCGTGGTTGTGTTTTTGCGACATCATTGTTTGCATAAAAACAATGTGTTGTTTTTGTCACATAGCGACGCGCACGGCGGCAGGCGGCAAGGCCAGGAAACGCTGCAGATTGGCTTCGTCGATGCTTTGGCCGGCCAGGCAGGCCAGCAGCGCGTCGACCCGGTCGGCGCCCCAGAACAGCTCGTCGTTGAAACGGAAAGTCGGTACCCCGAACACGCCATCGGCAATGGCGCGTGCGGTATCGGCAGCCAGCACCTGTTTCAGCGCCGGCGTGGCGGCAGCGGCGGCCAGCGCCGCGCCATCGAGGCCGCAGCGGGCCGCCAGCGCCAGCAGGACCGGCATCGACGCCACATCGTCGCCGTCTTCCCAGCAGGCGGCGAACACGGCAAGCGCGAACTGCCTGCGTTGTCGCTGGTCTTCAATGGCGCGGCACCAGCGCAGTGCCTGCAGCGGATTGAATGGATGGCCGGGCGGGCCGCGAAAGCGCAGCTGCTGGCGCGCCGCTTCGCGCATGACGTCGCGAAAGGTATAGATGCGCTTGGCAGTAATTTCCGCAGGGCCTTTGTGGCCGTGGGCATCGAGCATGGCGGCAAACAGGACCGGTTGCAGCCGGATCTCGGCGCCGGCAGCCTCGATGCGTGCCAGTTGTTTGGTGGCCAGCCAGGCATACGGGCTGACCGGATCGAAATAGAAAGTGACGAGGCGGCGTTCGGTCATGGTCGGGCCCAGTTCGCTGGCTTAGAAAGTGTTCTTCCACAGGCGCAGGGCAGCAAAGGTTTCGACCGGCGTCGCGTCCGCGCCCAGCTTGCCGGCCACGCGCAAGCTGTTGAGGACGGCTGGCTCACGATAGCGCAAGAACGGATTGCTCGCCTTCTCGGTGCCGATGGTCGATGGCACCGTCGGTATGCCGGCAGCGCGCCTGGCGCTGTCGTCGGTCATGCGTTGCTGCAACTGTGCATTGCCGGGTTCGACCGCCAGTGCGAAGCGCAGATTGGCCAGCGTGTATTCGTGGGCGCAAAACAGCAGCGACTCGTCGGGCAAGGCCGCCAGTTTCGCCAGCGATGCCACCATCTGGGCCGGCGTGCCTTCGAACAGGCGGCCGCAGCCGCCGGCGAACAGGGTGTCGCCGCAAAACAGCCACGGCGTTGCATGTCCAGCCGGCTGGTAAAAATAGGCAATGTGGCCGCGGGTATGGCCCGGCACATCGATTACCCTCATCTGCATCGGCAATCCGGGCACATCGACGACGTCGCCTTCGGCCAACGGTACTGTCACGCACGCAATATGTTCACCTCGGGGGCCAAATACGGGTACGCTGGCGTGCGCCAGCAGATCCGGCACGCCGCCAATATGGTCAGCGTGGTGATGGGTGAGTAAAATACCGGTCAGCGTCAGCTGGTGGGCAGCGAGCGCGGCGCGGATCGGCGCGGCATTACCTGGGTCGACGGCGACGGCATGCACACCGTCATGTATCAGCCACAGGTAATTGTCTTTGAAGGCAGGAACTGTGAGCACGCTCAACGCCTGGTGCGCTGGAGAAGTCATGGTGTGTCAATCGACAGAAAGGTAGGCATGGATAGCGCGGCATCCGAAAAGTCAATTATAGCGCTCGACAGCTGGTTGCAGACGCCGCCTGGCGCCTATGTGCTGGCGTGGGAACATGCGTGCCTGGAGGAATTGACTGCGGATATTTTCGGCTTCAATGCCGTGCAGATCGGCTTGCCTGCGGTCGATGCGCTGGCGGCCAGCCGCATGCCCAGCAAGTGGCTGGCCGCAACCCGCACCTCTAATCCGCAGCAATTGGCGGTGTCCAAAGGAGGCAAGCAGATCGCCGTCGCCCTCGATTTTTCCGAACTGCCATTTGCCTCGCAAAGCCTGGACCTGGTGGTGCTGCCCCATGTGCTCGAGTACGCGGCCGAGCCGCACCAGGTGCTGCGCGAAGTCGAGCGTGTGCTGATCCCGGAAGGCAATGTGATCATCTGCGGCTTCAACCCCTACAGCCTGTGGGGCATGCGCCAGGGTATGGGCCGCATGACGACGGGCAGCCACTTCCTGCCGCTCGAAGGCGAATTCATCGCTTTGCCGCGCCTGAAAGACTGGTTAAAATTATTGAATCTTGGCGTCAGCCGCAGCCACTTTGGCTGCTACGCGCCGCCTTGCCGCACCGAAGCCTGGCTCGACCGGTTCAGCTTCATGGAAACGGGCGGGACCCGTTGGTGGCCCTATCTGGGCGCCGTCTACATGGTGCATGCGATCAAGCGCGTCAAGGGCATGAACATCATCGGTCCGGCGTGGACCAAAACCAACGCCACCGCCCCAGCGGGTGTACCGGCAACAAATAGAAAGTAGCTTCGTCACGATGAGCAAAGTAGAAATTTTTACCGATGGTGCCTGCAAGGGCAATCCCGGCGCCGGTGGCTGGGGCGCCTTCCTGGTGGCCGATGGGCACGAGAAGGAAATGTTTGGCGGCGAGCTGAACACCACCAACAACCGCATGGAACTGCGCGCCGTGATCGAGGCGCTCGACGTGCTGACCCGCCCGTGCGAAGTGGTGCTGCATACCGACAGCCAGTACGTGCAAAAGGGCATCTCCGAATGGATCCACGGCTGGAAGGCGCGCGGCTGGAAGACGGCCGCCAGGGAACCGGTCAAGAATGTCGACCTGTGGCAGGCGCTCGACGCGGCCCAGGCCAAGCATTCGGTGGACTGGCGCTGGGTGCGCGGTCATAATGGCCACCCTGGCAATGAACGGGCCGATATGCTGGCCAACCGCGGTGTCGAGACCGTCCGCAAGTAAACCACAAAAAGAATCCCATGCGTCAAATCGTCCTTGATACCGAAACCACCGGCCTGAATCCGCGCAATGGCGACCGCGTCATTGAAGTGGGCTGTGTCGAAATGAACAACCGCATGTTGACGGGTAACAACTTCCACCGCTACATCAATCCGGAGCGCGACTCGGAAGAGGGGGCGCTGGCGGTGCACGGCCTGACCACCGAATTCCTGCGCGACAAGCCGAAGTTCGCCGAGATCGCCAATGAATTGCGCGACTACATCAATGGCGCCGAGGTCATCATCCACAATGCGCCGTTCGACCTGGGCTTCCTCAACGCCGAGTTCAAGCTGCTCGGCTTGCCGACCTTTACCGAACACACCAGCGGCGTCATCGACACTCTGGTGCAGGCCAAGGAAATGCGCCCGGGCAAACGCAACTCGCTCGACGCGCTGTGCGACCACTACGGCGTATCGAACTCGCACCGCAAGCTGCACGGCGCGCTGCTCGATGCCGAATTGCTGGCCGATGTCTATCTGGCGATGACGCGCGGGCAGAACAGCCTGTCGATGGACATCGAGGAGGAAACCGGCAGCGAGGGTGGCACGCTGGAAGTGGTGGCGCTGGCCGAAGTGACGGTGCTGGCCGCGTCAAACGAGGAACTGGCCGAGCACGAAGTCCTGCTCGGCGGCCTCGACAAGGCCGTCAAGGGCAGCTGTGTTTGGAGGAATTACGAGGGGGCGTGACGTTTTCCTTAGGATATGTCATAATACGCCCCGCTTCGGGAGGTTAGCTCAGGGGTAGAGCACTGCATTCACACTGCAGGGGTCGCAAGTTCGAAACTTGCACTTCCCACCAAAATTCGTTTGACAATCAAGGGCTTACAACGTTCAGTTGTAGGCCTTTTTTGCGTAGGTATGAAAAAAGTATGAAAAAACGGCGTCGGATAGTGCCGGACACTGTCGGAGCATGTTGCTCACGATATTCGCCATTGCGGCTTTGCAATCGGTTGCTGGTCGCGTTCACGAAGCCTCTCCATCTCGACGTATTCGAGAAATTTCTACCCTGTGGCGTCACGGCTTGGCTCGTCGAGTTCGAATCCGGAGAAGTCCGCCATACTGTGAGTTCGAATCCGAAGTAGTCCGCCATACTGCGGCGATCAAAAACGACGGTAGGTCGCCGTTGTCGATCCACATTCCCTGTTAAATTTCAATTGTCGGCAACTCTTTCCAGACACCGCTGGACGCTCCAGGACGCCACCGGACGAAAAGTTTGGCGGACACCGCTTCCTCCGCACTTCAAAATCGAACTCGCTGGCCGCTTAGGTCGCCAATTGTCTTTCCAATACGCCTCTGACAAATTCCCCTCCGGAACGATATTTGACGATCAACGCGTTCACATCGGCCTTGACCGCAGCCCGGTCCAAGCCTGCGGCGTCAGCTGCCTGGATGACGGCCGCATAGGCATCGAGCACGTCGATTCCGGTAATGTCGAATCCATTGCCGCTCGCGATCCCGCGCAGCCCTGCCATCCCTGCGGCCAGCGCGAACTCTGGTCGAACCAGTGCAAAGTCGCGCGCTGCACGCGTGAGTGTGCGCGGGTCAGTCGGGCTGGTGTTGGCCAGTTCGATGGCGAGATCGAAAAGTCCTGCATCCTTGGCTGCGGCAAACCATTTTCCCTCTTGTCCTGGTTGACTGGCGATCAGGTCGCGCAAGATGGTCTCCTTCGTCTTGCCTGGATACTTTTTCGCAACGGCCTTGAACGTCGCCAAATTGGTCGTCGCGTATGTTGCCCTGACCGCGTACCGGACATAGGCATCGTCCGCAAAGCCCGCCTCCAGTAAGGCATGCTCGCAAAATTGTGCGATGGCAGTCTCGGGCGCATTCAGGCCCTTTGACTCTTCCGCATATTGGATCGCATCGGCCAATTTCCCCATCTTGAGCAATGCCCTTGCGCCCCACATCCGGTAGTGCCACGTTTTGTACCGGTATTCGGACTTCGCTATCAACGCAAGCAATTCCTCATGCTGGCCTGCTGCACACATCGCGCTCAAGCAAGCGCTTGTACCCTTGAAATAACCAAACCCGTCGCCGCGTGCGTTGCTCTCCCAAACGCGTTCAACAATCGGTGTCAAATCGTCGGCCCATTTTCGTGCGATTTCTGGTGTCGCGCATAGTTCGCCCCAGTACTCACCGAGGTATTCGAGATAGGGCATGTCGTCGTTCTGGAGCGCGTCCCACAATCGATCCATCCATTTCTCGCGTACCGCGCGGCTCACCTTGGCTCGGGCAATGATGTCGGCCAGCGTCTCGATGGCACGATTGACGGCGCTGCCAATTGCGCCGCTCGACGAATCGACGTTTTCAATTGCTGGCGCGATCTTTTCCAGGAACAGAATTGCCCCATCGGCGGCGAGTACAGGTTCCTTCTTGGCGACCGCCTTGATTTCAGCAAGCGCTTCCTTGATTCGCTGGATAGGCGTCTGTGATTTCCAGCCGAAAGTGTTGCGACGGAAGCGAGCGGAAAATTGCCATTTGAATGCAGTGGCCATAGGTCAGTGTTTTGTTGGGTGTATGGGGCTGGGCTAGGGGGTGGCAGCATTGATCAATTGCTCCAATCGTTGAACCGTATGGAGAACATCAATGATATCGGGTACATCGCCGAAAATCATTCCGGCCATGGATTGATAGTCGCGCCGCAGCACATCGATCATTTCGACGGTGGGCATGATCGCATAGGAACCGGGGCACGCATGTGGCAAGTCCAAGTCTGGACTGTTGAAAAACATCATCGCATGGCGACTGCAGTCGCGTGCCAGCGCAAGGTCCGATAGTGCGCGCTTCCCAGCATCGGAATGCATGAGTCTGTGAATATCGTAATAATGGCGTGATATGCGGTGACCGTCGTGGCGAAGGGTTCCGCGCGCGTCGTGCCAGCGGCGCAAACCATGCAATATGACGACCTTATCCCAGAAAGTGCGCTCCGCATCAATGGTGAGTACATTTGCCACACCGAGGTTCGTCGAGGGCATATCGTGCCCGACATAGGGTTCGATGGTGGCGCTGCGGTGCGGATCCAGCGCCGACCTCGCCCCCGCCTCGATCTTCACAGAGGGCACAATATACGCGTTGGCGTTGGGCAGCACAGTAGGGTAGCGCACCAACAGCGTTTGTCGATCCGGATCGCCGGCGTCCTGTACGACTGGTGCATCTTTCATCGCGATGCCGGCCATGTGAAATATTGTTTCTATCTGGCCGTTTAGTCGTTGCTTCAGTAATCCCTGGATATAGGTTTGGCAGGCTTGCTTGATGGCGTCGAGGCGTCGACGTTGTTGTTTGCCAGAGAGCGCTTCCAGGTCGGCAAATTCGATGTGCTGTCCAATGTCTTCGCGGAACACCGTGATGTCGATGTCTTCGGAAAAGCGGGAAATCAGTCCGAACGCTTTCGACAGGGAAGTTCCTCCCTTAAATAGCAGACGCGGCTCATTGTTGGAGCGGCCGTTAAATAGCAGATCGAGTACCCAGCTAACCCAGAAGTCCTTTTCTACATTGGCCAGTGGCGTGCCAAGCCGGTTCGCTGTAGCCAGAAAAAGGCCGCGGCGCTCGTCGGTTGAGGCACCGATCACACTGAGATAGTTCGGATTCATGTTGTTGGCTCGGTCAAAGAGTTCTCCGACTCGTTTAGCAGTTCGCGCAGCCATTGCTGCATCCACGCCGGGACCGTGTGCAACCCGGACCGCAAGTCCTCCCGAATAGCAGCACCTTGCGCGGGGTCCCGTAATACTCTCAGGAGTTTAGAGTGCATGAGATGTTGTTCAGCCTGATCTGCGTGCTTCCTTTCGTCTCTTAGCCAGTACATCGCCTGGATCACGCGCATCGCAGGCCGGCCGGCCCAATAGAGCTTGCTCGGGGCCGTCAGTTTGAATTGCAGTGTCAATTTATCCAGCGAGATGGGGCGCAAGCGGCCATCCGTATGAACGACGACTTGTCCGGCCACAGCATTGCTCATGCCAAGTTCATTGGCCGCCGTCATCCCGTCGATCAGCACACGGACCTGGTCGCGCCGCCCGACGGCGTCGATTACGCTGGTGTAATCGGGGGCCGCTGCTTGTCCTGTAAGGGAATTGTTGTGAGGCCGGTCATACAAGCCACGGTCGATACGGCGCAGTATCTTGCTGGCGACCATGCGTTGGAGGGTCTTGTCCACGGCGTCGCGGTTTGCCAAGTCGAGAAAATCCACCGGCGTCCATACCTTGGATGCCGGTGCCTGGTCAATGCGATGCAAGATCTGAGTCTTGAGCGCTGGGGCGGTGTGGTTCATCAATCAGTCCTTGTCCGCTGAGTATATACAAATTTCGGACAATCGCAAGGTTCAATCGATAGATGAAACATGTAGGCAGAGCAGGACAACCGCGCCATGGCAAGCTATAGGACAAGTTTTGCAAGCGCAATAGCGGCAACTTCGCTACGCAGATGACCATAATGTTTCTCGATCATGGCAACCGATGTGCCACTAATTTGCGCGACGGTGAGTAAGTCCAGTCCGCCATGAACAAGGTCGCTGATGACACTATGGCGTAAGGTGTACGCGGTCGTGCCGAGTGGAAGGCCGGCCAGTCTTGCGGCGTCCTTCAACGGCCACTTCCACGCGTCCTTGTTCCAGGCGCTACCATCGGCACGTGACAACAACGGCGCTTCGGGCGGCTTTGAGTTGACCGCATGCTCAAAGTATTTCGCAATTTCAACTGGTAGCTTAATCTTTCTGTCTTGCCCGCTCTTGTCCTTGCCGATTATGAGCACGTTCAATCGCTGGTCGAAGTCGGCAACCGTCAATGCCGCCAGTGCGCCCGGGCGCAGCGGCAGCATCGATAATCCGCGCAAGAACGCGGCCAAGTCTTCTGGCGCCTGGTTGAAGAAATTTCGCCGCTGCTCGCGGTCCAGGTATAAATCCCTGCGCTTGCCGACGATCTTGAATGCCTTTAGCGGTTCGCGCCAGGCGAAGTCGCTGGTGACCAGCCGGTCAGCGTAGGCGCGGTTGAGGGCGGCTTTCAGCGAGGCAAGGTCGCGGTTGACGGTATTTTTCGATCGTTCACGCGTGGAACCGCCCTTGTTGACCTTGACTGGAGTCGTCACCATGCGCCGGCGGAACGCATTTAAATGTTCGCGTGTCAGTTTTTGAAGCTCAACGTCAGCGATTGGGTCGGTGCTTACCCAGCGTCGAAATCGGTACGCCAGGTCGTCTGCTGGCGCCTTTCCCTTAAGCTCATCGATTCTGTTCACGTACGCATTGCAGGCGTCCATGACGGTCGCGTGATCGTTGATGCCGGCGACCCCAAGTGCCGCGCGCGAGAACCATTCACGGGCGGCTTCCACGGCTTGGTCGAAGCGTTCGTGGGCTGGGAATTCATCCAATGTGCCCAGGCTGCCGGCAAGCTGATTTCCGGCCGCATCGCGATAGCGCACGCGCCATGTGCCGCTTGAGCTGTCTGACATCTTGCGAAAGCCGACATAACAGCCCTTGCTGATACGATGCCAGTACGGCTCACGCTGGGTCTTTAGCTTGTTGCGCGCGGTAACGGTGTCGATTCGGTTGGCCATGGCCTTGACGTGCGCGATAGCGGTCTGGGCGGGAAACGAATGCAGAGTTCAATGTATGAAAAAAGTATGAAAAACTGTAGCGGAATTTGGCGGACGCGACCGGAACTAGATCAAGCCTCTCTCCTATGAGAGAACACCCGGCGGTGTCCGGAAAGTTGTCATTGTTTCACGTTCACACTGCAGGGGTCGCAAGTTCGAAACTTGCACTTCCCACCAAAGATACTAAGGCCGTAGCCCTGCAGATGCAGCGCTGCGGCTTTTTCGCCTCTGTCAGCGTGCGCCCTGCATATGTCGTCGCACCGCCTCCATCGCCGGATCGCGTCCGTTCAACCAGTCTGCAATGGTCAACGGCGCCGGCAGGTCCGGTTCGAGCGAGGGGATCCGGGTGTCATATTTGTCGCTGTAGCAGCGTGAATTGCCGCCGCAGCCATGCACCAGGTCCCAGTAGCCGGTGTTGATGTGCAGGCCGTAGCCCGAGTTCGGGAGGATCAGGCTACTGTGATTTTCCGACCACCATTGCAATCTGTCACCCGTCGCAGCGCCAACGATGGTCACGCGCTGGCCGCCATCGTGCTTCAATGCCGCCGCCGAGGCAATGCCGGCGGAGAATGTTTGCGGGCCAACGAGCAGGTAGATGCGGCCGGGCACAGTTTGCGCGATGGTGCGCATCAGCTCTCGGGTGGTCTCGTTGTCCCCGCCGATGTCCATGCGCAGGTCCAGCACCAGTTTGGACGGCGGCGCGCTGCGCAGCGTGCGGCTTAACTGGTCGACAAAGGGCTTAATCTGCTGGCCCTGGAAATCCATATTGATGCGGAACTGCACATACAGAGCCTTGAGTTCCGGCAGCGGCACGCTGCGATAGAGCGTATCCGGATCCTGCAGGTAGAGTGGTTCCTTGCGTGCCGGTGCGGCAGCAAGGAAGTTTGCGCCGGTTTCCGCGGCGAACGGAGCGGCCGACCACAGCCGCATCGCATTGGCACCGGACGGCACCTCCTTACCGGGTACAAAGTCTATCGCACGCGTCGTATGGCTACCGTCGCGCAAGCGGAAACTCATGGTGAGCGAGTCGGCTGTACTGGCCAGCCCCATGGCGTGTAACATTCCTGCACTTTCGATTAGCCAGTTCAAGTTCCAGCTATTGTATTGGTCGGGACCACCGCCGACACGGCGCAGCGCCAGCAGCAATTGAGCGGGGGTGCTTGCACCGATCCGCTCGATGGTGGCGCCAAGCAGATCGGCATGGCGCGGACCGGCACGCGATACCACCATGCCATCGGCCAGCCACAGCGTGCGGAACGGCAGGCGCCGCGCCGGGAACCAAGCCTCGCCCATGATATCGACGCTGTCGTGGCCGTTCTGGGCAAAGGCGGAGACGGTCAGGCAGGAGATCAGGAACTGCTCCGGGCTCAGCTCCGCCTTACTGGCCAGCAGCCCGTCGATGTAGACCAGCGCCGCGCGGCGATTGGCGTCGCTGAACACCGGGCTCTTCAGAATGTATTCGCTGCGCAGGGTGGCCAGATCGGAATTTTGCTGTTGTCTTGTCAGCGGCGCACTGGCGCCGGCCAGCGTTGTGGCAGATAGCAATAGGGCGAACATCGGGGCGAACAACGACAGGCGCATTCAGGTCTCCAACTGATGGTGGGGTGGCGGGGCGTGGCTGCCCCGGTGGGCTAACGATACGATCAGCGTATTCCAATTTGGACACTTCAACCGGGCCAATATGACGAACCGCAATATGGCTGGATCTGCGGTTATTTCTGAATGATGAATGGGATGTCGGTTGCCGCAAGCTGATCCGGACCGAGCCTGTGAAGGCCGCTCGCCAGTCCTATTTTTCTGCATCGGATGCGCGTCGATGGTCATCACTGTAAATACGTTCGACTGTTCAAACACCGTCGTTGAGCAGCATGAGGTGGGTAAATGACGCCTTGCCTGTATGCTTGAACATTGATGGAAATTCGTAAAGAGTTCTCGGTTGGAATGGATCGGATCAGGCTGGCTGCAGCGCGTTTGCCGAATTCGCCTTTTGTTGACTGGACTGCTTTGCCTGCAATGTGACCAGCGCAAACAGTGCGGGCAGTCCAATCATCAGGCAGGAAATCGTCCATAATGTCCGGTAGAGAGGCGATGAATTGTCCCGACGAAGCCGCAGCCATGCGCTGGCCGCCGATGCGAGCATCAAGAAAAGCGCCAGGACGTGTGCCGACATTGGCCGCTGAATTGAGAGCTTCATTGTGTCGACCTTGAGCCCGGCGTCGAGCACACGCCCAGTGTCGATCAGTACGCGCGGCACTTCAAACAGGGCAAACAGGGCAGGTGACATCCAGTAGAAGTGCTGGGTGTACAGGAAGCCGACGTCGAGCGCCAGGGTACGCTCAAGCAGGGACGTCACCTTTCCATCCTGCACATGGTAGGTCACGGCTTTGGAATCGAGCAGACCGTATTCTTGTTGTCGCCCGAACAGGATGGTGACCAGATGGCCGTCCGGTACTCGGTTGACGGCCACACGGCTCAGGTCGCTCAAGAGCCCCGGAAGCGGAATGCTGTAGCGCTCCAACAATGCGCCACCGACCACGGGCCAAGCATATTCAATGAATCGACGGTTGGTCATGATATTGAGGCTCTTGTCATCTTCATTTACCTCGGGCAGCGAAGCGATCACTTCATCGCCAGTGAATGTCATCACCTCCCGTGCGGCCAAGGTCTTGTGATCGATCAGCATGAGCGACTGCCGCGTATAAATGAACGATTCGGTCTTGGTCGCACCGACATGAACAGGCGCTTGTGCAAATTGTGTGGCGTCGCCCACACCATGGGGGCCGATCAAGGTTTCCGCCAGTCTGTCTTGGCGGTAATTGGTCGCCACGAAGCGCATGCGATCATGGCTAAACGTCCAATCATTGCCATCGACGTTAAAGATGGAGAAGCCGGCATTGCTGACAGAGTCCCTGACCACATGGTGGCGCATATTGGGGCCGAAAAGACGCTCGCTGCGGGGGGCGATTTGCTGCCGCCATCCCGGCGCCCTGGGGTCTTTCACCCTGGCCAGTTCTGCAACAACCAGTCCACGATCGCCGGAAGCCCACATCGCCTCGACAATGCCACCGGGAACCTGCTTTTGCGGTGACATCATGCCGGTTGCAGTAAATCCGATATTGAAGGCGACCGAAGTACTCCAAATCATGATGAAGTAGGTGCACAGCAGCATAGGGACTGCCGCCAGTGCGACCGACCCAGGCTGAAGCCTGGCCGTGCTGTGGCGCTCCGGGCGAAATACGGAGTACAGCGCGCAGCCCATCAGCAACAGGCAAAGCAGTGCCGGAATCAGCAGGACGTAGGCTGATCCCAGATACAGGCCAGCCAGCATCACTGGCAGCATCATCACAAAGGAGGCGAAGCGATGGCGTGCCAGCATGGTATAGCTGGCGGTTTGCCAACCCAGGATGGCGAATAAAGTGATATGCACCGCACCGAGGAAGTGGCGGGAATCGACCACTTTGATTTGTTCGGCCTTGGTGGCCAGCAGCGCAAGTTCCAATGGAGCGCCGGCCGCCAGGACAATAAGCGTTATCGCCGCCAAATGCAAGGCCATGAAGGTCCGCACGCGCGGCAATGGCCGATGGAGCAGCCACAGCCAGCGGGCGGGTCTCCGATAGGAGCCAAACTGAAATATCGCCAATGCCATGCCGGCCAGGACAAAGACGGCCAGGTCCAGCATCTGGCCGAAATAGGGTGATTGAAGCAAGTGCGAGGACCGGAACATCAGATAATCGATGACCAGACTAGCGGCCGCGAACAGAACGGCAGCGGTGCGGTAGCGGCGCAGTTCGGCGATGTAGAGTTCTAGCATGGTGGCTCCTCTTATTCTAGTTTGCGCGGGAAATGTGGCCAGCGGCGAGCATGCCGTTGACGGCACGCCCCAGTGGCACATCTGAACTGGTGATATTGCGTGCTCCCATGCTGCCAAGCTCCATTTCGAAACCCGGCGGGGCATCGAACATCATCAAGTGGGAAATGCCGTCGATCTTCTGCAGTTCCAGCAAACCTCGCACCTTGCGCATGTCGACATCGTTGGGGAATTCGGCGGCCCACTGGCGCACTCGGCTGCACAGCGCGTCAGGCTCCGACATATAGCGCAAGCGGCCGCGTTCGATGATGACGAGGTTGTCGGCAATACGTTCGATCTCCTCCATCTGGTGCGAGCAATAGATGATGGTCGAGTCCTGGCCTGCATCGGTGTACAGCAGCGATTCGAGCAAAGTCCGTTTTGCCACCATGTCCAGGCCAAGGGTCGGCTCGTCCAGCACCAGCAGTTCGGGATTCTGGCCCAGCGCCAGCGCAAGGCTGACACCGGCACGCTCGCCGCGAGACAGTTCGCCCACCTTTTGCCGGGCCTGCACATTGAAGTTGCGCAGTGCCTCATCGTAGCGCGCCTGGTTCCAGTTGGGATATTGCTTGCGCTGCATGCGGGTCAGTTCGTCGACGCACATCCACTCGGGCAGCGTATGCTCCTCATTGACGAAACCGATGCGGGCGCGCACGCACGGCGTCAGTGCGGTGCTGTCCTGTCCAAGGATGCGCGCGCTGCCCGACGACGGCACTTCAAAGCCAAGCAACAGGCGAAACAGCGACGACTTGCCGGCACCATTGGCGCCGATGAAGGCGTGGATGCCACCACGCGGAATCTGCAAGGTCAACTGATCCAGGGCCGTTTTCTGGCCGTAGTGCAGGCTGAGGTTTTCCGTCTCGATCACGTAGGGATTCATGGGCGCGGGCTCACTTTGTTTTCTTGGGTGGAAAGTGTTGCAGTTCTGAATCGACTGCCTTGAGGACGTCGGCTGCCGGGCAATTGAGTGCGATGATTTCGCCGACGAAATGGTGCACGGCTTCCTGCAGGCGCTTGGCCCGTTCGGCATCGGACAGCAGTTGGCGTTGCGTTGCGACGAACACGCCAAGGCTTTGGCGCGCATCGACCCAGCCTTCTGCCGACAACTCGTTGTAGGCCTTGGCGATGGTATTGGGGTTCACCGACAGCTGTTGTGCCAAACCCCGCACTGTCGGGAGCATGGCGCCAACCGGCAGTTCGCCGCTGGCGATCTGCCGCCGAATGCTGTCGACGATCTGGCGCCCGATCGGGCGCGGGTCGCCGATGGCAATATTGATCAGGACTGGAACGCGTTCGCTCATTGATGCATGCTCTTGGAGTAATTGTACTAGGACAGGTAGTACAATGGGCCGACAAGAGCGTGCTGTCAAGCATTAATGCAAATCGATGTCTGGCAATGGTCAGCGCCGCGAATTGCGCTTACCGGTTCAGATTTTTAACCAAAATTGGCATGCTGCACCGCGTATTTGATCAGTTCAGCCTGGCCTTCGATACCCAGTTTGCGCTTGATATTGAGCCGGTGCGTTTCAACCGTGCGCACCGACAGGTCGAGTGCGCGCGCAATCTGTTTGCTGGACTGGCCATTGGCCAGGTGCTGCAGCACTTCATGTTCGCGTACGCTCAATTGGGTATCCTGTACCAGCGGCCGCGCCAGCTGGCGCGCCAGCGCGGCGCTATAGTAGATGCCGCCGCTCATGACCGTCTCAATGGCCAGCACGATGTCCTTGCCTGGCGCATCCTTGAGGACATAGCCGCGCGCGCCGGCCTGCATCGCCTGGGTCACGTATTCGAGCTTGTCGTGCATCGACAGGATCAGCACGGCGATCTTCGGGTGGCGCAGCTGAAACTGCGCGGTCGCATCGATGCCGCTGTCGCCGCGCATATTGATGTCCATCAGCACCAGGTCGATCGCGCACTGGTCCGCCTGGCGCAGCGCGTCGGCGGCGCCATCGGCTTCGGCCACGATGCGAAAATGCGGCACCGCTTCGAGCCGGGCGCGCAGGCCGTCGCGCACCAGCGGGTGATCGTCGACCAGCAGAATATGGATGGGGGCGTTTGTCATGACGTCAGCTTTTCAGGTCGACCACCGCTTGCACCGAGGTGCCCGATGTGGATGATTCTATCTGGAATCGGCCGCCGATGGCGTCGATGCGTTCCATCATATTGCGCAGTCCGATGCCGCCCTTGGGTTGGCTGGCGACCCCCGCGACGTCGAAGCCGCAGCCGTCGTCGGTGATGGTCAGGCTCACTTCGCGCGTCAGGCGCACCAAGGTGATGTCGATCGCGCTGGCACCCGCGTGCCGTTCAATATTGGTCAATGCTTCCTGCGCAATTCGGAACAGCATCGTATTGACGACCTGGTCCAACGCGTCGGTGCTGCCTTCGGCCTTGAACTGCACCGGCACGCCGCTTGCGGTGGTGAACTCGTGCGCCAGATGGTCGAGCGCGGCGGCCAGGCCCAGGTCGTCCAGGATGGGGGGCCGCAGATTGTGCGAGATGCGGCGTACCTCGGCCAGCACGTCGGTCAGTTGCTCGGCGGTATGCTCAAATGTGGTGCGCGCCGCCTGCTGTTTCGCGGCATCGCCACCGAGGCGTATCACGCCGGCTTCGATTTGCAGTTTGATCGACACCAGCCACTGGCTGATACCGTCGTGCAAATCACGCGACAGGCGCGCCCGTTCCGTCTCCTGCGATTCCACCACCCGTTGCGCCAGCGACTTGAGCTTGGCGTCGGCCACGCGCAGCTCGCTGATGTTCAGCGCCAGCCCGCACAGCGCCACCACCACCGCGCTCAGGATCGCCAAGCCGGCGATCCACTGCATGGTGCTTTCGATATTGCGCGACTGCTGGACGTCGATCTTGGCCAGTGCCGCGTCGACGTCGTCGAGGTAGATGCCGGTTCCCACCATCCAGCCCCAGCGCTCCATATGGATGACGTAACCCAGTTTGGGCGCGGCTTGCTGGGACGAGGGCTTGGACCAGATATAGCGCTGCAGGCCACCGCCAGCGCGTGCGCGCGCAATCAGGCGTTGTACCGTTGGCTCGCCGTGGATGTCCCGCAGTTCCCACAGATTGCGTCCCACCAGATCCGGCTGGCGAGGGTGCATCAGATTGACGCCGTTCATGTCGTAGACGAAGAAGTAGCCGTCGTCGCCGTAGCTGAGGGTCGACAGGATGCGCATGGCTTCGGCGCGCGTGGCGGCATCTGTCCGGTTCGATTCATACAAGTGGGCCACGGAGCGCTGAGCCAGCGCCACGTAGTGCTTCAGTTCAGCTTCTTTGCTCGCCAGGTAGGCTTGCTGAATGGTGGCGCGCTGCTGCCCGGCCAGCGTGATGGCCTGGTGCCGGACGAACAGGGCAAGCGCGGACAGCACCAGGATCAGTGGCGCGATGGCGAGAAATATCACTTTTTGCCTGAGCTTCATCGAGCACCCGTCCTTGACCGCGGTTCCGACATCAGGGCGGTTCGGGCCCACCCTGATGTCGCTGACAGTGCGATTCTACGTCGATTCCCTGCCGGGTGTTACGGTGCCGGCACGATGGCGCCTTGCTTCCACATGGCGATCGTCGTCATGTCCAGCTTGATCGCCTCATGGTCGTCGCGCGAATAGGGCTTGCGGTAGGTGCCGATGGCGCCGGCCACCGGCGCCGCCAGGTTTTCCAGCGCCTCCTTGATCTTGACGCCGTCGGTGCCCTTGGCCTGGGTAATGGCGGCGGCCAGCAGCAGGATGGCGTCGTGTCCGCCGGCGGCAGCGGTGGGATTGACGATGCGGGCGCGCTTGTACTCGTCGCGGTAGGCCGCCTCGAAGGCGCGGCCGGCGGCGGAGTTAGCGCCTTCGACGAAGGTCTGCGGCGAGAAGGCGCCGTCGCCCGCCGCACCGGCGATCGACAGGAAGGAATCCATCGCGTTCGGCCATGAGCCGATCAGCGGCACCTTCATGCCCAGCCTGGCGCTGCCGGCGGCGATTTGTCCCTGCTCGGGACCGATGCCGTACACCAGCAGCACGGTGGCGCCGGCTTCCTTGGCGCGCAGCAGCTGGGCGGTCATATCCGTGTCCTTCAAGTTGAAGGTCGAATCGGACACCGCCTTGAGCGCATGCTTTTGCAGCTGTTTGACCATATCGTCGTGGCCGCCCACGCCGTAGGGCGTGGAGTCCGACAGCAGCGCGATCTTGCGGTAGCCCTTCCTGATGGCATAGTCCACCATCATCTGTGCCTGCAGCGTGTCGGAGGCCTGGACGCGGAAGGTGTAGTTGCCCTCAGGTGCGCCAGCGTAGGTCCTGGTCAGCTTGGTGCCAGCCGAGGCCGGGATCACGTTCGGGATCCGTGCCGCCTGCATGTCCTTTTGGTAGGAGGCGACGACGCCGGTATTGACGCCGCACGAGCAGGCCACAATACCCTTTGACATCAGGGCCTGCATATTCTGCGCCGCCTTTTCCGGCTTGGCTTCGTCGTCGAGTTCGACCAGCTCGAGCTTGCGGCCGAGCACGCCGCCGCGGGCGTTGATCTGCTTGACCGCCAGCCGCTGGCCGTCGCGGACCGAACTGCCCATATTGGCCGAGCCGCCCGTCAGCGGCAGCAGGGAACCGATCTTGATGGTGTCGGCGGCGAGGGCGGCGCTGCCGAAGCATAGTGCGGCGGTGGCGAGAGCAATCTGCTTGAGTTTCATGGATTTTCCTTTTGCGTCAGTGGTGGGTGGTCGAGAACTGCTGAGTGTGGTGACCGGGTTCGGTCAGGACAAATACGAGGCAACCAGGCCGGCGTCGGACGCCAGTTCACTGGCGCTGCCGGACATGACGATCTCGCCGCGCGAGAGCACGTAGCCGAAGTCGGCGATGGACAATGCGCGGCGGGCGAACTGCTCGACCAAGACGATGGTGAGCCCGTCGGTGCGCAGCTTGTCGATGATTGCAAACACGTCGTTGACGATGTTCGGCGCCAGTCCCATTGACGGTTCATCGAGCAGCAGGATGCGCGGTCGCAGCATCAGGGCGCGCGCGATGGCCAGCATTTGCTGTTCGCCGCCCGACAGTGTCCCGGCCAGCTGTCCGGCGCGTTCCTTCAGGCGCGGGAACAGGGTGAACATGCGTTCGAGATCCAGTTCGATCGCAGCAAAGTCCTTGCGGGTGAAGGCGCCGAGCAGCATGTTTTCGCGCACCGTCATCGGGCCGAACATCTGGCGCCCTTCGGGACAGTGGGCGATACCGGCGGACGCCACCTGGCAGGCGGCCATGCCGGCCAGTTCCTGGCCGTGCAGCTTGATGGAGCCGGTGGTGTCGCGGATTTGGCCGGATATGGCGCGCAGGATCGACGATTTGCCGGCCCCGTTGGCGCCCAGGATCGCCACCATGCTGCCGGTCGGGATCGCCAGCGACACGTCGTGCAGCACGTGGTTGTCCGAATACTTCGCATTGACCTTGTTGAGGGTGAGTGCGTCGGCGGCGGCGACGCTGCTGCTGTTGCGCATTGCGAACGGCTCGATTGCGTGGTTTGCCATGGTGTTCTCCTGTTAAGCGCCGAGATAGGCTTCTTGCACGGCCTGGTTTTTCTGGATGTCGGAGGCGCTGCCGCGCGCCAGGACCTGGCCGAAATTGAGCACCGTGATGCTGTCGGACAGTTCCATGACGACGTCCATGTGGTGTTCGATCAGAACGATGGCGATACCGTGCTCCTTGATGAGCCGGGTCAGGGCTTTGAGCGCAGCCAGGTCGGGGCCGCGCAGGCCGGCGGCCGGTTCGTCGAGCAGCAACAGCTTCGGATTGCTGGCCAGCGCCCGCCCGATTTCCAGGAAGCGCTGCTGGCCGTAAGAGAGATTGCGCGCCAGCTGGTGCGCCTTGTCGGCCAGGCCGACGGTCGTCAGCAGCGCCATCGCGCGGCCGGTCGCATTGGCGTCGATGGTGTGGTGCATGCCGGCCAGTACATTGTCGAGCACGGACAGGTCGCCGAACACCTGCAGGTTCTGGAAGGTCCGCGATATACCGAGCATGGCAATCCTGGTGGTATGGGCATTCGCAAGCAGCTTGCCGTTGAAGCTGACGCTGCCGGCGCTTGGCTGGTACAGCGCCGTCAGCACGTTCATCGTGGTCGATTTTCCAGCGCCGTTGGGGCCGATCAGGCCCATCACCGTCCCTGATGGCACCGAGAACGACACGCCGCTCATGGCGTTGAAGCCGCCGAACGACAGGGTGACGTCGCGCACATCGAGCAGCGCCAGCATCGGCGGCTCGGTCACGCGGACAATGCCGGTGCTGCCGTCGGACGGCACCGACTTGTGCGCCGGCACGTAATTCGGCAGCAATCCCATGATGCCGTTGCCCAGATACGACACCACCATCAGCACAATCGCGCCGTAGATGGCGAGCCGGTGTTCATTCAGGTCTTCTACCCAGATCGCCAGTGCCAGCATGGCCAGACCGAAAGCGAGCGGCACTGCCATCGCCTTCAGGCCCGCGCTGCCGCTGCTCTTGTAGCGCATCGCACTGGCGCCCGCGATGGCGGCCAGGGTCAGGCCGGCGAACACCTGAAAGGCAGCATGATTGCCCAGCACATCAGGGAACACGACCACGAAGGCGGCGCCAAGGATGGGGCCAAAGGTCGACTTCTTGCCGCCGAACAGGGCGGCCATCAGGAACATCAGGCTCATTTCAAAGCCAAACGAATCCGGGAACAGTACCCCCTGGCTGTACACGTACAGCAGGCCGGCCAGGCCACCGAAGGCACCCGACAGTACAAAAGCCAGCTGCTTGTGCCAGGCGGTGCCGATGCCCATGCAGTCGGTGGCGATCGGCGAGTCGCGCAGCGCTTCGAACGCGCGGCCGATACGCGAGTGGACGATGCGGTGGGCCACGAACAGGGCCAGCACCAGGCAGGCCAGGATCAGGTAGTAGAAATTCCACGACGTGAGTGCATGGCCGAACAGCGATTGCGCCTGCGGCTCGAGTTGCATGCCGCTCTGGCCGCCTGTCACATCGGTGGTCTGCGACAGGAACACATATACGATGCGGCCGAAGGCGAAGGTGGTCAGCACCAGGAACGGGCCGTTCACGCGCAGCAGCGGGAACGAGATCAGCCAGGCCGACAGCGCGCCGGCCCCGACCGACAGCGGCAAGGCCAATAGCAGCGGCAGGCCCAGGTGCAGGTTCGCCCAGCCGGCCGCATAGGCACCGACGCCGAACAGCGCCGCATGGCCGACGCTGACTTCGCCGGTGTAGCCGGTGACGAAATCGAGCCCCTTGAGCGCAATGGCATACATGCCGATCAGGGACAGCACCGTGACCACGTAGCCGGACGGGTGCAACAGGGGCAGGGCGACGGCTGCCGCCGCCAGCGCAAACAGCGTGATGCTCAGATCGAAAGGAAAATTCTTGGTCTTCATGATGGTTCCTCGCTCAGACTTTCTGGATGGTGGCTTTGCCGAACAGGCCGGTCGGGCGGAACGACAGCATCAGCAGCAACAGCAACAGGCCGGGGATCTCCTTGTAGCGCGACGACACGGCATAGGCGGTGACGGCGTCGAGCACGCCGATGAACAGGCCGCCGACCAGTACGCCGCGCACCGAAGTCAGGCCGCCCAGCACCGCAACCTGGAATGCCTTCAACCCCAGCACCACGCCCATCGATGCGCTGGTGGTGGTCAGCG
Source organism: uncultured bacterium (assembly GCA_965233055.1). Taxonomy (GTDB): domain Bacteria; phylum Pseudomonadota; class Gammaproteobacteria; order Burkholderiales; family Burkholderiaceae_D; genus Telluria_A. The sequence continues at coordinate 22,965 of CBDDRJ010000037.1, forward strand.
GCGCAATCAGCAGGCCGGCCAGGCCGGCCAGGGCGCCCGACAGCGCATACGATCCGGACACCACCCAGGACGAACGGATGCCCATCAATTCGGCCGTTGCGCTATTGATCGCCACCGCCGTGACCGCCTTGCCATAGCGGGTCCTGGCCATGAAGTAGCCCAGCACCAGCACCGCCACCAGCACCGTGCCCATGGTCAGCAGCTCCATCGGCAGGATGCGGATGCCGGCCAGCTCGAACGGTGTATTGTCGAACGGCGCCGCCACGGCCAGGTCGTCCTTGCCCCACAGCGCTTCGAAGGCGTTCTTCAGCACCAGCGGCCCGAGCGCGATGGTGCCCAGGATCCAGCCCGATTCCGAGCCCCGTTTGAGGGCCGGCGCGACGGCGGCGTGGTAGGTAAACAGGCCCAGCGCGGCGCCGGCCAGCGCCACCACCGGCAGCGCGCCCCAGAACGTCATCAGCGGCGCCAGCGTGAACGCCAGCAGGCCGCCCAGCGCGACCGCCTCGCCCTGGCCAAAGTTCAGCGTTTTGGACGTGCTGTAGGTCGCCTGGTAACCCAGCGCGATCACGCTATAGATCAGGCCCAGTACCATGCCTGAAAAAACAACCTGGAAGAAATTGCTCATCGCTTTGCCTCGGATAAGATGGAAAAAATGGGCGTGCAACACCGTCGCCCGTGATTCGACGGGCAGTCTGGCTTGGATGACAGGGGGGCTTACTTGTAGATGCCGGCGCCGACAATCAGGTCGCCGGCGCGTTCGACGTAGCCAGCCTTCGGTTCGACCGCATTGGTGGTCGGGTTGGGCCATTGGTACTCGACCCAGCCGCTGCCGGCGGCGCTGGCGGCGACGTCGATGAAACTGCGGATGATGTATTTGCCGTCGCGATCGCGCATGTCGCGCAGGTTTTTGCCGACCATTTTCGGATTGGTGCCATGCGCCACGCAAATGCCATTGAGGTCGTAGACGAACACGTACAGGTCGCGGTCATGGAAGCTGGTGTTGGCGGGGTTGGCGATGTCGGCAAAGGCCTTGTCTTTGCCGCTTGCCTTGATCAAGGCGACTGCGCGCTTGCTCATTGCAACGGCTTCGGCAGCTGTTCCCTGGGCGGCAGAGGCGGGGGGGAGTATCAGGAACATCAGGCACAGCAGGGCCGTACCAAAGCTGGTTTTCATCGTTGTCTCCGGTCTTTGTATGAAGCGTGTAGTGATTCAGCCGATCTTTGTCGGATGAAATGATTATCACGCGACCGGAGGCCACTGTCTTCCGTAGCATTACGTAGTTGCAGTGCGTATCATTGCCCGCTCTGCATTGAACACCATGGCCAGCTGGTGTTCATGCCGCCTGACTACAGGTGAATCAGAGCGGGCGGCAAGTTTAGCGGCAAGGGCCGGTTCCGTAAGGGCTGAGCTGTCCCGGCGGTGCGACGTTGTGGTCGATGTAGTCCTTCGCAAGGCCCGCCAAAGTGAACTGGGTGCGGGCGGTCGACTCGGTGCCGAAAGCCTGGCCATTGATCTTCAATTCGACCTGGACCCAGTAGGCGCGGTCGCGCGGGTAGCGCAGCGACACCGTCGCAATGCCAAGGGCATCGGTCTTGCCGGACGATACGATCGATAACGGAATGCCAGGATCAAGCTGGCCATTGCCATTGTGGTCCAGACTGGCGTTGTACAGGCCGCGCCGCACTACGTCTTCGTTCGGGCAGGTGTAAGTGGGGGCTGTCACCAGCCAGCGCCCCGGTTCCTTGGCAGCGGCACTGTCAGGTACCCATCGCAAATCACCGGTGGTGAACGCGGTCGGCCAGGCAGTGGCACTGATCGCCACGCCGGGCACGCCGTTGCCGGCGGCGTCGGAAACAAACACCGAAAAATCTTCCTGCAGCACGCTGTTCGAATACTCGATCAGGGTATTGCCACGCCCGATTTGTACCGACAAGGCCTTCTTGCTGACGGTAATATCGGTGCTCGCCACCACCGCTGGCAGGGCGGCCAGCCGCGCCTCGATGATGGCGCCGCCATTGCCGGTGTCGCCGGCGCCGCCAATATAGATGGCGCGGGCCGTGCCATCGCTGCCGGTCACGGCTGTGAACGGCCCGGCCAGGCTGCCGCCGCTGGGGTCGGCCAGGATGGAAAATTGCACGGTCGCCCCCTTGACCACATTATTGACACTGGTGCCGTCGCGCACCATGGCCACCAGTGTGACCTGGTCGCCGCTGCCAATCGCGCTCAAGTCAGGCTGCAATGTGACGGTGGCGCCGCCGGCCAGCGGGGCCACGAATTCGATGCGGGTCGTGCTGCTGGCGGTGGCGTCGACGGCGGCCGAGACGGTGGCGATGCTGGCCGTGTCGTGCTTGATATAGGTCGGCGGGAATTTGCCGTTGACTAAGGCGCGGGCACCGGACAGCGGCGTGGTGCAAGCGGTGTCCGTAAACAATTTTCCGCGCGACGTCGCCAGGCTGAGCATGCCTGCCTGGGGTACTCCGCCAACCTTGTACAGGCCATCGATCGCCTGGCAACTGCCGATCGCAGCTTGTTGCAACTGCTCATTGCCTGCGGTGTCGACGCTGATGGCCGGCAGCACGCGCAAGTCGATGGCGCTGATGGCGACTGTCTTGGTGGTGTTCGCGCCCAGTGCCGACACGCTGATGGTGTCGTTGCCGCTCTGCCTGGCTTGCAGCTGCACGGCGATCCGCCCCTGGCCATCGCTGGCGGCGTTGGCCACCGAGAAGGTGTTGCCCAGGCTACTGCCTAGCGTCAATGGCGCCCCGGTGAGCGGCCGTCCGGCCGAATCGCGCACGGTGGCCACCAGGTCCAGTGTCCCTCCGGTCAGCGCACCGGCGCCACCGGTCAGCGTGACCGTCGTGCCGACCACTTGCACCTGGGTATCGGTAGCCTGTTTGCCGACCCTGGCAGTGACCTTGATGATGCGGTTGGCCGCCGACCCTCCGGTGCCGAGCGTGGCGGTGGCCTTGCCCGAGCGGTCGCTCACTGCATTGAGAACCGTCAACTGTCCGGAGTCGGCCGCGAAGCTGACGTTGGCGCCGGCCAGCGCGTTGTTGTCGAGGGTACGCACCAGGGCGGTCAGCGTGACTTCGCTGGTGCCGGCCGACGGCAGTTCGCTATTGCTTGCAACGAGGCTGACAGCCGCCGCCGAGGCCGACGGGTCGTCCGGCACTGGCTGCACGACCGGCGCCGTATAGGTGCCGCCGCAACCGGCGGGACTGCCGAGCGTGCAGCTGCTGCTGGCCTTGCCCCCGCCACCACAGCCCGCCAGCGCGAAAATGGCCAGAAAAATACAGCAAGTCGCAATGCGTGAGCTCGTCATGAGGTTCCCCTTGGTAACTTTCCGGAAGACACTTCCAGAGCGTAGCGCCGGGGGGGGCGTGGCTTCTTGACGCAAAGCAATTGCCTTCTAGATCGCACAGCAAGCCGAATCTGGTAACATGTCGCCCCTTAACACTAAGGGCTTCCATGGCCAATGCTTGCGGCGTCGATTTCGGCACGTCCAATTCCACAGTCGGCTGGGTTCGTCCCGGCATGCCAACTCTGCTGGCTCTCGAAGAGGGCAAGCCGACCCTGCCTTCGGTCGTCTTTTTCAATCTCGACGATGATGAAGTCACGGTCGGCCGCACCGCGCTGACGGCCTACCTGGCCGGCTACGAGGGGCGCCTGATGCGCTCTCTCAAGAGCCTGCTGGGCACCAGCCTGATCGATGGCCAGACCGAAGTGGGCGGACGCATCCTGCCGTTCCGCCAGCTGCTGGCCCATTTCATCGGCGAGCTCAAGCAGCGCGGCGAGCAGGCCGCCGGGCGCGCATTCGACAGCGCCGTGTTTGGCCGCCCCGTGCATTTCATCGACGACGGCATCGACGCCGACCGTACCGCCCAGCAAACCCTGGCCGAGGTGGCGCGCGCCGTCGGCTTCAAGCATATCGATTTCCAGTACGAGCCGATCGCCGCCGCCTACCACTATGAATCGCAGATCGAGCGCGAAGAGCTGGTGCTCATTGCCGACATCGGCGGCGGCACCTCCGACTTTTCGCTGGTGCGCCTGGCGCCCGGCGGCATTGCGAAGCTGGAGCGGCGCGACGATATCCTCGCCACCGCCGGCGTGCATATTGGCGGCACCGATTTCGACAAATACCTGAGCCTGGCATCGGTGATGCCTTTGCTGGGGCTGGGTACGCAGATGAATAACCAGACGGAAGTTCCATCGAGTTATTACTTCAATCTCGCCACCTGGCACACGATCAACCTGGCATACACCAAGAAAAGCTGGGTGCAGCTGACTGAAATTTGCCGCGACGCCAAGGAGCCGCACAAGCTGGCGCGCCTGCAGGACGTGATCGAGCAGCGCGCCGGCCATTGGCTGGCGCTGAAGGTGGAGCAGGGCAAGATTGCGCTATCCGACGCCGCCAGCTGCACGCTCGAACTCGACCGCCTGTCGCCAGCCCAGACCCTGCCATTGCAGCGGCATGAGTTCGAGGCAGCGATTGCCCACCTGGTCGGCTCGGTCGAACAATCGGTGGTCGGCATGCTGCGCGACGCCGGCGTCAAGCCCGAGGCGGTCGACACGGTGTTCTTCACCGGCGGCTCAAGCGGCGTCGGCATGCTGCGCGAGCGCATCAGCGCCGTCCTGCCCAATGCCCGCAAGGTCGAAGGCGACTTGTTCGGCAGCATCGGCGCCGGCCTTGCCCTCGACGCCGTGCGCAAGTTCGGATAAGACGATGGCCCCGCAACTGGTCATGCTCGACTTCGAAACGACCGGTCTGTCGCCGGCGATGGGCGATCGCATCACCGAAGTGGCCGCCTTGCGCATCGTCGGCGGCCGCATCACCGAGCGCTTCGTGTCGCTGGTCAATTGCCAGGTGCGCATTCCTGCCTTCATCACTTCGCTGACCGGCATTTCGCAGGCGATGGTCGATCGCGCGCCGCCCGTCGCGCAAGTGGTGCCGGCCTTGCTCGACTTCATCGGCACCGACGTGCTGTGCGCCCACAATGCCAGTTTCGACCAGAAATTTCTGCAAGCCGAGGCGGAGCAGCTGGACCTGGCGCCGGCCCACGCAGGCTTGCTGTGTTCGCTGAAGCTGTCGCGCCGCGTCTTTCCCGGCATGCCAAGCTACCAGCTCGGTCCCTTGTCGGGCCGGCTCGGCATCGACTTCCGCAGCCGTGCCCACCGCGCCGAGGCCGATGCCGAGGTCGCAGCGCAATTGCTGATCCATATTACCGACCACCTGCGCGACGCCTATCGTATTGACACCGTCGATGCGGCGCTGCTGCTTGCAGTCAATAAGCTGGTGGCCGCCAAGGTGCCTGCGTTCCTGCAGCAGCGCGCCGGATAAAAAAGGATGACAATTGCGCAGCACGCATTACAATATGCGCATCTGCTTGTGTTCAAATTATCCAAATTGCAATGATCCGTCGCCGCTTAGTCCACGTCATGCTCGCGCTGATGCTGCTTGTTTCGCAGCATCTGGCGATGTCGCATGCCTTGTCGCACTGGGCCAATGCGCGCGAGACGGCACGCAGCGAACAAGGCGCGGAATCGCGCATCGCCAAGTCCCTGTCGCAGGACCAGACCTGTGACAAGTGCCTTGCCTTTGCCCAGATCGCCGGTGCTGTCGGCAGCGCGTCCGGCAATGCCCTGGCGATCGATGTCGAATCCTTGTCGGTTGCACCGCGCGCTGACCAGGCCTGGCTGGCGCGCAGCCATGTTCCATATCAGTCCCGGGCACCTCCCGCTGTCGCTTAGAGAATGTCTGCATCGAGCCACTGCGCCTTGCGCAGACGCCGGCTCGTCCCTCTCTATTTGAACAGGAACCAACAAATGATCAAGCAATCCCTGGTGGCGGCCGCCTGCGCCGCCGCATTCTTATCCCCTATGGCGGCGCACGCCGGCGACGACAAAGAGCTCGCCGAGATCCGCGCACAGCTGCGCGAGATGAAGCAAGCTTACGAAGCGCGCCTGCAAGCGCTGGAACAAAAGCTGCTGGAAGCACAGGCTGCCAAGGCCAGCGCGCCGACACCCCAGCTTGCCAGTGCAGCAGCGCCAGCGCCAGCGCCAGCGCCAGCGCCGGCAATGGCAGCGGCACGGGCACCGGCTGCGCCAGCGCTTCAGTCGAACGACAATGCCTTCAATCCAGCAATTTCGCTCGTGCTTGGTGGCACAATGGCAAACCTGTCGCAAGACCCTGGCCAATACAAGCTGCAAGGCTTCATGCCAAGCGGCGGCGAAGTGGGGCCCGGCGCCCGCGGCGTCAGTCTCGGCGAGTCCGAACTGAGAATGGCGGCCAATATCGATCCCAGGTTTGCAGGCAGGATGACGGTAGCCCTGACCGGCGAAGACACGGCCGAGGTCGAAGAAGCCTTCGTGCAAACCCGTGCGCTGAGCAATGGCCTCAATGTCAAGGCGGGTCGGTTCTTGTCGGCAATTGGCTACCTGAATGGACTGCACGCGCATACGTGGGACTTTGTCGATGCGCCGCTGGTCTACCAGGCCTTCCTCGGCGGCCAGTACAAGCCCGATGGCGTGCAGGCGACCTGGCTGCTGCCAAGCGATACCTATGTGGAACTGGGTGCGGAACTGGGCAGCGGTGCCCGCTTCCCCGGCAATGACCGCAACAAGAACGGCTTTGGCGCCACCAGCCTGTTCGCTCACGCCGGCGACGATATCGGCGCGTCCGGCAGCTGGCGCGCCGGCGTTTCCTACCTGCGCACGTCGGCCATCGACCGCGCCTACGAGGATTTGACGAGCAATGCGTTCAGCGGCCGGTCGACCACCTGGATGCTGGACGGCATCTACAAGTGGGCGCCGAATGGCAACGCCACGCAGCAGAACTTCAAGCTGCAGGGCGAATACTTCCGCCGCAAGGAAGGCGGCATCCTCGCGGCCGGCGGCGACAGCGGTGACTTTGCCAGCACCCAGTCGGGCTGGTATGTGCAAGGCGTCTATCAGTTTGTGCCCGGCTGGCGCACTGGCCTGCGGCATGACCGCCTGAGCTCCGGCAGCCGGCGCATTGGCCTGGTCGAGAACGGCACGCTGGCGGCGGCTGCCTTCCCCTTGCTCGAGTCTTACGCGCCGCGCCGCAGCAGCCTGATGTTTGACTACAGCCCGTCGGAATTCTCGCGGCTGCGCCTGCAGTTTGCGCAGGACAAGTCGCAACCCGGTGTGACCGACAATCAGGTCTTCCTGCAATACATCATGAGTCTGGGCGCGCACGCTGCCCACGCCTTCTAAGGAGTTTGTCATGAAACGTTTTCTGAACAAATCGCTGCTGGTGCTGCTGCTGTCGGCCGCCGCATCTGCCCAGGCCGCCATCAATGTGCTGACCTGCGAACCGGAATGGGAAGCCCTCGCCATCGAACTGGGCGGCGACAAAATCAAGGTCGGCAGTGCCACCACCGGCCTGCAGGACCCGCACCGGATCGAAGCGCGGCCCAGCCTGATCGCCCGCACCCGCAATGCGGACTTGCTCGTCTGCACCGGCCTGGAGCTCGAAGCGGGCTGGCTGCCGCTGCTGATCCAGCAATCGGGCAATGCCAGGATCGCCGTTGGCCAGCCCGGCTTCCTGGAAGCGGGCTCGCTGGCGCTGCGCCTCGAGGTCCCGAACAAGCTCGACCGTGGTGACGGCGATGTGCATGCCTCGGGCAATCCGCACATCCAGCAGAATCCGCACAATATCGCGCTGGTCGCCGTCGGACTGTCGAAACGGCTGGCCCAGCTCGACCCGGCCAATGCGGCCTACTACCAGGCCCGCCAGCAGGATTTCGCCGCACGCTGGACGGCGGCGATCCGCAAGTGGGAGCAGCAGGCGGCGCCGCTGAAGGGCGTCGCCGTGGTCGAGCACCACAAGAATATGGAGTATCTGCTGGACTGGCTGGGCATGCGCCTGGTCGGCACGCTGGAGTCGAAACCTGGCGTGGAGCCGTCGGCCGCCCACCTGGGCGAGCTGCTGGCCCAGCTGCAGCGCCAGCCGGCCAGGATGGTACTGCGCGCGGCCTACCAGGACGGGCGTGCTTCGAACTGGCTGCGCGACCGGGCCCGCATCGCTGCCGTCGTCATGCCGTTCACCGTGGGCGGCGACGACCGGGCCAAGGACCTGTTCAGTTTCTTTGACGTCAGCGTGCAACGCCTGCTGGATGCCGCAAAATGAATACCAGCACGCTCGATCTGATGATAGTGTTGCCGGCCTTCCTGGCCGGCCTGTTGGTGCTGGCCACCCATATTCCACTGGGCGTCCAGGTGCTGGGGCGCGGCATCGTGTTCATCGACCTGGCCATTGCCCAGATCGCTGCGCTCGGCGTCATCCTGGCCGGCACCAGCGATTTCGATCCGCATGGCTGGGGCGTGCAACTGGCTGCCGGGCTGGCGGCCGTGCTGGGCGCACTGCTGCTGACCTGGACCGAAAAGCGCTGGCCCGACGTGCAGGAAGCACAGATCGGCGTGATGTTCGTGCTGGCGGCCAGCGCTGGCCTGCTGGTGGTCGCCCATAATCCGCACGGCGGCGAGCACCTGCAGGACCTGCTTGCCGGGCAGATCCTGTGGGTCAGCTATGGCCAGCTGTTGATGCCGGCCATCGGCGCCGCCGTGATCCTGGCGATCCTGGTGTTCAGCCGCGGCCGTCTGGGCCGGCTGGCCTTCTACCTGATGTTCGCGCTGGCGGTGACGGCGTCGGTGCAGCTGGTCGGCGTCTATCTGGTGTTCGCCAGCCTGATCGTGCCTGCGCTGGCAGTGCGCCACTATGCCCCCGGACGGCGCCTGCCATTTGCCTACCTGACCGGCATCGCCGGCTATGCCATCGGGCTGGTGCTGTCGATCGAACTGGACCTGCCGTCCGGCCCTCTGATCGTCTGGTGCCTGGCCTTACTGGCCATGGCGGTGTACGCCGGCGGCCCCAAAAAAGCTTGAATCGCTCCGGGCGCTTCCCGGCCGCCCGGTTTTTCTCACCATCTGCTGCATGCCAGGCCAGCGCACTTGAGCGTTGTCAAATCCTGCCGGGCCTCGTCTATTAAACTTTTAGCAATACTCTGAACTTCCTGCTAGAGGTGCGGCATGTCCCAGAAACTCTCCGACGAAAATTACCAGACTTATGTCTGGTATCGTGATGCTGCCGAGCAGGGCAATGCCTACGCCCAGTTCAACCTTGGGCTGATGTACAAAAAGGGCAATGGCGTGGCGCGCGACAACGAGCGCGCCTTCAAATGGCTGCGCAAGGCAGCCCTGCAGGGCATTGCGTTTGCGCAAAACCACCTCGGGGCGATGTACTACAACGGCCGCGGCGTGACCCGCAACGACCTGGATGCCGCCTACTGGTTCCGCCACGCTGCCGAGCAGGGCGATCCTTCCGCCCAGCAAAACCTGGGGCAAATGTACAAAAAGGGGCGCGGCGTCGAGCAAAGCCACGAACTGGCGCTGGCCTGGTTCTGCCGCGCCGCAGAGCAAGGCATCGGCAGTGCGCAGAACCTGCTGGCCGAGTGCTATCTGCATGGCCTCGGCACGCAGGTCAATCATCCGCTGGCGATGGCCTGGTTCCGCAAGGCGGCCGTGCAGGGCGATGCCCAGGCCCAGCTCAACCTGGGCCAGATGTACAAGCACGGGCAGGGCGTCGAGCGCAGCGACACCCTTGCACTGGGCTGGTTTCGCCAGTCTGCGGCCCAGGGCAATGCGGTGGCGCAGCGCCAGCTGGGCGTCGCCTATGCGCAGGGGCGCGGCGTCAGGGCCGACCAGCTGCGCGCCTTTGCCTGGCTGATGCGGGCCGGCGAGCAGGGCGATGCCGATGCCCAGTTCAACCTCGGCGTGATGCTGGCCAACGGCCAGGGCGCGCCCAGCGACGAAGTGCGCGCGTTGGCGTGGTACCTGCGGGCGGCCGAGCAGGGCCATATGCTGGCCCAGTACAACCTTGGCGCCATGTATGCCAACGGGCGCGGCGCCGAACGCGACGACTTGCTGGCCCTGAACTGGTACCGGCGCGCGGCCGAGCAGGGCGCGCCCAATGCGCAGTTCAATCTCGGCGTCATCTACGCCACCGGGCAAGGGGTGGCGCGCGACGATGAGCAGGCCGCCCAGTGGTATCGGGTGGCGGCCGAGCAGGGCGATGCCAGCGCGCAGAACAACCTCGGCGTGCTGTTTGCCAATGGTCAGGGCGTGCCGCAGGACGATGCGGCCGCCGCGTCCTGGTACCGGCTGGCGGCCGAGCAGGACCATGCGCTGGCCCAGTACAATCTGGGCGGCATGTATAACAGCGGCCGCGGCGTCGCGCGCGATCCGGTGCAGTCGTATATGTGGATGCTGCTGGCCGCCGGCAGCGGCGACGAAACCGCCAATGCCCACAAAGACATGGTGGCGTCGCGCCTGACGGCGGCGCAGATTGTCCACGCCGGCAAGCTGGCGCGGGCGTGGCGGCAGTCGCGCAAGGCGCTCTAGGGAAGCACTGATCTATTCATGGCGGCGGTCTTGACCTCGAAGAAAACATCCTGCGGCGTTGCAAATCCTCGCCATACCACGCGGTATGTCTGCGGATTTGCGCCTTGCAGGCCGTTTTTTTCAAGGCCAATCCCATCCGCCAGAATAAATCAGTGCTTCCCTAGTGGAACGTAACAGTGAATTGCAGAGTGCCTGCCGCGCCGGCTGGTCGCCTGAGAGGAGTCCGCCCTTGCCAGGGCGAACCGTTACGAATGCTCGCGCTAGCACGCACTATCGCTGCGCCTTGCGCCTTGCCCTGCAAATGCCGGCGCGTCCTTCATTTCGCATTCCTCTTTTACGGTCCACTAGTGACTGTCCGGCGGTCGATGAATAAACTATTGCCGTGGACCTTCTTGGCCTGCTTCTTGGCGCCGGCGGCGGTGGCGGCGATGTCGTGGTGCGAATAGAACTGACCGGGCTCGGCGCGGATGACGCCTAGCGACAGGCTGATCAACGGGTAGAAGGTCTTGCGGCCCTGCCGGTCTTCGCTCAGGTAGCCGCCTTGCTCGCGGTCCTCGTGCGAAAAGAACGCCTTGACCGCCTGCTCGAAGCTGGCCAGGATGTCGCGGCAGCGGGTCTCCCAGTCTTCGCTCTGGAACAGGATCATGAAGTCGTCGCCGCCGATATGGCCGACGAAGTCGCGGTTGGCGTCGACATGGCTGGCCAGGATGGTGCCGGTCAGCTCGATCACGTCGTCGCCCTTGCGGTAGCCGTAGACATCGTTGAATGGCTTGAAGTGGTCGAGGTCGCAATAGCAGACCCAGAAGCGGGTGCGGCTGCCCAGCAGGCGTTCGATGTGCTCATTGATCGGCACATTGCCAGGCAACTGGGTCAGCGGGTTCGCGTAGCGCGCCGCATTGATCTGCATTTGCGTGATTTCGCGCATCAGGTCGTGGCCGCGGCCCATGCCGAGGTAGCGGCCTTCATCGGTAATGATGAAGCCGTTCGACAGATGGTGGGCTTCGGCCTGCACCATGCATACGCTCAATTCCTGCAAGCTCGTTTCCTTGTCGGCAATGATCGGGGCCGGATCCATAAAGACGGTGCAAGACTTCTTGCCGTACAGTTCGCGCTGATAGGGGCGGGCAAAATGGTCAATCATTTCGTAGCGGCTGATCAGGCCGAGCGGCATCGCCTCGTCGACAATCGGCAGGATCAGCAGCGACGGGTCGGCCATGAAAATATCGTAGACTTCGTTATTGCACATCGCCGGGCTGATCGGATCGACTTCGTGCAGCAGCTTCAGGATGGTTGCGGCGTTGCGCTCGCCGCCCGCTTTTTGCGGGTAGACGGCGACGCCGGTGCGCCCCAGCGCCTTGACCACTTCGGCCGGCAAGGCGGTGGCCGGGCTGGCATTCGGGCGGCCCAGGTGGTAGCCCTGGCCAAAGGCAACGCCGAGGTCGCGCAGCACCATCAGTTCAGCCTGGGTCTCGATGCCTTCGGCAATGACCAGGGTGTCGGACTTTTCGGCGATTTCCTGGATCGAGCGGACGAACTGCAGCTTGATCGGGTCGGAATTGATGCCCTGGATAAAGTGCATGTCGATCTTGACATATTCCGGGCGCAGTTCGGACCACAGGCGCAGGCTGGAAAAGCCTTCGCCAAGGTCGTCGATGGCGATCTGGAAGCCCATTTCGCGGTAATGCATGACCGCGCTGCGCATCAGTTCGTAGTCGTAGGTCGGCTGGTTCTCGGTCAGCTCGATGATGACGCGGTCCGGATGCAGGCCCAGCTGTTGCATGAAGCTGACGGTGTCGTCGTCCGAATGTTGCTGTAGCAGGCATTCCGGGCTGACGTTGAGGAACAGCTTGCCAGGCAAGTCCAGTTCGGCAAAGCGTTCGAGCACCACCTGGCGGCATACGTTCTCCGTTTCCGCTGTCAGGCCGTTGCTACGCGCCACCTTGAACAGGTTCATCGGTGCATGCAGCGGGCTGTCCGACGGGCCGCGGATCAGGCCTTCATAACCGATGATGTCGCCGCTGCCCATATGGATGATTGGCTGCAGCAGCGCGCTCAGCTGGCGGCGCGCCAGGATCTCGATCAGGTGGGCGCGCAGGGATGCGTCGCTATTGGCCGGGCTTGCCACAGTCTTGAGCTTGATCGCGCGCGCGCCAGTCAGCGGCAGCGGCAGCACCGCGTTTTGGGAGTTCCATAGAGTCATCACATTCCTTGTTGCCATTGCAATCAATGGCACGATGGTAGCGTTTCTATGTGACAAGAGGATGAATCGCCGGGTATGATGTTCGACATCTTCATTTCATGACTTGCGACAACCCATGACACGCCTAAACCGCCTTGCCGCGCTGACCCTGGTTGGCGCCATTTCCGTTTCAGCCGGCGCGGCGCCGGTCAATGTGCAGGTGCTCGATGTGGCAGGCAAGCCGGTGGCAGACGCCGTCGTCTACGCCGATGCCGCGCCCGGCTCCCCGCTGCCGCCGTCGCCGTCGCAGAAGCAGGCCGAGATCGAGCAGCGCGGCCTCAAATTCCTGCCGCTGGTGTCGGTGATCCAGACCGGCAGCCGTATTTCGTTCCCGAACAATGACAAGGTCAAGCACCATATCTATTCGTTCTCGCCCGCAAAGAAGTTCGACCAGAAGCTCTATTCCGGCGCTGCGGCAGGCGTGCAGGTATTCGACAAGCCCGGCACTGTTGTGCTCGGCTGCAATATCCATGACCGCATGGTGGCCTACGTCAAGGTGCTCGACACCCCGATCTTCGGCAAGACCGACGCCTCCGGCAATGCCCACCTCGAGTTGCCGGCGACCGGCAAATTCGTCGTCAAGGTGTGGCACTACAATGCCAAGACGGACGCCCATGCCGAGCAGGCGCCGGCCGCCGCCATGACCTTCAAGCTGGCGATGAAGCCGCCAGTGATGGACACCCCAGTTGGCGAGCCAGCATATTGAAATTGCCGATGATCATGCGTTTTCGTAGTCTGGAAGGGCGCATCGCCACGCTGTTCCTGGTTTTGATTATTGTTGTGCAGGTCATCGGCCTGTTCGTGATTCAGCAGGGTATCGAAAGCAATGCCCGCACGTCGATCGCGAGTGAACTGGCCAATGGCGAAAAAGTGTTCCGCAACCTGCTCGAGCAGAACGGGCAGAAGGTGCGCAACCTGACCCAGGCCCAGGCCCGCGACACCGCCTTCGTGCAGGCGATTGGCAGCGATGACAGTGCCGACGGCGCCACCATCGCCTCGGCCCTGTCGAGCTTCAAAGGCCGTGCCGGTGCCTCGCTGACGATGCTCGTCAGTGGCGACCGCAAGGTGCGCATCCGCGCCGGCATCGCGCAGACCGCCCAGCTCGAAGCACTGGTCGAAGGCATGCTCGACCAGGCCGAAAGCAGCAACGGCACCAGCGCCATCGCCTTGATCGACAATCAACTGTTCCAGATCGCTGTGGTGCCGGTCAAGGCGCCGATCACCATTGCGTGGGTGGTGATGGGCTTCCCCGTCAACCGCCAGCTGGCCAATGATATGAAAGACCTGTCCGGCCTCGAAGTGGCGCTGCTGGCCCGCACCAAAGAGGGCGGCTGGCGCCCGCTCGCCGCCACTTTCCAGGCTGCGGCGATCGCCACCGTGGCGCAGCATTTGCAGACGCTGAAAGGCGCCCAGGTCGCGCCGTTCGAATTCAAGATCGAGGACGGCGTCTACAGCGCCAAGCTGGCCATGATCGGCAGCGACAATCACGCCGCTGTCATGCTGGCCCGTTCGATCGACGAAGCGACCGCCGAGTACAACAAGCTCGAACGCCGCCTGATTCTGCTGACCATCCTCGGCACGGTGGTGGCGGCCATTGCCAGCGTGCTGACTGCCAAGCGCATCGCGCAGCCGCTGCGCCTGCTGGCCGACACGGCCGGCCGCCTTGAGCGCGGCGACTACCTGGGGCAGATCGAATTCAAGCGGGCCGACGAAATCGGCGCGCTCGCGACCGCCTTCGACAGCATGCGCGACGGTATCGCCAAGCGCGAACATGAAATCAGCCGGCTGGCGTACTGGGACACGCTGACCAACCTGCCGAACCGCGCCCAGTTCGTGCGCTTGCTCGAAGAATCGATCGAGACGGCCAGCACGCACGGCCAGTCGGTGTTCGTGCTGATGATGGACCTGGACCGCTTCAAGCACGTCAACGACGTCATGGGCCACAGTTTCGGCGACGCCCTGCTGCGCCAGGTGGCCGACAGGCTGCGCTCGCAAGTGGGCGTGGATAGCAAGGGCGGCCATGTGGCGCGCCTGGGCGGCGACGAATTCGTCGTGCTGCTGCCGGCCACCACGCTCGAGCACGCCCATCAGGTGGCCGGCGCCATCCTGCATGCGCTCGAGCAGCCGCTGTCGCTCGATGACCAGACCGTCGATATCGGCGCGGGCCTTGGCATCGCCGGCTACCCGGCCCACGCCGAGGACGCCGAATCGCTGTTGTCGATGGCCGAAGTGGCGATGTACACGGCCAAGCAGCGCAACGACGGCGCCGTGGTCTACGACAGCGTGCTCGACAAGTCGAGCGCCAAGAGCCTGTCGCTGCTGACCGAGCTGCGCAACGCCATCGAGCGCAATGAATTGCGCCTGCACGTGCAGCCCAAGCTGTGCCTCAGGACCGGCGCCGTGGTCGGCATCGAGTCGCTGGTGCGCTGGGTGCATCCGGAGCGCGGCAATGTCTTCCCCGACGAGTTCATCCCGTTCGCCGAGCGGACCGGCTTCATCCGCGTGCTGACGCGCTGGGTGCTGGACCAGTCGGCGGCACTGTGCCACCAACTGATCGAAAACGGCATCAGCATCAAGTGCTCGGTCAACCTGTCCACGCGCGACCTGATGGACCAGGACCTGCCGAACAAGTTCAAGGATCTATTGCAGCGCCACGGCCTGTCAGCGTCATCGTTCTGCCTCGAGATCACCGAAAGCGCCATCATGGACGATCCGGTGCGCGCCGAGCAAACGCTGCACCGCCTGCATGCGATGGGCGTCGACCTGTCGATCGACGACTTCGGCACCGGCTATTCGTCGCTGGCCTACCTGAAGCGCCTGCCGGTCAACGAGCTCAAGATCGACAAGTCCTTCGTCCTCAATATGGAGAAGGACGTGGGCGATACCAAGATTGTCCGTTCGACCATCGACCTGGGCCACACCATGGGACTGCGCGTGGTGGCCGAGGGCATCGAGACCGAGGGCGTGTGGAATTTGCTGGCCAATATGGGCTGCGACCAGGGCCAGGGCTACTTCATGAGCCGCCCGATCCCAGGCGAGCAGCTGATCAACTGGATCAGGAACTGGAAGGCGCCCGAGGCCAAGGCAGCGTAGACGGCTTGCCGATCCCGGCATAGCTTCCACCGCCGTTTCGGGCTATGATGCCCGCGGCACAGTCGAGACCCGGCGTGCCGCCCCCGATTCCTCCCATAACAATGGAAAACCCATGCACATGAGACTCGCGACGATCGTTGTCAGCCTGCTTGCCGCCGTTGGCGGCCAGGCACTGGCGCAAACCTGCCCGGCAGGCGCCTCCACCCTTGCATACCCGGTCAGCAAGAAGGTCGACCATGTCGACACCTACCACGGCACCGCCGTCGCCGACCCGTTCCGCTGGCTGGAAGACGCCAACAGCGCCGAGACCAAGACCTGGGTCGACGCCCAGAACAAGGTCACCCAGGACTTCCTCGCCACCGCGCCACGCCGCGCCGCGATCAAGGAGCGCCTGACCAGGCTGTGGAACTACGAGCGCTTCAGCGTGCCGTTCAAGGAATCGGGCCGTTATTTCTACAGCCGCAACGACGGCCTGCAGAACCAGTCGGTGCTGTACACGATGAAGAAGCTGGGTGATGCGCCGCGCATGCTGCTCGACCCGAATACCCTGTCCGCCGACGGCACCATCGCACTGGCCGGGATGTCGGTCAGCCCGAACGGCAAGCTGCTGGCCTACGGCACGGCAGCGTCGGGCTCCGACTGGAACGAGTGGAAAGTGCGCGACATCGAGACCGGCAAGGATCTGCCTGACCACCTGAAGTGGGTCAAATTCTCCGGCGCCGAATGGACTCCGGACGGCAAGGGCTTCTTCTACAGCCGCTATGACGAGCCGAACGAGGCGACCAAGCTGGCCGGCATCAACTACTTCCACAAGGTCTACTACCACGTCGTCGGTACGCCGCAGAGCGCCGACGTGCTGGCCTACGACCGTCCCGACCAGAAGGACTGGTACCTGGGTGGTGAAGTAACCGTCGACGGCCGCTACCTGGTCGTCACGGCCAGCAAGAGCCATTCGAACCGCGTCTATTACAAGGACCTGAAGGACGCCAAGGGCAAGGTCACTCCGATTATCGACAACTTCGATGCGGCCTGGGACTTCATCGGCAATGACGGCCCTGTGTTCTACTTCAGCACCAACCACAAGGCACCGCGCCGCCACATCGTCGCCATCGACGTGCGCACCGGTAGCGATGCGAACTACACCGAGATCGTGCCTGAAGCGGCCCAGACCCTGACTTCGGCCAGCATCGTCAACAAGCAGTTCATGGTCAAGTACCTGGCCGACGCCTACAGCCAGGTTAAAGTCTTCGACAAGAAGGGCAAGCTGGTACGCGACGTCCAGTTGCCAGGCATCGGTTCGGTTGGGGGGTTCAACGGTAAGCCGAAGGACAGCGAGACTTTCTATTCGTTCACCAGCTTCACGTCGCCCTCGACGATCTACCGCTACGACGCCAAGACCGGCAAGAGCACCATGTACCGCCAGCCCAAGGTCGATTTTGAGCCAATGGCCTACGAGACGCGCCAGCAGTTCTACACCAGCAAAGACGGCACCAAGGTACCGATGTTCATCGTGCACAAGAAGGGCTTGAAGCTCGATGGTTCGAACCCGACCTACCTGTACGCTTATGGCGGCTTCAATATCTCGCTGACGCCATCGTTCTCGGTCGCCAATCTGGCCTGGATGGAAATGGGCGGCGTCTACGTGATGGCCAACCTGCGCGGCGGCGGCGAATATGGCAAGGCCTGGCACGAAGCCGGCACCAAGCTGAAAAAGCAGAACGTGTTCGACGACTTCATCGGCGCTGCTGAATGGCTGATCGCGAACAAGGTCACTTCGCCAGCCAAGCTGGCGATCGGCGGCGGCAGCAACGGCGGCCTGCTGGTCGGTGCCGTGATGACCCAGCGTCCTGAATTGTTCGGCGCGGCCCTGCCTGCGGTGGGCGTGATGGACATGCTGCGCTTCCATAAATTCACGGTCGGCCACGGCTGGACCGGCGACTATGGTTCATCCGACGATGCCGAGCAGTTCAAGGCGCTGGCGAAGTATTCGCCACTGCATAACCTCAAGCCGGGCAGCTGCTACCCGGCGACCATGATCACCACTGCCGACCATGACGACCGCGTGGTGCCGGCCCATAGCTTCAAGTTCGCCGCTGCTGCCCAGGCGGCGCAGGCGAGCGCGGCGCCGATGCTGATCCGCATTGACGTCAAGGCTGGCCATGGCGCCGGCAAGCCGACCACCAAGCAGATCGAAGAAGTGGCTGACAAGTGGGGCTTCCTTGCCAAGGTATTGAATATGTAATGTGTTCGATACAAAAAAAGGCGCTGCGGCGCCTTTTTTTACGTCCCGGCCTTGGGAAAACCCAGGCGCTTGAACTCCAGCAGGAATTTCTGTCCGTCCGGCGTGACCGAGATCCGCTTGAACCACTTGGCGTCTGCCGCAGGCAGTTTGTCGAACTGGACCAGATTGTACGGCAGCAGGCGCAGGGCCAGCTCGTTGTACAGGAAGGCGCCCGCCGTGTGCCGCTCATAGTCGCTGCGCACCCCTTCGACCAGGGTCTTGGCATTGCCGACAAAGAGGTCGAGCAGGGGGCTGGTGCGCGGGATCTTGTCTTCGTTGACGCTGGCCGGCACGATCACCAGTTCGCTGCGCAGGATGCTCACCAGTTCGCCGTATGGCACGCCCGAGAACACCGATTCCTTGACCTTGGCCGCCGGTTTGCGCGGCGCAAGCGCCACCACCTGGGCGCTGACATGGCGGCCGTGCGCCGCCAGCAGCTGGTCGATCGCCTCGGCGATCTGGGCCACCGGGCGCGAGCTGACATTGACCATGAAGCTCACCTCGTCGATGAACTGCGCGACGTCGCGGATGGCCGTCATGCGGCCGATGTCGCGGCCCGATAGCGGCGTCGGCAGCAGTTTGCCGTCGACTTCGTCGGTCACCATCGGAATGAGCTTCTTGCGGGCGCCCCAGGCGGCGCCCAGTTCAAACAGCACCCAGCTGTTGGCCATCGTGTGGCGGGTCACGAGGCCGATCACGATCGAATCCTCGCCGATATCTTCGCGCAGCGTCGTCGCAAAATCGCGCCCGGCCGGCAGGCGGTAAGCGAGCGCCGAGCTGGCCCGGATGTCGTCCCGGCTGAGGGTGGTGGCGCCGGTCAGGCAGTCGGCCAGGCTTGAAGCCAGGTCGTCGTCGGCCAGGGTATGGCTGATGAATACTTTAATGGGCACAGAATTCTCCGATTTAGCGGTGGACGACGACCAGCAGTGCTTTTGCCTCGGACTTGCCGGTATTGCGGATGGCATGGGTCTGGTCGGCCGGGTAGCGCGCGGTGCCGCCCAGTTTAATCTTCTTTTTGGTCGGGCCGACTTCCACTTCCATCGATCCGTTCAGCAGGGTCAGGTGTTCGCTGGTGCCCGGGTCGTGCGCCTGCGAGGCCAGTTCGCCGCCCGGCGCCAGCGTCAGCTCGTACCATTCGTACTTGCCGGCCATTTCCATCGGGCCCAGGATGCGCAGCACATAGCCGGCATGGTTGCCGGGCAGGGTGGGGGTTTCGTGGGCGTCGAGCACGCGGATGGTCTCGATTGTGCGGATACCGTTCTCCAGCAGTTCGCCGATCTGTACTCCCAGCGCATTGGCCAGCCGCCAAGTAATGGCAATCGTCGGGTTCGCCTTCTCCCTCTCGATTTGGGATAACATTGACTTGGACACGCCTGCGATACGCGACAGGTCTTCCAGTGTCAGCCCGCGCGCCAGCCGCAGGCGCTGCAAGGTGGCGCCGACTTCAGGCGGGGAATTGGTGGGAACGGGTGCCTTCATAAGTCGCTTGCCAAGTTCAACAGGTTTGAGTAATATCCATTATATTGAATTTTAGTTCGACATAACGGAATTCCGGGTTTTGATCGAAACAGGCACAAGATCCTGAAACGATCCTACGGTACAACATAGCGCAAGCGTCGGTCAAGCCGCTGCCATCATAGACGAGGACGAATATGAGCAATCCATCCAAAAACGCCTTTTTCGACGGTCTGCAAACCACTTTGGACGGCCTGAAGTCCCAGGGGCTGTACAAGAACGAGCGCGTGATCGCCTCGCGCCAGGGCGCCATTGTTGCCTGCGACGATGGCCGCACCCTGATCAATATGTGCGCCAACAACTATCTCGGCCTGTCGGGCGACCTGCAGACCCAGCAGGCGTCGATTCTTGCTACCGAAAAATACGGCTATGGCCTGTCGTCGGTGCGCTTCATCTGCGGCACCCAGACCGTGCACAAGCAGCTCGAACAGGCGATCTCGACCTTCCTCGGCACCGAGGACACCATCCTGTACGCGGCGGCATTCGACGCCAACGGTGGCGTATTCGAGCCCCTGTTCGACGAAAACGACGCCATCATCTCGGACGCGCTGAACCACGCCTCGATCATCGACGGCATCCGCCTGTGCAAGGCCGGCCGCTACCGCTACCAGCACAACGACATGGCCGACCTCGAAGTGCAGTTGCAGGCCGCCCGGGCCGCCGGCAAGCGCCACTTAATCATCGTCACCGACGGCGTGTTCTCGATGGACGGCACCATCGCCCAGCTCGACAAGATCTGCGACCTGGCCGACCAGTACGGGGCGCTGGTGATGATCGACGAATGCCATGCCTCCGGCTTCATGGGCAAGAGCGGCCGCGGCACCCACGAGCACCATAATGTGATGGGCCGCATCGACATCATCACCGGCACGCTGGGCAAGGCACTGGGCGGCGCCATGGGCGGCTTCACGTCGGCCCGCAAGGAAGTAATCAATATGCTGCGCCAGAAGTCGCGGCCTTACCTGTTCTCGAACACGCTGGCGCCATCGATTGCCGGCGCGTCGCTGTCGGTCCTGGAACGCATTTCGAAGTCGACCGAATTGCGCGACCGCCTGCACGAAAACACCGCCTTCTTCCGTGCCGAGATCGAGCGCCTCGGCTTCACCATCAAGCCAGGCACCCACCCTGTGGTGCCGGTGATGCTGTTCGACGCCAAGGTGGCGCAGCAGTTCGCGGCACGAATGTACGAGCTGGGCGTGCTCGTCACCGGTTTCTTCTACCCGGTCGTGCCAATGGGCCAGGCCCGTGTGCGGGTCCAGCTGTCGGCAGCACATACCCGCGAACAGCTGGTGCGCGTACTGGCCGCCTTCGAGCAGGCCGGGCGCGAACTGGGCATCCTGAAGAACAAAGAATAGAGAAAGCACAATCATGGAACGCATCCTCATCGTCGGAGCCAACGGCCAGATCGGCAGTGAACTGGTCGGCGCACTGGCAGAACAGCACGGCGCGGCCAACGTCATCGCCTCCGACATCGGCGCCAACAACGTCTACAAGGCGGCCCGCTACACCCAGCTCGACGTGCTCGACAAGGCGCGCCTCGGCGCACTGGTCGCCGAAGAAGGCATTACCCAGGTCTACCAACTCGCCGCGCTGCTGTCGGCCACCGGCGAACAGGCCCCGCTCAAGGCATGGACTCTGAACATGGACGGCCTGCTCAATATCCTGGAAGTGGCGCGCGAGCGCGGCGAGATCGGCAAACCATTGCGCGTGTTCTGGCCGTCGTCGATCGCCGCGTTCGGCCCGCACACCCCGCAGGTCGACACGCCGCAAATGGCGGTGATGGATCCGACCACGATCTATGGCATCAGCAAGCTGGCCGGCGAGCGCCTGTGCGAGTACTACTTCACCAAATACGGTGTCGATGTGCGCTCGATCCGCTACCCGGGCATCATCAGCTACAAGTCGCCTCCGGGCGGCGGCACCACCGACTATGCGATCGCGATTTTCCATGCCGCGCTCAAGGGCGAACGCTACGACTGCTTCCTCGGGCCGGAGACCACGCTGCCGATGATTTACATGCCCGACGCGATCCGCGCAACAATCGAACTGATGGACGCTCCAGCGCAAGAAATCGTGATTCGTTCGGCATATAATGTCGCCGGTCTGTCGTTCAATCCGCGCGAACTGGCTGCCGCCATCAGGAAGGTGCGGCCGGAGTTCGAGATCAGCTATAGCCCGGACAGCCGGCAAAAAATCGCCGAGACCTGGCCGCATAGCCTGGACGACAGCAAGGCAGGCGCCGACTGGGGCTGGAAAGCCAGGATCGGCCTTGAACAACTGGTTGACGACATGCTCGCCAATATCGACGTGGGCCTGTCGCAAGCAGCTTGAATTTTTGGTGCCAGTGCCGACATCGCAACACGATGTCTGCCCTGGCTCCGACCCATATTAAAGCAGGGGCTATTCGATGGACATGAGCGTATTTGACCTTTTCAAAATCGGCATCGGTCCGTCGAGTTCCCACACGGTGGGGCCGATGATCGCGGCACGCCGCTTCCTGGTCGAATGCGGCGAACTCGATAGCGCGGTGGGCGTCGAAGCCGCCCTGTACGGCTCGCTGGCCCTGACCGGCGTCGGCCATGCCACCGACAAAGCCGTCATCCTCGGCCTGATGGGCGAGACCCCGCAGGGCGTCGATCCGGACGCAGTCGACGACATGCTCGCTGAAGTCGAACTCGATGGCGTCATCAAGCTGCTCGGCAGCCATTCTGTGCCGTTTGCGGCCAGGACCGGCCTGGTCTGGCATAAGAACGCCTCGCTGCCGGAACACCCGAACGGCATGCGCTTTAGCCTCAAGCGCGCCGACGGCAGCGTCACCGAGCGCGTCTTCTATTCGGTCGGCGGCGGCTTCATTACCGCAGCGGGCGAAGCGCAGGCCAAGGCCGCGCCTGCTGCAGCGAAAACCAGCCACATCCCATACCCGTTCGACACGATGGACCAGCTGCTCGCCCATGGCAAGCAGAGCGGCCTGTCGATTCCCGCCATGATGCGCGCCAACGAACTGGCCCATATGGATGGCGCCGCGCTGGACGCCGGCATCGACCGCATCTGGGACGTCATGCATGGCTGTATCGCGCATGGCCTCGAAACCGGCGGCCAGCTGCCGGGCGGCCTCAACGTCAAGCGGCGCGCTGCCAATCTGTGGACGCAGGCCAGGAACTCTGCCGGCAACCGCGCCAATGAACTGCCGCACGACGCGCTGCACCAGGTCAGCCTGTATGCGATGGCCGTCAACGAAGAAAATGCAGCCGGTGGCCGCGTCGTCACGGCGCCGACCAATGGCGCAGCCGGCATTATCCCGGCCGTGCTGCGCTACTACGCGGAAGACTGCAAGCCGATCGACCCGGTGAAGGGCGTGCGCGAGTTCATGCTGACGTCCGCCGCGATCGGCATGCTGTGCAAGAAGAATGCGTCGATTTCAGGCGCCGAGATCGGCTGTCAGGGCGAAGTGGGCGTGGCCTGCGCGATGGCCGCCGCCGGCCTGGTGGCAGCACTGGGCGGTACCAATGAACAGATCGAAAATGCTGCCGAAATCGGCATCGAGCACCATCTCGGCATGACGTGCGACCCGATCGGCGGGCTGGTGCAGATTCCCTGCATCGAGCGCAATGGCATGGGCGCCGTCAAGGCCATCACTGCCGCCTCGCTGGCCCTCAAGGGCGACGGCACCCATTTCGTCAGCCTCGACGACGTCATCGAGACGATGCGCCAGACCGGTGCCGACATGCAGAGCAAATACAAGGAAACCTCGCTCGGCGGCCTGGCCATCCACGTTGTGACAGTCAACCACGCGGCCTGCTAGTGAACCGTAACAGCCAAATGCAGAGTGCCTGCCGCGCCGGCAAATCGCATGCCTGCGTTACAAATGCTCGCGATAGTACGCACTATCGCTGCGCTTTGTGCCTTGCCCTGCAATTTGCCGTCACGTCCTTCACTCCGCATTTCACTATTACGGTCCACTAGGCGAGCGATGCGCACCTGTCTGATCCTGCTGATGGCGCTGTGGTCCCTTGCGGTGCAGGCCGCCGAACCCGTTTGGGTGACCTATCCACAGCCGGAAACGGCGGCCGACATGCGCTCGAAGTATTCGCGCCAGCTGCTCGAACTGGCGCTGGAGCGGGCCGGTGGCGCCTACAAGTTGCGCTTGTCGGCAGTGCGAATGCAGCAGGGGCGGGCGCTGTCCCTGCTCAGACAGGGCAGGGAAATCGACATCGTCAATTTCATGACATCGGGCGAACGCGAACGGGACCTGCTGCCGATCCGGATCGAGACCGACAAGGGCCTGATCGGCTGGCGCCTGCTGCTGGTCAAAAAGAGCCAGCTAGCGCGCTTTGAACAGATCGGCCTCGAGCAACTAAGGCTGCTCAAGGCCGGGCAGGGCGCCGACTGGCCCGATACGGCGATCTTGCGGCAGAACGGATTCGCCGTCCATGCGACGTCCAACTATGATTCGCTGTTCAAGCTGCTCGATTCGGGGCGCATCGACTATTTCCCCCGCTCGGCGATCGAGATCTGGGGCGAAGCGGAGCGCTATGCGGAACAGGGCCTGGTGGTAGAGCCCTCGCTGGCCATGCATTACCCCACTGCGACGTATTTTTTTGTCAACAAGAACAATCCGGGACTGGCGGCCGCCATCAAGGACGGGCTGGAAAAATTGATCGCCGATGGCACGCTCGACAAAGTCTTCAACCAGCACTACGACGATGTCATCAAACGCTCCAACCTGAAACAGAGGCGCGTGTTTGAACTGAAGATCGACCGCTAGGAGCGTGCGCGGCAGAAGCTCGTCGGCCCAAACGGATGGAGCAAAGTCCCACTTCGCCCCCATTTCTCGGGATGTAGCTACGGCTACATCCCTCAAAAGTGGCGACGAATTGGGTTCTTTTCCCACCCGTTTGGTCTCGACTCCTTCTGCCGCGCACGCTCCTAGCGCCGGGCCGGGCAAGGCCAGGCCGGCCGGCGCCGGTTCAAGCGGCTTCGGCGGTGGCTTCCCTGAGCCGTTCCAGGAAGACCGGCAAGGATGCCGCGACGGCGACTTGCCGTTCGAGATTGGCATCTGTTGTTTCCGTTTCCAGTTTTTGGCCCAGTTCGGCCAGCGCGAAGGCGCCGCCACAACTGGCAGTCGACTTGATCTTGTGGCCCAGGGTCCGCAGGGCCGCAATATCGCGTCGCTGCGCAGCCCGCACGGTCTCGCCAATGGAATCGGCCAGGGACTCGAGCATGACTTCAATATAGTAGTGCAATTGCTCGGGCCTGCCAGTGCACAGGCTCGATAGCACGCTGGGATCGAACTGGACCGTTTGCACCTCGATGACGGCGGCGGGCGAGGGCGGCGCCCCGGTCGGCGGCGCGCCTTCGGCCGGGGCGGCGGGCGGACAAACGCTGGCCGGCGGCGTCCCGGCGGCAGCCGTGCCCGGCACGACAGTGCAGCAGCGGATGGCCGCAAACAGCAATGCCGGATCGATCGGCTTGCTGACCACTTCGTTCATGCCGGCAGCAAGGTATTGTTCGCGCTCCTCGGCGCGCGCATTGGCGGTCAGCGCAATGACGGGCAGGCTGCCCCCGCCTGGAAGCAAGCGCAACCGTGCCAGAGCCTCGAGGCCATCCATCACCGGCATGCGTATATCCATCAGCACGCAGTCGACATGCTGCGCCTGGAGCAGGGAGATGGCTTCGGCGCCATTGCTGGCCAGCGCCACCTCGGCGCCGACGCCGCTCAACAGATCGCATGCCACTTGCTGGTTCAGGATATTGTCTTCGGCCACGAGTATCCTCAGGCCGTGCAGGAATGGGGGGTGGACGGCCACTGGCGCGCCATTGCCGCCCAGCGGCGCGCGGCCGATTGCGAACGGGATATCGCACCAGAAGGTGCTGCCAGCGCCGACCTGGCTATTGACGCCGATTTCGCCGCCCATCAGGGTCACCAGTTGCTTGTTGATCGACAGGCCCAGGCCGGTACCGCCAAAACGGCGCGTGGTCGTTGTGTCGCCTTGCCGGAACGGCTGGAACAGCTGCTGTTGCACCTCGCTGGCGATGCCCGGGCCAAGGTCGCACACCTCGAAATGAATCAGGCTGGTTCCGACATCGGCTTGCCTTTCCTTGACGCGCAACACGATGTCGCCACGGAACGAGAACTTCACCGCGTTGTTGGCGAAGTTGAGCAATACCTGGCACAGCCGCAATGGGTCGCCCACCAGGTAGCGTGGCAAGGTCGGATCGATGTCGAGCAGCAGCGTCAGGCTCTTTTCGGCGGCGCGCAGCTGCACCTGGTCATGCACATTCTGGATGACTGCCTGAAGGTCGAAGTCGATCAGTTCAAGGTCGAGCCGGCCGGCTTCGATCTTGGAGAAGTCGAGAATATCGTTGATGATTCCTAGCAAATGTTTGCTTGCAATCTCAATCTTCGTCAGATAGTCGCGCTGGGTCGCGCCAAGCTCGGTCCTGAGCGTCAGGTACAGCATGCCAGTGATGGCGTTCATGGGCGTGCGAATTTCATGGCTCATGTGGGCCAGGAAATCGCTCTTGGCCAGGCTCGACGACACCGCGCGCTCGGTCGCCACTTCCAGTTGCGCGGTGCGCACTCTGACCCTTTCCTCAAGATGTTCATTGGCATCGCGCAACATGGCCTCGATGCGGCGCCGGTGCAGCAGGTACAGCGTCATCACCGACAGCAGCAGCAGGAACGGAATAATCACGGGCAGCAGGTCGCTCAGCGACAGCTCGCGCGGCTCATAGACGCCGAACCACTTGTCGTAAATCTTGTCGTAGCTATCATCCAGTTTCGCAATCTGCATCCCTTCATTGATGCTGGCCAACAGGTCGGCATTGCCCTTCCTGACGGCAAAGGCGAATTTCTGGGAAAAGCCGACTTTGATATCGAGCGGTTTCAGATTATCAATTCCGGTCGCGCGCAAGGTCTGCATGCCCACCAGCTTGCTAATCAGGACGGCGTCGTGCTTTCCCGACGACAGCAACTTGAAGCAGTCCGCCGCCGTCGGCGCCACCACCAGGCGCTCCTTCCATCCTTGCGACAGCGCGTAGTCGTGGGCCAGGTCGGCCTGCAGCACAATAATCGACTTGCGCGCCAGGTCGGCCTCGCTGCTGATGCCGGCTTCGCCGCGCCGTACGAAGATGGCGCCGTTGACGGTGACGTGCGGCACCGTGAAATCGGCGAACTGGCGGCGTGGCCCGGACTGGGCGAGGTTGATCAGCACATCGATCTTGCCATCCTTGAATTCCTGCAGAATCTGGCTGAATGGGCCGACGCGCAAGGTGTAGGCGATGCCCCGCTCGCGCGCCACCACTTGCCACAGTTCGACCGTGAAGCCGCCGGCGTTGGCGCTGGTCGTGCCGGTCGAAAATGGCGGGAACTCCTGTTCGCTGCCGACCACCAGTGGCACTGCCGCTGCCACCGTCCGTGCCGCCAGCATCGCGCCCATCGTTACCACCAGCAGCGTGCAACACAGCCATTTGATGGTCTTTGCCATCGGGCTCACCGTTGCGCCGGCGGCAGGACGCCGTCCGGCTCGGGGGCTGTCGCATCGTGCTCGCTTCGATGGATCAGGGCGTGATGCTCAAAGGCCTGTTCGACTTGCTCGATCAGGAAGTGGTCGTCCCAGGGTTTGCTCAGGAAGCGGTAGACGGCGCCGAGGTTGATTGCTTCGATCATCGAACCGATCTCCGAGTAGCCGGAAAGGATGATGCGTATCGTTGCCGGATATATATCTTTGACAATGGACAGGAAGGCCGTGCCCGTCATGCCGGGCATGCGCTGGTCGCTGATGATCACTTGCACCGGATGCACCGCAAGCAGTTCGAACGCTTGCTGGGCACTGGTCGCCTGCAAGATCAGATAACCCTTGTGGCGCAGCAGGCGGTACAGCGAACTGAGCACATGCGGCTCGTCGTCCAGCAACAGCAGGGTGCGCTGGTGGGCGATGCGCTGTGGCAGTAGCGGCAAGCTGAGCTGGGCCTGCAACAGCGCTTCGAGTGCGGCGGCGTCCACCGGCCGGCTGACAAAATATCCCTGGATATAGTGGCAGCCGATCTGATCAAGGAATCCCATCTGTCCCTGTGTTTCGACGCCTTCAGCGACGATGCGCAGCTTGAGCGCCCTTGCCATCAGGACGATCGCCTTGGTCAGCGCGGCATCATTGGCGTTGCTTGTGACGTTGCGGATGAAGCTGCGGTCAATCTTGAGTACGTCGATAGGAAAGCGTTTCAGGTAGGACAAACTGGAATAGCCGGTGCCGAAATCGTCGAGCGACAGGCTGATTCCGAGCGCCTTGAATTGAAGCAGTACGGCCAGCACCGCGTCGCTATCGACCATCAGCATGCTCTCGGTCAATTCCAGTTCCAGGTATTTGGCGGGCAGTCCTGTTTCATCGAGGATACCGGCGACCATCTGCGCCAGGTCTTTCTGCTTGAACTGATAGGCCGACAGGTTGACCGCGACCGAAATATCGTCAAAACCCTGTCTGTGCCACTGCGCCAGCTGGGCACAGGCGGTGCGCAGCACCCATTGGCCGATCGGGACGATCAGGCCAGTCTCCTCGGCCATCGGAATGAACTGGTCCGGCGCCACGATGCCCCGCTGCGGATGGTGCCAGCGAATCAGGGCTTCAACGCCGCTGGCGCGGCCGCTGCTCAGGTCGACCTTCGGCTGGTAATACACCTCGAATTGGCACTGGTCGACGGCCACGCGCAGTGCCGTTTCCAGTTCAACATGTTGCACGATGCGCAGGCCCATGTCCGGCGAGTAGAACTGAAAACAATTTCGACCGTTTTCCTTGGATGCATACATGGCGACATCGGCATGCTTGAACAGCGTGTCGACGGCCTGCCCGTCATCAGGAAACAGCGCAATGCCAATACTGGCGGTGATGCGCAATGGCAGCGCCTCGATCTGGAACGGGATGCCGAACAAGTCCATGACTTTTTGCGCCATGCCGGCCACATCGCCCGGTTCGGCAAGGCCGGGACACAGGATGGCAAACTCGTCGCCACCGAGGCGGGCCACGGTGTCGGACTCCCTGACCTCGCGCGACAGGCGCCCGGCGACGGCCTTGAGCAGGCTGTCGCCGACCGCATGGCCGTGGCTTTCGTTGATGAACTTGAAGCCATCGAGGTCGAGGCACAGCATGGCGATGCGATGTCCCTGGCGGCGCGCCAGCGCAATCGCATACAGCAAGCGGTCGCTGACAAAATTGCGGTTCGGCAGTCTTGTCAGCACGTCATAGTTGGCAAGGAAATGAATGTGTTCCTCGGCCTTCCTGCGGGTGGAGATGTCCTGCAAGGTGCCGCACATGGCGGTCGGCCTGCCGCTCGCCGCCAGCACGATATCGCCCTTGGCATGGACGGTGCATGCACCACCGTCGGCGCGCTGCAGGGTAAATTCGATGTCGTAAGGCGGTCCACCCTCGCGCGCTGCCTGGATGGCCGCATCGACGCGCTGCCGGTCGTCGCCGTCGACCATGGCGAGGAACGCGTGCAGCCCGGGCGGCGGGGAAGATGGATGGATGCCGCACAAGCGGTACATCTCGGCCGACCAAATGACGCTGTCGCCGTCGAATTGCCACTCCCAACTGCCAATCTGGGACAGGCGCTGCGCATTGGCCAACTGCAGGTCGGTCTTATGCAGCGATTTCAGCGCGGCCGCCGCCTTCAGCACAAAGCGCACGCGGTGCTGGAACAGGGGCCAGTTGATCGGCTTGCTGATAAAGTCGGTGGCGCCTGCCTCGTAGGCGCGCTCGACGGAAATCGTGTCGTCCAGGCCGGTCAGCATGATGATCGGACAGAATTCCATGCCAGGAAGTTCGCGTGCGCGGCGGCACACTTCGAATCCATCGATGCCGGGCATCATGACATCCAGCAAGATAATGTCAGGCATATGCTCGGCGATGGCAGCCAGTCCCTGTTCGCCGTCGGTCGCCTCATGGACCTGCATTGATTGATCCTCAAGCCAATTGCGGGCCAGCACACGGATCAATTTGTCGTCATCGATGACAAGGCTGACGACCACCTTCGTCGTTTGCGCGCAATTCATGCTCTCACCAGTGCCCCCTGTCATGCCGGTGCCGCAACGGTCGACCCTCGTCGCGCGCTGCGGCGCGGCCAGGCCTTGCCAGTGAAGCTGACATCCATTGTCATGTCCAATAGACGTAGATTGTCACAAATCCCTGCAATACGGGTTAACTATTTGGAACAAAGATGGACATTCGATGTGCCATTGGGACGACGCCTGTCTAGACAATTGGAAAGCGCCGACATTCGCAAGAACCGGCCAATCGCACTATAATCGATGTTCACTTGCCCCTGTACTGTCTGAAAATCGCCTATGCATTACGTCTCGACCCGCGCACACACTGCCTCACCTTCCCCGCAACAGTTCTCCGACATCCTCCTTGGCGGCCTCGCGCCCGATGGGGGGCTGTACTTGCCCGCCGAGTATCCGCAGGTGACCGGCGCCGAGCTCGATGCCTGGCGCAAGCTGTCCTATGCCGACCTGGCCGTGGCAATCCTCAAGAAGTTCGCGACCGATATCCCCGAGGCGGACCTGAAAGCGCTGGCGGCCAAGACCTACACGGCCGAGGTGTATCGCAATACCCGCCCAGGCGAGTCGGCCGCCGACATCACGCCGCTGCGCATACTCGAACAGGAAGGCGGCAAGACCCTGATCCTGCAGGCGCTGTCGAATGGCCCGACGCTGGCCTTCAAGGACATGGCGATGCAATTGCTGGGCAACCTGTTCGAATACACGCTCGACCAGAACAAGGCCGAGCTCAATATTTTCGGCGCCACCTCGGGCGACACCGGCAGCGCCGCCGAGTATGCGATGCGCGGCAAGCGCGGCATCCGTGTGTTCATGCTGTCGCCGCACAAGAAGATGAGCGCCTTCCAGACTGCGCAGATGTTCAGTCTGCAAGACCCGAACATCTTCAACATCGCCGTCGAAGGCGTGTTCGACGACTGCCAGGACATGGTCAAGGCGGTGTCGAACGACCTGCCGTTCAAGGCGGCGCAAAAGATCGGCACCGTCAATTCGATCAACTGGGCCCGCGTCGTGGCGCAGGTGGTGTACTACTTCCGCGGCTACCTGGCGGCCACCACCGACAATAGCCAGAAGGTGTCGTTCACCGTCCCGTCCGGGAACTTCGGCAATATCTGCGCCGGCCATATCGCCCGCATGATGGGCCTGCCGATTGACAAACTGGTCGCTGCCACCAATGAAAACGACGTGCTCGACGAATTCTTCCGCACCGGCGTCTACCGCGTGCGCAAGTCGAGCGAAACCTACCACACCAGCAGCCCGTCGATGGACATCTCGAAGGCGTCCAACTTCGAGCGCTTCGTCTATGACCTGGTGGGCCGCGACAGCGCGCGCGTCCGGGCCCTGTTTGCCAAGGTCGATACCGATGGCGGCTTCGACCTGTCCGGCAAGCCTGGCAGCGACGGCGACGAATTCAAGGATGTCGCGAAGTACGGTTTCCAGTCCGGCAAATCGACCCATGCAGACCGGCTGGCCACGATCCGCGATGTGCAGGACGATTACGACATCACGATCGACACCCACACTGCGGACGGCATCAAGGTCGCGCGCGAACATATGGAACAGGGCGTGCCGATGATCGTGCTCGAGACGGCGCTCGCTGCCAAGTTCAACGAAACCATCCTCGACGCCCTGGGCGTGGACGCCGAGCGCCCGGCCGGCTTTGAAGACATCGAATCGCTGCCGCAGCGGTTCACCGTGATGGACACCGATGTGGCCAAGATGAAGGCCTACATCGCCGCCAACACCGGCCTGTAAGATGAGCGTGCCATCCAAGCCGATGCTGGCCGTGCGCGAGGCGCAGGACTTCCTGCTGTCCGCGGCGCGGCCAGTGGACGCAATCGAGCTGGTCCCGACGCTGCAGGCCAATGGCAGGGTGCTGGCCAAGGCGCAGGTTTCAACGATCAATGTCCCGTCGAAGGACAATACCCAAATGGATGGTTACGCCGTCCGTTCGGCCGATTGCGCCAGTGGCGGCGCCACGCTGACGGTTGCGCAGCGCATTGCGGCCGGGCAGGTGGGACAATTCCTGGAAGCCGGCACGGCCGCCCGTATTTTCACCGGCGCGATGATTCCCGATGGTGCCGACGCCGTCGTCATGCAGGAACAGTGTGACGTGCCGGAAGCCGGGCGCGTGACCATCAGGCACACACCCAAGCCGGGCGAATGGATCCGCCGCACCGGCGAGGATATCATGGCCGGCGCCGAGATCCTCCCGTCCGGCACGATACTGGGCGCCGCCGAACTGGGCCTGGCCGCGTCAAGCGGCCTGGCCACGCTTGCCGTGCGTCGCAAGCTCAAGGTGGCCGTGTTCTTCACCGGCGACGAACTGGCCATGCCGGGCGAACCGCTGGCGCCCGGCGCGATCTACAATTCGAATCGCTTTACCCTGCGTGCCCTGCTCGAAAACCTCGACTGCGAGATCACCGACCATGGCATCGTGCCGGACTCGCTGGAGCAGACGCGCGCAACCCTGCGCGCTGCCGCCAGCGGCAGCGACTTGATCATTACCTCGGGCGGCGTGTCGGTCGGCGAAGAAGACCATGTCAAGCCAGCGGTCGAAGCCGAAGGCAGGCTGACCATGTGGCAGATCGCCGTCAAGCCAGGCAAGCCGCTGGCATTTGGCGAAGTAGGCAACGCGTTCTTCCTCGGGCTGCCGGGCAATCCGGTCTCGAGCCTGGTGACCTTCCTGCTGTTTGTGCGCCCGTTCATCATGCGGATGCAGGGTGCTCTGCACGTGCCGCTCAGGTCCTACCCGATGCGGGCCGATTTCAACTGGCCCAAGGCCGACAGGCGCAACGAGTTCCTGCGCGTGCGCGTCAACGGCAATGACGGTCTTGAGCTGTTCCCCAACCAGGGTTCGGGCGTGCTGACGTCGGCAGTGTGGGGCGACGGCCTGGTCGATAACCCGCCCGGCCAGGTCATTGCTGCCGGCGACACGGTGCGCTTCATTCCGTTTAACCACCTGCTCAACCGGACGCGATAATGCAAATTGAACTGCGCTTTTTTGCAAGTGTGCGCGAAACCCTCGGCACCAGCCATGAAACCGTGACCGTGCCGGCCTCAGTCGACACGGTTGGGGCCTTGCGCAAGCACCTGATCGGGCGTGGCGGCGTTTGGGCACAGGCGCTCGGCACCGACCGCGCGCTGCGCATGGCATTCGACCACGTCATGTGCCAGGGCGATGCGGCGTTGCGCGATGGCTGCGAGGTCGCCTTCTTTCCGCCAGTGACCGGCGGCTAGGAGCCTGCGCGGCAGAAGCTCAGTTCGGCTTGGTCTCGTCCGCGCACGCCGCGCAAGCGATGCCGGTGCGCGCGCGGAAGTAGCGCGAGCCGACAAAGATCGCCGACGACAATAAGCCCCAGCCGATGGCGAATGGCAGGGCTTCGGCCAGCGCATTTCCCTTGACCAGCTCAATGCCAGCCAACAGCATGATCATGGTGCCGCATACCCATAAGAATTGCACGATGCTCTTCATGTCCTGCTCCTCATTCTGAAAAAATATCTTCGATCGGTTGGTCGAACAGCCGCGAGATCGCAAACGCCAGCGGCAGGCTGGGGTCGTAGCGTTCCGTTTCGATCGCATTGACGGTCTGGCGTGACACTTCGAGCAGGTCGGCAAGCTGGGCCTGGCTCCAGCCTCGCTCGCTGCGCAACTGACGCATGATGTTCTTCATCGCCCGCCGCGGTCCAGCAAACGGTAGCGCCCTATGGCAACCACGCCCCAGGCTGCACCCATCAGCGGCCACACGGCGAACATCGACAGGCGCGGGAAGCCGACGTTTTCGAGGAAACCGTAGGTGAAGCTTGCGCCTGCGGTGACGGCCGCCGCAATGGCGACATTCTCCAGCGTGCGCTGGCGGACGAATTCGTCCACCCGTTTGAATTGCCGAATGATGGCCCACAGCGCCAGCAGGAATCCAATCATCGGGCTCAGCATGATCAAGGTGCGCGCGATTCCGGCTTCCATCCCTGACCCGAAATGCAGGGCAGGTATCAGGATGATGGCATAGACGGCGAGACTGGCTGCCAGTTCCAGGTTGCCGCGCCTGTTTGCTTCGCGTTCCAGCATGGGTGTACTCCGAAGGTTGTAAAGTATGCTTTACATCGTAGCCGGGGTCGATGGCGATGTCAAGCTTACTTTACATGATAAAATGCGCACTATGGATTCAACTGCACCACACTCAAGGCGTATCGCCATCATTGGCGGCGGTCCGGCTGGCCTGACCGCGGCTGGCGTGCTGGCCGCGGCCGGTGTCGCGGTCCATGTTTTCGATGCAATGCCTTCGGTCGGGCGCAAATTTCTGCTCGCCGGTAAGGGCGGAATGAATATCACCCATTCGGAACCGTACGATCAGTTCATCGCCCGCTATGGCGCGTGCAGCGCAGCGCTGTCGCCTTGGCTGGATCGATGCACGCCGCAAGATGTGCGCGAATGGATCCATTCGCTCGGCATCGACACCTTTATCGGTACTTCGGGCCGCGTGTTCCCAAGCGATATGAAAGCGGCGCCTCTGCTGCGCGCCTGGCTGCATGGCCTGCGCGAACAGGGGGTGCAGTTCCACATGCGCCACCGCTGGCAGGGGTGGCGCGACGGCGCGCTGGTGTTTGCCACTGCCGACGGCGAAAAAATCGAACAGTTCGACGCCTGCGTGCTTGCCCTTGGCGGCGCCAGCTGGGCGCGGCTCGGTTCCGATGGCGCCTGGGTCGCGCTGCTCGAGGAAAAGGCAATCGCCGTCGCGCCGCTGGCACCGTCCAATTGCGGCTTCGACGTGGCGTGGAGTGCCCATTTCGCCGGGCGCTACGCCGGCCATCCGCTGACGACAGTCGCCATCAGCGCGCACGACCGGCATGGCCAGATGGTGCGTCGCCAGGGCCAGTTCGTCGTCACCAGAGACGGTGTCGAGGGCAGTCTGATTTACGCACTGTCCGCTAACTTGCGCGACCAGATCGGCGCCGACGGCAGTGCCACGATCTGGCTCGACCTGTGCCCGGATTATTCAGCCGGGCGCGTGCACGACGAGGTATGCCGGCCGCGCGGCGCGCGTTCGATGTCGAGCCACCTGCAAAGCCGCCTTGGCATCAAAGGCGTCAAGTCCGGCCTGCTGCGCGAATGCCTGTCCGCTGCAGAATTTGCAGACGAAGCGAGCCTGGCCGCCGCCATCAAGATGCTGCCGCTGCGCCTGCAGCGCCCGCGCCCGATCGATGAAGCGATCTCCAGCGCAGGCGGTGTGCCATTCGAGGCATTGGCAGCGGCGCCATTCGATGGCATGCTGGCCAGGCTGCCTGGCGTGTTCGTGGCCGGCGAGATGCTGGACTGGGAAGCGCCCACCGGCGGTTACCTGCTCACCGCGTGCTTTGCCAGCGGACGGGCCGCCGCGCGCGGCGCCCTGGCCTGGCTGGCGCGCTGAACGCAGACCCACACACAATAATAGGAACCGAATGGACCACAATATTTCGCTCATCACCACCGTTGCAGTCGGTTTTGGCGCGGCACTGGTCCTCGGCTTCATTGCAGAACGCATCAAGATCCCGGCACTGGTCGGTTTCCTGGTGGCCGGCATCCTGATCGGCCCCGGCACGCCGGGCTTCGTGGCTGACCTGCACATTGCCCAGCAGCTGTCGGAAATCGGCGTGATGCTGCTGATGTTCGGCGTCGGCCTGCATTTTTCGCCGGGCGACCTGATGGCGGTCAGGCGCATCGCCATCCCGGGCGCGATCATCCAGCTCACTGCCACCACCATCGTCGGCATGAGCCTGGGCTGGTGGTGGGGCTGGAGCATGGGCGGGGCCTTGATTCTTGGCCTGTCGCTGGCCTGCGCCAGCACGGTGGTGCTGCTCAAATCGCTCGAGTCGCGCAACCTGCTCGAGACGATGAATGGCCGCATCGCCGTTGGCTGGCTGGTGGTGCAGGACCTGGTGACGGTCATGGTGCTGGTCCTGCTGCCGCCGCTGGCCGCCGTGCTTGGCTCGACCACTGCCGTGGTCGATGCCAGCAAGCCTTTGTTCCTGACGATTGGCCAGACCCTGCTGCAGGTGGGCGCCTTCATCGCCATCATGCTCATCGCGGGCCGCAAGGTCCTGCCGTGGCTGCTGTGGCAGGTGGCCCGCACCGGTTCGCGCGAGCTGTTTACGCTGGCCGTGATCGCCATTGCCATCGGCATCGCCTACGGCGCCTCGGGCCTGTTCAATGTGTCGTTCGCGTTGGGCGCCTTCTTTGCCGGCACCGTGATGCGCGAATCGGAGTACAGCCACCGCGCCGCCGAAGAGTCGCTGCCGCTGCGCGATGCCTTCTCGGTGCTGTTCTTCGTCTCGGTCGGCATGTCGTTCGACCCAATGATCCTGCTGTCGCAACCGGTGCGGGTGCTGATGGTGGTCGGTGTCGTCATCCTCAGCAATGCGCTGGTGTCGCTGGCACTGGTGATCGCGCTGCGCTATCCGCTCAACACGGCGCTGTCGGTGGCGGCCAGCCTGGCGCAGGTGGGTGAATTCTCGATCATCCTGGCCGGACTGGGCCTGGCGCTGGGCCTGCTGCCGCAGGAAGGCATGAGCCTGATCCTGGCCGGCGTGATCATTTCGATCGCGCTCAATTCGGCCGTGTTTGCCGCCGTCGAACCGGTGCGCCGCTGGGTGCTGCGCCATTCCGAACTGGCGCGCTGGGTCGAGCAGCGCCAGGACCCGTTTGCCGAACTGCCGATGAGTACGGAACGCAAATACCTGGAAGGGCAGGTGGTCCTGGTCGGCTATGGCAGGGTCGGCAGCCGCATCGCGGCAGCGCTGGACGCGCGCGGCATTCCCTACGTGGTGGCCGAGCGCAGCCGCGAAATTGTCGAAAGCCTGCGCAAGAAGGGGATTGCCGCCGTTTCCGGCGATGCTGCCGATCCGGCAGTGCTGATCCAGGCCCATATCGCCCATGCGGCAATGCTGGTGGTGGCCACGCCCGATGCGCTGCAGGTGCGCCAGATGGCCGACACGGCGCGCGCGCTGAACCCGCAGATCGAGATCCTGCTGCGTTCGCACAACGAGGAAGAGTCGGACCTGCTGCGCAAGGAAGGCATCGGCGACGTATTCTTTGGCGAGGAAGAGCTGGCCAAGGGCATGACCGGCCACGTGCTGGACCGGTTTGCCCCGCCTGGCACGCCGCACTGAACGGGCGGAGCGCCGGCAGGCAACGATTTAATGCCAGTTGACTTCGCCGGTGCCGGTCTTGCTGACGCTGCGCTCGTTCGGGCTGCCGTAGACATTGACGTCGCCGGTGCCGCGCAGGCTGACATTGGCCGACTGCTTGGCCAGTACGCTGGAATTGCCGGTGCCGCGCATTTCGACCGATACCTTGTCGGCCGACAGGTGCTGGGCGTCGATATCGCCCGAGCCATTCTGGGCCGCCTTGAATTCCTTGCAGCTGCCGACCACCGTCATCTGGCCCGAGCCGGCCAGCTGGACGGCGACCTTGTCGCTGTTGCCGCCATTGAGTTCGAGGTCGCCGCTGCCGTGGACGGCGGCCGCGATATCGCGGAAGCGGCCATTGAAGATCACATTGCCGGAGCCATGGATCTGGACCTCGAGCTTGTCGCCGCTAAATCCGTTGACCGTGCTTTCGCCGCTGCCGTGGATGGTCAGGTGGGCCAGCGAAGGCAGCACCAGTTCGACCTGCAGGGGTTCGCGATGATGGAACAGCATGCCCTTGGTGCCGATATGAAGGATGCCGTTTTCCTCCGAGCTGTCGACATTGCCCAGCAGGCGCTGTTCGCCCCGCACCTCCAGCGAGGCGGTGGCGCCCTGGCGCAGCGTCATATTGATCGGGCCGGACAACTCGACGCTGTGGATGCCCTTGCCGACGCTGCGGGTTTCGCTCTCGACCTGGCGGCCGGCCGTGTGGGCCGGGCCGACCGTGCCTTTGGAGCGCAGCATGCCGTAGGACAGGGTGATCAGCACGGCCGCCAGCATCAGCAGGGCAAACCCGATTTTCATTAATGTGCGCATGGTTCAGTTTCCCTTGAGCAAGGCAAAGTTCATTTCAAGGTAGCGTTTGATGCCGATCAGCGTGTATTTGGTCACGACCAGGCCCAGCAGGAATAACAGGATGCCGGCCAATACCATGCCGACGCCGAACACGGTCTGGGTGGCGCGCGAGCCGTCGTCCAGGCTGGTCGAGATATGCAGGCCGCGGCCGGCGACCGCCTCGGCATGCTTGATGACTTTGGATGCCTGGTCCGGGTCTTCCGGTTCATCGTCGGCCGGCGCCGGGCTGTCGCTGGACTCCTGGAACACGCGCACGCCCATTTCGCTGATCGAAATGCGGGTCTGGCTCGTGTCGCTGCGGAACGACTCGTCATTGGCGATGAATTCATGGAACGGGCCGGTCAATACCAGTTCATTGGCGCCGGACATGCCGCTGGCCGTAATCGCGATGCCGGCCACGTAGAAGGCGAAGGCGCAGGCGTACATGGCCGTCAGCAAGGCGCCGTAGACCAGCGCCGGCACGACCATGAACAGGTTGAAGATGGCCAGTCCGATCACCGACACCAGCAGGCGCAGCAGGGTGGCAGGATTGCGTTTTTCCTCGAAAGCCTTCAGATGGGCGCTGGTGCGCAGCGTAATGGCAATTTTCTTCGGATCGCCCAATTCCCCCGCGATGGCCGCTTCGGTCTGGCCGGCTGCGATGCCGTCGACAAAGCGCTGCTCATAGTAGCCAAGCGTCTTGGCAATGGTGGCCACCGGAAGGCCAGCCATTGCGCGCTTCAAGGCATCGAGGTATTCCAGTTTGCTCATCTACAACTCCGAATGGCGGCCGGGCTGGCAGGCTCAGAAGTGGCTCAGGGCCACGACTGGACTGAGGACCGGTCCGTTGGCGGCCTTCTCAAGGCCAAACAGGTGCGGCTGAACGATGAGCACCGTGCTCAGTGCCACGAAGGCCAGCACAGTGACAGCACGTAAAGCAAGGGTGAGGTTCATGTTGGTTCCCGTTGGTTGAATCCAGTTTCGATGTTGCAACTGTACCCAAGCGGCGGGGAGCAAGCCACCGCGATGCGACAGGATGCACATTTGGCGGAATAGGTGACCAAATAGCGTGATGAAGCTGAGCGGCGAGCGTCCCAAACCGAGCCTGTCCTCAGCGCCCGAGGCCGGCCAGAATGGCGTTGGCGGCGCCGGCGCCGCTGCGCACGGCGGCTTCCAATGTTGCCGGATAGTCACTATCTGTATAGTCGCCCGCCAGCGCCAGGCCGGGGTAGCCGCTGGCATTGGGCGGCCGGGACAGCTCGGGCGTACAGGCGAATGTGGCGCGTTTCTCGGTGATGACCTGGGCCCGGGCGGGCTGGCCCAGTTGCGCGCGGCCGAACACCCGGGCCAGTTGCAGGGCCACCGCCTGTGCCAGGTCGGCCTGGTCCAGCGCGGCGGCGTCGCCTGAGGCGCTGACGACCACGGCCAGCCAGCCGGCCTGGGCCTGGTCGAGCTGGCCGCGGTCGAACACGAATTGCCCCCACTGGCCGCTGGCCGGGTCGTCGACCAGGGCGTAAAACGGCAAATCGAGCTTGCATGCCGGCCCGTAGTGCAGGTAGCAGGTGGTGATCGGCTCGTAGGTGAAGGCGTCGAGCTGGGCCAGTGCCGGCAGCGCACCGGCCCCGGCCTCGGGCAGGGTGCGCAGCAGGGTGGCGGCGGCGCTCGCCGGCGTGGCCAGCACGACGCCATCGAACTGCTGGCACAGCGGTTCGAGCAGGTCGACCTTGCAGCCCAGCTGCACATTGCCGCCTTTGGCCTTGACGAATTCGGCAGCCGCCTTGGGGAACAGGGTGCCCAGGTCGCGTCGCGGCAGCAGCATGTCGGACGCGCTGCGTCTGGCACCGAGGCTGTCGCGCAGCACATTCAGGAATACCTTGGCGGACGCGCGCTCGGGTGGGGTGTTCAGGGCCGCCAGGCACAGCGGGCGCCACATCAGCTGCACCAGCCGTTCGGTCTGGTCCAGGCGCTCCAGCAACGCGCTGACGCTGCAATCGTGGTGCAGTTGCCAGTCCATCCAGCGCGCGCTGCTGGAAAAGCGCGCCAGCGCCATCTTGTCGGCACGGGCCAGGCCCTTGGCGCGCAGCAAGGCGCAAGCCAGGTGCCAGGGCGCCGGCCAGCGCGGCGCCACAAAATCCATGCCGCTGCCAGTGGCGATGCCGGCCGGCGGATAGCGCATCTGCAAAGGCAGGTTCAGCAGTGCCGCGCCAGCATCGACGCCGGCCAGTTTCATGGCGCGCAAGGTGGCGCTGTAGGCGCCAAGCAGGATGTGCTGGCCGTTGTCGAGCATGGTGCCATGCAGCTCGACGCCGCGCGCTCGCCCGCCCAGCTGGCGCGACGCTTCCATCAGCGTGACGTGGCAGCCGTTTGATGCCAGCTCGAGCGCGGCGCTGCAGCCGGCCCAGCCGGCGCCAATGACGGCGACCTTAGCCACGGATATAGGTTTTCCACGCCAGCCACAATTTGCGGATCGGCGTCAGGGAAATGCGCTGCTTCAGCACATGGAAACCATCGAGTTCGATTTCCTCGAGCAAGGTGCGGTAGATCGCTGCCATCATCAGGCCGGGACGCTGGGCGCGCCGGTCCTCCTCTGGCAGCAGGGCAAATGCCTCGTCGTACACTTTCTGCGCGCGCAGGACCTGGAAGCGCATCAGGTTCTCGAAGCGGTCGCTGTGGCGGGCGCCCAGCAGGTCGGCGGCGGTCACGTTGAACTGCTGCAATTCATTGACCGGCAAATAGATGCGGCCCTTGCGCGCATCTTCGCCGACATCGCGCATGATATTGGTCAGCTGGAAAGCCAGTCCCAGCTTTTCAGCAAACTCCAGCGTGCGCGGCTGGGTGACGCCGAAGATGCTGGCCGACAGGATGCCGACCACGCTGGCCACATGCCAGCAGTACTTCTGCATGGCCGGGTAGTCGAGGTAGCGGGTCTGGTCCAGGTCCATTTCCATGCCATCGATGATGGCCTGCAAATGCTGCTCTGCCAG
This sequence comes from uncultured bacterium, assembly GCA_965233055.1. Lineage (GTDB taxonomy): Bacteria > Pseudomonadota > Gammaproteobacteria > Burkholderiales > Burkholderiaceae_D > Telluria_A. Next base: position 63,545 of record CBDDRJ010000037.1, read on the forward strand.
CTGGTACGCCCCCACATGCGGCTGCAGCGCCTGCATCACCGGATGGGTTGGATTGCCCTGGTACATGGTCGCCACTTCGGTGCGCCACCATTGCAGCTTGATGCGCGCGATCGACTGATCGGTGCACTCATCGACGGTATCGTCCACTTCGCGGCAAAACGCATACAGGGCAGTGATGGCGCGCCGGCGCTCCGGCGGCAGGAACAGGAAGCTGTAGTAAAAACTGGAGCCGCTTTGGGCAGTCTTCTGCTGGCAATATTCGTCGGGGGACATGAGCTGAGGCGATTTGAGCGAATCAAAGGCGCTATTCTAGCGCCTGCGCAGCGGAAGGTTGTATATTATCGGCAATTACATATTGGAGAAATGCATGACAAATTTGCTAACCGCGGTGAAAGCGATGCGGGTCGTTGGCCTGGTGGCCCTGCTTGGCGCCGCAGTCATGCCGGCCTCGGCGGCCGAGGCGGACTCGAAATCCTATGCCGTGCTGTCGCTGGTCGGAGACCACCTGACCACGATCGGAGAGCGCACTCAAACCGGCACGACCATCAACCAGAATGACAGGAACGTCGTGGCGTTGACCGACAAGATGTTCGACGAGGCGGCGATCAAGTCAGCCAATGCAACCATCAAGAAGAGTTGGCCGGCAACCCAGACCACCATGCTGATCACGCCCGATCCCGGCCTGTACAAGGCGCAAAACGCGATGTTCGATGCGCCCCTGGCGCACGCTGACGACCGCGCTTTCCTCAAGAGTCTGCTCACGGCCCGCAAGGTCAGCCATCTGATATTGATCACCAAGGCGCGCGCTGACACCGAAATCCGGCTTGAAAACTGGGCATCCGGCACTGGCACGCTGGAAGGTTTGGGTTTTTACGTCGACAATATGACCGAACTCAAGAGCGCCACATCGCTCAAGCTGGGCAAGGGCTTTATTGCCCCCTATGCCTATCTGAAAGTGCGGCTGATCGACGCCAACACGCTCGAGGTGCTGCGCGAAGTGGTGCAGAAAAAGACCGTGCCCATGGGTAACTACAATCGTGAATCGCTGTCGGCCTGGGACGTGTATTCCGCCAAGCAAAAGATCGAACAATTGCAGGATGTCCTCGAGATCGCCGTGCGCGACGCCGTTGGCAAGCTGATCCAGTAGTCCGGCGGGCGGCGCGCCTTCACATTCGCACGCTGCGCCAGGCAATCACGACCCAGTCCCGCCAGCCGAGCTGGGGCCGGTGCCGGAACACGTCGCACTGTGCCGCTTCGATGCGTTCGAGGATGCGCAAGCCCCCCTGGACCACCATGCGCAGTTCCCAGCCGATGCGCCCGGGCAGGCGCAAGGCCAATGGCGCGCCTTCGAGCATCATGGCGCGGGCGCGCCGTATTTCAAAACCCATCAGCGCGCGCCACGCGCCGTCGACCACGGCGCGGTCCAGTTGATCCGGCAAGATCTGGAAGCGGGCCAGGTCCTCGAGCGGAATATAGATGCGGTCCTTGTGGCGGTCGATGGCGACGTCTTGCCAAAAATTGATCAACTGCAGTGCGGAACAGATCGCGTCCGAGTCACCCACATTGGCTGGGCTGGCGCAGCCGTACAGCGACAGCATCAGCCTGCCGACCGGATTGGCGGAGCGGCGGCAATAATCGATCAGGTCCGATGCCGTGGCGTAGCGCGTGGTGGCGACGTCCTGCTTGAAGGCCGACAGCAAGTCGCGTAAAGGCTGCATCGGCAAATCATATTGGGCAATGACCGCGGCAAGCCGGCCAAACATGGGCGCCGCCTGGTCGAGGAAGGGAGTGCCACCCACCGGCCGGCCGCCTTCGATGGCGTCGAGCGCGGCCTCGTAAGCCTCAAGCGCGTCGAGCCGTTGCTGCGGCATGCAATCGCCTTCGTCGGCCAGGTCGTCGGCGCTACGGGCGAAGGCATAGATTGCCTCGACGGCGGGCACCAGATGCCGGGGCAAAAGGATGGAAGCGACAGGAAAATTTTCGTAGTGGTTTATTGCCATTTGTTCAAATTTTTATTTAATGACGCAAAAGTCAGTTGCAATTTTGCGGGGGCTGTTTATAATTAATAACCACAAAGTCAGTAATTCACTGCCCTGTAACGGTAGTAACATCAAGACTTCCGGAACAGCTCGCATAGTAAAGGAAAACAACGTGTTCGCCCTGAAATCCCTGCGTCAGCTCTCACCCGTTCCCCCCTCCGCCGCCGTGCTGGTAGCGTCCGCGCTGCTGCTGGCAGCCTGCTCCAAGCCAGCCGAAAAAGTCGACGATGTGCGCCCGGTCCGCGCCATTGTGCTGGCGGCCGACAATGTCGACATCAATGCCGAATTCGCCGGCGAAGTGCGGGCCCGCGTCGAATCGCGCCTCGGTTTCCGCGTGGCGGGCAAGATCGTCGCGCGCAGAGTCGATGTCGGCACCACCGTCAAGCGTGGCCAGGTGCTGATGCAGCTCGATCCGCAAGACTTGCAGCTGGCACAGGCGCAAGCCAATGCCGGCCTGCGCGCCGCCGAAACCAACCGCGACCTGGCTTCGGCCGAACTGAAGCGCTACCAGGAATTGCGCGACAAGAATTTCGTCAGCCAGACCGTGCTCGACACCAAGCAGTCGGCCTTCAAGGCGGCCCAGGCCAGCGTCGACTCGGCCCAGGCGGCCTACCGCGGCCAGTCGAACCAGGCCAGCTACAGCAGCCTGATTTCCGATATCGACGGCGTGGTCACGGCGGTCGACGCCGAAGTGGGGCAGGTGGTCGCGCCCGGCACGCCCGTGGTGCGCGTGGCCAAGGCCGACGAAAAGGAAATCGTCATCGGCATCCCCGAGGACAAGGTCGATACGCTGCGCAAGGTGGCCGATGTGACCGTGCGCCTGTGGGCCAATCCGAAGGAAGCCATTGCCGGCAAGATCCGCGAAGTGTCGCCGGTGGCCGATGCGCTGACACGCACCTATGCAGTCAAGATCTCGATGCCTAACGCCAAGACCGACGTCAAGCTGGGCATGACGGCGCTGGTGCAGTTCTCGTCGAAGACCCCGGCGCCGGTGGTGCGGGTGCCCCTGACCGCGCTGTTCCATGAAAAAGGCAAGACGGCGGTGTGGGTGGTGGAACAAGGCGCCGTCAAGCTGATGCCGGTCCAGGTCGGCGGTACCTCGGGCAATGACATCGTCATCGCCGCCGGCGTCCAGGCCGGCCAGACCGTCGTCACGGCCGGCGTCAACCAGCTCAAGAACGGCCAGAAAGTGAAGATCCTTGGCGTTGAAGTGCCTGCCTCTGTAGCGACCCCGTCGGTTGCGGCCATCGAGCCGCAAGGCGAGGTGCTCCAATGAAGGGGTTCAATCTGTCGCGCTGGGCGCTCGAACATATTGCATTGACGCGCTACCTGATTGGTGCGCTGCTGATTTTCGGCATCATGAGCTATGCCAATCTCGGCCAGGATGAAGACCCGCCATTCACCTTCCGCGCGATGGTGGTGCGGGCCGTGTGGCCGGGCGCGACCGCCGTGCAGATGGCCGAACAGGTGACCGACAAGCTCGAGCGTAAGCTGCAGGAAACACCGAATGTCGACAAGATCCGCAGCTATTCGAAGCCGGGCGAAACCCTGATCATCATCCAGCTGGCTGAATCGACGGCGCCGTCGGATACCTCGTCGGCCTGGTACCAGGTGCGCAAGAAGATCGGCGACATCCGTGGCACCTTGCCGCCCGGCGTGATCGGTCCATTCTTCAACGACGAGTTCGGCGACACCTACGGTTCCATCTTCGCGCTGTCGGGCGACGGCTTCACCTATGCCGAAATGAAGGATTACGCCGACTTCGTGCGCCAGCAGATGCTGCAGGTGCCGATGGTCAACAAGGTCGAACTGTTCGGCGTGCAGGACGAGAAGGTCAATATCGAGTTCTCGCACAAGAAGTTCGCCCAGCTGGGCATTCCGTTCGAGGCCATCGTCAATCAGATTGCCACCCAGAACTCGGTCGAATCGACCGGCGTGCTGGTGACGCCGACCGACAATCTGCAGGTGCGGGTGACCGGTGCCCTGAAGACCATCAAGGAACTGGAAAACCTCGAGCTGCGCGCCGGTTCGACCACCTTCCGGCTGGGCGACTTCGCCATCGTCAAGCGCGAATTCAGGGACCCGCCGCAAGACAAGATGCGCTTTAACGGCAAGGAAGTGATCGGCCTGGGCATCTCGATGGAAAAGGGCGGCAATATCATCGTCATGGGCAAGCACCTGGCCACCACGGTCGACGCCATCAAGAGCAAGCTGCCGCACGGTATTGAGCTGTCGCGCGTGTCGGACCAGCCGCGCGCCGTCGTCGCCTCGGTCGGTGAATTCACCCGTACCCTGGTCGAAGCAATCCTGATCGTGCTGGCCGTCAGCTTTGTCGCGCTGGGCCTGCACACCAAGCCGTGGCGCATCGATGTGCGGCCGGGCCTGGTGGTGGCGCTGACCATCCCGCTGGTGCTGGCCATTACCTTCCTGTTCATGCGCATCTTCAATATCGACCTGCATAAGATTTCGCTGGGCGCCTTGATCATTGCGCTCGGCCTGCTGGTCGACGACGCCATCATTGCCGTTGAAATGATGGTGCGCAAGATGGAGGAGGGCTCCACCCGGCTGGAGGCGGCCACCTTTGCCTATACGTCGACCGCGATGCCGATGCTGACCGGCACCCTGATCACGGCGGCGGGCTTCCTGCCGATCGGCCTGGCCAAGTCGGCCGCCGGCGAATACACGTTCTCGATGTTTTCGGTCAATGCGATCGCGCTGATCGTGTCGTGGGTGGTCGCCGTGTTCTTTACGCCTTATATCGGCTATGTGTTGCTGAAGGTAAAACCGCATGCCCCGGGTGAACATGGCCACGACCTGTTCGACACGCCCGGTTTCCGCCGTTTCCGCGCCATCGTCAACTGGTGCGTCGAATGGCGCAAGACGACCATCCTGGTGACGCTGCTGACCTTCATGCTGGGCCTGTTCGGCTTCAAGTTCATCGAGAAGCAATTCTTCCCGGACTCGAGCCGGCCCGAACTGATGGTCGAAATGTGGCTGCCGGAAGGGACCGCGTTCAAGGCGACCGAAGCCCAGGCCAAGAAGTTCGAAACCTTCATCCGCGCCCAGCCGAACGTGGAGAGCGTGACAACCTACGTCGGCACCGGCAGCCCCCGGTTTTACCTGCCGCTGGACCAGATTTTCCCGCAGACCAACGTTGCCCAGGTGGTCGTGTTGCCGAAGGACCTGGCCAGCCGCGAAGGCTTGCGTCAGAAGATCATTCAGGCCTTCAAGACCGATTTCCCGGAAGTGCGCGGGCGCGTCAAGCTGTTGCCGAACGGCCCGCCGGTGCCTTATCCGGTGCAGTTCCGCGTGGCCGGTCCTGACGTCACCAAGGTCCGTTCGCTGGCCGACCAGGTCAAGGACGTGATGCGCGCCAACCCGAATACGCTGGGCGTCAACGACAACTGGAACGAATCGGTCAAGGTCTTGCGCCTCGACCTCGACCAGGACAAATTGCGCGCGCTGGGCATCACCTCGCAAACGGTGATGCGCGCGGCAAACACGATCCTGTCCGGTACCACGATTGGCCAGTTCCGCGAAGACAATAAGCTGATCGATATCGTGATCCGCCAGCCGGTCGAGGAACGCCAGACCATCGCCGTGCTCAACGACACCAATATCCCCACCAGTTCGGGCAAGTCGGTGACGATTTCGCAGATCGCACGTCCGCACTTCGTGTGGGAGCCGGGCGTGGTGTGGCGCCAGAACCGCGAGTGGGCCATCACGGTGCAGTCCGACGTGGTGGACGGCATCCAGGGCCCGACCGTGTCGACCCAGATCGGCGACAAGCTGACGGCGATCCGCGCCAGCCTGCCGGCCGGCTTCACAATCGAGCTGGCCGGCGCGGCGGCCGACAGCAAGGCAGCGGAGTCGTCGATCTCGGCCAATGTGCCGCTGGTGATCTTTATTGTGTTCACTTTGCTCATGTTGCAATTGCAGAGCTTCTCGCGTTCGCTGCTGGTGTTCCTGACCGGACCGCTCGGCATTGCCGGCGCGGCGATGGCCCTGCTGCTGCTGCACCGCCCGATGGGCTTCGTGGCGACGCTGGGCGTGATCGCGCTGTTCGGCATGATCATCCGCAATTCGGTGATCCTGATTGACCAGATCGAGCAGGACATCGCGCTCGGCGTCGAGCCGTGGAACGCGATCGTCGAGGCGGCCGTACGCCGCTGCCGCCCGATCATCTTGACGGCCGCGGCGGCGGCGCTGGCGATGATTCCGTTGTCGCGCTCGGTGTTCTGGGGTCCGATGGCGGTCGCCATCATGGGCGGCCTGGTGGTCGCAACGGCGCTGACCCTATTGTTCCTGCCGGCTTTGTACGCGGCCTGGTTCCGGGTCAAGAAGCCGGCACTTGTTAATGCTTAAATAATGTTGCAATGGTGCCCCCAATGAGGGGGCGCCGCAACGTTCCCATCAAAATCCCCACAAGCTTGTCCAGAAATCCGCTAGAATATTGCGTTGAAGTTGTAACCCCTAACAAAGGCAGGGCAGGGCGCTAGGTTTCAATCGGGCGCCCTTTGCTTTTAGTGCATTCAGAATTCGCCCTCTGATGCAACCTATCCCGCGAGGATGGCGAAATTGGTAGACGCACCAGGTTTAGGTCCTGACGCCAGCAATGGTGTGGGGGTTCGAGTCCCCCTCCTCGCACCATGTATTGATTACTATTTTTTGGACGATTTTTATAATGGCAACTGCAGTCGAAACCCTGGGTAAACTCGAACGTCGCTTGACGATCTCTTTTCCGCTGACTGACGTCCGTACGGAAGTTGAGAAGCGCCTGAAACAACAAGCCAAGACGGCCAAGGCGCCGGGCTTCCGCCCAGGCAAAGTTCCTATGAAAATGGTCGCTGCGCAGTACGGCTACCAGATCGAGTCGGAAGTGCTGAACGACAAAGTCGGCCGCGCTTTCAACGACGCCGCCAACGAAGCCCAGCTCAAGGTTGCCGGCTATCCGCGCATCGAGCCAAAGGAAGACGCACCGGAAGGCCAACTGACCTTCAACGCGACCTTTGAAGTCTATCCGGAAATCGTCATCGGCGACCTGACCACCGTGGCGCTGGAAGCAGTCAAGGCGGAAGTGTCGGACGCGGAAATCGACAAGACCATCGACATCCTGCGCAAGCAGCGCGTGCACTACCACACCAAGGGTGAGGCCGGTGAGCACGGCGACGGCGGCGCGCCAGTCGCCGCCAACGGCGACCGCGTGACGGTCGACTTCGTCGGTTCGATCGACGGCGTTGAGTTCCCGGGCGGCAAAGCTGAAGGCTATGCCTTCGTGCTCGGCGAAGGCCGCATGCTGCCCGAATTCGAAGCCGCCACCATCGGCCTGAAGGTCGGCGAAGCCAAGACCTTCCCACTGGCGTTCCCGGAGGACTACCACGGCAAGGACGTGGCAGGCAAGACCGCATCGTTCACGATCACGCTGAAACAGCTGGAGTGGGCACACCTGCCGGAAGTCGACGCAGAATTCGCCAAGTCGCTGGGCATGGCTGACGGCGACCTGAGCAAGATGCGCGCCGACATCAAGGTCAACCTCGAGCGTGAAGTGGCCGGCCGCGTCAAGGCGCGCAACAAGGAAGCCGTGATGGACGCGCTCGTTAGCGTGGCTGAAATGGAAGTGCCGCAGGTTCTGGTCGCCCAGGACGGCGAGCGCCTGGCCGAAATGACCCGCCAGGACATGGCCCAGCGCGGCATGGACGTCAAGGCGATGCCTTTCCCTCCGGAGCTGTTCGCTGCCAAGGCAGAGCGTCGCGTACGCCTCGGCCTGATCCTGTCGCAACTGGTGGGCGACCAGCAGCTGCAAGCCCAGCCTGAACAAGTCAAGGCCCAGATCGAAGATTTCGCCCAGAGTTATGAAGACCCGCGCGAAGTGCTGAAGTACTACTACAGCGATCGCCGCCGCCTGGCTGAAGTCGAAGCCCTTGTATTGGAAGAAAACGTCGTCAACTATGTGCTTGGCATGGCGAAAGTGACCTACAAAGCAGTCGCTTTCGACGAATTGATGGGTAACAACGCACAAGCGTAAGCCCGTTCCCCCTTACATAAGGAAATGACAGGTATGTTCAAGAATCCAGCATTGGATACGCAAGCACTCGGCCTGGTGCCGATGGTCGTCGAACAAAGCGGTCGCGGCGAGCGTGCCTACGATATTTATTCGCGCCTGCTGAAAGAACGTGTGATTTTCCTGGTCGGCCCTGTCAACGACCAGATGGCCAATCTGATCGTGGCCCAGCTGCTGTTCCTGGAGAGCGAGAATCCGGACAAGGATATTTCGCTCTACATCAACTCGCCGGGTGGTTCGGTGTCGGCTGGCCTGGCCATTTACGACACGATGCAGTTCATCAAGCCGAACGTGTCGACGCTGTGCACCGGGATGGCGGCCTCGATGGGCGCCTTCCTGCTGGCCGCCGGCGAGAAGGGCAAGCGTTTCTCGCTGCCTAACTCCCGCATCATGATCCACCAGCCGTCGGGTGGTTCGCAAGGCCAGGCATCGGACATCGAAATTCAGGCCCGTGAAATCCTGTACCTGCGCGAACGCCTCAATAGCATCATGGGCGAACGTTGCGGCAAGACGTCGGAACAGATCGCCAAGGACACGGACCGCGACAACTTCATGTCCGGTGACGAAGCCGTGGCGTATGGCCTGATCGACAAAGTATTGGTCACACGCGCTTAATGACTTGCCAACATTTTGGCTGAAAAAAACGCCCGGGCGCCACAACGTTCGGGCGTTTCGTTTTTATTTCGGGTAGCATGGGAAGCGTGAGCATTTCCACAGCCTGAGAATTATTTACTGCAATCAATACGAAACCTGCCCCATGTCAGACAAAAAATCCTCCAGCGGCGAAAAATTGTTGTACTGCTCGTTCTGCGGCAAGAGCCAGCATGAGGTAAAGAAACTCATCGCCGGGCCGTCCGTCTTCATCTGCGACGAGTGTATTGACCTGTGCAACGACATCATCCGCGACGAAACCGCCAACGTCGACGCCGTGGCCGGCGGCACCAAGTCGGACCTGCCGACCCCGCAGGAAATCTGCGAGCTGCTGAACCAGTACGTGATCGGCCAGCAAACGGCCAAGCGCATCCTGTCGGTGGCGGTGTACAACCACTACAAGCGCCTGAAGCACCTGGGCAAGAAGGACGATATCGAACTGGCCAAGAGCAATATCTTGCTGGTCGGTCCTACCGGCTCGGGCAAGACCCTGCTGGCCCAGACCCTGGCCCGCATGCTCAATGTGCCGTTCGTCATCGCCGACGCGACCACGCTGACCGAAGCCGGCTATGTCGGCGAAGACGTCGAGAACATCATCCAGAAGCTGCTGCAGAGCTGCAACTATGAAGTCGACAAGGCCCAGCGCGGCATCGTCTACATCGACGAGATCGACAAGATTTCGCGCAAGTCGGACAATCCGTCGATCACCCGCGACGTATCGGGCGAAGGGGTGCAGCAGGCCCTGTTGAAGCTGATCGAGGGCACGATGGCCTCGGTGCCGCCGCAGGGCGGGCGCAAGCATCCTAACCAGGACTTCGTGCAGATCGACACCACCAACATCATGTTCATCTGCGGCGGCGCCTTCGACGGCCTGGTCAAGATCATCCAGGACCGCTCGGAAAAGTCGGGCATCGGTTTCTCGGCCACGGTCAAGAGCCAGACCCAGCGCGCTGCCAGCGATATCATGCTGGAAGCGGAGCCGGAAGACTTGATCAAGTTCGGCTTGATCCCGGAACTGGTGGGCCGCCTGCCGGTCGTCGCGACTTTGTCGGAACTGACGGAGGAAGCGCTGATTCAAATTCTGATCGAGCCGAAAAATGCGCTGATCAAGCAGTATTCGAAGCTGCTCGACATGGAAGGTGCCGAACTGGAAATCCGTCCGGCCGCCTTGCATGCGATCGCCAAGAAGGCCTTGGCGCGCAAGACCGGCGCGCGCGGTTTGCGCTCGATCCTGGAGCACGCTTTGCTTGACGTGATGTACGAGCTGCCGAACCAGCAAAACGTCGTCAAAGTCGTGATTGATGAGAATACGATCACAAATGGTGCCAAACCGCTGCTTATTTATAGCGAAAGTGCCAAAGCTTCGGGCGAAAACTGAGATTTGCCTCGCGCACACAACGAAAAAGGTTTGAATCCGGATTTCTAGGCGGTACAATTTAACTCAATAAAAGAACCCGGGCTTCAGTCGGAAAGCCACTCGCAGTTCACACTGCGCGGTGGCTTTTTTATTTGTATTTTGAACTTTGCTCAAAACGACAAATAAAAAGCGGTGGCCGCAGACAAGTAGGGTGGGTAAGCTTGCTTACCCACGCGTGGGTTCGATAGAACCGAACCCACCCTACACCGGTTGTTTTATTGGACTGAGCAGCTGATTTTGTTTCAAGCATTTGATTTACATTAATTACTTGTAGAAAAATTTATTCTTGCCGGTCTTGTGTTTTGGCAGCTTGTGCCAACATCGTAAACACGCTTTCTATAAGGTATACCATGACAACTTCCAAATTAACCGAGCAAACGACGCTGCCATTATTGCCGTTGCGCGATGTGGTGGTCTTTCCTCATATGGTGATACCTCTGTTTGTCGGCCGTCCAAAGTCGATCAAGGCTCTCGAGGCCGCGATGGAACAGGGCAAGAGCATCATGCTCGCCGCACAAAAGGCCGCCGCCAAGGATGAACCTTCCGCTTCCGACATCTACGAGATCGGTTGCGTTGCCAACATCCTGCAGATGCTCAAGCTGCCGGATGGTACCGTCAAGGTATTGGTCGAGGGTGCACAGCGCGCCCGCATCAATCACATCAGTGATGGTGCGACCCATTTCATCGCCGACCTGACCCCGCTCAAATCCGAAATCGGCGACGATTCGGAAGTCGAAGCGATGCGCCGCGCGATCGTCCAGCAGTTTGACCAGTACGTCAAACTCAATAAAAAGATTCCACCTGAGATCCTGGCCTCGCTGGCGGGGATCGACGATGCCGGCCGCCTGGCCGATACCGTCGCGGCCCACCTGCCGCTCAAGCTCGAACAGAAACAAGTCATCCTCGAAATCTTCAACGTGGCCAAGCGCCTCGAACACCTGCTGGGCCAGCTCGAAGGCGAGCTCGACATCCTGCAAGTGGAGAAGCGCATCCGCGGCCGCGTCAAGCGCCAGATGGAGAAGTCGCAGCGCGAGTACTACCTGAACGAGCAAGTCAAGGCGATTCAGAAAGAACTGGGCGAGGGCGAAGACGGCGCCGACATCGACGAGCTCGAGAAGAAGGTGATTGCCGCCAAGATGCCGAAAGAGGCACTGGACAAAGCCAGCAACGAAATCAAGAAGCTCAAGCTGATGTCGCCGATGTCGGCCGAGGCTACCGTGGTGCGCAACTATATCGACACCCTGGTGAACCTGCCTTGGAAGAAAAAGTCTAAGGTCAATAACGATCTGTCGAACGCCGAGAAGGTGCTCGAGGGCGACCACTATGGCCTCGACAAGGTCAAGGAACGCATCCTCGAGTACCTCGCAGTCCAGCAGCGCGTCGACAAGCTCAAAGCCCCGATCCTGTGCTTCGTCGGCCCACCGGGCGTCGGCAAGACTTCGCTCGGCCAGTCGATCGCCCGCGCCACCAACCGCAAGTTCGTGCGCATGGCACTGGGCGGCGTGCGCGACGAAGCCGAGATTCGCGGCCACCGCCGCACCTATATCGGCTCGATGCCGGGCAAAGTGCTGCAGAGCCTGTCCAAGGTCGGCGTGAGGAATCCATTGTTCCTGCTCGACGAGATCGACAAGATGGGTGCTGACTTCCGCGGCGATCCGTCGTCGGCCCTGCTCGAGGTGCTCGATCCGGAACAGAACCACACGTTCTCCGACCACTACATCGAAGTCGACTTCGACCTGTCTGATGTGATGTTCGTGGCGACCTCGAACTCGTACAACATCCCGCCTGCATTGCTGGACCGGATGGAAGTGATCCGCCTGTCCGGTTACACGGAGGACGAGAAGACCAGCATCGCACAGCGCTACCTGCTGCCGAAGCAGATCAAGGCCAATGGCCTGAAGGAAGACGAGATCAAGGTCGACGAGTCGGCAATCCGCGACATCATCCGTTACTACACCCGCGAAGCCGGTGTCCGCTCGCTCGAGCGCGAAGTGTCGAAGATCTGCCGCAAGGTCGTCAAGATGCTGCTGCTCAAAAAGTCGGACAAGAAGGTGGCGGTGTCGGGCAAGAACATCGACAAGTTCCTCGGTGTTCGCCGCTACGATTTTGGCGTGGCCGAGAAAGAGAACCAGGTCGGCCAGGTGGTCGGACTTGCATGGACCGAAGTCGGCGGCGACCTGCTGACGATCGAAGCCGTGCAAATGCCGGGCAAGGGTGGCGTGATCCGCACCGGCACCCTGGGCGATGTGATGAAGGAGTCGATCGAAGCGGCCCGCACGGTGGTGCGTTCACGCGCCAATCGCCTCGGCATCAAGAATGACGTGTTCGAAAAGAGCGACATTCACATCCACGTGCCGGAAGGTGCGACGCCGAAGGATGGTCCGTCGGCCGGTATCGCGATGACGACGGCGCTGGTGTCCGTGTTCACCGGCATTCCGGTGCGCGCCGATGTGGCGATGACGGGCGAGATCACGCTGCGCGGCGAAGTGCTGCCGATCGGTGGTCTGAAGGAGAAGCTGCTGGCGGCCCATCGCGGTGGCATCAAGACCGTCTTGATTCCGGAGCAAAACGTCAAGGACCTGGCCGAAATTCCGGACAACGTGAAGAACAAGCTCGAAATCGTTCCGGTGCGCTGGATCGACAAGGTGCTTGAAATCGCGCTGGAACGTCAGCCTGTGCCAGTGGTGGAACCCGTTGCGGTCGAAGCGGTGCCGGCTGCGGCTAGCAAGGTTGATTCCGGTGAAGTCGTGAAGCATTAACTCCACGCGTGGGCACCGGTCGTCGCACGGAAGTTAGTGCGGCGACATGCCCACCCTACGGTAGCAGTGTAGGGTGGGCGGGACCGCCGAGGGCTGCGTGCCCACGGTAGTGGCAGTTTCAACAAGCGCCTTCGGGCGCTTGTTTGCTTTGCGGGTCAGGTGGAAATCTTGAGCTTTGCTATCTGGTCATAGCGCGCCGCCGCGCGGGCAAATGCCTCGTTCGGCGTGGCCGCAGCGCCAGGCCCGAATTCCTTCTGCACATCGTCGCGATTGGCCATGATCCAATGCACGGCGCGGTCCAGGTTATCCATTTGCCTCAGTTGCGAATGGTCGGCCGCAGTCAGGCTCTCGACCATGGCGTCGAAATTCCTGCCGAAGTCAGTCACGGCAAACACGGCCTTGCCCTTGTCCCTGGCCAGCGCCGCATCGAGCAGCCCTTGGTCGATCGAGGCCAATCCGGTTTTTTTGTCGGTCGTGATCCCCATCGACGCGAGCCCGCCTTTGACGCCGGCACTGGACCCGGTCAACAGGTAGCTGATTTCGCGCTCGGTCGCAAAGCGCGCGCGCTGCGCCTCCCAGCTGCCTTCGAGGATGCCGCCTTGCGCCACTTCCGGCGCAAACCGCTTGACGCCATCGTTGTAGCTGGCGACGAAGGCATCGAGCGCCGCCTTGATGTCGGCATTGCTGCTAGTGGCGTCAAAGGTGGTCAGCTTGCGCGCCACCCCCTGTTCCTCCTTGAGCCGGCGCGTCAATTGCTCCAGCTCCGAATACTGGGCCTTGAACGACACTTCGACCCGATTGAGCACGGTGACCATATTCTGGCCCGGCGTCGAGAAGGGCTGCGACGAATCGAGCCCGGTCGGAACGGTCGATGTCGGCAAGCCAGGCAGGCTCAGTTGCGCGCTGTATTTGTCGAGGATGCTGCTGAAGGTCTGGTCGATATTGTGCGCTTCGTCGGCGGAGAAGAGCGACGCCAGCGTTTGCCCCTTGAACTGGGCGATATTCATGGCCAGGCTTGCGCTGGAAACGGGTGGGGTCGGCATGGCTACTCCTTGGTACAACAGTGTCGCCAATTCTACCCCCAAAGCGAACAGAGCCAGCGCGCGCCTAAAAATTGCCTTGACACAACACTTTGTGGCTTGTTTAATACGCCCTCCAGCATTTGCCGAAATACCTGAAAGACGCCACACGTGAACAAGACAGAACTGATCGCCTATATCGCCACCTCGGCCGATATTTCCAAGGCTTCGGCCGAACGCGCACTCGATGCGATGCTCGAAGCAGTCACCACCACTTTGCAGAAGAACGACAGCGTCACGCTGGTGGGCTTTGGCTCGTTCTCGGTCGGCGAACGGGCCGCGCGCACCGGGCGCAATCCGCGCACCAAGGAAGCAATCAAGATCGAAGCGGCGCGGGTTCCTAAATTTAAAGCTGGCAAAGCGCTCAAAGATGCAGTAAACTAATGTCCTTCGGCGTGGTGACAAACGCCGGAAACGTTTGATTGTTGGGGGTTTAGCTCAGCTGGTAGAGCGGCGCCCTTACAAGGCGTAGGTCGGGGGTTCGAACCCCTCAGCCCCTACCAGCTGCAAACGTGCAGTACCCGTATTTATGTGGAGCGGTAGTTCAGTTGGTTAGAATACCGGCCTGTCACGTCGGGGGTCGCGGGTTCGAGTCCCGTCCGCTCCGCCACTTAAATACAACGAATTCAGGAGTGGTAGTTCAGTTGGTTAGAATACCGGCCTGTCACGTCGGGGGTCGCGGGTTCGAGTCCCGTCCGCTCCGCCAATTAAGAAGAAAAGGCGAACGAGAGTTCGCCTTTTTTTTCGTATTCACATACACGTTTTTTAGACATCGAATCGGCAAACCATGTTTGAATTTATTCGTACCCACCAGCGCCTGATGCAGCTGTTCCTGCTGTTGCTGATCGTTCCTTCCTTCGTATTTGTCGGCGTAAGCAGTTACAAGGACATGGGCGGTGCCGCCGGCGAAGTCGCCACCGTGGCCGGCCAGCCGGTCACCCAGGGCGAATGGGAGCAGGCACAGCGCGCGCAGATGGACCGCTTCCGCCAGATGTACGGCGCCCAGTTCGATCAAAAAGTATTCGAGACGCCGGCAGTCAAGCAGGGCATCCTGGAGAATCTGGTCGCCGAGCGCGCCCAGGCAGCCGAGATCGCGCGCAGCCACCTGACGGTGACGGACGCTGTCCTGCAGGAAGCGCTGATGGCCAATGAGAACCTGAAGAAGCCCGACGGCAGTTTCGACATCGAACAGTACAAGCGCATCCTGGCGGCCCAGGGCATGAGCCCGGCCGGTTACGAGGCCAGCCTGCGCAAGGACATGGCGATGGCCCAGCTGAACGCTGCCATCGAGTCGTCGGCCTTTGCGCCGCGCAGCGTCGCCAAGCGGCTGTCGGACATCAATGACGAAGAGCGCGAAGTGCAGGAGCTGGTGTTCCCGGCTGCCGACTTCATCGCGCAAGTCAAAGTGACGGATGAGATGGTCAAGGCCTTCTACGACAAGAACGCCGCCCTGTTCAAGCTGCCGGAACAAGCCAAAATCGAATACGTCGTGCTCGACAACGCGGCCGTCGAAAGCCTGGTCACTGTGACCGACGCCGAAGTGGCAGCCTTCTACAATGCCAACGCCAAGCGTTTTGGCACCGAAGAGCAGCGCGGCGCCAGCCACATCCTGGTCAACCTCAAGAAGGACGCCAGCGCCGCCGACAAGGCCGCTGCCAAGGCCAAGGCGGACGCCATCCTGGCCGAAGTACGCAAGACGCCAGCCGACTTTGCCAAGATCGCCAAGACGCAGTCGCAGGATCCTGCCTCGGCGGAACTGGGCGGCGACCTGGGTCCGATCGAAAAAGGCGCCTTGCCGAAGGCAGTCGAAGAAGCGATCTTCAAGCTCAAGCAAGGCGAAGTCAGCGACGTCGTCGCATCCGAGTTCGGCCTGCATGTGATCACCGTAACCAAGATCACGCCGGCGACCCAGCGTTCGCTCGACGACGCCAAGACCGAAGTGGCCGCCGAGATCAAGAAGGCCAAGCTGTCGAAGAAATACGCGGAACTGGCTGAAGTGTTCACCAACACCGTCTATGAACAGTCGGACAGCCTGAAGGCCGTGGCCGACAAGCTCAAGCTCAAGATCGAAGCGGCGGCCAACCTGACGCGCATTCCGTCGCCAGCTGCCGGCAGCGCCGTCTACAACAATGCCAAATTCCTCAAGGCTCTGTTCTCGGACGAGTCGATCAAGAACAAGCGCAACTCGGAAGCGGTCGAAGTGGCGCCCAATACCCTGGTCGCTGGCCGCATCGTCGAATTCAAGCCGGAGACGACCCGTCCACTGGCCGAAGTCGACGCCCAGATCCGCCAGCGCGTGATCCAGGACGAAGCGGTCAAGCTGGCGCGCAAAGCCGGTGAAACCAAACTGGCCGCAGCCAAAGCCTCGGGCGATGCAGCCGGCTTCGGCGAAGTGAAGGTGGTCGCCCGTACCAAGGCGCCAACCATCAACAATACCGCTGCGATGGACGTACTCAAGGCCGACGTGGCCAAGCTGCCAGCCTATATCGGCGTGGAACTGCCAGGCCAGGGCTTTGGCGTCTACCGCATCAGCAAGGTTGGCCAGCCAGCCACCGTCGACGCAGCGCGCCGCACCAGCGAAGCGCAGCAGATCTCCGGCGCAATTGGCCAGCAGGAGATGTTCGCGTATATCGAAGCGTTGAAGAAAAAGGCCAAGGCCAAGATCAATGCCAATGCAGCAGCGACCTTTGCTGCGACCGATGCGGCACCGGCGGCGCCAGCAAAATAAGCACAAGCATCAAGGTAAAACGGCCCGGTCGCTTGCGCGTCCGGGCCGTTTTGCTTTTTGGTTGAGGTTGGGTGGATTCGGTCTCAGCGAACCCACGCGGTGTGACGCGCCGTGAAATGACCATGCATGCGAAGCCAGCCCGATCTTGCCAAGGCTGCGTGCTGTGCCAGGGTAAGGCGCTGGTCGAGTAGCCCCGCGTGGGTACGCTATTGCGCAGCGTACCCACCCGACAATGGCGACAAGCTCACTCCTCCTGGCCGTGCAGGCTGCGCGCGGCCGCCAGGAAATTGGCAGGTGCAATATCTTCCATGTCCAACTGCTGCGCCTGCTTGAACTGGACGAAATTGCGGTCGATCGAGCGCAGATAGGCCGGGTCGTAATGGTCAACCAGCAATTGATCGACCAGTTCCGGCATCTGGCCGCTATTGGCCATGGCGTGCCAGGCATCGATCTTGTCGCGCCCGTGCAATTGCACCAGGCAGTCGAGCTGGGTGTTCAGGTGCGCCGGGTCGTTGGTGAAGTGCTCATAGTCTTCCATCAGCAGCCGCACGCGCTTGGGGCGCGACAGGTTCAGCGAGATGCACGGCGAGCTGCGCATCTTCTCCATCAGCCCGTCCGGCACGCGCAACGCTCCCACCTTTTTGCTTTCCGATTCGACGAATACGGGGCGGGCCGGATCGAACTGGCGCAAGGTCTGCCAAATCATCGTCTCGAACATCTTTTGCGACGGTTGCGGCTGGCTAGGCAGGTTGCCCAGCACCGAGCCGCGATGGGCGGCCAGCTTCTCCAGGTCCAGCACTTGCGCGCCGATGCTGTCGAGTACTTCGAGCAGGCGGCTCTTGCCGCTGCCGGTGGTGCCGCAGATGACGCGGAAATCGAATGGCGGCGTATCGGCCAGGGCCGCGTTGACGTGGGCGCGGAAGGCCTTGTAGCCGCCATCGAGCTGGATCGCCGGCCAGCCGATCTTGGCCAGCACCAGCGACAGCGAACCGCTGCGGTTGCCGCCGCGCCAGCAATAGATCAGTGGCTTCCAGTCCTTGGGCTTCTGGATGAAACGTTCCTCGATATGGCGGCCGATGTTTTTCGCCACCAGTGCCGCGCCAACTTTCTTGGCCTCGAAGGCATTGACCTGCTTGTAGAGGGTGCCGACGGTGACGCGCTCAGCGTCGTCAAGCACCGGGCAGTTGATGGCGCCGGGAATATGGTCGAGCGCGAACTCGGCCGGGCTGCGCACATCGATGATGGCATCGAACTCGTCGAGCTTCGGCAAGACCTGGGAGAACAGCTGCAGGGCCGGGTACTTCATGGATTTTTGATCATCGTGGAAAGCTGGGGCCAGATATTGGCCAGAATGGTCGGGTGGGCGGCGGCCAGCGGATGCAGGCGGTCGGGTTGGAACAGTTGCGGCTGGTCGGCCACGCCATCGAGCATATAGGGCACCAGCGGCACCTTGGCCTGCTTCGACACTTTGCCGAACACGCCGTAGAATTGCTCGGCGTAACTGCCATAGTTCGGCGGCAGGCGGTTGCCGATCAATAGCACCTTGGCCTTGGCCTGCTTCGATTGCTCGATCATCTTGTGCAGATTGCCTTCCGCTGCGGCCAGCGGCAAGCCGCGCAGGCCATCGTTGGCGCCCAGTTCAATGGCGACCAGGGCGGGGCGGTGCATTTCGATCAGCTTGGGCAGGCGGGCCAGGCCGCCGCTGGTGGTTTCGCCGCTGATGCTGGCGTTGACGATCACCGCGTCGATTTTCTGAGCCTTGAGCTTTTGCTCGAGCAGGGCGACCCAGCCCGTGCCACGCACGATACCGTATTCGGCCGACAGACTATCACCGAGCACGAGCACTGTTTTTGGTGCAGAATAGGCGTTCGCTGTTGCTGTGATCAACAGCAAGGCGCCAACCGCCCACTTCTTAAGACTCTTTCGCATGCCAGACATTTCTGAAGCTCCACAGATTCAAATTGCACAAGACGGGGCTCCGGCCGCCATCGTGGTGTCGGGCCTGTCCAAACGGGTGGCCGACGCCAGTGGCGAGCTGACCATCCTGCACAGTGTCGATTTTACCGTGCAAGCGGCTGAGACGCTTGCAATTGTCGGGGCTTCCGGCTCCGGCAAGTCCACCTTGCTGGGCTTGCTGGCCGGGCTCGACAGCCCATCGAGTGGCAAGGTGCTGCTCGGCGGCGTCGATATCTTCGCGCTGGACGAAGATGGCCGCGCCGCCCTGCGCAAGGACAAGCTGGGCTTCGTGTTCCAGTCATTCCAGCTGCTGACCCACCTGAACGCGCTCGAAAACGTCATGTTGCCGCTGGAACTGCGCGGTGACAGCGGTGCCAAGGCCAAGGCCGAGGCCATGCTGGAACGGGTCGGGCTTGGCAGCCGGCTCAAGCACTATCCGAAGTATCTGTCCGGCGGCGAGCAGCAGCGCGTGGCGCTGGCGCGCGCCTTCGTGACCGAGCCGCCCTTGCTGTTCGCCGACGAACCGACCGGCAGCCTCGACTATGCAACGGGCGAAGCCGTGATCAAGCTGATGTTCGAACTCAACCGCGAGCGCAAGTCGACCCTGGTGCTGGTCACGCACGACCCGTCGATTGCCGCCCGTTGCGGCCGCACCATCACGATTGCGGCTGGCCGCCTCGTATAAGCTCAGCGAGCACGGCGCGGCAGGCGGGCGCCAGTTCGCTGGCGGTCAGGCCGATCGGGCCCACGCCGTGGCCAACCAGCACATCGGCCGCTTTGCCATGGATCCACACCGCGCCCAGCAGGGCTTCCCATGCCGGCCATCCTTGCGCCAGCAGGCTGCCGCACAGGCCGGCCAGGATATCGCCGCTGCCGGCGGTCGCCAGTCCCGGATTGCCGGTCGTATTGACGACGACCATGCCGTCCGGCCGCGCGATGACGCTGCCTGAACCCTTGAGCACGACGATGGCATTGAACAGGCGCGCCAGTGCGCGCGCCGCGGCCAGACGGTCGGCCTGGACCGCGCTGGCGGTGATGCCGAGCAGGCGCGCCGCCTCCAGCGGATGCGGCGTCAGCACGGAAGCGGCCGAACGCTGGCACAGCTGGTCCTGCAGCGCCGTGTCGCCGGCGATCAGGTTCAGCGCATCGGCATCGAGCACATTGGGGGTGCCGGCGTCGAGGGCGCGCGCCAGCAGGGCAGGTGACGCCATTCCCATGCCGGGGCCGGCAACGACAACCTTGTCGGCGACATCGAAGCCGTAGGCATCGCGGAACATCAGTTCGGGCGTCTGGCTGTCATAGCGAACGGCAGCATCGAGCATGCACAAATACACGCGGCCGGCGCCACCAAACAGCGCGGCCCGCCCGGCCAGCACGGCAGCGCCGACCATGCCGGCGGCACCGCCGACAACGGCGACATTGCCATAGCTGCCCTTGTGCGAATTGTGCGGGCGCGGCCGCAGGCACGAGGCGAAGTGCTGCGGTTCATTCAGGCTGGCGCGGGCGGGTGGAAATTGGGCGGCATCGATGCCAAGCGCGGCAACGCTGACGCTGCCGGCCGTATCGCGGCCGTCGCAGGTATGCAGGCCGGGCTTGTCGCCGATGAAAGTGATGGTGTGGGAGGCGCGCATGGCCACGCCGTCCGGACCGACGATCGCGCCGGTGTCGGCATCGAGCCCGCTCGGGATATCGAGGGCCAGTACCGGGCAGGCCAGGGTGGCGACATCGACGACTGCTTGCCGTGCCGATCCGCTGAGCGCACGCGTGAGTCCAATGCCGAACAGGCCATCGACGACCAGCGACCATGGTGCAGTGCCGACGCCTTCGACCCATTGCGCCGTACTGGCGTGTGCCCGCTCAAGCGCGCGCTCGGTTTCGGGTGACGCCGCTGCAGTGCCCTGCAAATGCCAGATTGCCACGTCGATGCCCGCTTCGGCCAGGTTGGCGGCGACTTCGAGCGCATCGCCGCCATTATTGCCTGGGCCCGCGAGGCACAGGACGGAAGGGGATGCCTGGCCAGCCAATAATTGGATGGCCAGCGCCGCTGCTGCCTGGCCGGCCCGCTGCATGAGGGCGCCTGCCGGCAATTGGCTGGCCGCCGTCGATTCGATCGTGCGGATTTCCGCGACGCTGTATAGCAGACTCATTGCCGGTGCACCAACTGCATTTTGCCCCCTACAGTAGAAGATCTTGCGATGATACTATACCCGCTGTCTTGAAAATGGTGGAGAGCGTAATGGATTGGCAATTCTGGATTGACCGTGGCGGCACATTCACCGACATCGTGGCGCGCCAGCCGGACGGCAAGCTGATCACCCACAAACTGCTGTCGGAAAATCCGGAGCAATACCGCGATGCCGCCGTCGCCGGCATTCGCCACCTGCTGGGCCTGGCGCCGGACGCGCCCATTCCCGTCGACCAGATCGAAGCGGTCAAGATGGGCACCACGGTGGCGACCAACGCCCTGCTTGAGCGCAAGGGCGAGCTCACCGCGCTGGCCATCACGCGCGGCTTTCGCGATGCCTTGCGCATCGCCTACCAGAACCGGCCGCGCATTTTCGACCGCCACATCGTATTGCCGGAATTGCTGTACAGCCACGTCATCGAAGTCGACGAACGCGTCGGTGCCCATGGCGACGTGCTGCAGGCCATCGACGCAGCGGCCACGCGCGCCGGATTGCAGGCGGCCTACGACCAGGGCCTGCGCTCGCTCGCCATCATCTTCATGCACGGCTACCGTTTCACCGAGCATGAAGCCACCACCGAACGCATCGCGCGCGACATTGGTTTCACGCAGATTTCGGTGTCGCACAAGGTCAGCCCGATGATGAAGCTGGTCGCGCGAGGCGACACCACCGTGGTCGACGCCTACCTGTCGCCGATCTTGCGCCGCTATGTCGACCAGGTGGCCAGCCAGATGCCGCAGGTGAACCTGCAATTCATGCAGTCCAATGGCGGTTTGACCAATGCACACACTTTCCAGGGCAAGGACAGCATCCTGTCCGGCCCGGCCGGCGGCATTGTCGGTATGGTGCGCGCCAGCGAGCTGGCCGGCTTCGACCGCGTCATCGGTTTCGACATGGGCGGCACCTCGACCGATGTGTCGCATTACGCGGGCGAATTCGAGCGCGTGTTCGAGACCCAGGTAGCGGGCGTGCGCATGCGCGCGCCGATGATGAGCATCCATACCGTCGCTGCCGGCGGCGGCTCGATCCTGCACTTCGATGGCAGCCGCTATCGCGTCGGACCCGATAGCGCCGGCGCCAATCCGGGGCCGGCCAGCTACCGCCGCGGCGGGCCGCTGGCCGTCACCGACTGCAACGTCATGCTGGGCAAGATCCAGCCCGAGCATTTCCCGCAATTATTCGGCCCCAACGCCAACGAAGCGCTCGACGCCGGCTTTGTTCGCGCCAAGTTTGCCGCCATGGCCGCCGACATCGGCAAGGCAACCGGCAAGACGCCATTGCCGGAGCAAGTTGCCGAAGGCTTCATTGAAATTGCGGTCGGCAATATGGCCAATGCGATCAAACAGATTTCGGTGCAACGCGGCCATGACGTCAGCGATTATGCCCTGACCAGCTTCGGCGGCGCCGGCGGCCAGCATGCCTGCCTGGTGGCCGATGCACTCGGCATGAAGACCGTATTCGTCCATTCGCTGGCCGGCGTGATGTCGGCCTACGGCATGGGCCTGGCGGACCAGACGGCGATGCGCGAGGCAGCGGTCGAGATGCGCCTGGCCAATATCAGCGGCGAGCAACTGGCACAACGCCTTGCCGTGCTTGGCAGCGCCGTGACCGGGGAACTGCTGGCGCAGGGCGTGCCTGAGCCGCGTATCCGGCTGGTGCGCCGCGTCCACCTGCGCTATGAGGGGACCGATTCGGCCCTGATCGTGCTGTTTGGCGATGCGGCAGCCATGCAGGCCCAGTTCGAGACTGCGTACAAGAAGCGCTTCTCGTTCCTGATGCCGTCGAAGGCGCTGGTCGTCGAGGCCGTGTCGGTCGAAGCGATTGGCCAGTCCGATGCACCGGCCGAATCGTTGGCTGCGCCAACGAGCCGCAGCGGGCCGTTGGTGCCGCACAAAACCGTGCAAATGTTTGGCAACGGCAAATGGCAGGCGACCGGCCTGTACCAGCGCGCCGCCATCGGCGTCGGCGATGTCATTGGCGGCCCCGCCATCATCGCCGAAGACAATGCGACCACCATCGTCGAGCCGGGCTGGCAAGCGAGCGTCACGCCGCACAACCATCTGGTGCTGGTGCGGGTGGAAGCCTTGCCGCAGCGGCGCGCCATCGGCACCACGGCGGACCCGGTGATGCTGGAAGTGTTCAACAACCTGTTCATGTCGATCGCAGAGCAGATGGGCCTGCGTCTGCAAAATACCGCCTATTCGGTCAATATCAAGGAACGTCTCGACTTCAGCTGCGCGATCTTCGATGCCGACGGCAATCTGATCGCCAACGCACCGCATATGCCGGTGCATCTGGGCTCGATGGGCGAGAGCATCAAGACGGTCATGCGTGAAAATGCGGGCAAGATGCGCCAGGGCGACGTCTTCATGCTCAACGATCCCTACAACGGCGGCACCCATCTGCCCGATGTGACCGTCATCTCGCCCGTGTTCGATGAAGCGGGCAGGGACATCCTGTTCTACGTCGGCTCGCGCGGACACCACGCCGATATCGGCGGCACCACGCCAGGCTCGATGCCGCCCGACTCGGTCAGCATCGAACAGGAAGGCGTATTGATCGACAATTTCAAGCTGGTCGATGGCGCCAATGGCTTGCTGCGTGACGTCGAGGCGCGTGCCTTGCTCGCCGGTGCCCGCTATCCTGCACGCAACCCCGACCAGAATATGGCCGACTTCCGCGCCCAGGTGGCGGCCAACCAGAAGGGCGTCGACGAACTGCGCAAGATGGTCGCGCACTTCGGCCTTGACGTGGTGCAGGCCTATATGGGGCACGTGCAGGACAATGCAGAGGAAGCCGTGCGCCGCGTCATCAGCGCGCTCAAGGATGGCCACTACGTCTATGAGCTCGACAACGGTGCGCGCATCGAAGTGGCGATCAAGGTCGACCGGCAGGGCCGCAGTGCGACGATCGACTTTACCGGCACCTCGGACCAGTTGCCAAACAACTTCAACGCGCCATCGGCAGTGTGCATGGCGGCGGTGCTGTATGTGTTCCGCACCCTGGTCGACGATGAAATACCGCTCAATGCCGGTTGCCTCAAGCCCCTGCACGTCATCATTCCGCCGGGATCGATGCTCAATCCGCATTTCCCGGCGTCCGTGGTGTCGGGCAATGTCGAGACCTCGACTTGCATCACCAATGCGCTGTATGGCGCGCTGGGGGTGATGGCGGCGGCGCAAGGCACGATGAACAACTTCACCTTCGGCAATGCGCAATACCAGTATTACGAGACCATCTCCGGCGGCTCCGGCGCCGGCCCCGGTTTCGACGGTACTGACGTGGTCCAGACCAATATGACCAATTCGCGCCTGACCGATCCGGAAATTCTCGAGTTCCGCTTCCCCGTCAGGCTCGAGAGCTACGAAATCCGCCATGGCTCGGGCGGCGTGGGGCAGTGGCATGGCGGCAATGGTGGCGTGCGCAAGGTGCGCTTCCTGGAGCCGATGACGGCGGCTATCCTGTCCAATAACCGGATCCATGCGCCGTTCGGCATGGCGGGCGGCGGACCGGGTGCCAAGGGCTTCAATAGCGTCGTGCGGGCCGATGGTAGCGTCGAACAGTTGCCGCATATCGGCAAGACCGACATGGCGGCGGGCGATCTGTTTGTCATCGAAACGCCTGGCGGCGGTGGCTTCGGCCCGGCTGCCAGATAGGTCCGGCGGGGCAGGGCGGCGCTGCCCCGTTGAGCACCATCAAGCTATTGCGGTTCTTCCCTGGCATCAACGGTGGGCGCGCCTAGAATGGCTGTGTCCACCATTGGGAGCGAATGTCATGAAGTTTGCGCAGTTGACGCCAGGTCGTGGTTTCGCCCCGTTCAAGAGTGCGTTCTACTATGGACAGCGAATGGTGACCAGCCTGGCCTTGCGCCGGCTGTGCGTCGGCGCCATCAGCGCGGGGCTGCGCTGGCGTCATGGTGGCGTGTCAGGGGCCCCGTCAAAGCAACTCGACACCTTGCACCGCGATGGCTACCTTCCGCTCGGTCAGCTGTTTGACGAGCAGCAATGCGACGACATCCTCGCCTACCTGCACGACAGGCAGATGCGCGACCGTCACGACCACTCAACGATCTTCCGACTCGACACGGTGCCAGGCCAGGTGCGGCTGGGCGACTATCCCTTGCAGGATGTCATCGCCTGCCCACATATCCTGGCTCTGGCCAATAGCCGCCCGCTACTGGACCTCGCCACCAGCTATATTGGATGTAAGCCGACCATTTCCGCGCTGAGCCTGCGGTGGTCCTTTCCCAGCCCGACGGGCGACCAGCAATTGCAGTCCTTTCACCGCGATTCCGACGACTGGCGCTACTTCAAGGTGATGGTCTATCTGACTGAAGTCGATGCCACCGGCGGTCCCCACGTATTTGTCCTCGGCACCCACCTTGAGCCGCCCAGCTTGCGCTTGCGCTTCTATCCAGACGCGCAAGTGCTTGAACGCTACGGTGCCGAACGCGTCGTTGCCATCACGGGGCCGCGCGGTCTCGGTTTCGCGGTCGATACGGCCGGTGTCCACAAAGGTCAGTTACCCAGCGGGGCAAGGCGCCTGCTGCTGCAAATTCAATACTCGCTGTTGCCCAGCTATGCCTACCACTACCAGCCTCAGCGCGCTCCACGGCCCCACCAGTTCGACCCCTACATGAGGGTCGGCCGGGATTCCTTAAAATCTCGCAGGAATACACTTAACCGATTGAATTTTAAGAGAAATTTATCTTATAGTCGATCGGCGGTGCCTTGCGATGCAGATCGAGCGTGTAGTCGCCGAATCGGTTGATGTGGCTGGTTCGGTATGGCGACAATCCTTTAAGGATATGTTCGTCGATCGGGTAGCCATCGTTCTGCAGCTCCTTAAGCTTGCGCGACATCCATTGCACATTATGCAAGATCACCATATTAGCCACGAGCTGGTTGTACTTGATGACCTTGCGTTGCTCGTGTCGGATGTTTTCGGCAATGATCCCATCCCCGCCGAAGAACAGCCATTTCGTGAAATTATTGAATTCCTCGCTCTTGTTGGTCGCGGCGTGAATGGTGCGCCGGAGCTCGACATCGTTGATGTACTTCAGCAGGAATTGCGTCCTCACGACCCGGCCAAGTTCACGAAAAGCGAAATAGAGCTTGTTCTTGCGGCTGTACGTACCCAGGCGCCGCAAAATCATCGACGGCGTGATTTTGCCCACCTTGATAGAAATGGCGACGCGAAGCATGTCTGGCTGGTGCCGCTCGATCAGTTCCCAGTCGATTGTGCCGCGAAACAAGCTGTTGATATGCGCAAACTGGTCTTTGCGGTCGGGCCTGAAAAACGTCAGTTGTTTGATATTTCTGATCCTTGGCATCAAGTTAATCCCGAGCAGGTACGCCAGGCCGAAGACCGTCGCACTTTGGGCCTGGGTGTCGCCGTGAACCGTATCTGGCTGGATGTCCGATTCGTTGTTGATCAGCGGGTCCAGAATATGGATGGCCTCATAGGCGCCGCACGGGATGAACCGGCTGAACAAAGCGATGTACATATCCGAGACGTGGTAGTAGCCGATCCCGCCGTAGCCGCCATACCGGATGTGGTACTCCGACAGAAGGTTTTCCTCGTACATGTTCCACTTCGTGCCGTCGGCCGACACGTGCTTGCCGCTGCCCCAGTAGCGTGGCAGCGAGAACCGGTTGTACGAATTGATGACCTTGACCATTGCACGGTCGAGCCGCTCTTCCGTCACGTGGCGCAGGTTGAGCCACGCGACCTGCTTGCGGCTCAGGCCCTTGACTGACCTAGCGGTCTGGGTTGGGCCAAGGTTGCATCCGTAGCAGAACAAAGTGGAAATGAATCGCTTGCGGGGGTCGTCGATCTTCGCCTCGAACCCGGACAAGGGTCCGAAATGGGTGTGCAGGTCCAGCCATTGCTCGGTTTCCGTCAGGATGTCGAGAATGCTCTTCGGATCCATATTCTCCGTGACAGCCTGGTCGATCAGTTCCAGATTCGGCGGTGGTGGGTTGCGTTCGGTGCGGCGAATGATTAGCCCAGATTCGGCGATATCAACATGCTCGTTGTCTGGAAACCGGTCGTCGACCTGCTGCGCTATTTCCTTTAACTCGCGCTCGAGGTGGTTGACAAACTTAGCGGAATCCATCGGCAGACCGACGAGCTCGCCGTAATGGACGATCTCCCTGCCGCACTCCTCCCAGCTGACCAGATGGTTGCGGTAGTCATCGAACTGGTCGCTGTGCTCGGCGTATAGATCGCCGGACTTGAGCTCCTGCATGATCTGGGTGAACACGCATAGCTCGAAGTACTTCCGGTTGACGATGCGATCGTCGCCCTCTGGTTGCTCCTTGCCGAAGACCAGCTTGACCCATTTGTCGGGAATCCAGGTTAATGTCAGAGCGGCTAGGTCGTCGGCCGCGATTGGCAGGTATTCCTTGTGGCTGGACCGAAAACGCCGCATCCACGTCAGCGCGCGAAGCAACGCGTCGTCCTGCGAGCTTGACCGCAGCGCGAGCGCATCAAGGCACTGGAACAGCAAGGGACGCTTGCTTTTATACGGAAAGAGCATGAACGGATAGTAATTATTGCCGGCGTAGGCGAGATGCTCGTCGCACCGCACGATCCAAGGTTCCGGGTCGCCATCGAGCAAGCTATCGATCCGCGCCAGTCTTTCGGGCTCGCTGCCCTCCTGATGAAAGGCACTGAGCACATCCCGGAACTGGCCAATCAATCGTTCGGTCTGGTCTGCATGCTCGAGCTGATACTGGCGCAAGCGCTCTTCGGCAATGTGGTGCATGCTGCGCACGGTCTTTATGAATATATCGGCGATATCGTCCATTGCCTTTTGCAACTGGGCCTGAATCAGCAGGACCGTCAGCGCATAGCGCTTGTTCGGTTTGAGCGCGCGCATGTCAGCGATGTCCAAGGCCCGCGCCTCAATGACGAGCTGGGTGCGCTTGGGCATGGACAGTGACTCGATGATAGGTAGACCCTCCTCAAGCGCGGTCATTTCTTCGATGTGCAGTAGGAAACTTGCCACTTCGCGCACGCCCGGCTGTTTTGGCTCGCGTTTGAGCCGGTCCCAGCGGCTGCGGCCTCCGCGGTGTTCCACCAATTGGTCTAGCCTGGTACGCATGCTGTCAGTCAGGCCGTCGGTGATCTCCTTAAAGATCTGGTTGTTGCAAGTCGTCCGCGCCAGGGTCGCCATCCTTAGCAGGAACGCAAAGGTCGGGAGCTCGAAGCGATGGTGGGCAAGTTCTTCTATCATTACGTTGATGATGTCCGATAGTTCTTGCTTGGTCAGGGACGCCTGAAGGGCAATCCCCTTCAGCCAGGCATGGTCGCTGACCTCGAATGGCTTGATATCGAGGAATGCACGCAACATCTTCTGGTGTAGCGACTTGCTGCCTGACTGGTCGTACCGTGTAAAGTCGCCCTTGCCTAAGGACCGGGTTCCCAGCTTCCGGCTGATGTGTTCTGCGATTGGCGGCGGGACATCGGCAAGCGCCATGAAGCTGCCCAAGCGCTGCAATAACTTCAATTGGATCATGAGCACGATCTGCTTCGGCACTTGCCGGAATTTGCTGACAACGAATTTCATTTCGTCCGCAGTAGGACTGAAGATGGTGTTGAGTTCCTGTTCCGTCATCTCCGCGCTAAGACGCGGATAAGCAGTCTCGTGCACACTACTCAAAACGATCCCCTCGGCTATTGTGTTGTTCGCAAAAAGGACATTGCCAGAGGTGTAACTTTCTTGTCAATAAGAATTGACAATGGGTCCAACGCGATTGCGACGGAAAACTTCTGACGTCAGAAGAATCTGGCATTCGGCGGCCTGTGGAAACGCAAGTGCGGCGGGCCGCCTAAATTCTTCCGATTAGTTTATTGATCGCCTTCAGCACGCGTTCGTTGCGCTCACTGTGCCGGTCAGTCAGGTAGTCGGAGCGTCCGCGTAGCAGCAAGGCAAACTTGAACAGCTCCTCCATGACTTCGACAACCCGGTTGCAATAGGGAGAGGGCTTCATCCGACCCTTCTCGTCGAATTCCATGTAGAGGGGCGGCCGCGATTCGCGTAAAATTCCGCCAAAACCTTCGCAAGTTATTGATTATACGTACAAAAATAGTTCGGTTATTTCATGAGCGCCAGGTTCTGAACTTCTAAACTTCCGCCCTGTCGGCATCGCCAGTAGTCTGGCGCATGAGACTCACTCGAGACCTGTGGTCTGGCCTTCAGCAACTGGGCGAGATTGTTTAATGCGGTGCGACGCAAACGGATCGACACCCTCGACATAGCGTAGCGCCGACTGTACGTTTTTCCAACCGACATATTCCATCAACGTTTTAATGTCCCATCCGTTTGCAGTTGCCCATTGGGCGAAACCACGGCGTAATGAATGTCCGCTGTACTGAACCGCGAAGGCGATGCCGGCATCGGTGAAGACCGAACGCAGCAGCGGGATAAAGCTATTGATGTGCAATCCTTGGACACTGACATGGCCCCATCGATCGATGCGGCGAAATACCGCGCCCTCGGTCAAGCCAGCCAGCGCGACCCAGGCGACGTAGGCTTCGACCGGACATAGCCGCGCGAGCGCCGGTGCCTTGAACGTGGTGCCCTTGTTGCTTCGGTCGCCTTTGGTCTTGGGCAGGAAGCACGTCATCCCCTCCCCGGACGTGATGTCGATGTACTCGACCTGCAACCGCGTTAACTCATCGCCGCGAAAGCCACGCCAGAAGCCCAGCAACAGAACAGCCTTGTCACGCGTGCAGCGCAATTGGGCCGGTCTGTCACCTGCCGCTGCCGCGGTAGCGATCTGCCCGTCGAGCCATTGGGCCACTAGTCCGAGCTGCTCAAGCTGCAGCGGTCGCGCGCGCTTTTCCTGGGAGGGGTGCAATGCCTGAATGCCACGAAAAACCTTGCGCACCAGCGGCGCCTTAGTAGGATCCGGAAATCCCTGGTCGATGTGCCATTGCGCTAGCGCGGCAAGGCGTTGGCGCAAGGTGTTGATGGCCAGCGTCTCGGCATGGTCGACCAGGTAGCGAGCGATTGCGTCGGCCGTCGCCGGCAGGAATCCGCCCCACTCAACCTCGAAATGGCGCGCGGCCGCTTGATAGCTGCGCCGGGTATTGTCCCGTGTGGCGGCATGCAAATAGTCATCAATCTTCGTCATGGCTTTTTTCGGAGCTGGACCGGCCATTACAGGCGCGATTGGGCAAATCATACGGCTTTTTAGTCATCACATGGGGTAACTGCATATTATCCATGGTTATTTTCAGTTGAAAAAATGAAATTTATAGCATAGAATTATTACATAATTACGTGGTATGTAATCCAGTATGTTATTTCGCGGAGACTGTATGGCGCGCACCGGCCTATACCAATCGGAAGTCAAGAAGGCGCGCGATGCGCTGGTAGCCCAGGGCCGGCACCCGTCGGTCGACGCGGTGCGTGTCGCCCTGGGAAACACAGGCTCCAAGACAACCATTCACAAGTATTTGAGGGAACTCGACGAGGCGGACGGCGGCGCCAGCCGCAAGGCCTCGGTGAGCGAAGCGCTGCAGGATCTGGTTGCGCGCCTGGCCGCCCAGCTTCACGAAGAGGGCGCCGCGCGAATCGAGGCGATCGAGGCAAGCAGCGCGGATGCGACGCGCCTTCACGCCGAAGCGATGGCCGCGCTGCGCAAGGATCTCGCTGCGGCGTCGGGAGAGCGCGACCGGTTGGCGGCGGCCGCGCACCAGGAAGCGGTGGCGCACGACCTCACACGTAAAGCCTTGCAGGCCGAGGCCATCGCCCGTCATACCGCCGAAGAACACGTGGCGGGGCTCAAGGCGCGCCTGCTTGAGAACGACGCGCATCTGCTGTCGCTCGAAGAAAAACACAAGCACGCGCGCGAAGCGCTGGAACACTACCGCCTGTCCGTCAAGGAGCAGCGCGACCAGGACCAGCGCCGACACGAGCAGCAAGTCCAACAGCTGCAGGCCGAAATGCGGCAGCTCCAGCAAAGTCTGGTCGTGAAGCAGGACGACGTGACGCGCCTGAACCAGGAAGGCGCCAGCCTTGTGGCCGATCTGTCGCATGCCAATAAGGGCCTGTACGAGCAGCAGTCGCAGGGACGCCAGCTCGCCGCGCAACTGGCGGCATCGCAAGAACTTGCCCAGCAGGCCAGCGTACTGGCAGTCCAGGTAGCCGGCAAGGACGAGCATGTCGCGGCACTTCAAGAGCAGGTGACAGCGGCGACGGGCAATGCCGTAATATTGTCCGCGCGCGTGCGCGAGCTCGAACTGGCGCTGGCGACATCGCAGGCAACACTGGCGTCGCAGCAGGAGATTGCCGCTGAGCTGCGCGCCCACCTGGCAACCAAGGAGCAAAAGGGCGATAGACATCCCACCAGGTCCGCATCCTAATTCCAGGCCGACACAAGGAAAGCGCCTGTTGGCGTTCACAATGGCGTGATATTGGCCGCCACGATGTGTCCTGGATGGCGTCAGCTATGGTCGACGATTTCGCTTTATACTATTTTGAGTATAAGAAATCGTACATTCATTGATTTTTCGCTTATGCGTCATTTCTGGCCTTATCCGGGCTGTACCTCATCTATGCAGGTTATTGGAATCCGCTGCTTAACCTTCGGCTCGCCGTGACGGCAAAGCCGGCGAATTAGTCCAACCGCCCCCGAGCACACGGTAAAGTGTGACCTGGTTCTGGAGGCGTTGCAAATTCGCCTGCACAGCAAATTGCTGCGCCTGGAATAGCGATCGCTGGGCATCGAGCAAGTCTAGGTAACTTGCTGCCCCGTTTCGATAGCGAAGCTCCGACAGGTTAAACCGGCCCTGTTCGGCCGCAGCTACTGCTCGCTGCGCGCGCTCTTGTTCGCTGAAGGTCGCCTGGCCAGCCAACGCGTCTGCGACTTCACGAAATGCCGTCTGAATCGAGCCATCGTATTGCGCAACTGCGATATCCCGTCCCGCTTTGGCCGAATCCACACCTGCTCGGACGCGGCCCAAGTCGAAAATAGGCAACAGTACTTGCGGCGCAAAGCTCCAGCCAAAGGAGCCGCTCTTGAACAAGCTCGACAATTCCGTGCTGGCGCTGCCAACGCTTCCCGTCAAGGAAATGCGCGGAAAATAGTTCGCGCGGGCGGCCCCGATATTTGCGTTTGCTGCAATTAGCTGTTGCTCTGCCGCTCGGATGTCGGGACGAGTAGCCAGAAGATCGGACGGCAGGCCTGCGGGCAGTTCAGGCAACTCCGTGCCCGCCAAAGTTCTTCCCACGGGGAGTTGTTCCGGTATCGGTTGACCGACAAGTAGTGTAAGAGCGTTGCTGTCCTGAGCTCGCTGACGTTGCAGCTGCGCCAGCGCCGCACGTGCCGTCTCGACGAGCGAAACAGACTGTTGTAGCTCTAACCCCGATACCACACCGTTTTCAAAGCGTAGTCGCGTCAGACGGTCCGATTCCTCCCGGGTTTTGAGAGTCTGCTGCGTGATTGCCAGCAGCTCATCGTCGGCTAGCATCGCGAGATAGGCGTTAGCGACGGATGCGACCAAACTGATCTGGACGCTCCGGCGCGCTTCCTCAGTTGCGAGAAATTGCGCAAGTGCAGCTTCAGACAAGTTTCGCACGCGGCCGAACAGATCGAGTTCGAAGGCTGACACGCCAAGTCCAGCCTGATACAAACTCTGGTCCGGTTGGTCTTCGTCTGTCGATTGGCGGCTGCCGCTGGTCACGGCTGAGACGGTAGGCAAACGATCGGCCTGAGTAATCCGCAACTTGGCCCGAGCTTGCTCGATATTCAGAATAGCTACTCGCAGATTTCGATTATTCGTCAGGGCGATAGCGATGAGCTCGCGGAGCCGTGCGTCTGTGAAAAAAGTCTGCCATGGCAGTTTATCTGCGGCCTGCGCACTAGGCAGAGGCGCTGCGCGTCCCTCTGCGCGAGGAAGCTCAGGGAATAGCGGCGCTACGGGCGTCCCCGGCCGCTCGTAGGTAGGCGCTAGCGACATACAGCCTGCCAGAGAGAGCGAGAGAGCAAGCGCTGCCGGCTTGATTGCGTTGAACTTATCGATCATATGGCTTTTCCTTCATTGGCCGGGTTGGTGTCTTCCTCGTGAGCGTATTTCTTTCGCTGGCGTTCGCTTCCTTTGAAAATCGAGCGAACCAGGACGAAGAACACCGGCACAAAAACGACCCCCAGCACAGTTGCAGTTATCATCCCGCCCATTACCCCAGTGCCAATCGCGCGTTGAGATGCAGAGCCCGCGCCGCTTGCAATGAATAGCGGCAGCACTCCCCCCATGAATGCCAGCGAAGTCATGATAATCGGTCGGAACCGCAGGTGCGCCGCCTCAATAGCCGCCTGCATGGGGCTGCGCCCCTGAGCCTGCAGATCCTTCGCAAACTCGATGATCAGCACAGCGTTTTTTGCGCCCAGCCCGATAATAGTGATCAGGCCGATCTTGAAGTACACATCGTTGGGGTATCCGCGCAGCATCGTTGCGGCAACGGCACCGAGGACCCCTAATGGAACTACCAGCAACACCGATACCGGAATCGACCAGCTCTCATAGAGAGCTGCTAATGCAAGGAACACGGCCAGCATGGCGAAGCCCAACAGAATACCCATGGTTGAGCCCGACAGCTTTTCCTCGCGGGACTGTCCCGTCCATTCAAAGGCAAACCCAGCCGGGAGTTTCGCGGCCAGCGCCTCCATCTCGTCAAGTGCTGCCCCTGTCGAGAAGCCCGGCGCGGCGTCGCCCGAAATGCTCATCGCCGGATAGCCGTTATAGCGCAAGGTCTGCATTGGGCCGGTAACCCATTTGGTACTGGCAAATGCGGACAATGGCACGGGCTGACCCTGTGCATTCATTGCGTGCAGTCGCAACAGGTCGTCCGGCTGCATGCGATCCTTAGCATCAGCTTGGACCACGACACGTTGCAAGCGGCCAGCGTTGGGGAAATCATTCACATATGTCGAACCGAGGGAAGTCGAGATGGCAGTGTTAATCGAGCTAAATGTCACGCCCAAGGCCTGCGCCTTGTCCCGATCGATGTCTAGCATGACCTGCGGCGCGTCCTCAAGACCTTCCGGACGGACGCCTGCCAGGATTTTGCTCTGCGATGCCATACCAAGTAGCTGATTGCGCGCCGCCAGGAGCGCATCATGGCCATTGCCGCCGCGGTCTTGCAGCCGGAAAGAGAAGCCCGTACCACGACCCAGTTCGGGAATCGGCGGCGGGCTCAGCGCAAAAATAAAGCCGTCACGTTGTGTTGCCATCATGGCGCCGGTAATCCGCCTTGACAGCGAAGCGGCGTCTTGGCCGGGCCCCTTCCTCTCGCTCCAATCCTTCAGGGGGATAAAGGCGAGCGCCATGTTCTGACCCTGGCCGGAAAACGAAAAGCCCAGCACGCTTACCATATTGGCTACTTCCGACTGCTTCAAGATATAACTTTCGGCCGTGCGCACCACTTGGTTGGTGCGCTCCAGGGTGGCGCCCGGAGGCAGCTGGATATTGGCTATGACGTAACCCTGGTCTTCGTTAGGAAGGAACGAATTTGGCAAGCGCACGAACAGCAGGCCCACCAATCCGATCAGCAGCACGAAGACAACCACGGCCCGCCCGATGCGGCGCAGTAATCGCGACAGGAAGCTTTCGTAGTTTCGGGCGGTGGCATGGAACTTGCGATTAAACCATCCGAAGAAACCTTTCTTGTCATGGTGATGGCCCGCTTCAACTGGTTTGAGCAAGTGCGCGCACAACGCTGGCGTCAGCGAAAGCGCCATCAAGGCCGAGAAGGCGATCGACGACACCATCACAACCGAGAACTGGCGATAGATGTTGCCCACTGCACCGCCGAAAAACGCCAGCGGTACGAATACCGACATCAGCACTACAGTAACGCCGATGATGGCCCCAGATATCTGCCCCATCGCCTTTCGGGTAGCTGCCAAAGGCGACAAGCCTTCCTCGCTCATGATGCGCTCGACATTCTCGACTACCACGATGGCATCATCGACAACAATGCCGATCACAAGGACCATTCCAAACATTGTCAGCACGTTGATCGAAAAACCCAGTGCAAGCAAAATTGTTAGCGAGCCGAGCAATGCAACAGGCACGACGATCGTTGGAATGATGGTGTAGCGAAAGTTTTGGAGAAAAATGAACATGACAACGAAGACCAGCACAATCGCTTCAATAAGCGTATATAACACCTGTGTGATCGAGATGTCGATAAATTTCGAACTGTCAAACGGGACAGTGTGATTGACACCTGCCGGAAAATAGCGCGACAGCTCCTGCATCCGCTCGCGCACTAGGCGTGCCGTTTCAAGTGCATTTCCGCTTGGGGCGAGCTGCACGCCGATGCCAGTGGACGGCTTGCCGTTTAATCGCGCCGAAGTCTGGTAGCCCTGGCCGCCGATTTCAATTCGCGCAACGTCTTTCAAACGAACAGTCGATCCGTCAAGATTGGCCCGAAGCACAATGTTGCCAAACTGTTCGACGTTACTCAACTGGCCGGTAACGACCACCGTGGCAGTAATCTCCTGGCCTGCCGCGAGCGGGAGGTCACCGATAGTGCCAGACGCTACCTGGGCGTTCTGCGATGCAATTGCACTATTTACATCGCCTGCGGAAAGACGAAAGCCCATCAGTTTAGCGGGGTCGAGCCAAATGCGCATTGCCCGCTCGGTGCCAAATAGTTGGGCCGTTCCTACACCCTTGATGCGCTGAATTTCCGGAAGAATGGTGCGAGAGGTATAGTCGCCCAGCGCGATTGGATCCCACTTGGGATCATCCGAAGAAAGCATTGTAAACAGGAGAAAGTTGGAGCGTACTTTGTCCACTCGTACACCGGCCTGATTGACGGCTTGGGGAAGGCGAGGCGAGGCCCGCGCAAGCCGATTCTGTACGTCGACCTGGGCAAGCTCGGCGTTGGTGCCGGTCTCGAACGTTAGTGTAATGGAGCCAGTACCATTGGCCTGGCTACTCGACTCCATGTAGATGAGGCCAGGTGAACCGTTCATTTCCCGTTCAATCACAGAGATGACGGAGTCTTCGAGCGTCTGGGCCGATGCTCCAGGGTAGGCAGCACTGACCACGATCGAGGGAGGCGCCACGTTGGGATATTGCGCGATTGGAAGCTGTTGGATGGACACAGCCCCCATCACCATGATAAACAGCGCAATCACCCATGCAAAGATGGGGCGGTCAATAAAGAAGCGAGCCATTAATAATCCTGTTTTGTTCGTTGCGTCTTAGCGCGGATTCGCAACGGCTGGTGCCGAGCCGTTGGTGCCTGCAGCTGCGTTGGGCGACGTCCAAGGGACGGCTTTTACTGGAGTGCCCGGCGGCATCATTTGCAGCTTTTGAAAGCCATCGACCATCACGCGCTCACCACTTTTCAAACCCTCAAGAACTACCCAGTTTGATCCTTGCTGCGAACCAATCTTAACCGGGCGTCGTACAGGCTTATCGTCGGGGCCGATGACGGTAAGAGTGTCCCCATTAACGCCGCCTCGCGTAACTGCTTGTTGAGGAACGAGAATGCCGTTGGGGAGTTCGGCCTGGGACAGGCGCACACGCACGTATTGACCAGGTAACAGGTTGTTGTCTTCGTTCGATACTTCGGCGCGAAGGGTAACTTGTCCAGTGGTGGGGTCGACCGTGACATCCGAAAATAGGAGGCGTCCCTTGACCGACATTTCGCTCCCGTCTTCCAGCAACACGGTCACTGGAACACTAGGCGATTTCGAACCTGCCTGCTTTCGCAGTCGCTGCAACTCGGTCGCTGACTGAGTAATGTTCAGAAACATCCTGTCCGTTTGCTGAATAACGGCCAGTTGAGTTGCCTCAGCAGCTGACACGAGCGCACCTTCTGTAACAAGTGCCCGCCCA
Source organism: uncultured bacterium (assembly GCA_965233055.1). Lineage (GTDB taxonomy): Bacteria > Pseudomonadota > Gammaproteobacteria > Burkholderiales > Burkholderiaceae_D > Telluria_A. The sequence goes on from CBDDRJ010000037.1 coordinate 100,288, forward strand.
ATGCGCCCGGAGATCGGAGCGACAACATTAGCGTAGCCCGCGTTGATTTGCGAAATCTTGAGCTGAGCTCGTGATGACGCAACGTCAGCTTCTGCCTGCTTTTGTGTTGCGACCACATTGGTGTATTCCTGCTTGCTAACCGCGTTGGCTTCCACGAGCGGTTGGTAGCGCGCGGCTTGAGCGGCAGCCTGTGTCAGATTGGCTTGCGCGTGCCCCAGCGCCGCCTGGGCACTGCTTACTTGCGCTTGGTAGGGTTCTGGGTCAATGGAAAATAGTGATTGCCCCTGCTTGACCAGACTACCTTCAGTAAAGGACCGCTTCAGAATTAACCCGTTCACGCGAGCGCGAACTTGCGCAACACGGATGGGCTCAGCGCGTGCAGGCAGTTCAGTTTGAAGCGCGACGGAATGCATCGTCGTAGTGATAACGCCCACCTCGGGTGGCGGCATCTTCGGACCGGCCCCGGGCGCCGCTTGTCCATCAGCCTTTTTACCGCACGCCGCTAGCAGCGTCACGGCTAATAGAGTGCAAAAAGTAAGGATCCGCAACTGGGGTTGTGATGGGGTAGAACGCATCGGTGAGCTTCCTTATCTTTGGGCTAGTTGACGCCAGATCTACAACTACGGATTTGGGCGCGTGATTACAATGTATTGCAGATTTGCCTTATATACTAACACGAATGTATGATAATGTTCATGAAGTAAATGACGGAGACGAGATGGCTCGGAGAACGAAGGAAGACGCGGCAGCGACTCGCGACAGCATTGTTGATGCGGCTGAGAAGTTATTTGTGGAGCGGGGTGTTTCTCGTACCACGCTGCAGCATATTGCGACAGAGGCAGGCGTCTCTCGTGGGGCAATTTACTGGCATTTTGACGATAAGGGTACTTTGTTTAACGCCATGATGGAACGTGCTACGCTCCCGTTTGAGCGGGCTCTGAACGCACTCGGCGAGTCAGACGACGATAACGTTTTGGTAGATTTGCTCGAATTTATACTGCAGATCTTCAAAATTACCGAGTCGGACTCACAGGCCCGCCGTGTTCTCGAAATTGCATCATTAAAAATAGAGTTCGTCGAGGAAATGGACGTGGTACGCATCCGCCGTAGTCAAAACCAAGCGCACTGGATGGCCCATGTTGTCGAGCGCATCAAGCTAGGCCAGGCCACAGGACAGATTCGCAAGGATGCTCAACCGACAGTACTCGCGCTTGGGTTGTGGGTGACAGTTGACGGCCTCATCCGCAACTGGATGTTTGATCCCAGCTCATTTAGCCTTCTAAAGATGGGTCAGAAATTGATTGGTACTTGGCTTGACGGAATTCAACCCCGCCAATAGCCTACCAGTTGACTGGGACAATGTGCTGCGGGAGCCTCTGCATGCCCGCCCAATGCTGGTTTTTTTGACCGAGCCATGCAACATCAATTGCCACCAGACAACGCCGGATTTCGATCCGACCGTGATCTTTTTTGGTCTGGATGTCGTCCCAGAACGGACGGTCCATCGTGCCTGCATCGGCAGGCATCGCACCACAGCTTGACGGCTTCGGCCGGGCCGGGCTGGTTGTCCTTCACGCCCAACACATAGTCAGCGCCGCTTGCGACGATCGTGGCGGCGATATCGAGCTGGCAGTCCATAGCGTCAATCGTGATGATGGCGCCTTTGATATCCAGTGTCGCCAGCAATATTTCACGAATTGATCATGGGTTAGTGCCAAGCTTCATGCAATCGCCCTGCCTTCTACACGTTGCCTCTTGATTGCTTTGGTAGCCCAAGCTTATAATAAGCAATACTTATTACATTGATGGTGCGCTATGGAATTGCGACAAGACAGTCTCGGTTTTCTCGTGGCGGATGTTTCCCGGTTGATGCGGAAGGCCTTCAAGCAGCGCCTGGAAGGAAGTTCTCTCACACTAGCTCAAGCGCGTGCGCTCGTTTACGTCTCTCGCAATGAGGGCGTCCGCCAGGTCGATTTGGCGGACATGCTGGAAGTTCAGCCCATCACGCTCGCCCGCCTAATCGACCAGTTGGCGGAAGCGCAATTGGTGGAGCGCCGGCCCGATGCTAACGACCGGCGCGCCTATCAAATATTTCTGACGCCTGCCGCCGCTCCTCACTTGGCGGCGATCGAGCAAGTCGCTGCGGCAATCCGAACGGATGCACTGCGCGATCTCAACGACCGGCAAGCCACCATCGTGTTCTTCGCGCTTCGCAAGATGCGCGACAACCTGTCCTTGCGTTGACATGGCCTATTCAACCATTTTGAAGTGATCTATCCATGAGCGATGTCGCCATCCAAGAAACACACTCTGCTGTATTGCCCCAGCAGCCAAAGCGCCGTCTCAAACGGTTCGTGCTGCTGGTGGTAATCCCGTTCGCCGCCGCTTTAGTCGTGGGCGTTATGTATCTCAGAGGCGGACGCTTCGTCGAGACCGACAACGCTTATGTCAAGGCCGATAAGGTGCCGGTCAGTGCCGAGGTGTCCGGAATGATCAAGGAGGTGCTGGTGCGGGAAAACCAATCGGTCGCTGCCGGCCAGCCGTTGTTTCGCATCGACGCAGCGCCGTTTCAGGTGGCGGTAGCCAAAGCCGAAGCCAAGCTGGCGCAGGTACGCACCGATCTTGCGGCCATGAAGGCCAGTTACCGCGAAAAACAGGCGGAAATTACCGTTGGACGAACTAAGCATGCATTTGCCCAGAAAGACCAGCAGCGGCAAGCCGATCTGGTTGCCAGGAATTTCATCTCAGCGTCCAGATTCGACGACGCAAAGCAAAGCAGCGACCTCGCCGGTCAGCAGATCGGCGCGCTGGAACAAGACCTGAAACGCATTGCGGAAACATTAGGAGGCAGTGCCGATGCGCCAGTCGAGCGGCACCCAAGCTATCGCGGCGCACTGGCCGAACTGGAACAAGCCAAGCTTGACTTGGCGCGGGTCGAAGTGCGTGCCTCGTTGCCCGGCACTGTGAGCAAGCCACCCAAACCAGGGCAGTACGTTATGGCGGGGTCGATGGCCATGGCCTTGGTGGTCAGCGGCAATCTGTGGATCGAGGCAAATTTCACCGAGACGGATCTCACCTATGTTCACCCCGGACAGCCGGTCACGATTCATATCGACACATTCCCCGATGCGGCATGGAAGGGCGTGGTTGAAAGCCTGAGTCCAGCGACAGGCGCGGAGTTCTCCGTGATTCCCGCCCAAAACGCCACCGGCAACTGGGTCAAGATCGCCCAAAGAGTGCCCGTCCGGATCACGCTCGACTCCACGCCGAGTGCGCCACAATTGCGCGCGGGCTTGAGCACCGTCGTGGAAATCGATACAGGTCATCGCCGCCGCCTGCTCGGCCGCTCGCTGTAATGTCAGTGCAATGAACGCTACCACGACCGCTGTCAATCCGGAAGGCGCGCATCGCGGCTTGGTTACCATGTCGGTCATGGTGGCAACCATCATGCAGGCGCTCGACACCACCATCGCCAACGTGGCGTTGCCGCACATGCAGGGGACAATGGGCGCGACCCAGGACCAGATTTCCTGGGTATTGACCTCCTATATCGTCGCGGCGGCGATCTTCATGCCCCTGACCGGTTTTCTGACAGCGCGCCTGGGGCGCAAGCGCGTCTTCATGTGGGCGGTGGTCGGTTTCACACTGGCATCGATGCTGTGCGGCGCGGCGCAAACCCTGACCCAGATCGTGTTGTTTCGCCTGCTGCAAGGAATATTCGGCGCGAGCCTTGTGCCGCTGTCGCAAGCCGTGCTGCTCGACACCTATCCGCGTGAGCGCCACGGCTCGGCGATGGCGATGTGGGGTGTGGGCGTGATGGTCGGGCCGATTCTCGGCCCATCGCTCGGTGGCTGGCTAACCGAATATTACAACTGGCGCTGGGTGTTTTACATTAACCTGCCATTCGGGCTGCTGGCATGGTTCGGCCTGGCGGCGTTCGTGCATGAAACACCAATCGACCGTACGCGTCGTTTCGACTTGCTCGGTTTTGCGCTGCTGAGCATTGGCATCGGCGCGCTCCAGATGATGCTTGATCGCGGCGAATCGCTCGACTGGTTTGCCAGCACCGAAGTCGCCGCCGAGGCCATGCTTGCGGGGTTGGCGATTTATCTTTTCGTCGCCCACATGTTCACCCACGAACATCCATTCATCGAACCTGGGCTGTTCAAGGATCGCAACTTCAGCGTCGGCTTGCTGTTCATTTTCATTGTCGGCGTTATTCTGCTCGCCACTATGGCCTTACTGCCGCCGTTCATGCAAAACCTGATGGGCTACCCCGTGGTCGATGTCGGCTATTTGCTGGCCCCGCGCGGCGTCGGCACCATGCTCGCCATGATTACGGTGGGTAAGTTGTCTGGCAAGGTGGACGTACGCTACAAGATTTTTCTAGGCCTCATCCTGACCAGTCTGTCGCTGTGGGAAATGACCCACTTCACCACGGACATCGGTGGTTGGGACATCGTGCGCACCGGCGTCATTCAGGGCCTGGGCCTGGGTTTCATCTTCGTGCCGTTGTCCACCATCACCTTCTCCACATTGGAGCCGCGCTACCGCAACGAGGGCACGGCACTGTTCAGTCTGATGCGAAACATTGGGAGCAGTATCGGTATCTCGGTGGTGATTACTTATCTGGCGCAACGCACACAGGCCAATCACGCCGCGTTCGCCGATTACATCAATCCCTTCAATCTCGCATTGAAGCAGGCGGTCGAGGCAGGAGCATACAACCTGACTACGCCCCAGGGGCTGGCTGCCATCAATGGCGAAGTGACGCGGCAAGCCGCCACTCTGGCCTATTTGCAGGATTTCCGACTGATGATGTGGATCACGCTCTCGGCCGTTCCTTTGATCTTTCTCTTACGGACACCAGCTAAGCAGGCGACTCAACCTGAGGCGCCTGCGGCGATGGACTAATCTGCATGCGCCATGCCGACACCCGCCGGTTCGATTGTTGAGAAATTGACAGGACCGTCCCCTTAATCCTTTTCCAGAAAGACAAAAAATGAACATTTTTCGAAAAATATTTGTGCTTATTGTAATGTTCGGGGGGATGGCATTTGCACAGCATTCCGTCGCACAGGAGGCTCCAGACGCGTTGGTAAAGCGGATCAGTCAAGAAGTGCTGGATTCTGCCAAAGCTGACAAGGAAATTCAAACCGGCAACCACAAGCGCGTGCTGAACTTGGTTGAAGCGAAGATTTTGCCCTACGTCGATTTTCAACGAATGACGGCCCTGGCCGCAGGTCGTCATTGGCGCGCGGCGACACCCGAACAACAAGAACTGCTGACCAACCAATTCCGCGCGTTGGTGGTGTTTACCTATTCCAGTGCGATTTCGCAAATCAAGGATCAAAAAATCGCATTTAAGCCGATGCGCGGCGACCCCGGCGATACCGAGGTGGAAGTTCGATCCGAAGTGGTGCAACCACGCGGCGAATCGATGCAGCTCAATTATCGGCTTGAAAAACTGCCAAGCGGTTGGAAAATTTATGACGTGAATATCTTGGGCGCTTGGTTAGTGGAGACTTACAAAGGCAGTTTTACAACAGAAATCAATAAAGGCGGAATCGATGGCTTGATCAAGGTGCTGTCAGATAAGAATGAAAAATTGGCGATCAGCGCTGCTAAAAGTTTCAAATCGAAATGAGTTGGCATGTCTAGACCGAACTGAAAATATGACAATCAAGAACGTTTTTTGAGATCGCCCGAAAATGGTTGCCCGCAATTTGCTTATCCACGGCCTAAAAAAAAGTTACGGTGCGCGCCAGGTGGTACGTGATGTTTCATTGCAGGTCGAAAGCGGCGAAGTAGTCGGTCTGCTGGGACCAAACGGTGCCGGCAAGACCACGGCGTTTTACATGATAGTCGGCCTGGTGCCGTCTGATGCAGGCGAAATTATTCTCAATGGTGTTAGCATTTCCCGTTTGCCGATCCATCGACGCGCCAACCTGGGTCTATCCTATTTGCCACAAGAGCCATCTGTCTTTCGCAAGCTGACAGTTGAGGACAATATCCGCGCCGTGCTCGAATTGCAAAATGAAGATGGCAAACGTTTAGCCCGTGATTCGATTGAGACACGCTTGAATGTCTTACTGGCCGACCTGCAAATTGAAAAACTGCGCGAGAACCAAGCGCTGTCGCTGTCCGGAGGCGAACGGCGACGGGTTGAAATAGCGCGTGCGTTGGCGACCAATCCGAGCTTCATATTGCTGGACGAGCCGTTCGCGGGCGTTGACCCGATTGCAGTCATCGAAATCCAACGCATTGTTCGACTTTTGAAGGAGCGCAACATAGGGGTTCTGATTACAGATCATAACGTGCGTGAAACTCTCGGCGTTTGCGACCGTGCATATATCATCAACCAAGGAATGGTCTTGGCGAGCGGGCGGCCAGATGACATCATCGCGAATGAGTCGGTGCGCCGCGTGTATTTGGGTGAACATTTTCGGATGTAAAAAAGGAATTGACCAAGAATGGGCACGATCTCCCCGGTTTAACCTACTTTCCTCAGTTGACCGACCTCAATTTGTTGGAGAATAAGCACTGACGCAGGTTTTCAGCAAATTGAGGAGATCACCAAATTGGTGAACGCAACGCAAGCGCAAGGAGGTCGTCGTCGCGGTCAGACAGGCGGTAGACGATGTGGCGAATCACGCCGCACCGATGAGCGTCGTCACGCCTGGCGGCCGGATACAAGTGCAGCGGGATACTCGTGCAAACGCGACAGCGATGGGACAGTTGACGTTCTTTGCAGAATTCCTCGAAGTGGCTGGCTTGTTCGATCGCTGGGTTAAGCAATGCCCCTTGGCCGGGCATGAGCGCGAGCGCAAAGCCAAGCGTGCGGCCGATGGCGCCGACGAATCGACGCTGTTCTTCGATGAACAAAAAGTTCCAGTGGAAGTGGTCGCCGTCCCCAACCCGGAGATGGAACAGCTCAGTCCAGAGCAATACGAGGTGATCGGCGAGAAGGTCACGCACCGCATGGCGCAGCGCCCTGGCAGCTACGTAGTGCTCAAGTACGTGCGCCCGCTGATCAAGCGTCGCGACACGCAGTCCCTGTCGTGCCCGCCAGCGCCGGTCGGCGTGATCGATGGCAGCCGGGCCGATGTCAGCTTCATCTCCGGCATGATGGTCGACAAGTTCGACTACCACATGCCGCTGTATCGCCAGCACCGCCGGCTCGACGGCAACGGCATCCGGGTCAGCCGGCCTTGGCTGACCCAACTGATGCAGTCCGGCGTGGTGCTGCTCGAACCGATCTTCGATGCGCAACTGGAGTCGGTGCGGGCCAGTCGCGTCAAGGCGATGGACGAGACGCCGATCAAGGCTGGCCAGTCCGGCGCCGGCAAGATGAAACTGGCGTATTTCTGGCCCGTGTATGGCGAGCGCGATGAAATATGCTTCCTCTACTACCCGGGCCGATCCGGGCAGCATGTGCGCGACGCACTGGGCCTGTCGCCGCCGCCCAACGCGGTATTGCAGACCGATGGCTATGCCGTCTACGCCAGCTAGGCCAAACAGGTCGGGCCGACGCACGCACAATGCTGGGCCCACTCGCGCCGCGAAGTGTTCAAGGCGCGCGACATCGAGCCGGAGCATGCCGAAACGGCGCTGGCGTCAATCGCCGCGCTGTACGCGGTCGAGGAGCACATCCGCGAACACAAATTGGTCGGTGCCGACAAGCAGGCCTGGCGGCAGGCGCACGCACGGCCGCTCGCGCAACGCTTCTTCAAATGGATCGACCAGTACTTCGAGGCGCAGGGCTTCCTGCCGAGCAGTCCATTCACCAAGGCGCTCGCTTATATCCGAGAGCGGCGTGCTGGGTTGGAGGTCTACCTGGACGACCCCGATGTCGCCATCGACACAAGCCACCTCGAACGGGCCTTGCGCGTGATTCCAATGGGGCGCCGAAACTGGATGTTCTGCTGGACTGAACTGGGCGCCAAGCAGGTCGGCATCGTGCAGAGCCTGTTCGTCACGTGCCGGCTGCACGGCATCGACCCGTACACCTATCTGGTCGACGTATTGCAGCGGGTTGGCCAGCACCCGGCGTCGCAAGTTGAGCAGCTCACCCCGCGCATGTGGAAAACCCTCTTCAGCGACAATCCGCTGCGCTCGGATCTGCACGAGATCGACAACCGCCGCTCAGGTTAATAACGCTAGCGAGGTACCGCTTACTCATCGTGAACGATCCTTGGGAAGACTTCTTTCCATATGCTCTCGCTCCCAACGTGCTATGACCCGCGTGCGCGTCAGAGTAGCAATTTCGCCATTGAGCTGCTCCAGGAGCTCAGTAGCGCGCGGCGAAGCTTTGCTCACGGCAAAATGCAGACCAATCGGCGAGTCTTCCGGCAAGGCGGTAGCCACCAACTTGGCGTCGGCAAACCTGTCTGCCAATGGTTTATCGAACTTGAGCAGTCCATTGATCACTTCGCGCTTTTCAATAAACAAGTCGCAGAAGCCCGCTTCCAGCTTGCCAATCAAAGCGCTGTAACTGTTGGCACCGAGGTCAACTGCCTGGGAGGGTAAGCCATAGCTGTCGTAACGATTGCCCATCAGGCCGCACACCCGATAGGAGCGCAGATCCTGAACATTGGTAATGGCAATACCGCGCGGCCAACGACTGGGCGCCACGAAGTAGACGCTGTGCAGTTGCGCATAGGATTCGGTGATATGGAAGGGGGCAGGATCAATCTGCGCAGTCGGAACATTGAGGACCAAATCAATCTGGCCCAGTTCCGCCAGCTTGAGGCAACGCCGCCATGGAAGCTTGCGCACGCTGAACGAACTACCAGGCCACGCATGCTTCAAGATATCGATCACGACGCCGCGCTGTGCATTTTCGGCGCCGTACAGATAGGGGGGGTAATCAATGTTCGCACCACATGCTGTCAGAACAGGCGCCGCTCCTGCATTCTGTGCGCTTACCAGTACGAAGGCGCACGCCAGATGCGCCGCTATTGCATTAATTTTCTTAGAAAACACCCTGCAACGATACGGAAAACAATTTGGAGTCGCCAAAGAAAGGATAGCTATACTCCGACTTGTCTTTCGTAACGTCATACTGCACCTTCAGGGTAGTATTGCGCCGGAAGTCCCACCGCAGCGACAAGTATTGCGTATTGCGTCCCTCGATCGGAGCAGCAACGGTGCGGTAGCGCGACATGGTCAACATTGGTGTCCATTCGCCGAATTGGTAGCCTATGCCGAACAGCGCATACTTGTAGATGCCGTTTAGCCCCTTTGTTGCGTCTACCTGCTCGTAGCGGTCCACTTCAGTCTTGACCAGCCAGTTCTTGTAGTCCATGTTCACCGACAGCCCCATGATACGCGTGCTTTGGTCTTTCACCTGAAGCAAATAGTTACGCGTGCCGCCGGGGCCATCTTGCCACAATGTATCGTTGTAGTGCATCAGCATCACACGGGCGTCGAAGATGCCATTGTTTGCAGAAATGGAACCGCCCACAATGTTCTTCCAGGACTCGTGGGTCGGATCGGTCCAGTAGATGCGCGTGTCATACGCATTGTTCTTTTGCGTGTAACCACCGGTCCACGCATGGACGGTGGCGGCCCAGTCGCTCGCACCTAGTTGCGTGCGGTAGGTGGCATTTACCCCCTGATACGCGTATATCGGCCATCCGTAGACATCCGGCGCGGGACGTACCCAAGGATAGGCGTATCCAATGTAGAGGTAGTCGCTGTAATAGTACAAAGGAATGCGGAACTGGCCGGCCTGAAAGGTCCAGTTGGAATCGGCGGACGGTTGCCAGCTCAGGTAAGCCCAGTCGAGAGTCGGGCGTGAGCCGTGATTCGGATTGAGTGCGCGCACAACGACTTGGGCCGTTGCCGACAAGGTCGACGAAAACTCCTTCTTGAGCTGGAGGCCGAGCAGGGATTCGCGGTCGAACTGCCAGCCCTTTGATTGCTCGTACACGGACGTGTATTCCCAGCCCTGTATGGTGCACGGGCACTTCCACTGTTGATAGGTCCACGGCGCGGAGCTGCCCAAGGCTGAACCGCTCAGCACTTTCGCGCCTGTCAGGTTATAGAAACCAGTGAGCTTGAATGATCCCTCATCACTCGAGGCGTCCGCCTGCGCTATACCTGAAAGGAGGCAGGTAAGAGCGAGCAAGGTCCAGTTAGGTTTCATCGGGACTCCTCATGGCACAGTGGTGATCACCTTGACGGTGTCATCCACGGCTGACTTTTCGACATAGCCGATCGCGTTGGGATTCTCGCTGACCGCCTTCTTGACCTCAGCAGAGGACTTCATTTCTTTCGGCGCCTTGCCTTTGCCTGTGAAAGTAAGCTTGGACCAAATAGCTTGCACCTGGCCAGGCTCTTTCTCCAGCACCTTTTTGTAGAACTCGGCACGGACAGCCGAATTCTCGGGCTGCTCGATGGGAGTAAACATAACTGATCCGCCAAGGAAGAACTGGGCAGCCTGCGATGGAAACATCCGCGTGGCCGGATTAGCCGGATTGACAATAATGACCAATTCTGCCGCCGCCGGTCCGCCTAGCACACATAGCATCGCAAAGAGCCAAGTCCGCCCAATCAATGTCCTCATCGATTTCTCCTCCAAGGGACTGATCAATGCGATCAACCCTACAACGAATCTGTGACAACTACATGACAAAACGCGAAGAATTATAGCTTTCGCTTACATCGGCTCTATATACTGAGGCGTTCGCCGCTTGTGCAGGTCATGTCATTTCCAGATGCTGCACGCAAGGCCAAAAATCTGGAGAAACATAAGCGAGGATTGAACGAACGTTGAAACTGGCATGGAAACAGTTTGCAGCTGAAACTGAATCAGATCCGACGATTTCCAGTATGGGCGCGCTTGCGGCTAGGTGTCAATGAATTAAGGTGACCGTTGCAATGCCGGAACAACTGCCAGATGCTGGACTAATGTGAACTGGATGTTTGCTCTTCTTGAGTGCCATTTTTTTGCGTCGCCGCTATGTTTTCTGCCGGTACGCCGAAGTGATCATGGCCATTCTTCACGGAAGTTTTCCGATGGGGAAGATGCTATTTTTCTAATGGAATTATTTCATTGGCAGGCTGGCCGCTACCTGGACCAGGGAATAGCTCCATCAACAAGCGGTCGAGCTCATCCAATAATTTTGGTCCAAAATGCGCAACTGCCGACATTTTCTTCCGCGCATGGCATTCTGCTGCTATGTAATCCTGCACAGTTGCATAGGGCAGAGAGGATTCATCGACAGCCCGCAGCACGGCATTGATCAGCCTAACGGACGCGCGTGATGAGCCGGCCAGAAAATCAGGAAGGGACTGGCGTACCATAAGCGGAGGATAGTTCATGCCATGATCCGCTAACAGCGACCGAGTGCTTGTCATATCGATGCACGGCATGGGGTCGTCGATATTCGTATGCGTGGACTTGTTCAAGAGGAAGTCTTTCGGTTGATGCTGCAACAGTGCTACGATTCAGATCATTGTTGGCACGTGTGGGATGACGTGTCAAGAAGTTGTCGCACTGAACAGTGCATTTTGGCAATAATGCATTCGGACTTGCTGCGTAAGCAGTTTTTTCTCACTCATCGCCTCAGCAATTGCTTGACCCGTTTGGACACCAGTATTGGCAGATAGTCTTGAACCTGCGCCTTGCTCCGCATTCCTAGCAAGACTTCTTCATACAGTGGCGCGACATCGAGGACGGTGCTGCCAAGCTCGACCGCGAGGCGCTCGATCAAATTCATGTGCTTGTCCTGATCGCCAGCACTACTGTAGGGCATTTGCAATTTTTCCGCATTGGACATGGCCGGTGGCCGTAGGGCGGATGGGGGAAACGAAAGCATTGCAGTAGCACCTTTCTTATCGGTGGCATCGCGAATCGCAGGGGTCAAGCATGCATCTGCGATTGGACAGCGGCCCATGCAGTTGATTCCCGTGTCGGCACATGGCATCGCGGCAAGCTAGCACGGAAGTGGCCATCAATTATCTTCCGAATAAAAATGCAAATATCCCTTACCGTTGCGCCGGTGCTAAGCGTCTCTTCTTGGGCGAGCGGTACGCAAGGGAGGCAGCGCCGCCACAGCTTTCTTGACAGCGACTTGATCAAGGGCCTTCAGCAATACCATCCCGACGCGGAGCAATTCGTTCTTCTTGACGGAAAAGCCGGCATTCGCACAGGCCTTCTTCACCTCGGCCAGTACTTTGTATTCCGCCTCCGGCATTGTGAGCTTTGCGCTCACCAATTTTACTTTCTTGGCCCGGACCGGTTCGGGCTGGGTAGGCTTTGCGCTCGCCTGACGCTTTGATGCGGACTTTGCCGGGACGGCTTTGCGTGCCAGCGCCGCTGGCTTGGCCGCAGCTTTTACCTTAGGTGTGGCTACCCTGGCTACTACTGTCGGCCGGCGTGAAGCCGCGGGTGCGGTTGCCTTCGCCGCGCGGGCAGATACCGGTTTGGTGCCGTTGGCGGCAGCGGTGTTCGACGGACTTCTGCTTGCGCTTGGTGGCTTAGTCATTGCATCCTCCCAATGTGGTTCAACGAATATAGAGAAACACTTCTGCCATTGCAAGAAGAAAATGACAGGGCATGCATGCCGCTCGCGCGAATTCTATATCTGCTTGAAAAGTCATCATTGCTTCACTGTTGTGGATTTGGACGCCATCAAAGTCCTCCAACTCCTTGAATTGGAATTTGCTCCTCGCATTCACGGCATGCGGCTTTTTTCGAAATCCGCTAGGGAAACGCGGAACAAATCGAATTCCGCTTGCCTGACGGCAAGCGCAATTTTTTTCGCGGTACGCCGAACTTCTGCGAATTTTTTTCGTGGTCGCCGCCACTATTTCAAGTATCACGCCTAATTCAAGGCATTTCCCGGCGCATCGCACGCCACCTTGGCCACTATGGGCGTAATTGTCCCCTCGCTATGTACAAGTTACTCAAAGCAAACAGCATATTGAGCTGCGCGTCGTTCTTGGCCAAACCCTTGTAGCGCGTTTTCTTGTACTTGAAGATGTTCTTGACGACGTGGAACGGATGCTCGACCCGCGCCCGTACTTGCGCCTTGAGCTTCTCATACGCCTGCACCAGATTCTTTTGCCATCCATCGGCCATCTTTTCGATGGTCTTGCGGCGCCGGGCAATATGCCACTTCAGTTCCTTTCCGTTGGCCGCCAGCGCGGCTTGCATGTCCTCGCGCTTTTCCACGCCGACATAGCCAGCGTCAAGCCAGACTTCCTCTTCCTGCCCATGCAAGAGCACCGGCGTCTGGCTGATATCACTCACGTTCGCCGATGTCGTCACCAGCGTATGCACCAGGCCGGACGCCTTGTCGACGCCGATGTGCGCCTTCAGACCAAAGTACCACTGGTTGCCTTTCTTCGCCGGATGCATTTCAGGGTCACGCGCATGCTTCTCGTTCTTCGTCGAGCTTGGCGCCGCGATCAAGGCGGCGTCTACCAGTGTGCCTTTGCTCATCAACAGACCGCGTTCGGTGAGCATCGCATTGACTTCGACCAGTATTGCTTGCGTCAAGTCGTGGGCCTCAAGCAGGTGGCGAAATCCCATCAGCGTCGTGGCGTCCGGCACGCGCTGCCGGCTCAGATCGATGTCCATGAAATTGCGCAACGCCTGCGAATCGTAGATCGCATCTTCGACTGCCTCGTCGGCCAAGCCGTACCATTGCTGCACGAAATACATGCGCAACATCCGCTCAAGTCCGATCGGCGGGCGTCCGCGCTTGCCGCTCTTCGGGTAATACGGCTCGATCACTTCCATCAACCTCGTCCACGGCACGACCTGCTCCATCTTCTCCAGGAAAATCTCGCGCCGCGTACGCTTTTTCTTCTTGTCGTACTCGGCTTGAGCGAAACTGACTTGGCTTGGCTGCGTTGGCTTCATTTCGGGACAATGTTGTTGGCTATCTTGCTATAACGTTTACAGTTGGCAATCGGTTGGCAAGCTCCTGCGAATAGATCCGCGTTTCCCTAGCGATGCCATTCATGGTGGCAGCGCAGGCATCGGGCATCGAGCAGCTCCTCTTCCCAATCCCATCTCGGCATATGCCCACCGAACACTGCGCTGCCGCATAGCAATGCATCACAATGTGCGGTGGGCAACGTATCCAGGTAGCCATAGATGATCTGTACCGCCTCGCCATGGCCACAGCGTGGGCATCGATATGACAATTGACAATCCAACACAATGCCCCCTTAAGGTATGGTCAACTGAATGACGCTACCACGCTAAAACGACAGCACGATGACACGCATTCGTTTTATTTGTTGCAGAAGCTGTGAACAATTCACTTTCTGGCGCAATCTGACGTGAATTTTTCGGCCCAAACTTGCAAGCCTTTCGGCCTGCGGCGCCGCCGTCCTACTCTTCGAGTTCCTTCAGGTACTTGTGGATGGTCGTCTTCGACCCGGTATTTCCAAGCGCAACCCGCACGGCATCGACTGACGGGTGCCGCCCCTGTGCAACCAAGGTGTCCCGCGCCTTCTTCACTTGAGATTGGTACAGTCCGGTGCGGGCCATAGAGTCTCCACGAAATAACATAATGCATTACATACCACGTAATTACATACAAACAATAGTGCAATAGCGAAAGTCTTGCTAGTTCTAGACGAGCGATGCCGCGATTTCATCGGCGATGCTAAGCCCAATAAGAGCTGCACGCGCAAACAGGCGGTCACGGTACTGCCTTTATTCGCGTGCGCAGCAGGCTCCCGGCAGCATTTTCCGTGAACCGCGACGCCTCCTCGATGTATCCTTGCACCGTACCGTCGTGTCGCCAGCCGCCTTGCTTCTTGATATCCTGGAAGCCGGCGCCGGCGCGGTGCGCGCTGGTGGCCATGCCGCGCCGCAGGCTGTGGCTCGACAGGTCCGGCACGTAGTCCAGCCCTGCCAAAGTGGCGCATGTCTCCAGGACCGTGTTCACCGTACCTTCACTCAGTCCGGCGGCGGCCACCACGCCCCACTTATTAACCGCCCGGAACACCCGCCCGGCCGTGATTCCGGCGGCGTCGAGCCAGGCGCGCAGCGCCGTCGCCGGGCAGCACGGACCGTCGCTGTACGGGATCGCCTTGATGATCCCTTCGCCCAACTGGTCGGTCTTCGAGCGCGGCAGCATGATCTCGATGCCCTCGTGGGTCCAGCCGAGGTGTTCGACCTTGATGCCGACCAGCTCGCTCCGGCGCAGGCCGCCGAAGAATCCGATCTGCAACAGCGCATTGTCGCGCGCGGCCTTCAGTGTGCCGAGGCTGGCCAGCTGCGCCACGATCCGCTCCAGGTCCTCGATCGGCAGTGCCTTGGCCTTCTTCTTCGGTCTGCCGTGGGTGCGCGCGATCCCGGTCAGCGTCTTGCGCGCGGTGGGCGTCGACGCGGGATCGGGGAATCCCTGGTGCACGTGCCATTGCGACAGCGCCGTGAGGCGCAGGGCCAGGGTGCGCGGATTGAGGGATGTCGCGTAGGCGAGCAGGTAGCGGATCATCGCGCCTTCGTCCGCCGGCAGCACCCCGCCCCACGCCAGGTAGTGGTTGACGGCGGAGCGATAGGCCCGCCTCGTGTTGTCGGCCGTGCGGCAACCAGGACCGCGCGGTGCTGGGCCGCGAGCGCCGGTGTAACGCCGGTATGGAGCGCCGGCGCCGGGTGCGCATCTTTGATATCGGGGCCGATGTCGGCGGGTGAGGGAATGGCCATGGCGGTGTCGCTCGAATTTTCGGCTCGTAACGGGGTTTACGGCAGGATAGCACGCGGTGGCTCTACATTGGCATCGATAAGCTCGATTATCGAGGCCAAATATGCGCTCCTTGCAAATCAACCCTATATCGTAATTTGGCGTACTATTACGTATTACATAGCACGTTACCTTGTTCAAGGAATAATCATGGCCAGAGCAGGCATCCTGTACTCCCACGTCGCCAAGGCGGCCGCCCAGCTGGCAGCGGCCGGCAAGAACCCCACCGTCGACACCGTGCGCGAGCCCATGGGCGGCACCGGCAGCAAAAGCACGATCGCGCCCATGCTCAAGCAATGGAAGGCGCAGCACGCGGGCGAGGTCGCGGCGGCCGGCGCGGGCGTTCCGGCCGATCTGCTGGAGGCAATCAAGGGCGTGTACGAGCGCGTGCAGGTGGGCGCGCAAGTTCAGGTCGAGCAGCTGCGCATCGAGCACCAGCTGGCGGCGCAGAAGACCGCGCAAACGGCAGAGACGCTGCGCAACGAAGTGCGCCAGCTCGTTATCGAGCGCGAATCGCTGGAGGCCGAATTGGCCAGCGAGAAGGCGGCGCTCGCGCGCGAGCAGGCCGCGCGGCATCAAGACGCGGTGGCGATCGCTGCCCTGGAATCCGAAAAGGATGGGCAGGCCCAGCGCCTCGCCGACCGCGCGGCCGAGGTCCGCGAGCTGGCGGACCAGCTGGCGCAGGCCCGGCGCCAGTTCGAGCACTTCCAGGAGGCGAGCGCGGCCCAGCGGCAGGAAGACAAGAGCACGTATGAGGCGCGCATTGCGCGCACGGAGCAGGAGGCCGCCATGCTGCGCGCCTACCTTCAGGACAGCCGCGAGGCGCTGGCCGTGCTACGCAGCGAGAAGGTCCACCTGGAGCATACCTTGGCCGAACAGCTTGACGCAGCCAGAGAGCAGGCCCGGAAGCTGTATGAGGCGACGGAGGCGCTGACTGCGGCGCGCGAGATGGCAAGTAGCAGGCAGTTTGAGATGGAAATGGCCGAAGAGCGCCTGGGCCACGCCCAGCAAGCGAATGTGCGGCTAGAGGCGCGCTTGGGCGAACTGGAGGGCGAGAACGTCATGTTGAAAACTAAGGCGACCGCCGCCGCTCCGAAAGCACGCGGGCGTAAAACGTAAAACGCCTTACACTTTTGCATTTGATAGCCAGAATACACCCGGTCACCGCCGACCTAGCGAGAAATGCATAAAGAATCGTTTCTTTATTACTTTTAGGCTTATGTATCATTTCTGGCTTTATCCCGGCTGTACCTCTACAAGCCCGCGAAGGAAGTGGTTGCCGTATCCTCGTCCGGAGAGGAGGAACGAATCGCGAACCGTTGTGCGGGGCCATGCTTTGCGAGACAAACTGAAAGTTCGTCCAAGGTCAGCATTTGTGTATCGGAAAACGGCAGGTTGAGTGCGGCGGCCCTCATTGCCGCACACAACTCGGGCCACACCTCGCGTGTGCCGGTGCGCCACCCGTCCCAAGAGGGGGAATGTTGGATAGTGTCAAACCAAGGCTGGAAAAAACCAGTGGTTAAGATGAAACCGGATGGGACTCGTAGCCCAAAGGCAGTCATCTGCTGAAGCGAACGTGCCTTGGCGCCGATCACATGTGTGTCAGCTACATCATCAGCTTCTATTGGGAAAAGATTGTCGGTGCCAGATGAGTTCATGTAGGCGAACGAAGATCGCGTGGCGGCCCGACCGACGCAATCCCTGCTACACACGGCGTGTGAGCACCCGAGTCGATTATACCACCGCCCAAGTTTTTGCCTTGGGACCGCGTTTCCTGTCCTGCGCCTAATAGGGCCAGTTCAAGAACACGGACTGCAGGGGTGAACTCATCGCTAAGGGATGCAGAAGGCCCAGTGGGTCCTCACCAACTCCTAGCCAAGCTTGTTGTCAGCGATATGGTAGTGTGGATCTTCGAACTCGTTGACCTCTACCATCCCTTTGGCGTTGTCGAGCAATTCCAGGCAGTCGGAACTCAAATGCCGCAAGTGAAGCACTTTCCCTTGCTGTTGGTAGCGGATAGCCAGCGCGTCGATCGCCTCGATCGCAGAATGGTCAACAACTTTGGATTTGCCGAATTCAATGACCACGTGTTGTGGGTCGGCGCTCGGAGTGAATAGCTCTGCGAAATTTGCTGCTGACGCAAAGAACAGGCTGCCATCTAATTCATACACTTTCCAGCCAGCATCATCAATGCGTGTCCGAACGGAGATGTGTTTCGCATGCTGCCAAGCGAACACTAGCGCCGCGAAAATGACGCCACATATCACGGCGATCGCCAAGTCCGTTAGAACGGTAATAACTGTCACGCCGATAACGATGATAGCATCCTGACGAGGAATTTTGCGCAAGGATTGCAGGCTGCTCCACTCAAATGTTTTTTCGGCCACCACAAACATCAATCCGATCAAAGCAGCCACGGGGATCATTTCGATCCAACGCGCCAGGAACAGGATGAATCCCAACAAGAACAGTGCAGCCACAACGCCGGACAGGCGGTGGCGCGCACCGTTGTTAATATTGATCATGCTTTGACCAATCATGGCGCAGCCGCCCATAGTAGCGAAAAAACCCGCGACCACATTGGCCGCGCCCTGGGCCAGCGATTCCTTATTCGGCCGCCCACGCGTGCCTGTGATCTCATCGACCAGATTCAGTGTCAGTAGCGATTCGATCAGACCAATGGCAGCAAGAATCAGAGAGTATGGCGCGATGATGTAGAGCGTCTCTAGTGTGAACGGGACCTGTGGAACGTGAAACAAGGGGAGCCCTCCAGCTATCGACCCCATGTCGCCCACCGTCTTGGTCTCCATGCCGGTGCCAGCTACTATGCCGGCTACGATCAATATTGCCACCAGCGCCGAAGGAACGGCCTTGGTGAGTTTCGGAAGCAGATAGATGATTGCCATCGTGACCGCAATTAGGCCTCCCATGACTAACCACTCCCCGCCGCTCATCCAGGCTTTGCCTGTTTTGAAATGACCGAACTGAGCAAGGAAGATCACAATGGCCAGACCGTTGACGAATCCGAGCATGACTGAGAACGGCACCATGCGGATGAACTTGCCTAGCTTTAGTGCGCCGAATAGCAACTGGAACCCGCCCATCAGCACGACACTTGCGAACAGGTACTCCGCTCCGTGTTGAACCACTAAGCTCACCATAACCACTGCAAGGGCGCCGGTGGCGCCGGAAATCATGCCGGGACGCCCGCCGAACAATGCAGTAATCAGGCAAATGAAGAATGCTGCATACAAACCAGTCAGAGGGCTCACATGGGCAATCAGAGCGAATGCAATTGCCTCTGGGACCAAGGCCAGGGCGACAGTAATTCCGCTCAAGAATTCAGTCTTGAAAACTAATGCATTGATATTTTTGGACAAAACGAATCTCCGAGAACGCGCGCGGAAAAACTGCCACCAATAGGCGACATGAGATGCTGCGGCAATATTAGGGGCGAGCAGAAGCGCTCTAAGTGCAATACGGGGAGCGGCGGAAAGCGGAGAGCTACATCGGTGATTCTCGGAGAACGGCTGGACAAGGATGCATTGTCGTACAAATAGCGCTATTTGTCAGCAATCCGCTATATTAGCTGTCACATCGCCTGGAAACGGTCCTCTCAAGTAATACCCCTTTCCAGGGCATTGTTTTCAACATAAGGTTCTCGCCCCCCCCCAATTCAGCCACGCGCCCCTCAAGCCGATCGGAATTTTCTTATGCTGCTTCTTTGCAATATTGACGTTGCCTTATGGCATGAAGTGGCTTTATATATTGTGCGCCGGGCTATTCGTCGGGGTCTGCTTTTGCCATGTCATTCCTTTTTTCTAACCGCATATTCCCTGAGCAGATAGGCCACATAACCGCTTCGAAAATTGATATCCTTCTTGCATTGCTAGCGGCAGGGGTACTAGGTTACTTGTGGCTGAGATTTTTTGGCCACCCTCCGATTATTGAGGTAGTTGACGACTGAATTCGCAAAGTGCAATGGGCTTAAACTCCAGGTGACAAATATGATGCAATCAGCAAGTGTGACCTATGTGCTCGACTTTACGGTGCGCACGATTACTGCGATCGAACTGGCCTCAAAGTATTGCAATCAAGCCGAGAGTCCTGCGTTTAGAGTTGATGTCACTACCGCGGAAGTTGATTCAATGCGCAGCGTTGGCTTGGCGCGTCGCCACATGAATCAAATCGATGGCGACGTATTCGTCGTTGAACTCGATACTGGCGCTGCGGAACTGCCGACCGCCTCGTTTGAATTACCGTTCACCTTGGTAATGCTCCTCGCAAGTCAGGCGGAAAGAGCGCTATCCGTAGGCTCCGACGATGCTCAGCTATAAGCAACAATTTACTGACGATGCTGCTCAACGGCTTGCGATATCTGCGTGAACCAGTGGTTATACGCTCGATCTGCATCGCAACACGCCGCCAATCGATTACAAGATACTTTTTTTTCTTAATAATCAAATAGTTAATGTCATTCCTGCGAAAATTTAAGGAATCCCGGCCGCCCCTCTACATCAACCGCCTGATCCTGGCCTGACATGCCGATGCGTATCGGTCTGGTGGGTCCCCTGCCACCGCCGTCGGGCGGGATGGCTAACCAGACACGCCAGCTGGCCAGACTACTGCAGGAATCCGGCGCCGAGGTCGAGCTGGTGCAGGTCAATCCGCCGTACCGGCCTGCGTGGAGCGGCCGCATCAAGGGCCTGCGCGCGCTGGTGCGCCTGCTGCCCTATGCATGGGCGCTGTGGCGACTGGCAGGCAGGGTCGACGTGCTCCACGTGATGGCCAATTCCGGCTGGTCCTGGCACCTGTTCGCAGCACCGGCCGTGTGGATCGGGTATTGGCGCCGCTGTCCCGTGGTCGTCAATTATCGCGGCGGGGAGCTGGCCAGTTTCCTTGCCAGTTGCTGGCCGGTGGCTGGCCCCAGCCTGCGGCGGGCACACACGATCATCGTGCCGTCCGGATTCCTGCAATCCATCTTTGCCCGCTACGGCATCGCGGCGAACATCGTGCCCAATATCGTCAACCTGGACCGCTTCGCGCCCGGGCCGGCCAGGCCATACCGGCCGTGCATCCTGGTTGCGCGCAATCTGGAGGCAATCTATGGCAATGCGACCGCGCTGCGGGCCTTTGCGCTGATCGCAGCCGTGCATCCGCAAGCGCGACTGGTGATTGCTGGCAGCGGCCCGTTGCGGGACCAACTGGTGGCCCTGGCGGTCGAGCTGGGCCTGGCTGGCTCCGTGCAGTTCACCGGCACAGTCGACAACCAGGCCATGCCCGCCCTGTATGCCGATGCAGACCTGATGCTCAACCCGAGTACCGTCGACAACACGCCCAATAGCGTGCTCGAAGCGCTGGCATCGGGCGTGCCGGTTGTCACTACCGACGTTGGCGGCATTCCCTACCTGGTGGAGCATGAGCGCACTGCCTTGCTGGTGCCGCCCGATGCGCCGCGCGCGATGGCGGACGCGGCCCTGCGTCTGCTGGCTGACCCGGCCCTGGCTGGCCGGCTGCGCGAAGCAGGGCGTTCGCATGTGCAACAGTTTCGATGGGAAGCAGTGCGGCCGCTCCTGTTCGATACCTACCGAAATGCCCTGCTCCAGGCCTAGCAGCCTGTCGGACTTAGCGAAATGGGTCAGGAAATCCGCCTGGCCGGTTCATATTTTGCCTCGCCCAGCCGAATTCCTGCCTCGATTCGTTAAGTCCAACAGGCTGCTAGCCGGCAAATGATCAGCTTGCGATACCGTACTTCTGCTTGGCCGCCGCAAATTCCTGATTCAGTTTGACGATATGCGGATTGTAGCTGTCGGCCTTGCGCACCGTGCTGAGGTAGCCCATCAGCTGCTCGGCCAGCGCATTGTCCCAGCCGGTCTCGTGGATCTGGCGGAGGACCGCCTTGCCCAAGGTGCTGACAATGACCAGGTTGCCCGGTGCCAGGTTGAGCGCCTCGGCCAGCGTCGAGACGGCGCCGCGGAAGTTATCCTTGCCGATTTTCTCGTTGGCGGCATTGAGCAGGGCCTGCGCCGACAGTTGCATGCGGTTGCCGATGCTCTCGGCCAGGTCCTTGCGGCCAGCCGCTTCGAACACATGCACCGCTTCCTTGATGGTGATCGGGCTGTTGACGTCATTGACCACGGTCAGCATGACTTCGGCCGCCTCGTCCTCGAGCTTGTTATTGAGGAGAGTCTTTGCCAGGTTCATGCGCAGATTGTCCGACAGGCCGGCGCTGCTGGCGCGCAAGCCCTTGACGGCGGCAGCCAGATGATCGGCCACTTCTTCCGGCTTGCCGTTCTTTTCGCTGACCATGGCGTAGGCAATGGCGGCGCAGGTGTCGGCCTGGGCAATGCCGCGCAGCGATTTCTCCATATCGCGGATCACGGTGCCGGCCTGCGTCGTGTCGCCTTTTTTCACCAGCGCGCGCACCAGGTTGACATGGTCTTCCGGCGAGCGGAACTCGGAATATTTGGCTTTGGCGACGACTTGCTTGAATGACTTTTCAGCGACGCTTGCGTCACCCGCTTCCATTGCCACATCGCCCAGGTGGCGCAGGCGCCGTACCATGTGCGGCGAGATCGAAATGGCGTCTTCGAGGATCTTTTGGGCCTTCGGCGCCTGTTCGGTCTTTTCGTACACCTGCGCCAGCAAGTCGTAGGCGGCCATGAACTTCGGGTTTTCCTGAACGATTTGTTCGAGCAGCTGCTGCGCGTCTTGATAGCGCTGCTGCTGGATCTGGGTGCGGGCCAGGCCCAGCTGGGCCCAGGCCACCGGCTTGGCATCAAGCACGGCCTGATACAGTTCCCCCGCGGCAACTAGATCGCCATTGCTGGCCAGCAGTTCGGCGCGCAGGCGCATGAAGTCGGCGGCGTAGCGCGGATGGGTGTTTTCGCCGGCGGCGGCGCTGATGATCGCTTCGCGCAGGCTGCCCTGGCCAATCAATTGGTAGGTTGGCAGGAAGCACATGCGCCGTTCGATGGCGCGCGTGATTCGGTTGCTGAGCACGTCGACGGTGAACGGCTTGAGGATATAGTCGGTCGGGGTCAGCTCGGCTGCGCTGATGACCTTGTTGTACACGCCTTCCGACGTGATCATGATGAAAATGGTCCACAAGCCGATCAGCTTATGGTGGCGCAAATCTTCCAGCAATTGCTGCCCGTCCTGGCCGCTATTGCTGTCGCTGCCCAGGTCGTATTCGCATAAGATGATGTCGTATGCTCTTTTCTGGAGCTGCTTGATTGCGGTCCCCGAACTGACCGCCGATTCAATCTTGGTGATGCCCGATTGATTCAGCATGCTCTGCAGGCTGCCCCGCATGCCCTGGTTCGGGTCAACAATCAATACAGACAAATTACTGTTATCAGCCATTGCTTACGCTTTCGTCTCTGCACGTTCTGGTGTTTCGGTGCTCTTTTATTGTTATCGGTGCAACTAGGGAACTCTTGAAACAATACAATACGCTATGGGAGGCCCCTCGGGCAATCTCAGCGTTGCGCAATGACGAAATGTCAGCCGCAGGCAAGCTCTCCATGGTGCAACGCGGTATAATGTCGGCCTAAAGGACCACAGCACGTCGCGTCATACCAAGTTTCGCCTTTAAATCGCAGCCACGCTGCAACAACCACCTCCAAACTATGCTAATCCTGCCGGGTTCCAATGCCCTGTCCGCATTTCGTAGCCAACGCCTGTTAAGCCAATTGCAAGAAGTTGCCCCCACGGTGGCGACGGTACAGGCGCGCTTTGTCCACTTCATCGATGCCAATGGCGCGCTGTCGCCGAGCGACACCGAACGTCTGTCGGCCATGCTGACCTACGGCGAACCATTTGATCCGGAAAACGCCGATGGCGTCGCCGAGTCCTTCGTCGTCATTCCCCGCTTCGGCACGATTTCGCCATGGGCATCGAAAGCGACCGACATTGCCCACAATTGCGGCATGGCCCATATCCACCGCATCGAGCGCGGCGTCGCCTATACGCTCCACCTCAAGGGCGGCATCCTCGGCAGCAGCCTGATGGCAGCCAAGGCCTTGACCGCGGAGGAACTGGACGCCGTGGCCGGCCTGTTGCACGACCGCATGACCGAGAGCGTGCTGCGCAGCGCCATTGACGCCGCGGGCCTGTTCCGCGAACTGGAAGCCAAGCCGCTCGAATCGATCGATGTCACTGGTGCCGGTCGCATCGCGCTGGAACGCGCCAACACCGACCTCGGCCTGGCCCTGTCGGAAGACGAAATCGACTACCTGCACAGCGCCTTCACCGCAGCCAAGCGCAACCCGACCGACGTCGAACTGATGATGTTCGCCCAGGCCAATAGCGAACATTGCCGCCACAAGATCTTCAACGCCGACTGGATCATCGACGGCGCGTCGAAGGACAAGTCGCTGTTCCAGATGATCAAGAACACCCACCAGCTGCAGCCGAAGGGCACCGTGGTGGCGTACAGCGACAATTCGTCGATCATGGAAGGCGCCGCCGTCACGCGTTTCTACCCGCGCGGCGCGGACCACGAGTATGGCGCGTCGCTTGAACTGACGCACACGCTGATGAAGGTCGAGACCCATAACCACCCGACCGCGATTTCGCCGTTCCCGGGCGCCTCCACTGGCGCCGGCGGCGAGATCCGCGACGAGGGCGCGACCGGCCGCGGCGCCAAACCAAAGGCTGGCCTGACCGGCTTTACCGTGTCGAACCTGATGCTGCCAGGCGCCGTGCGTCCGTGGGAAAACGCCGCCAGCGTGACCGCGCCGATGAATCAGCGCGCACCGGGCGGCGTCTACGGCAAGCCGGATCGCATCGCCTCGCCGCTGCAGATCATGATCGACGGCCCGCTTGGCGGCGCCGCGTTCAGCAACGAATTTGGCCGTCCTGTGCTGGGCGGCTATTTCCGCACCTACGAGCAGAACGTCGGCCGCCTGACGGCGGGCGCGCCGGACACCGTGTACGGTTACCACAAGCCGATCATGATCGCCGGCGGCATCGGCAATATCTCGGCCCAGCACACCCACAAGAACGACATCGCGGTCGGCAGCCTGCTGGTGCAGCTGGGCGGTCCCGGTATGCGCATCGGCATGGGCGGCAGCGCCGCATCGTCGATGGCAACCGGCACCAACACCGCTGACCTGGACTTCGATTCCGTCCAACGCGGCAATCCGGAGATGGAGCGCCGCGCCCAGGAAGTCATCAACGCCTGCTGGCAGATGGGTGCCGACAATCCGATCATCTCGATCCACGACGTCGGCGCGGGCGGCCTGTCGAATGCCTTCCCGGAGATCACCAACGACGCCAAGCGCGGCGCGATCTTCGATCTGCGCAAGGTGCCGCTGGAAGAATCGGGCATGGCCCCGAAGGAGATCTGGTCGAACGAATCGCAGGAACGCTATGTGCTGGCGATCGCACCGGAGAACCTGGCCCTGTTCACCGCCTTGTGCGAACGCGAGCGCTGCCTGTTTGCCGCCGTCGGCGTAGCCACCGAAGAGCGCCAGCTCAAGGTGATCGACCCTGAGCTGGGTAATTCGCCGGTCGACATGCCGATGGACGTCTTGCTTGGTAAACCGCCGAAAATGCTGCGCGACGTGCACCACGTCCACACCGACTTCCCGCCGCTGGACCTGACCGGGCTGGAACTGGAAGAAGTGGCCAGGCGCGTGCTACTGCTGCCAACCGTGGGCGACAAGTCCTTCCTGATCACCATTGGCGACCGTACCGTTGGCGCCATGAGCGTGCGCGACCAGATGGTCGGCCCGTGGCAGGTGCCGGTAGCCGATTGCGCCGTCACCGCGATGAGCTACGAAGGCTACCTCGGCGAAGCGATGGCGATGGGCGAGCGCACGCCGCTGGCCGTCATCAACGCTGCCGCTTCCGGCCGCATGGCGGTGGGCGAGTCGATCACCAATATCGCAGCTGCCGCCATTGGCGACATCTCCGACATCAAACTGTCCGCCAACTGGATGGCCGCTTGTGGTCAGCCGGGCCAGGACGCTGCGCTGTTCGACACCGTCAAGGCAGTAGGCATGGAATTGTGTCCGGCGCTGGGCATCAGCATCCCGGTCGGCAAGGACTCGCTGTCGATGCGCACCACCTGGAAGGATGAAGACAACAACAAGGCGATTACTTCGCCGGTATCGCTGATCGTGTCGGCGTTTGCGCCGGTTTATGATGTGCGCCGTTCGCTGACGCCGCAGATCAGGACCGACTGCGGCGATACCGCGCTGATCCTGATCGACCTTGGCCGTGGCAAGAACCGCCTCGGTGCGTCGGCGCTGGCGCAGGTGACGCAGCAACTGGGCGACCAGACGCCGGACGTTGATAGTGCGGAGGATCTCAAGGCCTTGTTCACCGCGATCCAGCAGGTCAATGGCAAGCTGCTCGCCTACCACGATCGTTCCGATGGCGGCCTGTTTGCCACCCTGTGCGAGATGGCCTTTGCCGGCCGCAGCGGCCTGACCGTCAATCTGGACATACTGGCGATGGAAGGCGAGCATGCAGCCGACCATGGCGACGCCAAAAACTGGGCTGGCCAGGTGGCCGAACGCCGCAACGAACTGACCTTGCGCGCGCTGTTCAACGAAGAACTTGGCGCCGTGCTCCAGATCCGCGCCGAAGACAAGACTGCCGTCATGGACGTGCTGCGAGCCCACAACCTGGGCGCCTGCAGCCACATCATCGGCAAGCCGAACGACCGCGGGGTGATCGAGTTGACCCGCGATGCCAAAGTCATCTACAGCCAGACCCGCAGCTCGCTGCACCGCCTGTGGAGCGACACCAGCTGGCGCATCGCCCGCCTGCGTGACAACCCGGCCTGTGCCGATGCCGAATACGAGCGCCTGCTGGACGAGAACGAGCCAGGCATGACGCCGAAGGTCACCTTCGACCAGAGCGAGAACATCGCTGCGCCGTTCCTCGCGGCCGGCGTGCGGCCACGCGTGGCGATCCTGCGCGAGCAGGGCGTCAATTCGCATATCGAGACCGCCTGGGTCATGCACCAGGCTGGTTTTGCGGCGATCGACGTCCACATGAGCGACCTGATTGCAGGCCGCGTCAAGCTCGACGACTTCCACGGCATCATCGCCGTCGGCGGCTTCTCGTACGGCGACGTGCTGGGTGCCGGCGAAGGCTGGGCCAAGACCATCCTGTTCAACGAAAAGCTGTCCGAGCAGTTCGCGCGCTTCTTTGCACGCAGCGACAGCTTCGGCCTGGGCGTGTGCAATGGCTGCCAGATGATGAGCAACCTGAAGTCGATCATCCCGGGCGCGCATGCCTGGCCCAAGTTCACCCGCAACAAGTCCGAGAAGTTCGAAGCGCGCTTTGCGATGGTTGAAGTGCTCGACTCGCCGTCGATCTTCTTCCAGGGCATGGCAGGTACGCAGACGCCGATCGCCGTTGCGCATGGTGAAGGCTTTGCCGACTTCTCGCAGACCGGTGAATTCGAGGCCGTCGCCAAGGCGATGCGCTACATCGACAACCGCGGTGCAGCGACCGAAGCCTACCCGTACAACCCGAACGGCTCGCCGCAGGGGCTGACGGCGGTGACGACGGCCGATGGCCGCTTCTCGGTGATGATGCCGCATGCGGAGCGTGTATTCCGTTCGGTGCAGCATTCATGGGCGCCGGAGGCGTGGGGCGAGGATTCGCCATGGATGCGCATGTTCCGCAACGCGCGCAAGTGGGTTGGGTAGGCGGTACCTCCGGTACCTCATCACGTAGGGTGGGTACCTCCGGTACCCACGCGTGACGTCAGCAATAAGTCAGCGCTGGTTCCCCTGGACCAAGCCTTCAGTTTTTCTTCACCTGCCCGGGAAAACGCAAACACGCGCGATTCCGGCAGCCGCTTTCCCCATCCTAGTTGTTCAATGCGTTGCAGTAGCAGGGCACCAAGCGTGCCGGCCAGGTGGTCGCGGCGTTCACTCCAGTCCACGCAGGTGCGGCACAAGGGGCGGCGACCGTTGTGGGTGGTTGGCGCGTCAATGCCCAGTTCCAGCATGACGCGGCGGCCAATGGGGCTCAGCCCAAGCACACCGCTTTGGAACTCAAAGGCGCCGCGCTGGGCCAATTGTTCGTAAAGCTGGACACCCAGTTCACCGGCCAAATGGTCATAGCAGACACGTGCCTTGCGCAACGCGGGCTCGCGAGGGCTCGAGCGCAGGCGCACGGCGCCGGTGCGGAACGCCACGTTCATCAGCGACTCCAGTAACTGAGCGACATCGTTGCCCGCCAAACGGAAATAACGGTGGCGCCCTTGCGACTGCACCTCCAGTAAGCCCGCCTCGACCAGCTTGGCCAGATGGCCGCTGACGGTTTGTTTGGTGATGCCGGCGATCTCGGCCAGTTCGGTTGGCGTCAGCGCCATGCCCGACATCAGGGCGGTCAGGATCTCCGCGCGCGCGTGGTCGCCGATCAGGGCTGCAATGCCTACAATATTGGGTCCGTCTTTCACGGTTCGATGGTAGCCGAACCATCACGCGCAGACAAGGGCGTATAGTTTCCTCATTCATTCACACCTGAGGACACCATGGCCATTACCTGTTTTATCCGTTACCAGATCGATCCGTTTCAACGCGATGCCTTCCGCGAGTATGCCGAAAACTGGGGGCGTATTATTCCGCGCTGTGGCGGCAACCTGCTGGGATACTTCCTGCCGCATGAAGGGACAAATGACATCGCTTGGGGGCTGATCGGATTTGACAGTCTGGCAGCGTACGAGTCCTACCGTGCGCGCCTGAAGACCGATAGCGAAGGGCGGGCCAACTTCATGATGGCGCAAGAGAAGCGCTTCATCCTGCGCGAGGAACGCAGTTTCGTCGAAGGCGTGGAGGGTACCTTGAACAAGGCCGCGCAATGATCGCCGTGATCTTTGAGGTCGTGCCGCATCCGGAGCATCACCAGCGCTACCTCGATGCGGCGGCTGAGCTGCGCCCGCTGCTTGCGCAGATGGATGGCTTCCTGTCGATTGAACGCTTCCAGAGCCTGTCGCAGCCGGGCAAGATCCTGTCGCTGTCGTTCTGGCGCGATGAGGAAGCCGTCAAGGGCTGGCGCAACCAGGATGAGCACCGGATGATCCAGGCGGAAGGGCGGGGCAGGCTGTTTCAGGATTACCGGCTGCGCGTTGCCGGCGTGATCCGTGATTATGGTTTGCACGAACGGGAGCAGGCACCGCCTGATTCGCAAAGCGTTCACAAAAGAATAGTCGCATAAACTCTGCTAGGTATTCGTGTGTTTTGGATAGCGCCCCGTTGAGAAATGGTTCGCTTGCTCGATAGTTTAGGGCCAGACCGAACTGGCGGCTGTGCCCACCCTACAGGTATGCAACGGCAGCTTCCGCGTGGGCACGCAGTGCCCACCCTACAGGTATGCAACGGCAGCTTCCGCGTGGGCACGCAGTGCCCACCCTACAGGTATGCAACGGCAGCTTCCGCGTGGGCACGCAGTGCCCACCCTA
>CBDDRJ010000038.1:0-34038 GCA_965233055.1 uncultured bacterium
TAGGGTGGGCACTGCGTGCCCACGCGGTTTATACGGTGCTTAGCTCGGCGACGAAATCGTACATGTCGCCGCGGAAGTAGGAGCGGCAGAATTCGACCGCGCGGCCGTCGCGCAGGAAGCCGAGGCGTTCGATCGACAGGCCGGCATCGCCCTTGGTCGCCTGCAGCAGCTTGGCCTGCTCTTCGTTGAGCAGCAGCGCCGACAGCCTTTGCAGCGCGCGCGCGGGGCGCATGCCGGCCGCCTCCAGCGCGTCATACATCGACACGTCGACCGCGTCGAGCGAAGGCAGGGCGAAGGCGGCGATGGTCGCGTATTCGAGGCACATCGGCACGTCGTCGGCGTAGCGCACGCGGTGGAAGCGGTACACCGGCTCGCCCGGCGAGAGCCGCAGGCGCAGCGCCTCCTCGGGCGTGACGGTGCCTTCCGAACGCTTGAGCCAGACGCTGCGCGGGTTGCGGCCGCGCGCCCGCATGTCCTCGGAGAACGAGGTCAGTTTGGCGAAGTTCTTTTCGATGCGGTTGTTGATGAAGTTGCCCGAGCCGGGGCGGCGCACCAGCAGGCCCTCCTCGACCAGGCCGTCAATCGCCTTGCGCACGGTAATGCGGGAGACATTGAGGTCGAGCGCCAGCTGGCGCTCGGCCGGCAAGGCTTCGTCCGGGCCGAGCACGCGCTTGTCGATCGCCTCGCGCAGCGCCCGCTGCAATTGCTGGTACAGGGGCAGGCTGCTGGTCTGGCCAAGGTCCTGCATGATTTGCGCCAACGACGTCATGGAAGCTTTCGGTATTGATGTGGTGCGTACAAACCACAGTGGTCAAAAAAATGTTTATTGGCCCCGATAATACCAAAAAAAGACCAAACGGCAAGGCTTGCCCCTTATTGCGTGCCAAACAAGTGGGGGACTTGCATACCACTTTGGCCGATTTATGAAAGTTGTTCATTTTCACCCCTAGTAACGCGAAAAAAACTCAAAAATTGGTAGTGTTCTGGTATTAAACAAGGGTATATTGGCGTTAGATTGGTTTTGAAGGTGGTTGTAGTAAAGCAGGAATCTACGTTAATAAAAAATCAGGCGCTGGAGGCGGCGCCGTTCACTTGGGGGTGTATATGAAGCGCAATCTGGCAGCAAGCAATCAAGCACGTGAAGCAGCATCGACCAACCTGACGCCGATTGCTTCTGCAGTCGGCATCATGATCCTGTGCGCGGCCGCCGCGGCGCAGGCACAAGAGGCGGCCAAGCCCGCCGCCAAGCCGGCCGAAGCGGTTGCCGATACCACCGTGGTGGTGACCGGCGTGCGGGCCGCACTGGCCCAGTCGCTGAACCAGAAGCGTAATGCCGACTCGCTCGTCGAGGTGATCACCTCCGAAGACGTCGGCAAGATGCCGGACAAGAGCGTCGCCGATTCGCTGCAGCGCATCCCTGGCGTGTCGGTGGCGACTGCCGGCGGCAGCGAAGGCGGCTTCGGCGAAAACGACCGCGTCAGCATGCACGGCACGCCGTCCAACCTGACCCTGACCACCCTGAACGGCCACACGATCTCGAGCGGCGACTGGTATGTCACCAACATCACCAGCGGCGGCCGTTCGGTCAGCTACTCGATGTTCCCGTCCGAGCTGATCGGCCGCGTCACCGTCAACAAGAGCTCGCAAGCGAACCTGACCGAAGGCGGCGCAGCCGGCACGGTCGATATCGAAACGCGCAAGCCGCTATCGTTCAAGAAAAGCCTGACCGTCATGGGTTCGATCGAAGGCGCCTATGGCTCCGCGTCCAAGAAGACTGACAGCCAGATCAGCGGCCTGGTGAACTGGAAGAACGATGCCAATAACGTCGGCGTGCTGTTTCAGGTATTCGACGAAAAGCGCACGCTGCAGCGCCTGGGCCAGGAATTCCTGTGGTGGGACAAGGTCGACACCTGGTTCGCCAATGACTGGATCAACAAGAACCCTGAAGTCAAAGGCAAGAACATCTCGCTGCTGACCGGTTCAGCACTGTTCAAGCAGCAGCGCGAGCGCAAGGGCGGCATGCTCGACCTGCAAGTGAAGGTATCGAACGACTTCAGCTTCGACATCAGCGGCCTGTACACCCGCCTCAATGCGGACAACGTCAACGCCAACTTCATGCTCTCGCCTTACCAGGCGCTGTCGAACAACTGGTCCGGCGTGGGCGGCGTGGTGCCGTCGGCCTACACCATCACTGGCAGCAATATCAGCTCGATCACTTTCCCGGGCACCTGCCCGGTCGCCGATTGCACGAAGATGGGCACGTCGGTGCAGGACATCATTTCGCGCCCTGGTTCCTACAGCGACTCGAAATTCCTGAACGCCGACTGGAAGCTGCGCGTCAATGACGACCTGTCCTTCACCGGCCAGATCGGCACCACCCGCGGTACCGGCCACGCGCAGGACTACGGTTATGAAGCATGGCTGGCCTACTCCGGCAACTCACTGACCACCTACGGCCTCGATGCGCCGGCCAAGGTCACGGTCGACAATGCAGGCACCTTCAATCCCCGTACCGGCGCCGACTTCTTCGGCGGCTGGGCATCGCAGACCACGTCGAGCGACAAGGAAACCTACGGCCAGGTCGACGGCACCTACAAGACGCCATGGAACCTGGTCCCGACCATCAAGTTCGGCGCGCGTACTGCCAAGCATGACCGCTCGCTCGAATCGATCAATGGCAACCTGCTGCCAGGCGCTGGCCTGCTGGCCAATCGTCCGACGGGCCTGACCAACTACCCATCGAGCCCGCTGGCCAATGTACTCGACAAGCCTTGGACCTTCACCGGGGAATCGGTCAACGCATGGGGTGCCAAGTATGTGTCGTTCTCGGGCCACGCCTACCAGAACGAGTTCCAGATCGCTGAAAAGGCCAACGCGCTGTACGCCATGGGCGACCTGAGCACCGACGCGATCCAAGGCAACTTCGGCCTGCGTTATGTCCGCACCGAGATCGACGTCGCAAACGGTTCGGGCAACACGGTCTGGAATCCGGTCCGCACTTCGAACAAGTACAACAACCTGCTGCCAAGCCTGAACCTGCGCACCGACCTGTCCAAGGACGTGGTATTGCGCGCAGCGGCCAGCCGCACCATGGCACGTCCTGACTTCGGTACGCTCGGCGCACTGTCGCTGAACGACCTGACGCTGTCGGGCTCGGGCGGCAACCCGAACCTGAAACCGATCATGTCGAACAACGTCGACGTCGGTATCGAGTGGTACTTCGCACCAAAGTCGCTGCTGTCGGCCAATCTGTACAGCATGTCGATCGGCTCGTACGTGACTTTCGGTTCGTCGACCGAGGCGTTCTACAACAATGCGGTCAAGGCCATCACGAACTACAATATGAGCTCGGCCCTGAACACCAAGGCTGAAGTGAAGGGCTTTGAAGTCCAGTATGTCCAGGACCTGGGCAACGGCTTCGGCGTCAACGCCAACTACACCTACGCCGACGGCAAGGAGACCGCAAAGGCACCGAAGTCCGCCTGCGCCGACCTGAACAACTGCGATATGGTTGGTACCTCGCGCAACTCGTACAACCTCGGTGCCTTCTTCGAGAACAGCAAGTGGAGCGCCCGTTTGAACTACAGCTTCCGCTCTGCCTTCCTCAATGGCCTGGACCGCAACAGCGCGATCTACCAGGACGACGTAGGCACGGTGTCGGCTTCGGTTGGCTATAACATCAACGACAATTTGACCCTGTCGTTCGAAGGCAAGGACCTGAACGATCCACTGCTCAAGTCCTACGCCACCAGCAAGGACATGCCACGCGCCTTCTACAAGAACGGTCGTCAGTTCTTCTTCGGCCTGCGCGGCAAGATGTAATCTCGGTGGGCAAGGCAGGGGTCCCCTCCTGCCGCTTTACGCAGGCAGGGCTTCTCGGGAGGTCCTGCCTTTTTTTTGATTCGACGTGGAGATGGCATGAAAGGTCTCGTTTTTGCACTACTGGCGTTGGTTGGCGCGAGCGCCCTGGGCGCGCCGCGCTTTGTCTACAGCCCTTACAAGGATCTGGCGATCTGGCGTGACAAGGCCAGCGACGTCATCACCTTTGGCCATGATGGCCAGCCCCGGCCCTATATCAAGGACGGCAACAGCCAGTTCGGTACCCAGGCGCTGACGTGGGCCTTTGCCACCGGCGAGTGCGGGGCCGAGACCTGGACCGGCCGGCCCGGGCAGGATGTGGCCGACGCCAACGTGGCTGAATTTGACAAGGCCGGCATCGGCTACATTATCTCGACAGGCGGGCAGGGCGGCGTTTTCACCTGTGCCACCGACGAGGGCATGGAACGCTTCATCGCGCGCTATGCTTCCAAGAATCTGATCGGCTTTGACTTCGACATCGAGGCAGAGCAAACCGAGCAGCAGGTGGCCAGCCTGATCGCGCGCATCAAGACTGCCCAGTCGCGCCATCCGCAATTGCGCATGAGTTTCACGATTGCCACTTTTGCCGCATCGGACGCAAGCAACGGCAGCCTGAACGCGCAGGGTGAATCGATCCTGAAGGCGATCCGTGCCAGCGGTTTGCAGGACTATGTGATCAATCTGATGGTGATGGACTTCGGTGACGCCAAGAGCGCCAACTGCGTGGTACGCAAGGGTGTTTGCGATATGGGCGCTTCGGCGCTGCAGGCGGTACGCAACGTCAACGCCAAGTATGGTGTGCCGGTAAAGCAGATGGAACTGACCGCGATGATCGGCGTAAACGACGTCATCGCCAATGTATTTTCGATCAAGGATGTCGACGTACTCGTCAAGGCCGTGCCGAAGCTTGGCCTGGCCGGGCTGCATTTCTGGTCGCTCGATCGCGACACGCCATGCAAGGCGGCTGGCGCGCTGGCTACCTGCAGCACCCTGGAGAAGGTGCGCAGCGGCGAGTTTGCCAAAGCGTTCGCCAAAGTTCGCCCGTGAGCAGGCTGCAGTCGATCGACGTCCTGCGCGGCCTGACGGTCGCGCTGATGATCATCGTGAACACGCCTGGCAATGAGGCACATGCGTTTGCGCCGCTGGTGCACGCTGCCTGGCACGGCTTTACCGTGACAGACCTGGTGTTCCCGACCTTCCTGTTCGCCGTCGGGAATGCGCTGGCATTGAACTTTCAGCGGCAAGTGGACGCCGGCACGCTGTGGCCGAAAACGGCGCGCCGCGTCCTGCTGATCCTGCTGCTTGGGCTGCTGCTCAATGAGCTGGCCCGCCAGCTCATTGGCCTGCCAGGCGGCACGCGTATTCCCGGTGTGCTGCAAAGGATAGCGCTGAGCTTCGGCCTGGCGACAGCGGTTCTGTACTTTTTCAGGGAACGGGGCGCCGTCATTTTCGGTGTACTGGCCCTGCTCGGATACGGCGCGGCGCTGGCGCTGTTCGGCGACTACAGCCTGACCGGGAATGTCGGTCTCAGGATCGACCTGTGGCTGTTCGGCCCCTCGCACCTCTATCGCGGTGAAGGCATTGCGTTCGATCCCGAGGGCCTGCTTGGTACCTTGCCGGCGACCGTCAATGTCCTTGGTGGC
Source organism: uncultured bacterium (assembly GCA_965233055.1). Classification (GTDB taxonomy): domain Bacteria; phylum Pseudomonadota; class Gammaproteobacteria; order Burkholderiales; family Burkholderiaceae_D; genus Telluria_A. The sequence continues at coordinate 5,502 of CBDDRJ010000038.1, forward strand.
TATGCTGCCGGCCGCATGCTGGTGCAGGCGCGCGCGGCTGGTATGCAGACGCGTGTGGTAAGCCGCCTGATTTGCCTGGGTGCCGCGCTGATCGCGCTGGGCCTGTGCTGGAACCTGGCCCAGCCGATCAACAAGAAGCTGTGGACCAGCTCCTACGTGTTGCTGACGCTAGGTCTGGACTTCATCCTGCTGGCGCTGCTCCAGTCCATGGGCTCGCGCAAATGGATGGGTTTCTTCGAAGTGTACGGTAAGAACGCGCTGGCCATCTACCTGCTGTCCGAACTGGCCGTGATTGGCTTGCTGGCCGTGCCGGTGGGGAACGGCCATGCGCTTGGCTGGATCTATCAATCGGCCTTCGAAGGCCTGGGCGGCATGCAGATTGGTTCGCTGCTGTTCGCGACCGCATTCACGCTGGCGTGCTGGCTGGTCGCCTATGCCCTGGACCGCAAGGGCGTGTACTTCAAAGTTTGAGCTTGATGCCGTACCGGTTCGCCAGCGCGATCAATACCATCATGAGTACGGTCATCGCCGCGGCATTGAGCAGGCCAGGCGTGCCGCCGCTCTCCAGGTAGGGCCACCAGAGGCGCGGCACGTGCAGCAGGGTGGTCAGTTGCTCCCAGATGTCCGGCAGGATGTACGCGAGCAGGGCATTGGCGCCGGCCGGCATCAGCACGGCAGACCAGCGGCGCAGCTTGAGCACGTCGATGACGACATAGAACAGCAGGAACAGCGCCAGGCTGATGCCTCCGCACACCAGCGTGTAGCTCTCGGTCGCATGGATCTTGTTGATATGGTGGTAGGGCTGCAGCATGAACCCGGCGGCGACCATCGCCAGCGCAAACCAGGCCATGAACCTGATGCGCCCGGCGTGCGGCGCCGGCTGCACGAACAAGCGTCCGACCAGGCAGCCGGCCATGACATTGGCCGCTGTCGATCCGAACAGGCCTGCGACGTCGAAGTGCGCGGAGAGCAGCGCCAGCGGACCGAGCGTGCCAACCTGGCCGCCCATATAGATCACGATCATGAAGGCGAATGCGCCCATCAAGGCCACGCCATTGGCCCGGGTGGCCAGGAACAGCGTGCTGCACGCCAGGTAGGCCCAGCCGATCATGCCGAGTATGCCCCACCAGCTGTGCTGCAGCCAACTGCTGTCAAACTCGGCATTCAGGCTGCCGCGAAACGCGGCCAGCAGCAGCGCCATCAAGGTCGCGCCGGCCCAGAAGGGCGCGCGCGATTTGCCCTTGGTGTCGCGCCACATCAGCAACACGGCCGCATAGAACACGGTGAAGTAGAGCGGGCGTGGCAGCAAGGCGGCGCTGGCGTCGTAACGGTAGGCGTTGGCCAGCACCACGCCAAGCAGGATCAGGCCAAAGGCGCGCCACAATAGCTTGCCAGCCAGTGCGAGGGTCGCCTTGCCGACGTGCCGGTGCAAGGCCAGCGGGATCGATACCCCGACGATGAACAGGAAGGCCGGGAACACCAGGTCGGGCAGGGTGAAACCGTCGTCCGCCGCGCCGGCGTGCTTGAGCCAGCGGGGCAGGCCTGGCATCTCGGCGATGTAGTTCACCCAGATCATCGCCAGCACGACAAAACCTCGAAACGCGTCCAGACTCAGTAACCGCTCCAACTGCATCCTCTTCTCTCAAAAAAAACGGGCATGGCCAAAGCCATACCCGTCAATTCAGTCATGCGAGGGGCTCGCGCCCCTGGTGCATTACTTCGTCGTAGCCGGAGCAGATGCTGCCGCCGGAGCCGCTGCCGGCGCAGCTGCAGGAGCTGCAGCCTGGCCAGGGCGGTTCAGCCACATCGTCCAGTACTTTGCCAGGTCACCAAGGCCATCGTCGCCTTTGAGGCCGGCGAAGATCTTGAGTGCTTCATCTTTCTTGCCTGCTTTGGCATAGGCGGCGCCCAGGCGCAGCACGGCGTCGTCAGGCACCTTCAGGCCGCCCTTGGCGATACCTTGCTTGATCAGGTCGATACCTTTGTCGAACTGGTCCATCGTCACATAGGCATAGCCCAGGTTGACCAGGCCAATGCCATTCTTCGACTTCAGTGCCGAAGCTTCGCCGGCAGCGATATTCTTGATGTCGTCAGCCGAGGCCTTGTTGGCCTGGTCGCGCAGCTTCTTGTGCTTGGGCGCGTCGGAGCCAACACCCAGCACGCCATTGGCGTAGCCTTCGTCGAGCATCTTCTTCGCTTCGGTCGGGAAGCCCTGGATCAGGTCCAGCTCGATCATCTCCACGTACTCTTCGATTGCCATGACCTTGACGGCCGTCGCCTGCAGGCGCAACAGTTCCAGCGTCAGGCGCTGGTTGAAGTTCTTGCCCGACAGGACACGCTTGAGCAAGTCGCTCCAGTTGTCGTCGGTCGGGTTAATGGCGATCAGTTTTTCCTTGGCCAGCACATAGGTCGGGATGTCCTTGAGCTTGGCGGCGGTGTTCGACAGCAGGGCCAGGTCTTTTTCGTCAGGTTGCTTGCCGGTCTTGGCGTAGTCGTCCAGCAGGTTGAGCAGCTCGATCTTCGCATTCGGCAGGTCGTTGCCGAAGTAGTAGGCGCGGGTCAGCGCCGAGCGGGTCTTGGCCGGGTTGCCGGTTTCTGCGGCGTGGCGCTTGAACACCTCGATCGCCTTTGGATAGTTCGGCTTGTTGTAGTAGTAGTTACCCAGTGCTTCGACGAAGTTCGGCGCATCCGCTTTTGGCAGGCGGCCCGAGGCGATGACCGCTTCGAGGTATTTGATGGTGGCGTCGGCATTGCCGGAAGTCGAGGCGTGCGCCAGGCGCATGCGGTTGATGACGTAGTCCTCTTCGGCGCTGCGGTTCGGGAAGGCTTCAGCGGCCTTGAGCATCTCGTCGACTTCTGCGAACTTCTTGGCTGCCATCAGCTCGCCGAATTTTTTCTGGTCGAGCGCCTTGGCGACTTCTGCGCGCACGATCTCGCTTGGGGCGGGTGCGGCGGCAGGCTTGCCATCCTTATCCTTCGATTGCGCATAGGCGGCGGGGGCGATGTTCAGGCACAGTGCGGCCAACAGCAGGCTGGCACGGACGAGACGGGTATGGGACATGAATAATCCTTCAATCAGTGGCAAAAACCGGACTACGGCGCCCTTGAGCGCGCCGACGAAGGGCGTATTGTCACATAAATGGAGGTAAAAAAGTGCATATGACATGCTCAGGCTACCCGGGTCAGGCCCGCGGCCCCTGTGCGCGCCAGCGCTTTTCCGTCAATGTTAAAAAGAAGGCAATGCTGAGGCGGCAGGCTGACCACAAGGCGCTTGCCGGCGCCGGCGGCCGCGCCCTGCGGCGCCTGGCGCACTGCCATCAAATCGGCAGATCCCGGCAGGGCTGCGTAAAGAACGGTTTGGTCGCCCAGGTATTCGATGTGGGCGACATCGAGTGCCACGGTATTGACGCCGATGGCTTTGGATTCCATATGTTCGGCGCGGATGCCAAGGGTAAGCTGGTCGCCGGGACTGGCGCCGCGCCCGTCGGCATTGACCCTGACCGTGAAGCCTCCGGGCAGTTGCACCTGCACTTCACGTTCGCCGGCCGCGATCACCTGGGCGGCGATGAAGTTCATCTTCGGCGAGCCGAGGAAGCCTGCGACGAACAGGTTGGCCGGATCGTTATAAAGTTCGTGCGGTGTGCCGACCTGCTCGATGCGGCCCTGGTTGAACACGACGATGCGCTGGCCGAGCGTCATCGCTTCGACCTGGTCATGGGTCACATAGACCATCGTGCTTTTCAGTTCCTTGTGCAGGCGGCTGATTTCGACGCGCATCTGCACCCGCAGGCTGGCGTCGAGGTTGGACAGCGGTTCATCGAACAGGAACACCTCGGGCTTGCGCACGATGGCGCGGCCGATTGCCACGCGCTGCCGCTGGCCGCCCGACAGTTCTTTTGGCCTGCGCTGCAACAGGTGGGTGATTTGCAGGATGCCGGCGGCCCGCTCGACCGCCATCTTGATCTCGGGTGCCTTGCTGCCGGCCAGCTTTAGAGCGAACGCCATGTTCTCGAACACCGACATGTGGGGATACAGGGCGTACGACTGGAATACCATCGCCAGCCCGCGCGCGGCAGGTGGTAAGTCGTTGGCGCGCCGGTCGCCGATGCGAAGCTCGCCGCCGTCGATTTCCTCCAGACCCGCGATCATGCGCAGCAAGGTCGACTTGCCGCAGCCGGAGGGACCAACGAAGACGATCAGTTCGCCGTCGTGCACGTCGAGGTCAAGGCCGTCGATGACGGCCTGCCTGCCGTCGAAGCTCTTGACGATATTGCGCAGGCTGATTGCTGCCATCGCTCAGGCCCTGGACGGTACGCCGGAGGCTTGCGCATCGTTCTCGGCAGCGCTCATCGGAATCAGTTGCGACAGCACGGCCACCGGAATGGCGCACGCCAGCACCCACAGGAAGAACTGCTGGTAGCCCAGCGCCGTCTGGATGTCGCCGCTGAAGTACTTGAACAGTGCGAAGCCGAGCTGCATGATGCCGGTCGACAGCGCGTAGTGGGCAGTCTGGTATTTGCCCGGCGCGACCACCTGCATCATGTAGAGGATCAGGCCGACAAAGCCGAAGCCGTAGCCGAACATCTCGACACTGAGTGCGGCGCCGATGATGGACAGGTCGGCCGGCTGGGTCATCGACAGGAAGTAGAACACCAGGTTGGGCAGGTTGACCGCCAGGATCAGCGGCAGGATCGCGCGCTTCAAGCCCAGCCACGAGGTGAAGTAGCCGCCGGCGATCGAGCCGATGATGAAAGCGATCGTGCCGACGGTGCCATAAACGGCGCCGACTTCAGAGGTGGACAGGCCGAGGCCGCCCAGGTTGCGCGCCTCGCGCAGGAACAGGGGGCCGATCGTCTGCACCTGCGCTTCGCCAGCGCGGAACAGGATGATGAACAGGATCATGACCCAGATGCCGGGCTTCTTGAAGTATTCGACGATCACTTCAACCAGCGTGCGCGCCACGGCACCTGCGTTGTGGTCGGCGCCGGCCTGGCGTTCGGACTGCGGCAGGGCCCAGCTGTTATACAGTCCCAGCGCGATCAGCATGCCGCCGAGGATGAAGAACACCGTGGTCCAGGCTTCGACCACGCCGCTGGTGCGTTCCAGGTAGCCGGCCAACAGCAGCAGGCCGCCGGACGAGATGAAGCGCCCCGCATTGAAGAAGGTGCCGCTCCAGCCGGCATAGGCAGCCTGCTGTTTTTCGCTCAGGCTGGAGATGTACAGGCCGTCGCAGGCGATGTCATGGGTCGCCGAACAGATTGCCACCAGCGCCAGCATGGTGATGCAGGCAGCGAACCAGAACGGCAGGTGCAGGGCCAGTGCGACCAGGCCGAGGCAGACGCCGCCGGCCAGTTCAAATAAGACGACCATGGTCTTCTTGCTGCCCACCAGTTCGAGGAAGGGACTCCACAAAGGCTTAAAGATCCATGCAGAACCAATCAGCGTGGTCCAGTGCGCGATCTCGTCGTTGCGCATGCCCATACTCTTTAGCATCTGGCCGGCCACCAGCATCACCGCAAAGAATGGCAGGCCCTGCGCCAGGTAGAGGCTCGGGACCCACACCGACGGGCTGCGTTTGGTTTGTTCTGTCATGGTCGTCTCTTTTGTTTTTCTATCGCTCGATTATTCGAAGCCAGGCACAGGGCAACGGCCCTTTGCCTCCAGTTCGCCGCCTAGCCAGGCGTCGATCGCGTCAAGCGCCGGAGCTGCGAACCCATAGGTCATCAGGGCGGGCGATTCGATGTCGAGCGCCTGGTACGGGTTCCACAATGCCAGGTGCAGGTCCGGGCGCCAGCTTGAGCGGGCGTTCGGCCCGTAGCGCAGGCGCGACGTCGAGGCCAGCACGACGAAGCTGCCGTCATCGGGCAGGGCGCTCCAGTCGAAAGTCTCGGCATCGGCAAAGGTCACGGTTTCGACCTGGTAGTGGCGCGCGAGCATGGCGGCCACTACATGGGCCGGCACGCCCGCTTCCGACACGCCGTCGCTGACCACGTCCTGGCGCACCACCAGGCGCACCCTGGCACCGGCAGGCGGTCGTTGTGGGTTGCCGCGGGCAGAGAGGCTCAGGCGCCAGGCATGGGCCATGATGGCGCGGTCGGCCTGGTCTTCGACATACGGGCGTGGTGCGCAAGGATACGCGGCGGCCAGCGCGGCCAGGCGAGCCAGGCGCTGCTCCGCCTGCGCCATCGGGAACTCGCCGGACTCAAGCGCCGCAGCGATTGCCGAAATGGTTTCTTCCTGCGTCTGCGGGGTGCCGAGCGCCATCACCATGTCCGCGCCCGCGATCAGCGCCTTGACGGCGGCCAGGCCGACGCCAAAGCGGCCGGCGATGGCGTGCATGTCCATGCCGTCGGTGATGATCACGCCGCGATAGTTCCACTCGTCGCGCAGCAGGTCGTTCAGGATCCGGCGCGACATCGTTGCCGGGAACTCGGGGTCGAGCGACGGGTAGACGATGTGCGCCGTCATCATCGCCGGCGCCACCGGCGCCGCGCGCCGGAACGGGGCAAATTCAAACTGTTCCAGTTCGGCCAGTGGCTTGTCGACCGTCGGCAGGTCGCGGTGCGAATCGACCGTCGTATCGCCGTGGCCGGGGAAGTGCTTGACGCAGCAGGCCACGCCTTCGGACTCGCTGCCTGCCATCCACGCCATCGCCAGATCGGCGGCGCGCTGCGGATCGGCGCCAAATGAGCGCTCGGCGATGACCGGGTTATGCGGGTTGTTGTTCAGGTCAAGCACCGGCGCGAAGTTCCAGTTGAAGCCCAGCGCCTTGACGGCGCGGCCGACCGCCGCACCGACCGAGCGGGCCAGCAAAGGGTCGTCGGCGGCGCCCAGCGCCATCGCGGCGGGCGGCGCCGGGACCCAGGTCGAGCGCACCACGGCGCCACCTTCCTGGTCGATGGCGATCAGGGCGTTCGGCCCCATCACGGCGCGCAGGTCGCCGGTGAGCTTGGTCAGCTGTTCCGAGTCGACCATATTGGCGCGGAACAGGCATACGCCGCGCACGCGATTGTCGCGCAGGAAGGCGGCGGTGGCGGCATCGAGCTCGGTGCCGGGGAAGCGGATCATGATGAGTTGACCCGCAATGCTTCTGTATTGATTCATTTGATGGCTCCATCCATGCCGCGCATGAAGAATCGTTGAGTGAAAAGGTAAATGGCCAGGGTCGGCAGGATCGTCAGCACGGTACCGGCGGCGACCACGCGGGTGCTGCTGCCGAAGGTGCCGCGCAAATACAGTACGCCGGCCGACAACGGGAATTGCTCGGGCTTGCTCATGACGATCGAGGGCCACACATAGTCGTTCCATGCCTCGACCGCCGTCAGGACGCCAACCGTGGCCAGCCACGGCGCGATCAGGGGCAGCATGATCTTATAGAAAATGGTCCAGTCCGACGCGCCGTCGACGCGGGCGGCGTCGATCAGGTCCTGCGGCACTTCCTCGAAGGCTTGCTTGAGCAGCAGGATGGCGACCGCCGTCACGATATTGGGCAGCACCACGCCGGTATAGGTGTCGACCAGGCTGAGGCGGGTGACGGTGATGAAGTTGACCAGGAAGTTCACTTCCGATGGCAGCACCAGCGTGGCCAGGATGATCCCGAGTACCAGCTTGCGGCCGCGGAAGCGCATGCGCGCCAGCGGGTAGGCCGCCATCGAACACAGCGCCAGCTTCCAGAATACGGTACAGGCGGCGATGATGACCGAGTTCTTGAAGAAGTCCAGTACCGGTATGGCGCGGAACACTTCGGCGAAATTGTCGAACGACGGATTGCGTGGCCACAGGGCCGGCGGGAAGGAAAACGGATTGCCCCCGGTCGACAGCGCAGTCACCAGCGTCCACCAGAATGGAAACACGCACAGTATGGCCAGCAGCGACAGCACCAGGTAGTTGGCGGCCTTGCTCATGGCTGCTCCTTCCTGCCTGCGCCGCGCAGGAACAGCAGGGCAATGCCGATGCAAATAATGGACACCACAAAGCTGGCGGCGAGCGCGCGCGGCAGCTTGAGGTGCTTGAGGCCCTGGTCGTAGGCGTAGTACAGCGCGGTGAAGGTGGAATTCATCGGCCCGCCCTGGGTCAGCACATCGACTTCCTGGTAGACCTTGAGGGCGGCCAGCACCGACAGGATCGAGCACAGCACGATGGTGGGGCGCAGCATCGGCACGGTGATTTTCCAGAACAGCTGCCAGCGGTTGGCGCCATCGAGGCGCGCCGCTTCCTGCATCTCGGACGGAATCGCCTGCAGCGCGGCCAGGTACATCACCATATACCAGCCAAGCCCACGCCACATGGTGACGAACATGATCGAGAACAGCGCCAGCGCATCGTCGGACAGCCAGCCCAGCGGCGCATTGATCAGCTTGAGCTGCAGCAGGACGTAGTTGAGCGTTCCCTGTTCGTGGAACATATTGCCCCACATGATGCCGACCACGGACACGGTCGTCACCACCGGCACATAATAGGCCGCGCGGAACAGCGCAATGCCCGGCAGGCGCTGGTTGACCAGCACCGCCAGCGTGATCGCGCCGATCTGCACGAACGGCACCATCAGCAGGAACAGCAGCGAATTCCTGAGGCCGGTGACGAACATCTCGTTGTCGAAGATGGCGCGGAAGTTATCGAGGCCGACAAAGGAGGTTGGCCGGATCAGGCTGAAATCGGTGAAGGCAAGCACCGACCCGAACGCGACGGGCCAGAATGAGAACACTGCCAGCAGCACCAGCGCCGGCGCCAGGAACAGCCACGTATGCAGGGTCCGGCGCGCGCTCATCGGGCCACCCGGCGCGGTGCCAGCTTTTTGTTCCAGATGGCACAAGCCTGGTCGAGCGCCTGCTTGACGTCCTGCTTGCCGGTGACGCCCGCCTCGACGGCCTTGACCAGGAAGCGGCGCAGCTCGTCGTAGTCGTCGATCCCGGCCACGTACAGGGTGCGCGCGTGCGCCATCGACTGCGCGCCGACGGCGACCGCTTTCTGCGCCGTGCTCGCAGTGGGAGCCACTTTGACAAAATAAGGATCGGCAGCGGCCCTGATGGTGGTCGGGAAAACGCTGGCCTGCTTGGCAAAGCTCAGCTGGTTCTGGTCGTCCGTCAGGTAGCGGGCGAATTTGCCGACGGCTGGCAGCAGCTTCGCGTCGACGCCCCTGGGGATCGCAAAGTGGATCAGCCAGCCGCCGTCGGCGACGCCGGTCGGTCCCAGCGGCGCGGCGGCCACGTCGGTGATGGCATAGATGTCGCGGGCGTCAAGCTCAATGCGCCTGAGCGCGGTGGGCGGCGCCAGCAGCATGCCGAGCCGCCCGCCCTGGTAAGCATCGACCACGGCGGGGAAATTGTCTTCGGCAAACAAGCCTTCCTTGAGCAAGCCGCCCGCCTTGTAGGTGGCCGCCAGCTTCTGCACCAGCGCCACATGCTGCGGCGAGTTGAATACGGCTTTACCATCGGCGATCACGGCCAGCCCCTGTTGCATGAACATGCCGTCGATCTTCGACAGCGCCGGCGAAAATCCGGCCTTGCCGGTGCGCGCGTAGATCTGCCGCGCGAACGCCAGCTGCTCGTCGAGACTATTGGGTGCGCGGGTCAGTCCGGCGGCCTTGAAAATGGCGGTGTTGTAGGCGACGATGGCGACGTTGCTATACATCGGGAAGCCATAGGTGCGGCCCTTGAAGCGCAGGTCTTCCAACAGGGTAGGGATGTAGCTGGCGCGGGCGCTGCCGAGCAAATCGTCGACTGGCAGCAGGAGGCCATCGCGAGCATACTCGTCGGCCCACGGCAGGTTCAGGTTCACCAGCGCCGGCGGCGTGCCGGCAACGATGCGGGTGACCAGCTTGGTCTGGATCACGTCCCACGGAAAATCGACCCACTCGACCTTGATGCCGGGATTGTCGGCCTCGTAGCGGCGCACTACGGACTCGAAGAAGGGGGTGAACTTGGGCTTCATGCTGAAGGTCCAGAATTCGATCTTCTGCTGCGCCGGCGCCGCCACGGCGGCCGCGGGCAGCAACAGCAGGGCCGCCAGGGCAATGAGGATCGGCTTGATCATTGGCGGCCCTGGCGGACTAGTTGGTCTTGGTGACTTTGGACAGGTGGCGCGGACGATCCGGGTCCATGCCGCGCGCAACCGACAGCTTGGCTGCCATCACGTAGAACGCCTGGATCGCGACGATCGGATCGAGGTCGGGCGTGGCGGCGATCGGCAGCGTCAGGTCGCGGCTCGGCACATCGTCAGGCGCCGCGAGCAGCACGCGGGCGCCACGGCCGCGCATTTCCTCGGCCAGTTCGATCAGGCTGGCCTGGGTCGGGCCGCGGGTGGCGAAAATGAGCAGTGGGTAGCCATCCTCGATCAGGGCCATCGGGCCATGCTTGATCTCGGCGCCGGAAAACGCCTCGGCTTGCAGTGCCGATGTTTCCTTGAATTTGAGCGCGGCTTCCAGCGCAACCGGGAAACTGATGCCGCGGCCAACGACCATGCAGGTCTGGGCATCGACCAGGGTGTCGATGGCTTTCGACCAGTCGGCCTTGGTCGCTTCGGCCAGCGCCGCCGGCAGCGCTTCCAGCCCGGCCTGCAGGTCCGGGTCGTTCTGCCACTGGGCGACCAGGCGGGCGCCGGCGACCAGGCTGGTGATGAAGCTCTTGGTGGCGGCGACGCTCTGCTCCTTGCCGGCGCGCAGCGGCATGGCCCATTCGGCGGCCTGCGCCAGCGGGGATTCGATGTCGTTGACCAGCGCGATGGTGGTCGCGCCGCCGTCGCGGAAGTAGCGGATCGGTTCGACCACGTCCGGGCTCTGACCCGACTGCGAGATGGCGATGGTCAGTGTGTCGCGGGTGACCAGCGGCGATTTGTTTAGCGTGACCAGCGACATCGGCAGCGAGGCCACCACGCGGCCCATGCGCGCCATGATCAGGTAGGCGCAGTAGTTGGCGGCGTGGTCGGAGCTGCCGCGGGCGATGGTCAGCGCGGTGTTGAAGTTCGTGCTCCTCAATTTACGGCCCAGCTCCGCGTAGCGTTCGGTGTCGCTGGCCAGTTGCAGGGCCACGCACTCGCTGGCGGACAGGGCTTCTTTAAGCATCATTGAGGTCACACAATTCTCCTTCGATATATACAGCTTTGAGCTGCAGGTTACGGTCAAGGACGACCAGGTCGGCATAGCACTGCGCAAGCAAGCGGCCGCGCTGAGTTTCGCCGAGATAGTCGGCGGCATAGGTTGAGACGCGCCGGGAGGCATCGGCCAGGTCAAGGCCCAGGCCGACCAGGTTGCGCAGCGCCTGGTCCATCGTCAACGTGCTGCCGGCCAGCGTGCCATCGGGCAGGCGCACGCCGCCCATGCACTTGGTGACTTGCTGGCGGCCCAGCATGTATTCGCCGTCCGGCATGCCGGTAGCGGCGGTCGAATCGGTCACGCAATACAGGTGCGGGATCGAGCGCAGTGCCACCTTGATGGCGCCTGCATGCACGTGCAGCAGGTCGGGGATGATCTCGGCATACTGGGCATGCGCCAGCGCTGCGCCGACCATGCCGGGATCGCGGTGGTGCAGGCCCGTCATGGCGTTGAACAAATGGGTAAAGCTGCCGGCGCCATTTTCCAGCGCGGCTACGCCGTCCTCATAGGAGCCGAGGGTATGGCCAATCTGCACGCGGATGCCGGCTGCGGCGATTTCCTTGACCAGGGCCACATGGCCGGCGATTTCCGGCGCGACCGTGACCAGGCGCAGCGGCGCATAGGTGGCCAGGCGCATGACTTCCTTCATCGTCGCCTCGCTGGCAAAGTCAGGCTGGGCCCCCAGTTTGCCGGCGTTGATGTACGGGCCTTCCAGGTGCACGCCCAGCACGCGGGCCGAGCCTTTGCGGCGTTGCGCGCAGGCGGCGCCGACGGCCTTGAGGGCCGTGTCGATCTCGTGCGACGGCGCCGTCATGGTAGTGGCCAGCATGCTGGTGGTGCCATGCCTGGCGTGAATTCGGCCGATGACGTGCGGCGCGTCGCCACCTTCCATGATGTCCTTGCCGCCGCCGCCATGCACATGCAGGTCGATGAAGCCGGGGATGATGTAGTCATCGCCATTGGTGGCAGGATCGACGGCCGCGCCGTCGATGGCGTCGATGCGCTCGCCGAAGGTGATGGTGCCGCTGACCCAGCCATCCGGGGTCAGGATATTTCCGTTCATTGCTTCGCTCATCGGCGCGACTCCGCTACAAATTCATAATAGTCACTGCGGCAGTAGGAGTGGGTCAGTTCCACCGCTACGCCGCTGTCCAGGTAACTCACTCGGGTTATGTGCAGCATCGCTGCGCCCGGTTCAAGCCCGGCCAGGCGGGCCTGCTCTGGGCTGGCATTGACCGCGCGGATATGCTGCAGGGCGCGCATCGGCACCGTGCCGCGCGCTTCCAGGTAGCCGTACAGCGAATCGGTGACACGCATCGGGTCGGGCATGTGGGTGGCCGGGATGGTTGTCGTTTCGATCGCCATCACCACGTCGTCGGCGGTGCGCAGGCGCTTCAGGCGCGCCACCGGCATGTTCGGCGACAGGCCCAGCGACAGCAGCTCGAGCGGGGTGGCGATGCCGGTGGTCCGTTCGATCCACTGCGAGCCGGCGGTAAAGCCGCGCTGGCGCAGCTCTTCCGAAAAGCTGGTCAGGCGCGACAGCGGCTGCTCCAGCTTAGGTGTGATGTAGGTGCCGGAGCCGCGGCGGCGCGTCAGCATGCCGCGGTCGCACAGGATGTCGATCGCCTTGCGCGCCGTGACGCGCGAAATCTCGAGCATCTCCGACAGCATGCGCTCGGACGGCAAGGCTTCGTTGGCGCGCCAGTCGCCACTGCTGATGCCGGACGACAGCTTGTTCGCCAGCTGGACATACAGCGGCGTGTCGCTGGCCGCATCCGGCCTGAAATCACTCAATTGGGCGAGCATTGGCGAGTCCTTCCACATGCAGGGCAATCATGCGCAGCGCGCCGCTGGCGGCGTCGCCTTGGGGAGAGCTTGCGCGCGTGCGCAAAGCCGGCGGCAGGAAAGGGCGCATCGGTTCACCAAGCCCGCCGCACAGGGCCAGCGGCAAGGTCGCCGACGGGTCGAGCGCGCTGGCCATGGTGGCGACCTGGGTGCCGGCGTCGATCAGGATCGAACGGGCGACGCTGTCGGTGGCGCTGTGCGCCAGCACTAGCGGTGCCAGCTGCGCATAGCGGGTCTGGTTGGCCTGGCCGAGCCAGACCTGCACCGCATTGCGGTCGCCACCACAGTGCTCGATCAGGGCGCGGGAAAACGGCGACGACGGGCGGCGCCCGTCGATGACCTGTTCAATATGGTTGATGGCGCGCAGGCCGATCCAGGCGCCGCTCGCTTCGTCGCCGGCCGGGAAGCCCCAGCCGCCCACTTCGCGCCGTGTGCCGTCCGGCTGCAGCACTTCGCCGACGCTGCCGGTACCAAGCGCGATGATGGCGCCTGGCTTGCCCTGGTGCGCGCCCATCAGCGTGGTGAAGCCATCGGATTCGAGCACGATCTCCGCATAGCCCGGATTGGCAGCGATGAATTGCCCTGCCCATTGCTTGTTATGGACGCCGGACAGGCCGAGGCCGATCGCCATCGCCGGTAGCGGCGCCACCGGCAGCATGGCCGCCTCGAAGGCTGTCGCCACGGCCGACTGCACCGCCGACCAGGCAGCATCGATCCCGTGCGCCAGCGCCGACGGGCCGCCTTGGCCTTGTGTCAGTTCCGTGCCGTCGCGCCTGGCGAGGCGAACCCGGGTGCCGGTTCCGCCGCCATCGACACCAATCAGATATTCGATCATGTTCGTCGTAGAGTGGGTAGTTCAGGCCACTATACGGGTTGTAAAACCAGTTTGTCAACAGGTATTTAAGTGGTATTGTTATTTCGTCGATTGGCATTGCTAATATTTGCCGGACATCTGCGTTAAGTTATTGTTATTTAAAGATAAATTAGCGAAGTGAGTTGGTATTGTTTTGGCGCTCAATTGTGCAAGATTTGGTATGCATCGGGGCCCCAATGCAAACAGCCCGGACGGACCGGGCTGTGCTGGCGATGCGGCGACCCGCTGGCGCTACTGGTGGCTGGCGCCGCGCCGGTCGACCGACACGATGCGCGAGCGCACTGCAGCAGAGGCCGGCTGGCCTGGCTTGGCTTCTTCCTTGACGTTGACTTCGGCATTGCCCGGGCCGCGCACATTCAGGTCGGCGCTGCCGGCCAGCAGGGTGCGGCCATTGAGGCTGCCCGAACCGGACAGCTTGGCATTGACGCTATCGACATTGCCGGTGACCGAAGCGCTGCCCGGGCCGCTCATGGTCAGCAGCAGGCGCTTGGCCGACAGGTTGGCGCTCAGGTCGCCGGAGCCGTGCATGTCGGCGTCGAGTGTGTCTGACACGGTGGCCAGGTCGACCGAGCCGGGGCCGCGCATGCGGGCGGTGGCGTTCCTGACCTGCAGCGAGCGTGCATCGAGGTCGCCCGAACCCGTCACTTCGGCCGCGAAGGTGCCGGTGCTGCCGGACAGTTTGGCATTGCCGGGGCCGCTCATCGCCAGCCGCACCTGGTCGGCCTGCAAGCCGTTGACGGTCAGGTCGCCCGAACCGTGCACTTCGCCGTCGAAGCGCTTGATGGTGCCAGCGACGCAGCCATTGCCGGGGCCGCGCATGATGGCGGTGGCCGTCTCGACGGCCAGGCCGCAGGCTTCGAAGTCGCCCGAGCCGCTCACTTCCGCGCGCAGTTCCTTGCTGCTGCCGCCCAGGTGCAGGCTGCCCGGACCGCGCTGGCGCACATTCAGTTTGGTCAGTGCCAGGTCCTGCGCGTCGAGGTCGCCCGAACCGCTGGCGTCGATCGCCAGTTCGCCGTCGACCCTGGCCAGGCGCACATCGCCGGGGCCGCTCATGTCGAGCTTGACCGCGGTGGACTTGAGCTGGTGCAGGTCGACGTCGCCGCTGCCGCCGGCGCGCACCGTCAACTCGCGCACGCTGCCGCTGACATGCAGGTCGCCCGGCCCGGTGGCGCTCAGCTTGAACTGGTCGCCGCTGACCTGCTCGACGAAGGTGTCGCCGCTGCCGCCCAGCTTGAGGCTGTTGAGCATCGGCGCCACGATATTGATGACGACGCCTTCCTTGCCGCGGCCAAAGCTGAAGATGAAACCGGAGCGCCTGACCGGACGCACATATAAAGTCTCGCCGACGACAAAGGTCTCGACGTCGGCCAGTTGCCTGGCGTCGCCCGACACGTCGACTGCCGCCACGCCCTGCGCCTTGATCGTGACGCGGTAAGGGCCGGTCGATTCGATGGCGGTGAAGTTGCCGACCTTGCGCTGTTCGGTCACGCGCGGCTTGGCGGTGGTATCGGCATAGCTGAAATTGGTCGCGGCGACGCCGAAGGCGATGGTCACGGCGGCGGCGATCAGGGTGGCAGTAGTTTTCATGACGTTGGGCTCTTGAGCAATCGGGAGCCTGCAGAATAGGGCAAGCGTATGGACGCTGCGCGGCCAAACCGACAAAGGCGCAAATTCGGGGTATGAAGTGTTAAAAGTCCGGCATGAAGCGGCAGAGGCCCCGGGGCCAAAAAGAAAAAGCCCTCAAGCGAGGGCTTTAGAGATGACGCACCAAACAACTTGCGACGGGTTTGGTCTTCTTGTTTTCTCTTTTTCTTCTTACGGCGAATCGATTAAAACATATTTCGCAACGGAAGGCATTCACTTTCGTTAATAATGATTGCATCAATGCAATTTGTGGACGGGGCGCGACACAATGGAAAAAAGGCGGACAAGTCCGCCTTTTTTAGTCATCTGCAAACTTGCTGATTAATTCTTGTACTGCTCGAGCTGGACGGCGAACGCAGTCTTGTGGTTCTTGACGAACTCGACGGCCTCGGCGTGTACGTCGGCGCGGGCGCGGCCGGCCGATTTGGTGATGCTCACGCTTGGCACATTCAGATTGCTTGCGAGCACGCTGTCGGCGCTGGCCAGGACTACCCCGCTGGCGGTGGCGCTGACGGCCACTGCAGTTGCTGCGGCTGGCGCATCAGCGGCGAAAGCGGAACCTGCGGCGACGAACACTGCAGCAGCGGCGATGAATTGTTTTGCGTTCATGGTAATTCTCCTGTGTGAAATCGGATTAGTTTCGGTTTCTGTCGAAACCGCATTCGGTGCGGCGGTGAAGAGCGTTGTTGCACATCCATGAAACGAAGTCTACACATTGCGTCTTCCGCAAAAAAGCCGAATAATGGCAATGCATCTTTGCTGAAAGTGAAATAATAAGGACGTCAAATGGACAGATTGCAATCCATGCGGGTATTCGCCAAGGTGGTCGAGCAGGGCAGTTTTGCCCGTGCCGCTGCGGCGCTGGACCTGTCGAACGCGGTCGTGACGCGCCATGTGGCCGACCTCGAGGGCCACCTCGGCACCCGCCTGCTCAACCGCACCACGCGCAAGCTGTCGCTGACCGAAACGGGCGCCGGCTACCTCGAGCGGGTGCGCCAGATCCTGCTCGACATCGACGACGCCGACGCCTGCGCGTCGCGCGCTGCCAGCACGCCTGGCGGCACGCTGCGCATCTACTGCCACCTCGGCTTTGGCCAGGCCCAGCTGGCGCCGCTGCTGCCGCAGTTTGCCAAGGCCATGCCGCAGGTGGTGCTGGACGTGACGATGGCCGACCACACGCCGGACCTGGTGGGCGAGGGCTACGACGTCGGCATTTTCATCGGCCTGCAAAAATTCGACGAAAGCATGGTGGCGCGCCGGCTGGCCACCTCGACCCTGGTGCTGGCCGCTTCGCCCGACTACATCGCGCGGCGCGGCCTGCCTTTGGCGCCGCAGGACGTCAGTAACCACGACTGCCTCAATTTCGCCTTCGAGCAGCTGCGCCACCACTGGCCGATTCAGTGGGAGGAAAAGATGGTTCACGTGCCGATCACCAGCAGGATGACGTCCAATAGCGGGGCCGTGCTGCGCCAGGCGGCGCTGGCCGGCATGGGCATCATGATCCGGACCTCGTATTCGCTGGAGGACGATTTCAGCAGCGGGCGCATGGTGCGCCTGCTGGCCGGCCACCACCTGGGCCAGCTGACGGTGCGGCTGGTCTACCCGAGCCGGCGCGGCATGTCGGCCAAGGTGCGCGCCTTCGTTGACTTCATGAGCGCCCAGTTCCCGCACCCGGACAGCGACCCCTGGCTGTCGGCCCTATAGGGCGGTGCGGTTGCTGTGGCAGGCATGCACTGTTGGCATTGCACCAAGAGTGCAAGAGTGTATAGTGTTTATTGCGCATGTTTTGCACGAATTGTTACAGTTTGGCAAAGGCTGACCCTTCAAGTTCTTGAAATATTGCCGTACATCTATGCGAAACAGGGCAAAACACGTCGCGATGTCATAATGGGCTCGTTTCGAGCGCTGGTTGCAATCGACCGGCGCGGCAGAAGGTGGAGAACAGAATGATCAGGTATATGGGTGCGCGCAAAAATGCCGAAGGTGGCACGGTTTACGTGTTTGTAATCAACGGCTTGCTGAAAGAAGTGCGCGAGTTCGAATTCAAACACCACCCCGGTTGCTATGAGCACTTGCCGGCTTCGGTCAAGGCTGGCATCGTCGCGAACAGAAAATGGCTTTCAAAACTTTAAGGAGTAGCTGGTATGAGTAAAGCGCAGGATCAAAAGAAGGAAACCAAGAAAGAGCCGGCCAAGACCATGAAGGAAAAGAAGGAAGCCAAGAAGGAGAAGAAGGCGGCCCGCAGCCACTAGGCCGGCCCTGCTACCTACCACCGCGAGGGACCCATGCGCCGTATGCTCGATGCCCGCCTGGCATGGCTGGCCCTCGCCCTCGGCGCGGCCGGCCCGGTCGCCGCTGCGCCGTCGACCTTCGGCACGGTGATCGGCAACGCGATCCTGTGCCGCAGCCACCTCGACAACCACTACTTCCAGGCCTACCTGGCCGAAGCCTTCGGCCCGCCGTACAAGCGCGAGGGCGGGGCCTACTGGTACCGGGCCGACGGCAGCCTGTGGGGGGCGCAAGTGACCGACGTCATCGTCTCCGACGACACCAGCGCGCTGACTTTTGTCGGCGCCGTGGCCGAAACGACGCCCGACCTGCTGGGCGAAGCGGTGCGCGCCGCCGTCGGTTTGCGCCATGTCAAGGTCGACAATTCGCAGTTCTCCGCCCTGGCGGCTAGCCTCGGCAGTAAAATCGTGTTTTTCAACACCCGGTCCAAGATCTATTGCGCCAAATTCAAGCAGCTGCCGCCGCACTTGCAGGGCAGCTGACAGAGTGAACCTGGCGCCAACGACTCCTTCATGTACACCCAATTCTTTAGTTTGAAGCAGGCGCCGTTTTCGATCGCGCCCGATCCGCATTACCTGTTCATGAGCGAGCGCCACCGCGAAGCGCTGGCCCACCTGCTCTATGGCGTGGGCAGCGGCGGCGGCTTCGTGCTGCTGACCGGCGAGATCGGCACCGGCAAGACCACGGTATGCCGCTGCTTCATCGAGCAGGTGCCGGGCGACTGCGCGCTCGGCTACATCTTCAACCCCAAGCTCAGTGCGCTCGAGCTGCTGCAATCGGTGTGCGACGAATTCCACCTCGAAGCAAGGCACAGCGACAGCATCAAGCACTACGTCGACACCATCAACGACTACCTGCTGGCCAGCCACGCGCAGGGCAAGCACAATGTGCTCGTCATCGACGAGGCGCAAAACCTGTCGGCCGAAGTGCTCGAGCAGCTGCGCCTGCTGACCAACCTTGAAACGAACGAGCGCAAGCTGCTGCAAGTGATCCTGATCGGCCAGCCCGAACTGCGCACCATGCTGGCGCGGCCCGAGCTCGAGCAACTGGCCCAGCGCGTCATTGCCCGTTACCACCTGGGGGCTTTGTCGGCGTCCGAGACGGCCAGCTATATCGCGCACCGGATGGCGGTGGCGGGTGCCGCCAGCACGCCGTTCCCGCGCCGGCTGCTGGCGCGCGTCCACGCGCTGACGCGCGGCGTACCGCGCCGCATCAACCTGCTGTGCGACCGGGCCCTGCTCGGCGCCTATGTGGAAAACGAGCGCGAGGTGACGCCGCGCATCCTGGCGCGTGCCGCCGCCGAAGTGTTCAGCGAAGGCACTGGCCAGGCGGTGCCGCGCAAGGCGCTGGCGGTGGCCGGGCTGCTTGCGGCCAGCGTCGCCATCAGTGTCGGCGCCTGGCACATGGTGCCGCGCGCGCAAAACGGATCAGCGCCGCCGGCCATCGACGCGCAGGCCAGGCAGGGCACAGCGCCGGCGGCAGGCCGGTCCGCCAGACAGGCCGCACCTGGCCAGGCGGGTCAACTGGCTGCGCCAGGCCAGGCCGGCAATGCCTCACCCGGCATCGACGCCAGCGCGGTGCCGCTGCTGCATGCCAGCCAGAGTGCGGCGCTGGCCGAACTGGGCAGCCTGTGGGGGCATACGCTCGAGGCGAAGGCGCCGTGCAAGACTGCGCCGCGCGATGGCCTGCGCTGCTACCAGGGCAAGGGCGCGCTGTACGCGCTGCGCCAGCTGGACCGGCCGGCCGTGCTGGCGCTGCACCAGGGCGGCGCGCTTGGCTACGGCCTGCTGGTCGCGCTCGATGCCACCGGCGCCACCTTGCTCCGGCAGGGCAAGCGACAGACGATCAGCGTGGCCGAACTGGCCGAACGCTTCGATGGCGAATTCACCACACTGTGGCGCGCGCCCCAGCATTTCCACGACGAGCTGCGCCTCGGTGACAAGGGCACCGACGTCGACTGGCTGGCCGCGCAACTGGCGGTATTGAACAAGGCCGCGGCACCTGCCGAGGGCGCTGCGCTGGGCAAGGACACCCAGGCCCGGTTGCGCAGTTTCCAGCAGCAGAACCAGATGAAGGCGGACGGCGTGGCCGGCCCGCGCACTTTCATGCGCCTGTCCCAATTGGCCGGCGTCGACGAACCGCGATTGCAGGCCGCCGCCAAGGCGGGAAAATAATATGTCGTATATCCTCGAAGCCCTGAAAAAGGCGCAGGCCGAACGCGCCCTTGGCAGCGCGCCGACCCTGCATGCGGTGCCGCTGTATCCGGTCGATGCCGCGGCGCGCAGCAACGGCGCAGCGTCCCTGTGGGTGGGCCTGGTGGTCGGCCTGCTGGTTGCGGCAAGCGCCTGGATGGTGTGGCGCTCCAGCGACAGCCAGTCAGTGCAGCAGCCGCCATCGGTGACCATGCAGGCTGCCCCTGTGGCGGCCCCGGTGGCCGTTGCACCTTCGACGAAACTGGCGCCGATGCCGCCCGAACCGAGCAATCCAGTCGCTACGCCAGCGGTCGCGGCTGCGCCTGTGCTGGCGCCTCCGCCATCGGCGCCGGCGCCGGCGCCTGCCCCGATCGTCGAGCCGGCAGCCGCACCCGCAGCGGCCCCTGCTGCGCCTGAAGAGAAGCTGCCGACCCTGCGCGAACTGCCGGAAGCGATCGCGCGCGAGGTGCCCACGGTGGTCATTGGTGGCTACGTCTACGCCAGCAATCCGGCCGACCGCCTGCTGCTGGTCGATAAGGTTCTGCGCCACGAAGGAGAGGAACTGGCACCGGGCCTGGTACTGGAAAAATTATTGCCAAAAGCGGCAGTCATGATCTACAAAGGGTATCGTTACAAGATAGCCTACTAAAACAAGAAACCGGGGAGGACGCCGATGAACACAGTGCCGTGGTATGCCAGCCCCCTGATCGTCGCCGCCATCCTGACTGGCTGTGCGATGCAGCTCCTGATCACGCGCCGTCTGCGCGAGGGACCGCATATCATGCGCACCCACGCCGCTATTGCCGGCCTGGGCGTGCTGGTGACGGTGCTCGACTACTGGATGCCGGCGCTGGGCGGCAGCGGCAAGGTCGATGTGCTGGCCGAGATGATCGCGGTCGGCTGGGGCGTGCTGTATATCCGCATTGCCTGCATCACCTTGTTCCGTATCTGGCTGCCCGCCGTCGGCGCGGGCCAGCCGCGCATCCTGCACGAAATCGTCTTCATCCTGATCTGCCTGGGCTGGGTCCTGGTGCGCCTGCGCAGCGCCGGCATGGACCTGGGCGGCATCGTCACCACGTCGGCCGCCATCACTGCCATCATCGCGTTCTCGATGCAGGAAACGCTGGGCAATATCCTTGGCGGCCTCGCCCTGCAGCTCGACAAATCCTTCCAGATCGGCGACTGGATCGTCGTCGACGGCGAGCGCGGCAAAGTGATCGAGGTGCGCTGGCGTCATACCGCCTTGCTAACCCCGAACGGCGAGGTGGTGGTGCTGCCCAACAGCCTGCTGATGAAGGCCAAGGTCAAGGTGATTTCCAGCGCGCGCCATCCGGTGTCGCGCCGCACGATCCGCTTCGCCACCGTCGACACGATGGCGCCGCAGGAAGTGATCGGCGCGGTCGAGAAGGCGCTGCGCGACGCCACGCTGACCCATGTGGCGGCGCATCCCCAGCCCGATTGCGTGGTGCAGGACTACGACGATGGCAACACCATTTTCAATGTGCGCTATTGGCTGCTCGACCAGCAGCATGATGCCGCGGCCGATTCGGTGGTGCGCCTGCATGTGTTCAGCGCCCTGCGCCGGATCGAGGTGCCGTTGGGCCGGCCGTTGCTGGACGTGCGGGTCGACCCCAAGGATGGCACCGGCGGCGCCGTGCGCGAGCAGGAGCTCGAACGGCGCGTGCATGTGCTGGCCAGCGTGCCGATGTTTGCGGGCCTGCAGATCGACGAGCTGCATGTGGTTGCATCGAGCCTGCGCGTGACGCCTTTCATGAAGGACGACGTGATGACGCGCCAGGGGGCGGTGGCGCACTGGCTGTATGTGCTCGTCAGCGGCGAAGCCGATGTGTGGTTCGAGAGCCGCAGCGGCGAACGCCGGTTCCTGGCGACCCTGATGCCGGGCGCAGTGTTCGGCGAGATGGGCATGATGACGGGCGCCGCCCGCACCGCCACCGTGACCGCCCGCACCGACGCCGAATGCTACCGGATCGACAAGGAGCATTTCCAGACCATCCTGCTGGCGCGCCCCGAACTGGCCGGCGAGCTGGCCCAGATCGTGGTGGGCCGCAATGCCGGCCTCGAAGCGGTGCGCAACGATGAGGTCGTGCTGGAGGCCGACGCGGCGCATGATGCGCGCCTGGTCGACAAGATCCGCCGCTTCTTCCACCTGCCGCCGCCGGTCTGAAGACAGCTCGTATAATGCCGGACATGGACAAACAGGAGCGGGCGATGCAGGGAGCAGTGTTGGGCGTGGTCGGTTGGTCGGGCAGCGGCAAGACGACCCTGCTGGAATACCTGGTGGGCCAGCTGGCGGCGCGCGCCATGCGCGTCAACGTGATCAAGCACAGCCACCACGATATCGTGCTCGAGCCGCCGCACAAGGACAGCGCGCGCCTGCGCATGGCCGGCGCTGCCGAAGTGATGATTGCGTCGCCGTTCCGCACCGCCATCATGCGCGAGCTGCGCGGCGCGGCCGAGCCGACCCTGCAGCAACAGCTCGACTGCCTGGCGCCGGCCAGCCTGACCCTGGTCGAAGGCTATAAATGGGCGCCGATCCCGAAACTGGAAGTGTTCCGTCCCGACCTGGGACAGGCCGCCCTGTATCCGGACGATGCGCATATCGTGGCGGTGGCGTCGGACGCGGCCCGCCCGGCGCAGGCGCGGGCCGGCCTGGCATGGCTAGATCTTAATGCCCCAGAGCAAGTCCTTCAATGGTTGCTCCAGGCAAAAGAAATGAATTTTTCTGTCCAACCCTAAAGCTGCGTCGAATTTGTCCGTAAACGAATGATAGGGCCCAATTCGGCCCCGATTCGGAGAACACCATGGACGTCGCCAGCATCGCCAAGCTGTCTACCAGCATCGCAGAAACCGGCACCAAGCGGGATGTTGATATTGCCATTTTGAAACGTGCGCAGCAAATCGAAAGCGCGACCGCGACCCAGCTGATCGATTCGATCCGCCCGGTGCCGACGGTCACCGCGTCGAACCTGCCTCCGCACCTCGGCAACAATATCAATACGGTCGCATAAGCGCTATCCGCAAACGCAAGCCGGACCGCAGCGCGGTTCCGCTTCAATTGAAACCCGGCTGTCCCGCCTCGCGCGGAGCCGGGTTTTTTATCGCCTGCGTACACGTTCCAGCGTAAAATCGCGGAAAACAAAAATAATGTGTAAGGATCGCCGGCATTTGCCCGACCACCGTTCAATTGGCGGGCCATGCCGGCAACGCTCAATCGCTGTAACAACCACCTTTACTTTCTCCTGGAGATTTAATATGAACAAACGTCAAGCCCTGATCGCCGCCGCCCTGGCCACCGCATTTGCCGCCACCTCGGGCAGCGCCTCTGCTGCGCCTTCGGCCAGCGCCGCTGCCGCAAAGGAAAAATGCTTCGGCATCGCCAAGGCCGGCCAGAATGACTGCGCTGCAAGCGATGGCTCGCATTCGTGCGCAGGCCAGGCCAAGGCCGACATGTCGGCGGTCGAATGGAAATACGTCGCCAAGGGCACCTGCGAAAAAGAAGGCGGCAAGCCAGCTGCCCCGAAGAAGTAAGCAAATCTTACCTGGCCGCAGTGGGCAGCATGGAAACACGGACGACGACCGCCAGCCTCGGGGTCGGCATTGGATTACGTGCCCCGCACTACCGGCAAGTCCTCGAGCAGCGGCCGTAGGCCGACTGGCTCGAGGTCCACACTGAAAACTTCCTCGACCGTTCCGGCTGGGACTGGCATGTGCTGCAGCAGGTGCGGCGCGACTATCGCGTCAGTCTGCACGGCGTCGGCCTCGGGCTTGGGTCGAAGCACGGCTTTTCCGAATTCCACCTCGAGCGCGTGCGCGCGCTGGTCGGGCAGGTCGAACCCTGCCTCGTTTCCGAACACGTATGCTGGTCTGCCGTGCATGACCGCCAGCTCAATGACCTGTTGCCGCTGGCGCTGGACCAGGCCGCGCTCGACCTGCTGTGCGAGCGCGTCGAACGGGTGCAGGACGCATTGCGCCGTACCATCCTGCTCGAGAATGTCTCGACCTATGTGCGCTTTGCCAGCGACGCGATGAGCGAAGCGCAGTTCATGGATGCGCTGGCGCGCCGTACCGGCTGCCTCCTGCTGCTCGATGTGAACAACCTGTACGTCAACCAGTGCAACCACGGCGAAGACGCGATGGCCGCGATCGCGTCGATCGCGCCGGGCAGCGTCGGCGAGATCCACCTGGCCGGGCACCTGGTCACGCCGGAGGCGGTGATCGACCACCACGGCGCCCAGGTGGCGCAGCCGGTATGGGCCTTGTACAAGGCGGCGCTGGAGCGCTTCGGCAAAGTGCCGACGCTGATCGAATGGGATACCGACATTCCTGCACTCGAGGTGCTGCTCGGCGAGGCCGGCAAGGCGCGCGTGATCGCAGCGAGCTATCGCGTGTCGGATGCCATTGCGCCGGCCGGCGCCCGCCGCTCCGATGCGCGCTCCGGCACCATGGCGCCGCCTGCCGCCGCTGCCGTTGGACCGCAGGACATCCAGCAGGAATTTTCAAACGCGCTGTTTGACCCGGCGCGCGAAGACCGGCTGCTGGCCAGCTTCAAGGCCGCACCGCATGCCGGGCATCGCCTTGCCCTCTACCGCGGCAACCTGACCGCTTCCTGGGACAAGTCCCTGTCGAATGCCTATCCGGTGTTGCGCCGGCTGGTGGGCGAAGAATTCTTCTCCGCGCTCTGCCGTGTGTACGGCATGGCCAATCCGTCCGACAGCCCCGACCTGAATCATTTCGGGGCCAGCCTTGCCGGCTTCCTCGCCCAGTTCGAACACGTCGCGCAGTATCCGTATTTGCCGGACATGGCGCGGCTCGAGTGGGCGCTGCATCGCGCCCACTATGCACCGGACGCGACCGGCCTGACCGCCGCCCAGTTCGATGCCGCCGGTCCGGAACAACTGGAACAGTCACGCCTGCGCCTGCACCCGGCCTGCGCGGTGCTGGCGTCGCCGTGGGACATCGCCGGCCTGTGGCTGGCGCACCAGGGTGACGGCGAGGGCGACTTCCCGCCAGCGTTCCATGAAGGCAGCCGCTACCTGGTGGCGCGGCCACGCTGGAAGTGCGAACTGCTGCCGCTGGGCGAGGGCGGGCACGCCGCACTGACGGCGCTGGCCGCGGGCGCGACGTTTGGCGCCGCGCTCGACCAGGCGTTCGAGGCGGACGAACAATTTGATATGGGACAGTGGCTGGCCAGCTGCATCCGGCACGCCGTGTTCGTCGGCATCGACTGACGGCGGCCGCCCTCAACCGAATTGAACCTTTACCTATAGAGTCCTGACCATGCACAAGCTCCTCGATCTGCTGCGCAGCGGCTATCGCTTCGACGCCCAACTGACCGAATGGGGCGGTACCTTGCTGGCGCTGGCCCTGCGCCTTTACCTGGGCTGGCAATTCTTCAAGGCGGGCTTGACCAAGGTCAGCGACTGGGACGTCACGCTGGCCCTGTTCCGCGACGAATACCAGGTGCCGCTGCTGCCGCCCGAGCTGGCCGCATGGATGGGCGCGGCGGGCGAACTGAGCCTGCCGCTGCTGCTGTTCGCTGGCCTGTGGTCGCGCCCGGCCGCGCTGGGCCTGTTCGGCGTGAACCTGATGGCGGTGTTGTCCTACCCGCAGCTGTTCACGTTCGCCTGCCCGGCGGCCGTCAACGACCACTTCTTCTGGGGAATGCTGATGCTGGTGCTGGTGGCCTACGGCCCTGGGCGCTTCTCGCTCGACGCGCTTATTGCTCGAAAGCGCGCATGATCCGCGCTTCGCCGCTCTGGTCCGGTTGGTCGGCATGCAAGGCCAGGCGGGCATCGATCAGGCGCCCCAGCTGGGCATCCTCGAAGCGGCCCAGTTCCTCGGTCGCAGCGTGCAGCGCCAGCGCCAGCTTGGCGCGCGCGCTCTGGTACAGCATGCTGGTGTACTGGTCGGTGTTCTTGAGCAGCTCCTCGGCATTTTCAATGACGAGGCGCAAATCGCCGATCAGTCTTTCCTGGTTTTGCGGGTTAGATTCAGGGCTATCCATGACGGCTACTTTCAACCGGTTGATAACGACTTAAAATATAAACAAGACCAGACGTGGTCTTTTGCGCACACTCAATCTTACACCTGTTCAGTTTCCTTCAGTGTAGCTGAACATTGCCCATTGGCAAGCAGAAATGGCAGCATATCAAGCGCCGTCAACCCCGCCGTTGACGAAAATGCGCACATCGCCGACGCTGACATTCTGGCCCGCGCGGATCTTGGCCGTCTTGCGCAATTCCTTGGCGCCATCGACCCACACGACGCCGCTGGCGACCAGCGCCTTGCCGGCGCCGCCGCTATCGCACAGGCCGGCCAGCTTGAGCAATTGATTGAGTTCGACGTAGTCGCCGTCCAGGTCGAAACTGACTCGCTGCATGCTGCCTCCGCAAACATAGTTTTAATGAGAACAGTGTAGCACCGCGCGCGCCGATAATGCTGCATTCGCACAAAATTGGAATGGTTTCCCTAGCACGCTGTCGGACTTAAGGAAACGAGGCAGGGATTCGCCTGGGCGAGGCCAGATTTCCTGACTGATTCCATTAAGTCCGACCGGCTGCGACATCAAGTCATCGCCAGCGGATCAACCCAGGCATCGAATTGTTCGCCGCTGACGAATCCCAGCGCCAGCGCCGCTTCGCGCAGCGTCAGGCCTTCGTGCTGGGCCTTCTTTGCGATCCGGGCCGCACGGTCGTAGCCGATATGCGGGGTCAGGGCCGTCACCAGCATCAGCGAGCGCGCCATCAGCTCCTTGATGCGGTCCAGGTTCGGTTCGATCCCGCGCGCGCAGTGGTGGTCGAACGAGGCCATGCCGTCGGCCAGCAGGCGCGCGCTTTGCAGGAAATTGTGCGCGATCATCGGCTTGAATACATTGAGTTCGAAGTTGCCGGCCGCGGCGCCGATCGACAGCGCGACATCATTGCCCATCACCTGGCAGCACAGCATGGTCAGTGCCTCGCACTGGGTCGGGTTGACCTTGCCCGGCATGATCGAACTGCCCGGCTCGTTTTCGGGAATGGTGATTTCGCCCAGGCCCGAGCGCGGGCCGGACGCCATCCAGCGCACATCGTTGGCCAGCTTCATCAGTACCGTAGCGAGCGTCTTCAGCGCGCCGTGGGCGGCGACCAGCGCGTCGTGCCCGGCCAGCGCGGCGAACTTGTTGGCGGCGCTGGCAAACGGCAGGCCGCTTGAGCGCGCCAGCTCAACGGCGACCCGCGCGCCGAATTCGGGGTGGGCATTGAGGCCGGTACCGACCGCCGTGCCGCCAGCCGCCAGCTGCAGCAGACCGGGCAGGGTGGCCGCGATGGCGCCACGCGCAAAATCGAGCTGGGCCACGTAGCCGGACAATTCCTGGCCCAGCGTCAACGGGGTGGCGTCCTGCAAATGGGTGCGCCCGATCTTGACGATGGCGGCAAACGCGCCGGCCTTGGCGTCGAGCGTGGCGCGCAAGGCGTCGAGCGCGGGCAGCAGCTGGCCGCTGACGGCGCGCGCCGCGGCCACGTGCATGGCCGTGGGGAAGATGTCGTTCGACGACTGGCCCAGGTTGACGTCGTCGTTCGGGTGCAGCAGGCGCGCATCGCCGCGCGCGCCGCCGAGCAGCTCGGAGCCGCGGTTGGCCAGCACTTCGTTCATATTCATATTGGTCTGGGTGCCGGAGCCGGTCTGCCACACGGCCAGCGGGAACTGGCCGGCGTGGCGGCCGTCCAGCACCTCGGTCGCCGCCTGCACGATGGCGCCGGCCCTGGCCGCATCCAGCAAGCCGAGCGCGCCATTGACGCTGGCCGCGGCCAGCTTGACTTCGGCCAGCGCGGCAATCAGTTCCGGCGCCATCCGCTCGGTCGAGATCGCGAAATGCTCGAGCGAGCGCTGGGTCTGGGCACCCCACAGACAGTCGGCCGGCACCTCGATCGGGCCGAAACTGTCTTTTTCCGTCCGCAGCGCGGTTTTTTGCATGGCAATCTCGCAGAATGTTGTGAACTGATTAAAGAGTTTAGCCTAATGTTCGTTAATTACGCTGAGCCTATAATTTCACTTCCCTCGAATATGCCCTTGCCGCCCCCTGTCCGACTCTCCCTGCTGCGCTGCCTGTTGCTGGTCGGCCTGCTGACTGGCCCGGCCGGCGCCGCCGAGCTGGGCGAGCCGGTCGTCAAGTCCTTCATCGGGCAGCCGCTGGTGGCCGACATCGAACTGGTCTCGATGGGGCCCAACGAGGCCGACACCTTGCAGGCGCGGATCGCGCGGCCGGATGTGTTCCGCGGCGCCAATATCTCGATGAGCCCGATCCTGGGCTCGCTGCGGCTGTCGGTGGCGCGCCGCGATGGCCGCGTGTTCCTGCATATCACGTCGCTGCTGCCGGTCGAGGCCGACTACCTGCACCTATACCTGGAACTGGCTTCGGGCAGCAATTCCGACGTGCGCAGCGCCTTGCTGTGGCTCACGCCCGACCCCCATCCGTCGGTGCCGCTGGCGGCGCCGCGCCAGGCCCCGGGCCCGGCCATGCCGGCCCTGCTGCATGCAGACGCGCCGGCCGCGCCGGGCGTCCCGGTCAGCGCGGCGGAACGGGCCGCCGCCCACCGCGCGGTC
>CBDDRJ010000039.1:0-56718 GCA_965233055.1 uncultured bacterium
GCGGCCGGACGCCGGTGCAAACACTGATTGACGGAAAGGAGGTGTGGCGCGATAAAATCACCACATTGAATAGCTGAATTTGACCTGACAGTCGCAGGCTTCAAACCGGGTAGCTGTCAGATCAGATCGCGATTACTACAACTAACAAGAGAATTCCTTCGCGACCATCTTGAGAGCGTAGGTACTGACCGCAAAGTTGACTGACCAAAGCAAGTTCTAACTGTGGCAATGTCCAACTCTCAACGACCTTAATTTCAACCGCGACATTGGCATCTGTTGCCTTGCTTCTAAATCGAAGGTCTGGTTCCTTTTCCTCGGCAACATGCGGTTCGCGCTCGATCGAATAGGCATTGCCTTGGACCTGTCGAAGCCGATCCGCTACCCAGTTCTGGACGGCGGCTTCGTCTGGCAGCATACTTAGAGTCGTTCCCTGCTGAAAATCACCGTGGATTAAGTCGTGCTGTATATCTTCCAGCCGTTGAAGTGCAACGAGCTGAAGTTCTTTTCCTGTCGCCGGCGGCCGTTCAAATTGCTGTTCAACTTGGACCGCCTCATCCGCAGACCATGGAGACAGTTCCGCATCCTCGGACGCGCGAGCATGCGCGAGCGCATGCATGCGAGATTTTGGAATTGGAAAGTCGGGCAAATCGATCAAGCGCTTCATTGCGTCGAACGTTGCAGGACCGGGCGTGCTAACCAGCGTATTGAAAGCGGCGGACCTCGCTTCTTGAGCTTCGTCCCGTTCGTCGGGTGAATATACGCCCTTGTTGGCGCGGTCACGGTCATTCTCGATTCGCACAATACGATGTGCCAAGACAACGAGGCGGACTAGAGTATCGATGTCAAGGGACGGAGTCATTGGTATTGAGTCGGACCATCGCGATCCAAACAACTTCGGTAAAACTTGCTCGACTAATACAGTTTTTTCAGTCTCTCCAAGCAATTCAAGTTTTGCAACTAGTGCATTCGTCGCACCTTGTGCGTTGATTCTGTAAGCTGCTCCAAGATATTGCGCGCAGATTTTTGGATCATCAATGTCCTGAAATCTAGCCAATGCCAAGGTGTAAAAGTCTTCCTTGTCTTTCCCAGACAAACCGACGGCTAGGATTGGCAACATCGGTCGCAAGGCAAGTTGATTTAAATCGGGCCGCGCTTGGACCTCGCTCCAAAGTCTAGGTGAAATCAGCTGTGCGAGGACTGAACGGCAACGGTAGATATCCTCTAGGGTCTGGTAGTGGATGTCTGAAATTGGGCTATCCAAATCACTTGCAACCTCTCGCGCTAGCACTGCTTCAACGGCTGCTGGCCACCTTAAAGACAGCGCACCAATCCAGTCAGGGAAGCCGTTGATTTCAAGCGTCGCGTATTCCGTAGCGCGCACCGCATGCTCGTGTGTAAGTTGATTTACCCAGTCAGGCCTTGAAGCTGCTTCTATAGAAACTCCGGCAATGCACATACAGTCGATCATGCCGATTTGATTCCGCTCATTTGGCGGTCGCGAACTACGCAATGTCGGTCGCCATGCTCGCCAACTTTTGGCGAGTCCATCGGAAAATGCAGCGGCGACTTCATCGCCTGCTATCTCCGCAATAGGTGCGACGCTTTCAATGGAGTAGTGTGAATTTCCTCGCGTCGCTTGGCGAAGCAGTTGCCACAAATCATAAATTCGCCCATCGACGGTTTTTGAGGTCGTAGAAAGCGGTATCCGCAGTTGTGCAGGTTCAGATCGCATCGTCGAAACGAAATCGATCCAGGATTGCTCCTTTTCGGATCGTTTGGCTTCGCCCGTCCGCATTGTTTCCGCCAATTCTTTGTCTCTATTGATTTCTTCTTCGGTTTTAGTTCGCGGCGTCATCCACTCCATGAAGGCTGCCATCATCTCGGTTTCAGTGGCAGCGACAGTGGCAATGCGAGTCTTCAATACCTCGCTTTGCTCGCCTTCCTTTGACCAAAGACTAAGAGAAGCATTAATCGCCAGTTGTCGCTCTGCGGCGAGCTCCCTGCCTGGCGCATCGGTTAGCAGCCAGTCAATGTCGTCAAGGACGAGCCCGGCGTGCCAGCCTAAGAAATCCATCTGAAAGGTGTGTAGTAACGTCTGTCCGCTTAGCATTCCGTGATTACGGAAACATAGAGCTGCCCGCCAGAATGCCGTTTGCCGCCGCGCCGGCGTCCGATGTAGCTGCTCAACGGCGCCTGCACCTTTGTTAAGGCGCCGCTGGGCCCAATCGAAGCGACGATCGCCAATGCGTAATACCGCGTCGATTGCTACGTCAGGTGCGATATTGGGCGGCGACAGCTCAAGTAGAAGTTCTGCAGCCTTCCCAAGCATTGGCGCATATTGTGCACTCCGTGAGGAGCTTTCGTCAGCATGAGAATCATCTGTTTCCGGTCCAAGCTGTCCTAGGAGCCCGACAATAAGCTGGGTCAGTTCAACGGCGCTTGTTAGTTTAGTGGCGAGGTCGGTGCCGTTCCATTCCAAATTGAAGCCGCCACCCTCATCGTCACCAAGGTGAACCGTTGCAAGGATGGTGAGTAGGTCATCGATGCCGATTATTCTTGGAAATAGTTCTTCGACAGCTTCCCAGACCAGGGTCGCGGAAATTGATGAGCAATTTTTCTCAATATAGCTGGCATATGCCAGCCTCTCCCGTTCGCCACCCGCCGCTATTATTGCTCTGCCAGCGGTGATTGCAATATAGAAATCAGGATCTCGACCGAACGACGCAGACTCAGCTAAATGCGCGCACTCAGTTAGCTTGCCAAGCCATACTAGACGGAGCACAAAACGGCGAATTTCGATATTTGCCTTGTCGACCTCCCAAATGGTCCGTAGCAATGGCACGATGTCTGGTTGGGCAAATCGTGTCAAACTGTTTAGATCAAGTAGCGGCGTCTCTTCTCCCCGACGCATCCGCTCAATCAGTGCCGTCAGCACAGCTTGGCGGGTCTGTGCAGGTAAGCTCGCTGGGTCACCAGCAGTGAAAAGTAGGTATGGTGCTCGTCGGATAACCTCGGTAGCCACGCCTTCGTCCCACAGACTTAGCCAAGCTGCTGTCTCGTGCATCGAAGGTTTGACTAAATCGATTTCATAGGTGCGCGCAAACAGCAGATCATGCAACCGGCGTTGCGGTAAATTTGCTTGCCGCAGCCGTCGAAGCCACCTAGCAGTCAGATAGCCACGCACGACACCTTCGTTGTCGTTATGCAACCTCGCCCGACCGAAAGTTGCCGGATCGAATGCCGGGCGGGCCAATAGTTGAAGTCGGTCCTGAAAAGACCAGTCAGACAATACGTCCTCTATCTTGACCGCTCCTTGTGAGTCGTTGCTTGGCTCATCATTGTCAGGTATTGCGATGGTCGTTTGGCGACCAAAGACCAAAGCAGCGCCAATTCGTTCCAACCCTCGTTGCGCATGTTCAGGAGCTAGGCGATCATGACGTGCGCGGTCGGGATCTTTTTCCTGTAGGCGCTCATGCAGACTAGTCTCAATCATTTCCGCCAAACTTCCTAAGCGGCCGTGGCTGCGCCAATGGCGTACGAGCCAGTCGAGGTCTAGAGGCCGCCGTGCAAACTCCCACAAACTTGCAGCCCGGATCGCGGCGATCAGCCCATCTAGTTGTGGGGTACGCTTACCTAAGGCATACGCCCGAACCCTTTCAGCGTCGAGCGGCGCCATCACTACAATCAAGGGGGTTTCTGCCGGCGTCCGCTCAGGACGTTTTTCATGGCGCAGCAGGCCTCTGACTAATGATTCAAGTGACCGAACAGGTTCAGTCGGGTTTTCTCGCGGCAGTGGCAACTCTTCGTTCAGCCGGCGAGCGTCGCGTGCGAACTCCCAGTCCGTAAAACGTCCCGAAAGAATAATATGAGCGCGGCCCTCATTACTTAATATCGCGTCAGCAATTTGCCGAAGAGCTCGTTCGAGACGTATGTTGTCGAGTTTTGCTTCATCAATAGAGTCAATGAAGAACCAACCGGGTTGATCGCTAAGTGTCCAGGCATTCAGGCGGTTCCGATCGGCATTGCGGAGAGCGTCCTTGAGCCCGTCTCTGCCGACGTCTTGGACGGTTGCATAAAAGGCAAATTTCCCTGCGGATGTTTGCAGGCGTGCTTGCTCCTTGAGTTCTTCAGTCTTCCCACTGCCGCCCTCAGCTAAAATTACAACGCGCCGTTTAACAAGCAGCTCGGGCCATCCTAACAGGCCGTCAGAAAGGCCTGCTGCGAGCCGGTAACTCGAATTGTTTAGCTCACCAGAATCTCCGCTTGATTCGTAGAACTGACGGTTAAGCGAGATTGTGGTCACTTTGATTTCCGACTCTGCTATTTCTACGAAACAATGATTGTACGGTTTGCTGCAGAAGCATACAACGGTGAGCCAAATGAGCTTTAAAAGCTCCAACCATGTGTGATTAATTTTGTAACAACATTTTCGATGGATTAGTCTGCCATCCGATGCGCTCCCGAATATTTTTGACTCTTCCAACAATTTTTTGCCTAAAATCGCTTTAGGGCGTTGAAACGATAATAGTCACGACAACTGTCAGATTAGGACTGACCTATTTATGGTTTTCATCAGATATTTACCCAGGTGCGTCCAAGCTTCCTGCTTTTCCTTCGCATAGTCATAGTGCAGGTAATGCCGTCGCACTTTGCTTCCAGCGAGTACATGGTTTTGGCATCGGTCGATGACATCGAGAGTGATTCCCAAGCTTTGCATGATCGTCGCGCCTGTTCGACGCAAATCATGCGGCGTCCATTCGCCACGCTTTCCTTGGCCGAGAACCAGGCTGTTGTCTTGATGCCGATGGGTCATCTTTTTTCGCGGGCCACCATCGCGTCCGTGTTTGAACATTAGTTGGCGGTCGCCGATCTGCTTGGCGATGGTGTGCGTTGAAATGTGTTTTGTACTTGCTGAGTTAGGAAATAGCCAGCCACTGCGCCCTGTGGATTCTTCCAATCTGCGAAACTGGATCAAGGCGAAGTCCGAAAGCGAGATCGTGATACTGCTTAACCTATCCTTGACGTTCTCCTTCGGGATGAACCATTCGCGTCTTTGCCAATTCACGTGCTCCCAGCGGGCCATGGTCAATTCTCCGACCCTGCACATGGTCGACAGCATGATCCAGATCGCGCACTCGGTCGTCACCTCCAGGGGCTGTTGTGCTTCCCGACGGTTCGGAGCATTCAAGTAGTCTTCACGCATCCGCCGCAATTTCGTGTCGAGTTCGGCGACTTCCTCGTCGGCAAGAACCCGCTCGCGAACTCCGCGCATGTCGTAGTCACGGTCAACAATGCGCTCGATCTCAATCAACTCAATAGGATTTCCCTCGACCATGAGCTTACGCCAGGGCTGGCGCTTCTGTGCCCAGTTGAGCATCTGCTTGAGATCGTTTCGCAGCGCGACGGCGCTGCGGTTGACGCCGCGCGCGACCATGGCGCGCAGTACGGCCCTGATGTCAGCGTCGGTCAAGCTTTGGACGGGGATGTGCCCGATCTTAGGCAACACGTCGGCCGCAAACGACCGCTTCAGATTCGCGTTGTCGTCGAGCCGCCGGACGCCGTCGGCCAGCCAAGTCTCGAACAGATCGCGCACAGTGAGCGATTCAGTCCTTTCCTGTTTGGCCTTGGCAATCTTCGATTCCAGCACTTCACGCACTTCGATCTTGTGCACTTTCCGCTGAGTTGACGGATCGAGGCCATTGGCGACGTCCTCACGTGCGTTGTCGCGCTTGGCGCGAATCTCGGCCAGTGAATCGAGTGGCCAGGTTCCGCATGAGATGTCGCGCAGGCGCGCACCCTGACGATAGCGGTAGTAGAAATTGATGACAACGCCGCTGTTTGCCCGCACGCGGACGCGCCCGAACAGGTTGCCCTCGTCCCGTACCAACTGGCCCTCATTCGCCGCAGTCAGCGCCTGCAAGGCCTTGTGAGTGAGCTTAGACATCTCTTTAATTCCAGAAAGTCACCGAAGCAAAGGGTCGGAAGTGGTTCCTCATACCCCTACAAATACCCCTACAAATCGCTCGGCTTGAATCGGACGAGTTCGGATGAAGCCGGATTCAAGCGTAGCGCTAAGGCATTGATTGCAAATGGATTTAGCTCAACAACGGACGTTGTCGGAAGATTACGGATAGGCGGCCTGATCCCATGGGGTGCAAGGGGTCGGAAGTTCGAATCTTCTCGCCCCGACCAATAGAATCAATGACTTAGGCCAGCCTCAGCGCTGGCCTTTTTCTCGTCCATTGATTTTTACCCCCTCATTTACCGGCGGTGCCCGCTTTCGGCGTCGTGGGTTGCGCAGTAATCGGATTTGACGGACGCGAAACAAGAACTTTGCTAGTATTTGCATGAAATTTCAATGAGAATTCATCTTGACAGCCCGTTCGCGCCCAGATCCGACCTCCGTCAAAGGGGGCTCCGCCGACCTTGCCCATGCCTTGCGCGCTGGGCAGGTGTACCGTCGCGAGGACTTGGCGCGGGTCTCGAATGCAGTGGATAGGCACTTGCGTGAGCTGGTGGCTGGCGGGCAGCTGAATAAGCTGGCGCAGGGCTTGTACTACGCGCCGCGTCAATCGACCTTTGGCGCCGTTCCTCCCGATGATCGCGTCTTGGTGCAGGCGTTCCTGCGTGACAAGAATTTTCTGATCTTTTCGCCATCCGTCTACAACACCGTTGGACTGGGCACCACCCAGCTCTATAACCGTACCCTGGTCTACAACCACAAGCGGCATAGGGTGTTTGCGCTGGGTAATCGGAAGTTCGACTGCCGCGTCAAGCTGCGCTTTCCGAAGAAACTCACGCCTGAATTCTTGTTTGTCGACTTGCTTAACAACCTTGATGAACTGGCCGAAGACAAATCGCAATTGCTGGCCGAGGCGGAGAAAAAGGCGATGGAATTCGACCGCCCGCAGCTCCTGCGGGCGTTGACAAGCTATGGCTCGGTGGCGACCAGAAAGCGCGTGGAGGGATGGCTGCATGGCTGAATTTCTGCACGAACGCCACGATTTCGCCCAACTGGTCTCGATCGTGGCTGAGGGCGGGGGATCGATCCTGTCCTGGTCGAGAAGGACTACTGGATCATGCACTGCCTGTGGGGCTTGCAGACCCCGGGGGTACCGTTTCGAGTTGAAGGGCGGAACCTCGCTGTCGAAAGGGTTTGGTGTCATCCATCGTTTTTCGGAAGACATCGATATTCGCATCGAGCCGCCGGCAGATGCGCAACTCAAGGTCGGACGCCACCATGTCAAGCCTGCGCATGTCGCCGCACGGCGCGATTTTTACGACTGGCTGGCCGGGCAGATCCGGATTCCCTGCATCGTCCAGGTTGAGCGCGACACCTTCTTCGACGACGACAAGATGTGAAGCGCGGGCTGGATCAATGGCAAATGGAAATCGGGCGTCTATATCTGACCTAACTCCACAAACCCACAATTTTACGAACCATTGTCGGCAGTGCTATGCTGCCAATTGGATAATTGGATTTCTTTAGTTGAGGCTGCAAATGTTGAACGACCTGGAGGCGTTGTTAGGTGCCGTCGATGAGGCAAAAGCCAAGGTGGATGCCGCTCGCCCGTTGCCGCCACATACTGTTGCGTCCCTGCGCGACAAACTCACGCTCGAATGGACCTACCATTCGAATGCCATCGAAGGAAACACGCTGACACTGCGGGAAACCAAGGTTGTGCTTGAAGGCATTACAGTCGGTGGGAAATCCATGCGCGAACATTTCGAGGCGATTAATCATCGCGATGCGATCCTATATGTCGAGGACATTGTGACGGAAAGCGAAGAATTGTCCGAACGGCAGATAAAGGACATTCACAAGCTCGTGCTAAAGGGTATCGATGACGACGAGGCCGGCAGGTACCGGCGTGAAAACGTAGTGATTGCCGGCGCTAGCACCACGCCGCCAAGTTTTTTGCATCTGCCGGAGAGAATGGCCTTGCTGCTCGACTGGTACAAGGGCGCATCGACTCTGCATCCGATCATGCGCGCGGCAGTCCTGCATACCCGGTTCGAAGAAATTCATCCCTTCATCGATGGCAATGGCCGGACCGGGCGACTGCTGATGAATTTGGAACTGATGAAAGCGGGATATGCGCCGGCAGTCATCCAGAAAGAGGATCGACTTGCCTATTACGATGCGCTCGATGAAGCGTGTACAACGGCAAATTACGACCGCATCGCGCAGCTAGTCGCCGTTGCCGTGCAACGTACACTGGACGTTTACCTTGGCTTGCTCGAACCAGCAGACGACGAGGCGTCAGTCCGGGATTTGCCGCCGGCCCTGGGTAAGTGAAGCTCCGTCTCTGGAACATGGAACAAGCGCAGGTTGATAGGCGTCGGGAACACGCTTCTTGGCGCAGTTCACTGCGCTGGCATTTTTCTCGTCCCGGGCCTGGCCTTGGCTCTCGACCGGTTCCGGAACGAACAGAAGCGATGAGCCTGTGCAAGCAATATTGACCCTTGCGACCGCGAATAGTCAGAAGCCGCGCTGTCCCATCGGACTCAGTATCGTAATCAAGGCCTCCAGCACTGGGCTGCGTTCATTCTTTTCCTGGATACCTTCCAGATGATCGCGCACTTCCAATGCGCTCGATTCGGTGGCCAGCGATGCATCACAGTTGCCGCGCAATTGCAGGACGTGGTTGTTGATGTGTTCGATTTTCATGATTCGATCCTCCGTTTTTGAGTGACTTCAGCTTAGCCAGCGCGCGCGACGTCGACAAACGAAAGCTTTTGCTTGTCAGGTGAATAAAACTAATCTGATTTATCATATTGGCTGTCACCTTCCATACAGGACTCGCCGATGGCTGCCAGACCCAACCCACCGCTGATCGCCGCCCGAAGCTTTGAGGCTGCCGCGCGGCACAAGAGCTTCCTGAAGGCGGCCAACGAATTGAATGTGACGCCAACGGCGGTCAGCCACCAGGTCAAACGACTCGAGGACTATCTGGGCCAAGCCTTGTTCGTGCGCCTGAACCGGGCGGTCGAGTTGACCGAGGCGGGGAGCGCGCTCGCGCTCAAGCTCCAGGACATTTTTTCACGTCTCGACTGTGCGCTCGACCCGGAGGTCTACAGCGCGCGCTCGGTTGTCCGCGTCAGTGCGATGAGTTCGCTGGCTGGAAAATGGCTGGCGCCGCGCCTGCCAGGGTTCGAGGCGCGCTATCCCCAATGGACGGTCAGCATGGCAGTAGAGGATGGGCTAATCGACTTTAAGACTGGTCACACCGATTTGGCCTTGCGTTATGGCGTCGGCAAGTATCCAGGCCTGCGTTCGAAGTTTTGGATGCGCGCCAATATGTTCCCTGTTTGCAGTTCCGGCCTGCTCGCGAAGTCCTCGCTCAATAGCCCTGCCGACCTGCGCGAGCATACGCTGATTCACTACGAAGGGTCAGGCTTGCCCAATCGGCCGCCGAAGTGGCGTGACTGGCTCAAGGCGGCAAAGGCCGGCAAGATCGATGTCGATCGCGGGCCTCGCTTCAGCAGCATTTATCTCGCGCTAGAGGCGGCCCAGGCTGGCCATGGCGTGGCGCTGGCGCCAGCGCCGTTAGTCGAAGCTGACCTCGCTTGCGGCCGCTTGGTCAAACCGTTCACGCTGGAACTGGAAAATCCCTACGCATTCTGGATCGTCTGCCCGCGCCAAAATTTGCAGGACACCAAGGTAAAGGCCCTGAGCGATTGGCTGCTGCAGCAGTCGCAACAATAGCAACACAGAATGCCACGCGTGACGCTTGTGTTCGTTGAACTGAGTTGAAGAAACTTTCCTTCGACCTGTAAGGGAGAGTGGGGCGTCCGGGATGTTTTACATATTGAACACGCACTTCGATCATCGCGGCCAGTTGGCCAGAGTGGAAAGCACAAAGCAAATTGTCAAGCTGGCGAACTCGATCGGCGCATCACTCCCGGTGATTGTCACTGGCGATTTCAACTATACAAAGGACCATGCAGCCTACACTGTCATTGCAAGTGCCTTGCAGGACGCCGAGCATATAGCGGCGG
Organism: uncultured bacterium; assembly: GCA_965233055.1. Lineage (GTDB taxonomy): Bacteria > Pseudomonadota > Gammaproteobacteria > Burkholderiales > Burkholderiaceae_D > Telluria_A. The sequence continues at coordinate 10,003 of CBDDRJ010000039.1, forward strand.
TGCCGGCCCGAGGCGGAGATATAAGTTTCAACGCTTTTGGATCCAATAGCAAACCGGGAAACAAGATTGACTACATTTTCGTCAATGATCGAGTGGAAGTATTGAGTCATACAATAATCAATGACTTGTATCAGGGGCGCTATCCGTCCGATCACTTTCCCATCGAGACTAGGGTGCGCTTAAGTTGATGGCCAAATTCGAAAACGCCATGGCGTCAGCTTCAATTCGAGAGTGATCCATCGCCGGAATGAATGGTGACTGCGAAGTCTGGAGTCCCTTCGTGCCTATCGCGCGCGGCGCAGATAGAGCAATAGATCATCGACGACCGGCACGCTGGCGAATGCAATCAGAACGAGCGCAAGCGGTACAGTGGCGATGTAACCCATATGTTTGAAACCGAGTGCACCGGCGACGCCGCCAACAAAGAAGAAGCACGCAAGTGATAATAGGATGCGGAGGCGCGTTCTGTTCGCGAGCACACGCTGGGCGCCCACATACCTGGCGGAATTTCGAAAGAATAATTTCCCCAACTCTATCCCTATATCCGTCACTATGCCCGTGATATGGGTTGTCCGGATCTCTGCATTCGAGAGTTTGGTAATGACGGCGTTTTGCAAGCCCATCATGTATGAGAGAAGCATGACGGTGAGAGAGACAAATAGTCCGTCTATGATGGCGAGCCGGGCCCCCAGCAGGCCGAAACACAACAGCAATCCAGCCTCCAGCATCAGTGGTAACGCGAACTGGCTGTGCATGCGGCGCTGGCGCGAGAAATTGACCAGCATCGCTGAGCTGGCCGCCCCAGCGACAAAGGAGAGAAGCGCACCGAGACCTGCCAGCGCGACGTCAAACGTGCCGAGTGCCAAGCTGTCCGCCATCGAGGAGACGATGCCGGTCATGTGAGAAGTGTATTGTTGGACGGCAAGGTATCCACCCGCATTGATCGCGCCGGCGACAAAGGTAAGGGCGAAGCCGAGATGTCGATTGGCGCCCTTGGTGCGCGCCCTGCCTGTAAGGCGGCGTGAATAGTTAATTGGCATGGCAGATTCTCATTGCCGCGCGGTTCTTGTCAATGTGCTAGACGAGGACATGCCGTGTTTCGCGAAAGAAAAATTCGATCTTCCTCTCAATGGCCGAATCAATCATCGCTTCGGGGCGTCGGCCACGCGGGCAGGCAAGATGCGCAGTGGTGCCGAACAGGCGACAAATGAGTGGTCGTTCGTCGTATACACCACAGCCCGTTTTTGTCAGGTGTGGGCAGTCCAGGTTCGCCAATGCTGTGGCGTGCTCCGTAGCACCGATGCGAGGCAGCACGGACATTTCGTCAGTCGAGGCCAGTACTGGTCCGCAGCAGTCATGGCAACCTGGAACACATGCAAACTCTGGGATGTGCGATCTAAAAAAACGAATCTTCCTTCGATTGCCCAGCATATCCGTCTCCTTATGGATCGTCGGAAGCATACCATCAAGCGCGCAGCGAACCGGCCCTGAACGTGTACGGCTTAGCTCTCATCGTCAGCGGCCGCGGGCGGCGTGGCCGGCTTCCTGGTCTTGTCGTCCACGCCATACCGTTCGAGGTATTCACGTATCAACTGGCGCACAACCTGCGAAGGCGTAAGGTCTTGCGCTGCACATAGTTTTTCAAAGGCCGACTTTTTAACAGGATCGATCAACACCGTCAGGCGGGCTGTTTTTGCTTCCATCGGTCTGCTCCTGGTGGTATGTCGGATTATAATTGAATTATAAGCCGATTCCGATACTTTACCTTTGGATCGATGCCACAGCCCCAATTCATTGCGGAGTGTGGCCTGGTGTTGACCTTGAGCCAGGTCAAGCTGCTGTGGTCTTGTGTCGGCCATGGCCGACGGAATGTTCCAGCGCGAAGTGGGAAGCGGCATTGAGGCCCGCCGTAAACCGCAACAGTGAGAACTTGCGCTCGGCTGGGCCCTGGTCTCTGGCATGGGAGTTGGTCATGGAGCTCTTGATACTGTTCGCGATTGGCGGGTTCGTCGTGGTCTTGCTCTGTGTATCAGTCTATTATTTCGACGCATTGCAAGACGTCACCAAGGGATGGACATCGGACGCGGGAGACGACGCGGAGGACGAAGCCGGCGACATCGGGACCTTTCACTTCGACATACCCGACAGCCTGAGGGATGTGATTGGCACCTACGGTGGAGTGCCGATTCACCGCCATGCTGACATTGGTGGCGCGCCGTATGAGTTTGCCTATATCTACTGCCAGTCGACCAGGATGGTGTTGCAAGCGGACGCACGCTGCATCGCGCCCGGGCTCGTTTATTTCCCGGCACATCCAGCTGTCACGACGTCAAAATAAACGCCAGAACCGACGGTCCATTCAAGCTCGTATTGCGTCAACAGCGTTGCAGCGAAAGCGACTCGATGCACTGCATTTGGTTTTTATTGACTATACCGTTTCCGCCTGTCGATTCTTGATTCCGATTCGGCTCCTGGTACTATAATCGACGCCAAAATGTTCCATATAGTCACGCATCAGTTGCCGGATGACTTGAGAGGGGGTCAGGTCTTGGCTGGCGCACAATTGCTCGAAAGCTTTCTTCTTGATTGGGTCGACCAGGACGGTCAGTCGGGCAGTTTTTGTTTCCATACGCGTGCTCCAGTCTGGTGATATTACGAGTATTATAATGAAATTATAACTACCTGCCTTTGTTTTGATTGACGGCGCGTCCTGGATTGGCTTGTTGCGGTGATCGCCTCAACGCTGCAGGCCTTGTTTCTAAAGTGATCGTAAGCATTGTTGCCGCAATACCCGCTGCGGCAATGCGACTTCAACCATGGAGGCGTATCGATGGCCGAACTGATGTCCTTGGATTTCGTGCTGGTCGTCGTAGCAGCTTGGCTATGTGTCGCTGCCTGTGGCTTGCTGGCGTTGAGGCGGACTGTTTTCGTTGCGCGTTTTCTCTTTCCGCTCGGCGCCCTGTTCGGTGCCATGCTGGCCACCACCGGCCTGATCAGCTGCTTCGGCACCCAGGAGGTCGCGCAACTTCCGCTGGGCTTGCCCGGCCTGCCATTTCACCTGCGGCTAGATGGCCTTTCCTCCTATTTTCTTTTTGTGTTTGGCACGGTCAGCACTGGAGTGTCATTGTTTTCCGCAGGGTATTTTCGGCAGGGGGAGGGCACGCCACCGGGACTCTTGTGCCTCGAATACCACATTTGCCTGGCGAGCATAGCCTTGTTGCTGGTTGCCGATGACGCGTATGTATTCATGGTCGCGTGGGAATCGATGACCTTGAGCGCCACCTTGCTCATCACAGCCAATCACCGCCTGTCCGAGGTGCGCCAGGCCGGGTACTTGTACCTCTTGATCTCGCATATCGGTGCGCTGGCATTGCTACTTTGCTTCGGTTTGCTGCAGGCCAATACTGGCGACTACACCTTTGGCAATATGCGCCTGCAGCATCTGGATACATTCTGGGCATCGATGGCCTTTTTCCTTGCCTTGTTTGGATTCGGCGCCAAGGCCGGGTTGATCCCCCTCCACATCTGGTTGCCAGAGGCCCACCCTGCGGCGCCATCGCCCATTTCCGCGCTGTTGAGCGCCTTCGTCTTGAAGACCGGCGTCTATGGTGTGCTGCGCGTCACCTTCGACCTGTTGCACATCCAGCTCTGGTGGTGGGGTGGTTTTACGCTTGCGCTTGGGCTCGCCACCGGCTTGTTTGGCGTCGTGCTGTGCACGGTCCAGACCGATATGAAGCGGCTGCTGGCTTATTCGTCGATGGAAAACATAGGATTGATTTTCGTCGGGATCGGCTTGGCCATCCTGTTCCGCGCCTACGGCATGGCGAGCCTGGCGGCATTGTCGCTGACCGCCGCGCTCTATCACGTGGCGAGCCATGGCGCGTTCAAGAGCCTATTGTTTCTGGGCACCGGTACCGTGCTGCACGCGACAGGTGAACGCAATCTCGGGCGCCTGGGCGGATTGATGCGTTTCATGCCGTGGACCGGCTGGACGGTGCTGATCGGCATGCTGGCGGCCGCTGGACTGCCACCATTTGGCGGCTTCGTGTCCGAATGGTTATTGTTGCAGAGTTTCTTGTTCACGCCAGGACTGCCCAACTCGTTTCTCAATATGCTGATCCCCATCGTCGCCGCGGTCATCGCGCTGGTGGGGGCCCTGGCGGGCTATGTGATGGTCAAGTTTTATGGAATCATTTTTCTTGGACAACCCCGGGAGAGAAAACTGTACGACGCCCATGACGCCGGGCCATGGGAGCGGATCGGCTTGGTCTGGCTGGTCGCCGCCTGTCTGTTTCTGGGCCTGTTTCCGGTACAGGTGGTATCGATTCTGGGGCGCGTCACGCACGTGCTGGTCGGTGAAGGGCTGGCTGAAACGGTTGCCCGCAACGGCTGGTTGTTGCTGGCCCCGGTCGCGCCGGAGCGCGCCAGCTATACACCGGCACTGTTCATGCTGGCGCTGCTCGGCTTGTGCCTGCTGGCGTTTATGCTGGTGCGGCTTCGGTATCACGGCAATGTTCGGCGTGCGCCGCCGTGGGCCTGCGGCTACCCATTCCCGAACGCACGCATGCAGGACACCGCGGAGGGATTCGGCCAGCCCATTCGCGAAATCTTCGGCCCGTTTCTCCGCATGACGCGTGAACTGCCCAGCCCCTTCGATGTGGCACCGCGCTATAAGGTCACGGTGGAGGATCCATTCTGGAGCCTGGTGTATCGGCCGATTGTGGCGCTGTCCGAACGCATTGCACGGGTGGTTGGTTTGTTGCAACATGGGCGCATTGCAATTTATCTGCTGTACAGTTTCCTGACACTGCTCGTCATGCTATTGGTGATCAATCAATGATGGCCTCCTCCAGCGTCTATTCGCAATTGTTCGAAATTCTGGTCGCATTGGCGGCGGCGCCGCTATTGACTGGCTGGGTCGGGCAATGCCGCGCATGGATGCAGAATAAGAGTGCGCCTAGCGTGTTGCAGCCCTACTACATGCTGCACAAGCTGTTTCACAAGCAATCAGTGTTGGCCGAACACGCGACGCCACTGTTTCGCATGGTTCCGTATATCGTGTTCGGCTGCATGACGCTGGCAAGCGCCATCGTTCCGACCCTTTCCACGCAGTTGCCACTGTCGCCGACGGCCGACGCCATCGCGCTGGTCGGGCTGCTGGCCCTGGCTCGTGTGTTCATCTCGCTTGCGGCAATGGACATCGGTACGGCGTTCGGCACCATGGGCGCGCGTCGGGAAATGTTGATCGGCTTCCTGGCGGAACCGGCCTTGCTCCTGGTCCTGTTCTGCAGCTCCCTGATCACCCAGTCGACTTCGCTGCCGAGCATCGTCGATAGCCTGATGCATCGGGAGCTGGCGATCTATCCCAGCCTGGCGTTCGCCGGCGTCGCATTCACGATGGTATCGCTGGCGGAGAACGCGCGCATCCCGGTCGACAACCCGGCCACCCATCTTGAGTTGACGATGATTCATGAGGCCCTGATCCTGGAATATTCGGGACGCCACCTGGCCTTGATGGAGTGGGCGGCCAGTCTTAAATTATTCGTTTATTCCTGTATCGGTTTCGCCCTGTTTTTCCCTTGGGGAATTGCCGAGGCCAATGATCCGCTCGCCTTGCTCGGGGCGCTGTTGTTCCTGGCACTCAAGCTGGCGATCGGCGGCGCCGCGCTGGCATTGATCGAAACTGGCAGCGCCAAGATGCGCATCTTCCGGGTTCCGGAATTTCTCATGACGGCATTCTTGCTCGCGGTGATCGGCATGCTGGTGCATTTCTTATTGGGGGCCTGAGATGACGTCGATCACACTGCAAGTGGTGAACCTGTTGGCGGCACTTCTGCTGCTATTGACGTTTGCCATGCTGGGCCAGCGCAGGATATTGTCCTTGATCTATCTGTTCGCCCTGCATGGTGCCACCCTGGTCGCTACTGCCACGGTCATTGCCTACACGACCAATGACGCCCACCTATACTTTTCGGCGGCCCTGACGCTGGCGCTGAAAGTGGTGTTGTTTCCATGGATATTGCACAGGCTGATCCACCGCCTGAATGTCCAGTGGGACGTGGAGCCCTTGATCAATTTTCCGGCCACCATGCTGATCGGCATTGTCCTGGTCATTATTGCATTCAATCTGGCGCTTCCCGTGACTCAGCTGTCCTCGTCCATCGCACGCGGCACGCTTGGGATAGCGCTCGCCTGCATTCTGCTCTCCTTCATGATGATGATCACGCGCTCCAAGGCGGTGCCCCAGGTGATCGGTTTCCTGTCGATGGAGAACGCCCTGTTTTTCGCCGCCACGGCGGCGACCAACGGCATGCCGATGGTGATTGAACTTGGCATTGCCCTCGACATCCTGGTCGGTGTCCTGATCCTCGTGGTATTCATGTTTCAGATTCGCGAAAGGTTCGACAATCTGGATATCCACAATCTGGAACACTTGAGGGAGGACTGAGAATGGCCCTGATCTTGGCGCTGCTGCTGATCCCTCTGCTGGGCGGCATGATACTCGGGCTGGTCGGGCACCAGGACCGGGCGCCCGAGATCAACGTCGGCTTCAGCATGGCCACTTTCATCGCGGCGGCGGGATTGACGGCGAGGATCATTGCCGATGGTCCCGCATTCGCCCTCGGCAAGATGTTCTTCATCGATCCGCTCAATGTTTTTCTCGTGACGCTGACGGCCTTCGTGGGACTGACCACGGCCTTGTTTTCCCGTCCCTATATGCGCGTCGAGCGCGACCACGGCAAGATGACGCCGAACCGAATGCGCCTATTCCACAGCATGTTTCAGCTGTTCATGTTCACCATGTTGTTGGCGTTGACGACCAATAATATGGGTATCTTGTGGGTGGCAATGGAAGCGGCAACGCTGACGACGGTCTTGCTGGTCAGTGTTTATCGCACCGCGGCCAGCCTCGAAGCCGCATGGAAATATTTCATCCTCTGCGGGGTCGGCATCGCACTGGCGCTGTTCGGCACCATCCTGCTTTACCTGGCGGCCAACCGGACGCTGGGGGCACAGTCCGACGTATTGCTATGGACTAATCTTAATGCCGTCAAAACCCAGCTGCAGCCGGCGATCATGTCGCTCGCCTTCGTGTTCCTGTTGGTTGGCTATGGGACGAAGATGGGTCTGGTTCCCCTGCATAGCTGGCTGCCCGACGCCCACGCCGAAGGTCCGACCCCGATCTCGGCGGTGTTATCCGGGCTGTTGCTCAATGTCGCGCTGTACGCGGTGCTGCGATTCAAGGTGCTCGCCGATGGCGCCCTGCAAAACGGCATGCCCGGCAAGATGCTGGTTGGATTCGGACTCTTGTCGATGCTGGTGGCGACGGCTTCCCTGTCAAGGCAGAAGGATGTCAAACGGATGTTTTCGTATTCCTCGATCGAGCATATTGGTTTGATGACCTTCGCTTTCGGGATAGGCGGGCCGGTCGCGACTTACGCGGGACTGTTGCACATGACCGTACATTCGCTCGTGAAATCCGCCATCTTCTTCACGGTGGGCCATGCCTGCCAGAAGGCGGGCACGCAAGTGATGGCAGACATACGCGGGTTGGTCAAGGTCAGTCCGACGGTGGGGTGGGGCATGCTTTTTGGCACGCTTGCAATTCTTGGCATGCCGCCTTTCGGCGTGTTCGCCAGTGAATTCCTGATCGTCACCACGGCGATGCGTGAATTGCCTTGGGCGACCCCGGTTCTGCTGCTGGGCCTGGGGGTGGCGTTCGCGTCGATTTACGGGCGGGTGCAAGAGATGGTGTTCGGCGAAACGACGGCCAAACCGCTTGCCCATCCGCCCGCGTTGCTACCTGTATTCATTCACCTTGGCCTGGCGTTGATGCTCGGCCTATACATTCCGCCCTATCTGGACCTGTGGTTCCAGGCAGCGGTGAAGATCATCGGAGGGTAGGCATGGAGGCCGACGCCGTCTGCGCGAGATTTGCCATTCCGTTCAACTGCTCGAGCGGCGCCGTCGCCCTATGGGTTGCCGAAGTTGACGCCCAGGACTGGGTGCGCGTCGCCCGCCAGGTGCGTGCCGAAGGCGGGCGGCTGGTGTCCATTTGGGGCGCCGACCGCCGGCCGCTGGCCGATCATGAGCTGGTGTCGGCCGCATACTGCGTGCCGGAAGGCTTGCTTTGGCTGCGCCTGGCGACCAGTCACAGTGCGGGCTACCCCGACTTGTCGGCCATATTTCCCGCAGCGGTGCGCATGCAGCGGGCGCTGTTCGACTTGCTGGATATTGAAGCACTCGGCGCGCAAGACCGCCGTCCCTGGCTCAACCATGGCCGCTGGCCCGATGACTACTTTCCGTTGCGCCGCCACCATTCCGGCATGGAGCAGTTCGACTGTGACTTGAACGAATATCCTTTCGTCACGGTGGCGGGCGACGGCGTGCATGAAATCGCCGTCGGTCCGATTCATGCCGGCGTGATCGAACCGGGCCATTTTCGGTTTTCCGTGGTGGGCGAGAAAGTATTGCGCTTGGAACAGCGGTTCGGGTATGCCCACAAAGGAATCGACCGGCTGTTCATCGGCCAGCACGCTGGCGACGGTGCACGCCTTGCGGGGCGGGTCTCGGGCGACTCGACGGTTGCGTTTGCCTGGGCCTATTGCATGGCACTCGAGAACGCCAGCGGCGGCGCGGTGCCGGCGCGCGCGGCGTGGCTGCGCGCGCTGCTGCTCGAACGCGAACGCATTGCGAACCACCTTGGGGACATCGGGGCGATTGGTAACGATGCCGGCCTGGCCGTGTGTCTGTCTCAATTTTCCAGATTGAAGGAGGACTGGGTCCGCCTCAGCCATCGCCTGTTTGGCCACCGGTTCATGATGGATTGCATCGTTCCGGGCGGCGTGTCGGTCGATATCGACGCGACCGGCACCGCCTTATTGCTGGCGCAATGCGCGGCCGTCGAGACCCAGGTGCTGGCCTTGAAAAAAATGTATGAAGGCCATGCCGGCTTGCAGGATCGCTTCATTGGTACCGGTCGCGTCGCCCCACAGTTGGCGGCCGACCTGGGCCTGTGCGGCCTGGCCGGGCGGGCCAGCGGGCAGTCATTCGACGCGCGCGCCGACCAGGGCGGCATGCCTTACACGGCGCTCGAAGTGCGGATGGCGACCCACCGCAACGGCGACGTTGCCGCCAGGGTCACGCTGCGCTTTGAAGAAATTGCCGAATCATTGCGCCTGCTGCGAGCCATTGCATCCCGGTTGCCGGCGGGGCCAGTGCTGGCAAGCCTGCCCGAGACCGGGGTCGGGGCGCTGGGCGCGGGATGGGTCGAGGGCTGGCGCGGGCCGGTGTTGGTCGCCCTTGAAATCGAACACGCCGGCACGATACACCGCTGCCAATGCCACGATCCGTCATGGCAGAACTGGCCAGTTCTGCAACATGCGATCATGGGAAATATCGTTCCCGATTTTCCTTTGATAAATAAATCCTTTAACCTGAGCTATTCTGGACACGACCGCTGATGTGGCACATTCTCAAGCAAATCAAGCAGGCAGGAATATTGACTGAGGCGCCGCCGGAGCCGGACGATCGCTGGCGCGTCGAGCGCGAGCAAATCCAGGCCCAGCTGCTTGCCACGCTGGGCAGGGCGTTGTGCATCCGGGAGGTCGATGCCGGCTCGTGCAATGGCTGCGAGCTGGAGATCAATGCCTTGAGCAATCCGTATTACAACATCGAAGGATTGGGGATCAAATTCGTGGCCAGCCCCCGCCACGCCGATTTGCTGCTGGTCACCGGACCGGTCAGCAAGAACATGGAGTTGGCGCTCAGGCTCGCCTATGACGCCGTTCCCCATCCAAAGCTGGTTGTCGCCGTGGGTGAATGTGCCTGCAATGGTGGCGTGTTCGGCGCCAGCTATGCCAGCTGTGGCCAGGTGTCGAACGTGATCCCGGTCGATGTGACGATAGCGGGTTGCCCGCCACCGCCGCGCGATATCTTGCGGGGGATATTGACGGCCGTGTCGGTGGGGACCGCTGCAGGTGCCAGCCTTCCCTGATCAGGCCGATTGGGGCGATGAGCGCGCTCGTTCGCGCTGCCGTAAGGCGCTACGCATCTCGTTTCTCACCATCGTCTCGAAGCTCGATGGGCTGTGGCCAACTGCGCTCTGCAGACGATCGACCAGCTTGCCAAATGCAAGACGGTCGTTTCGATCGAATGGCATCACCCGCTTTGGCAGCGTCGCACTGAGCGCTGCATCGCTGCCGCACTTGGCCGAAAAGACAATGCGATTGAAGTCTCCGCTGGCGGTGCTCCACCACAATCTCGACTCGAAGACGGCATACAGCCGTCGCATCACCCCGGCCAGTTCGGCGGCGTCGCCCCACAGGTTCGACACCAGCACGCCGTCGGGTTCGAGGGCGTCGTGACAGAGCCGATAGAAATGCTCGGTGCCAAGTGATGGGGCAAGCCCGTCGGCGTCGAACCCGTCGTGCAGAATGATGTCTGCCTTTTCGATCGTCGCCGCCAAATAGGCCCGGGCGTCGGCGTGGATGACACGGAAGCGTTGGCAGTTGCCAGGAATCTTGAATTGCTCGCGCAGGGCAATGACGTCACGGTCCAGTTCAAGCACCGTAATGCGCGCTTCGGGTAAGTTTCGGAAACAGTATTTCGCAAGCGAGCCACCGCCCAGTCCGATCATGAGGATATGGCGTGGGCTTGGGTTGAATAGCAGAAAGCCCATCATCGCCCGCGTATAGCTGAGCAATAGTTCAACCGGCTCGGAAATGCGCATTGCGCTTTGAATGTATCGTTCGTCGAAATGCAAAGTGCGCATATCGCCATTGGAGAAAGCGAATGGCCGGCCGGCGCTTTTTGTCAGCGCATCCTCGAAGCCATCGGGCAGGGTGCTGTCATGGTCAAGACCCGCGTTGTCCATATTCGTCAATTCGTCTGGCTTGAAGGGAGCCCGACCTGGGGCGCCGCACAAGCGGCGTCCTGCAAGGCAGGGGGCAATCGCTTGGGTGCCTTGATCCGCAATTGCTTGTTAACGTTCATGCGCCCGAAAACGACTTCAATGTCGGAACGGGACACTCCGAGCTCGGCGGCCAGAAAGCGCACCATGTGATCAGTTGCCTTGCCGCCACGCGGTGCCACGGTGACGCTTACCATCAGCTGGTGGCCCTTGATCGCACCTATGGCATCCTGGTGAGCGCTGGGTTTGCCAAGGATGTTAAGGACGAGGGTGTCGCCATCCCATTTGAACGCGCACTGGCGCTTTGGTGTCGCTGCCGTGGCGGCCGCGGTGCGGACTTTTGTTCGCTTCAATGCTGACTTTCTCAAAGTGGAATCTGCCCCCGCCATTGCCGACTGCCTGGCCGGCAAAGGGGGAGGCAGAAAAGGTCGGGCGACTGGACCATCCTGGCAATGGCCAATGTATCGTCGCTGGCGCCTCGACAGCACGGAATGGCGAGCGCTTCGACGCGATCAGTGCGGTGTGTATATTCAATTGCGGAAAACCTGCAATGATTCCGGCGACTCGGTCGCGGTATGCCAGGCGGCGCCTGGTTTCCGATCACGCGCACAATCGGGCGGCAATGCGCAGCCGTCTCTGCTGCAGGATGCGCTGGACGGTGGATACCAGCTTGACGGTATGATCACAGGCCAGACTGCGCAGCCGCCCAAGCAGCACGTAATCGGGCAAATCCAGCAGCTTTCCCTTGCAGGCAAAAACAATTTTGTTGCTTGAATCATGGGCGTCCACGATGGTGACGGCATCTCCAAACCGGTGCCTGATGCGCGCCATGCAATCTTGATTTGTTGTATTCGTTCCCAGTAAATTAACCGCCAGGATACCGTCCGGGGCCAAGGCCGTGAAACAGTCGTCGTAGAAGGCTTGGGAGCACAGGCTTGCCGGCTGTCCGCTCCGGTCGAAGCCGTCTACCAGCAGGACGTCGTACTGGTTCGATGAATATTTCACAAACTCCGCACCGTCGCGCAGAATCACTCGGAATCGATGGTCGTCCGGCGGAATGAAAAAAAGCTCGCGCAGGGCGACAACCTGTGCGTCGTTCTCAATGGCGCAGATAGTTGAGCCTGGCAAGAAGCGATAGCAGTACTTGGCCAAGGACCCGCCCCCCAGACCGATCATCGCGATCTTTTCAGGGGCGGAGTTGAAGAGGAGGAAGCCCATCATCGTCTGGGTATAACCCAGGACCAGTTCATCGGGCGCATTCAGGCACATTTGACTTTGCACTGCCTCCAAGTCCAGGTGCAATGATACGGTTTCCGCGCGCCTCAGGACATAGGGCTCCCCCAGAGCCGTTTTTGCCCGCAGAGCCTCGAAATGCGCTGCCAGTTCAGCGAGACTATCCACCGTGGTGTGCCCCTCCCGGGGTGCGTCCGGTCATCGCGCGGCGTCGCCGGATGCGCGCGGCAGCTTCATTGCCAAGGAGAATCAAACAATGCGTGCAGACGATTTCATCCGTTTTAATTACCATAGTATTATAATGTGATGTTCATTGGTAAATCATAGCATAGGAATGGTATTTGATGAATGCCTTAATCCGGCCACGATAGCAACGAACCAGTCTTCGCTGCACAGCGGCGCTATTTCCGGACCTGCTGATGTGCAATGGGGCCGGCTTGTACTTGGATAGGGGGAACACCGTGGAGGGATTCGGCAGTACACGTCGTCCCATCGTCTATACCGATGGCGACCGACGCTGTTTGATGTTCGCCGATGGCATGATTCAAAGCGAAATGCTGCTTTCTGATCCGAACCGGCTGACACTCGCCTATACGCGTGCGATGATGTGCTTTGTGCTGTTCCAGCCTGTGCCGCGGGATATGCTCATTGTTGGCCTGGGCGGCGGCTCGCTGGTCAAATTCTGTCTCCAGTATTTGCCCGATGTGCGAATCACCGTGCTCGAAATCGATGAGCAGGTAATTGCCCTGCGCGACGCCTTTTCCATCCCACCCGATAGCGAGCGCCTGCGCGTCGTGCATGCGGACGCGTCGCAATATATTGCGACGCTGGCTGCCAAGGTTGATGTCTTGATCATCGACGGGTTCGACGCGCAAGGGCAACCCGCATCGCTGGCCAGCGCCGATTTCTACTACGCCTGTCGGCGCGCGATGCGGCCGGCTGGCGTGGTCGTGGTTAACGTGCACAGCAGTGATCCCGACTACGCGGGTATCACGCGGCGCTTACGGATTGCGTTCGAGGGCAAGGTTTGCCGCTTCAAGGCCATCGCGCCGCATAATCACATATTCTTCGCCGTTGCGCCGGCGGCTGGCTTCACACGTGCCCATCTTTTGCAGAGATTTCTGGCGCGGACGCGGGGATTTGGTGGTGAGCTCAATCGCATGCTCGCGCGCGCCGTCGTGGCACGCCTGCGCCGACGCGGGTCAACCCGATCTCTTTGAATCTACCGCGACGTCGGAAAAGAACAGCCGCACGGCGCTGTCGTCATGGAAATCGATTCAATTGCATTGAGGGTGTGCGGCGAGGAACAGGCATAGACTGAGGAAGCGCATCTATTTTGCGATCTCTTGCGATGTGGTTTCAAGTCCAGCCATCACAGCGGATCGGGGCCATCGAGATTAGCCGTGCCGAGTAATGATTGGATGGCGGCGGCGCGCCGACCGGCACGCCCTGATCCCGTAAGCAGACAGCCTTTCTCGCCACGGGAGTATGTTCAAGTCAGCTCCCGGCCAAGCCCCGCCTCTTCGATGGTCCGGCCATCGCGGATATGGTAGAGACGTTTGAATGTAGGAATGATTTTCTCATCGTGTGTAACGACGATAATGGCGGCCTGATACTGCGTGGCCATCTGGTTGAGGATGCGCATCACTGTCAGAGCCCGCTCGCTGTCGAGCGGCGCGGTGGGCTCGTCGGCCAGGATCACCGGCGGTTTGTTGGCAAGCGCGCGCGCGATCGACACGCGTTGCTGCTCGCCGCCGGAGAGTTCTGACGGCATGGCGTGGGCGCGGTGCGCCACGTCAAGCGCCTGCAATAGTTCCAGCGCGCGCTGCCGCGCCTGCTCGTCCGACTTGCCTGCCAGCATAGGCAGCAGCGCGATATTGTCGCTGACGTCGAGGAAAGGAATCAGGAATGGTGCCTGAAACACGAAGCCAATGCGGTCGCGGCGCAGCGCCGTCAGGTCCCTGATCTTCCAGCCTTGATCGAAGATGAGCTCGCCACCGAGCGTCATGCGGCCGCGCGTTGGCGTGGTGATTGCCCCGAGGCACTTCAGCAAGGTGCTCTTGCCGGATCCGCTGGGGCCGATCAGGCCGACTACTTCGCCCGGCGCCACGCTCATGTTAACGTCCTTCAGCGCATCGACTGCGGCCGCGCCTTCGCCGTAGCGTTTGCTCAGTCCTTCGATCTGAATGCCGACACCTCTGTTCTCGCCCGCCATCTCAGCCTCCGATTGCGGTGGCCGGGTCGACCCTGAGCGCCGCGCGGATCGCCAGGGTACTGGCCAAGGTGCAGATCGCCATTACCAGGATGAAGCCACGCACCGCATCGCCAGTTTCGAGCAGTACATATTTCGGGAAAATCGGCCCCCATGCGGAAGCGGCGATCTTGCCGATGACGAAGCCGATCAGCCCCAGTCCCAGCGCCTGTTGCAGGATCATCGCTGCAATGGTCAGGTCCGAGGTGCCGATCAGCTTCAACACGGCGATCTCCCGAATCTTCCCCAAAGTCATGGTATAGATGATGAAAGCCACCATGGCCGCACTGACGATGGCTAGGATCACCAGAAACATACCGATCTGCTTGGCCGAAGTGGCGATGAGCTTGGCAAGTAGCAGTTTCTCCATGTCTGCAAGCGAGTAGGCCTGCAAGTGTTTCCAGCGTTCGATTAGAGGGATCAATGCGTCGGGTGAGTGGCCATCGGCCATGCGCACCAACACGGCGTTGACGTTGTGGCTGATGGTTTGTGAGGCGATCAAGGCATCGGATAATCCGGGTACGCCAGGCCGGTTGAAGGCCGGGTTGGCGAGCGTGCGGGCCCGTTCGTTGACGATCGCATCATTGTCTTTCAGGAACTGCGCTTCCTGACCATCCTTCAATGGGATGAATACCATCGGGTCACCACCCGAGGACACCATGCGCCGGGTCAATCCCACTACGGTGTAGTCGTGGCGGCGGATGCGGATACGGTCGCCCACATGGAAGCGTGTCATGACATCGGCCACTGCTTCGTAATGGCCGCGGTTGACTCGCCGCCCCGCCACCAGGTAGCCGGGTTCACCCGGCTGGCCGGGCTCAAAGCCCACTACCGTCGCTCGCACATCACTGTTGCCCTTGCGTACCTGCATGGTGAAATAAGTCACGTTGGCGGCCTGCACCACACCGGGCATCGCCAGAATGCTGCGATAGACGTCGTCGCGGATACTGGACGACTCGGCATAGGGGCCCTGAGTATCCTTCTGCACCACCCACAGATCCGCGCCGCTGTTATTGAGCAGTACTTTGGCGTCGTCGACCATGCCGCGATAGACGCCTGCCATGGTGAACGTGACGCCGATCAACAGCCCCAGTCCCAGCCCCGTGAGGACGAACTTGCCCCAGGAATGCAGAATGTCGCGGCCGGCCAGGCTGATCATTTTGCATCGCCAACCAGCGACTCGACGATCTTGATGCGGCTGTCCGCGGTAAGGTCGCGCTCGCTGTAGACAAGCACCTCGTCTCCGGCTATTAGCCCTTCGGTCACTTGCAGCTTGCCGTCATGCCCTTGCGCGCCGGTCTTTACTGGCATAAAGCGCAACTTGCCATTTGCTCGCAGCCAGACGCCCACCCGCGCACCTTGATAGCGCAGGCTGGCGTTGGGAATGAGCAGTGCACCGGTCACGACGGGCAGATGCGCCGTCACATCGGCCAATTCACCCGTGGACATGCGTTGCGGCCGATGATCGAACGCGACGTGGGCGATCTGCTCCTCGGTCACGCTGTCGCTCTCCGGCTCGATGCGGACGACCTTGCCTGTGAGGGGCTTACCCGGGCTTGAGCGTAGCGTGATCTCGGCGCGCAGACCTTCTTGCAGGCCAAGGGCTCGGCTCTGGTCCAGTCGCGTCCTGACCCACAGACTGGTCGGATCGATCAACTTGAGCACCGGCTGCCCGGCCACGACAGTGGAACCCGGTTCGGCATCGCGCGCAGTGACGACACCGTCCACCGGCGCCAGCAAACGAATATTTCTCCGTTGCTGCTTCACGCCATCACGTTCGGCATCCAGGCGGGCCTGGTCTTGTCGGGCGCCCACCAATGCCGACTCGGCGGCGGCCAGCTGGGCATCCGCCGATTGCTGTTGCTGCAGCTTGTTGTCCACCAGGCTCTGGCTGACGAACTGCCTCCGCGCCAGGTCGAGGTAGCGCCGAGCCTCGCTGGCGGCCATGGCCTGGCGACTGTGCGCATCGCGCACTTGGGCCTGGGCCGTTGCCACGGCGCTCCTGGCGCGGGCCAGCGCCGCGACCGAAGAGTCAACCCGCGCATCAAGGTCAACCGGGTCCATTTCTGCCAGAAGTTGGCCAGCCTTCACCGTATCGCCGACGTCGACGCGCACTTGCGCAACCCGGCCTGCGACGGTTGGTCCAATCAGATAGGCACGCCGGGCCTCTACCGTGCCAATGCCGAACAGGGCAGGTGCCACGTCTCCCCTGGTGACCCGGGCCACGGTCACTTTTATAGGCGCCAGCGGGCCGCTCTTGAGCGCCACCAAGCCGAATGCCGCCAGCAGGACAATGCCGACGACAGCCAGCCAGAACCAGCGCGGCACAGTCAATGGCAGTTTCATTTGGAGTCTCAAAATTCAAGCCATTGTCGGCATCATGTTCACCGAAGAATATGGCTCGTTCATTGCCGGCCGCCCTTTGGCAGCTTTTGCTGAATCCACGCCGTCAACTGCGCCGCCGGCACCGCGCCGGACAGGCGCGCCACCTCGGTACCGCCGCTAAACAGGATCAGCGTGGGAATGCTGCGGATGTTGTAGCGCGCGCTGGCAGCGGGAGCCGCGTCGCTGTCGACCTTGGCGAAGCGGACCTGGGGGAGCTGGCGCGCCGCGGTGGCGAAATGGGGCGCCATCGTTTTGCACGGGCCGCACCAGGCAGCCCAGAAATCGACCAGCACCGGCAATTCGGTACTGGCGATGAACTTGGGCAGGGCAGCATCGCTCAGGTTGACCGGCTCGGTTGCCATCAATGCCGTGCCGCAGCGCCCGCACACCGGCCCGTCAAATAGTCGTTCATCGGCTATCCGGTTGGTGGTGCCGCAGGATGGACAGACAAGGTGCATGATGATGTTCCTTCCAAAAAAACCGACCCATTCCCAATGCTTGCTGCTGCGCGCGCTTACTTGATGAAGCCCCTGGCCTTCATGACATCACAGCCATTTCGGCGCGGCGTCGGCAGAGTCACTCCCTTTTCCTTTGCACGGGCTTCCATCAATTTGTGGTGCTCGTCCTGAAGCGTTTTGCATTCATCATAGGACTTCACTGCGCGCATCTTGGTTTGATGTTCAGTTCGCTCCTGCGTCGTCATTAAGGACCAACCCGGAGAATTGTCCTTGTTCCAGTTGAACCGAGCAGCATTGCCGGGCGCTGCGAGTGCCGGCACAGCCATCATGGCAGCCAGGGCAGTGATTGTCGCGATACGATAGAGTTTCATGGTCATTCCTTTTAAGAAGAAACAT
The DNA here is from genome assembly GCA_965233055.1 of uncultured bacterium. Classification (GTDB taxonomy): domain Bacteria; phylum Pseudomonadota; class Gammaproteobacteria; order Burkholderiales; family Burkholderiaceae_D; genus Telluria_A. Next base: position 27,638 of record CBDDRJ010000039.1, read on the forward strand.
TGACGATCAATTGCGTTCCGGCGTCGGTCAACAGCAGTTGCACCTTGCGTGTGTCATGAAGCAAGAATCGCAGGGCGTTCAGCCAACTTGTACACGACAGTTTCGTGACTTCACAGTCCAGTTCCTTTAGTCATCACGATGGAAAGTCCTGTATTAGCGCCAGGCAGAGATCGTAGGGATATTCAGTGTCCTATGACTATGGGGGCCAGTGTATGGAGGCAAGCAGTGGAAATCATTGATCTACATCAAGAAGGTCCGTAGCGGATCAGGGTGCGTCGGTCGGGCGTACATGGCGCGCACTCCTGGCACCCCAATATTTGAGTATCGGTAGCCTTCTTCTGCTTCAATGCTTCATATTTGTGAAATTTGATCTGTGTCAATGAAAGTGGCCATCGATTGAACTAGTCTGACTTTTGGGCCCTCCGTTTTGATGTAGCTGTCAAAGAAAGGTCCGCTCAGGATGCCTGGAGCTTGATCGATGAAACTGGGAAAGGACGGCTATGCCACGCGCTTCCATCATTCGCAAGAGCGCCGTCGATTGCCTTCGGCCACCGAACTGGGACGATTACAGCCGGACCCGCAGTGAATTTTCCTGGGAGTCGATACGCCAGGAACTCGGCGGCATGGCGGGTGGCGCAATCAATATAGCCTTCGATGCAATCGAGCGGCATCGGCAAGATGCCTGTGGCGAGCGCGCGGCGCTTTGTTTCCTTGGCGCCGGGCCGGAGGTCGCGATCGACCGCACCGTCACCTACCACGAACTTTCCACTCTGACCAACCGCTTCGCAAATCTTCTCGGCGGTCTTGGCGTAGGCCGGGGCGAACGCCTGTTTACTCTGCTTGGTCGTGTTCCTCAACTGTATGTGTCGGTGCTGGGCGCCCTGAAGGCCGGCGTCGTCGCCTGCCCGCTCTATTCCGCGTTCGGTCCGGACCCGATTGCAACCCGCCTGTCGATCGGCCGGGCCAGGATCCTGATCACAACCGAGCAACTCTATCGCCGCAAGATAGAGCAGATCCGTGCCCGTTTGCCTGATCTGGAATATGTGCTGCTGGTGCGCGAGCATGGTGCATTGCCGGCCGAAATTCCTGGGACGCTCGATATGGACAGCCTGATGGCACAGGCGAGCGAACAATACGACATCGTGGCCACGACGGCGGAGGACATGGCGCTGCTGCACTTCACCAGCGGCACCACCGGCACCCCGAAAGGCGCGGTGCATGTGCATGATGCCGCGCTGATGCATTGGGCCAGCGGCAAGTACGCGCTCGATTTGCATCAGGACGATATTTATTGGTGCACCGCCGATCCGGGCTGGGTGACGGGTACGTCATACGGCATCATCGCCCCCCTGTTGCATGGCGTAACGTCGATCGTGGATGCGGCGGACTTCGACGCCGAGCGCTGGTATCGCATCTTGCAGCAGCACCGAGTGACGGTGTGGTACACCGCGCCGACGGCGATCAGGATGCTGATGAAGGTCGGGGATCAGGTCGCAAGCAAGTATTCGTTTTCACAATTGCGCTTTATCGCCAGTGTGGGTGAGCCGCTCAATCCGGAGGCGGTATGGTGGGGAAAGGATGTGCTGGGACTGCCGATCCACGACAACTGGTGGCAGACCGAGACCGGCGGCATCATGATTGCCAACACGCCCGCCTTCGATATCAAGCCAGGTTCGATGGGGCGGCCCCTGCCCGGGGTCGATGCCTTCATTGTTTCAAGGGATGAGCAGGGCCGGGTGCACATTGTCGACCAGGCCGATACCGAAGGCGAACTGGCACTGCGGAAGGGCTGGCCGTCGATGTTTCGCGCCTATCTCAATGAGGAGGCGCGTTACCACAAGTGCTTTGAGGGCGACTTGTACCTGACCGGCGACCTGGCCAGGCGGGACGCGGATGGCTATTTCTGGTTTGTCGGCCGCGCCGACGACGTGATCAAGTCGTCGGGCCACCTGATCGGGCCATTCGAGGTCGAAAGTGCGCTGATGGAACATCGGGCCGTCGCCGAAGCTGGCGTCATCGGCAAGCCCGATCCGACCGCGGGCGAGCTTGTCATGGCCTTCGTCTCGCTCAAGAAGGGGTACACCCCGTCAGAGGCCCTGCGCATGGAACTGCTCGGTCATGCACGCAAGCGCCTGGGGGCGGTCGTGGCGCCCAAGGAGATCGCCTTCCTGCCTGTGTTGCCGCGCACCAGAAGCGGGAAAATCATGCGCAGGCTGTTGAAGGCGCGCGAACTGGGCCTGCCGGAAGGCGATACCTCGACGCTGGAAGGGGCATCATGAGCAGTGCTGCCACGCCCCTGTCAGGGGCCGCCGGGCCTGTGCCCTATGACAGAACCATGTCCTTATCCCTCCTGACGGACATGCTACGCATACGCCGCATGGAAGAGAAATCCGCCGAGCTTTACGGCAGTGGAAAAATCCGTGGCTTCCTGCACCTCAATATTGGTGAGGAAGCGGTCGCGGTCGGCGCATTGCACGCGCTCGAAGCAGAAGACAATATCGTTGCCACTTACCGCGAACATGGCCATGCCCTGGTGCGCGGCGTGTCGATGAACGCGATCATGGCCGAATTGTTCGGCAAGCGCGACGGCTGCTCGCGGGGGCGCGGCGGCTCCATGCATCTGTTCGATCGCGCCACGCGCTTCTTCGGCGGCAATGCAATCGTTGGCGGCGGCTTGCCGCTGGCCGTCGGACTGGCACTGGCGGACAAGCTGCAGAAGAACGCGCGGGTGACGGCCTGCTTCTTTGGCGAAGGCGCGGTGGCGGAAGGGGCATTCCATGAATCGATGAATCTCGCCTCCCTATGGGAGCTGCCGGTGCTTTTTCTTTGCGAGAATAATCTGTATGCGATGGGCACGGCCCTGGCGCGCTCGGAGTCGCAGACCGATTTGTGCATCAAGGCTTCCAGTTACAAGATGCCAAGCGTCAAGGCCGACGGCATGGACGTGGTGGCGGCGCATGATGCGACGCGCCAGGCCGTACAGCATGTGCGGTCAGGGAAGGGACCTTGCTTTGTCGAATTCCAAACTTACCGGTTTCGCGGACACTCGATGTTCGACCCGGACCTGTATCGCGACAAGGCTGAAATCGAGCAATGGAAGGCGCGCGGGCCGATCCACACCTTTTCGGCCCGCCTGAAGGCGCAGGGCCAACTGAGCGAGGCCCAGTTTCTTGCCATTGACGCGCAAGTGGAAACTGAAGTGCAGGCGGCGGTCGACTTTGCCGAAGCATCCGGGTGGGAGCCGCTCGAAACGTTGATGCAGGACGTGTACTCGCCCCAGGTGCAGCAATGAAGATGAGCTATCGCGAAGCGCTGAGACTAGCCCTGCGCGAGGCGCTGCAACAGGATCCGCGCGTTTTCCTGATGGGGGAGGACGTCGGGCGTTATGGCGGCTCATATGGTGTTTCGCGGGGATTGCTCGAAGAATTCGGGGATGAGCGCATTCGCGATACGCCGCTGTCCGAACTGGGCTTTGTCGGGGCCGGCATCGGGGCCGCACTGGGCGGCATGCGTCCGATCGTGGAAGTCATGACGGTCAATTTCAGCCTGCTGGCGCTGGACCAGATCGTCAATACGGCGGCCAGCCTGCGCCATATGTCGGGTGGCCAGTTCAGCGTGCCGCTGGTGATCAGGATGGCGACCGGCGCGGGACGCCAGGTGGCGGCGCAGCATTCGCACAGCCTTGAGGGATGGTATGCGCATATTCCCGGCATCAAGGTGCTGGCGCCGGCGACGGTCGCCGATGCGCGCGCGATGCTTGCCCCGGCGCTCGCCGACCCTGACCCAGTCATCATTTTCGAACACGCACAGCTCTACAATATGGAGGACGAGTTCGAGCCGCAAGGCTGCGATATCTGTTCGGCCGCAGTGAGGCGCTGCGGCAATGACGTCACCATCATCGCCTATGGCGGCTGCGTGCCGAAAAGCTTGCAGGCGGCGGCGCAGCTGGCGCAACAGGGGATCGATGCAGAAGTCATCGATCTGCGCGTGCTGCGCCCGCTCGATTCCGATACCATCGTCGCGTCGGTGCGCAAGACGCACCGTGCCATCGTCGTCGATGAAGGGTGGAAGAGCGGCAGCCTGGCCGCAGAAATCATGGCGCGCATCATGGAAAACGCCTTCTATGAACTCGACGCGCCTTTGGTGCGCGTATGCAGCGCCGAAGTGCCGGTTCCCTACCCCCGCCATCTGGAGGAGGCAGCGTTGCCACAGGCGGACAAGATCGTGCAGGCGGCACTTACGTTGATGGGCAGACCATGATCGAGTTCAAATTGCCCTTCCTGGGCGCCGATGTCGAGACGGGCAAATTGCTCGAATGGCAGGTGAAGCCGGGAGACGCCGTCAAGCGGGGACAGGTTGTTGCCGTCGTCGACACGTCGAAAGCGGCAGTCGATGTGGAATGCTGGCAGGAAGGCACGGTGCTCGAACTGCGGGTGCAAGCCGGCCAGAGCGTACCCGTTGGTACCGTGCTCGCCACGCTGGATGGCGCCAGCGAGCCACCCGGGAGCGTGGACGGCGAACCATCGCCGCCGCCTGCCGTCCACCTTGCGCCCGCACCACCGGCGCCTGCCGGTACGCCGCCGGCCCGGCGCAGAGTGTCGCCGGCTGCGCGCAAGCATGCTGAGGACCATGGAATTGTCATCGAGAACGTGATCGGGACGGGCCCGGGCGGCGCCGTCACGCTGCAGGACGTGGTGCGCCTCGAAGTGCCGGTGCAGGCGGACGCAGCTCAAGGGCCGGCAGCGAGCCAGGACACACGGCGCGAGACCATGCGGCAGGCGATCGCGGCGGCGATGAGCCGGTCGAAGCGGGAAATCCCGCACTATTATTTGAGCGAAACTGTTCCGATGCAGAAGGCGCAGCAATGGCTGGCAGCGGCCAATGAGCGTCGCGGCATGGCCGAGCGTTTGCTGATGGCGGTGCTACAACTCAAGGCCGTGGCGCTGGCGGCGCAGAAGTATCCCGACATGAACGGTTTCTGTGTCGATGGCATTTTCCGGCCATCGAAAGCCATCCATATCGGGGTCGCGATTTCACTGCGCCAGGGTGGTCTGATCGCACCGGCCATTCACGATGTGGCCGGCAAGAGCGTCGATCAGCTGATGCGTGACCTTTCCGACCTGGTCAAGCGTGCGCGCGCCGGGTCGCTGCGCAGCTCCGAGATGTCCGATCCGACGCTGACGGTGACCAATCTGGGCGAACAGGGGGTGGAGTCGGTATATGGCGTGATCTATCCGCCGCAAGTGGCACTGGTGGGCTTTGGCCGGATACGCGAGGCGCCGTGGGCACAAGACGGCGGCCTGTTCGTGATGCCGGTTCTGACGGCAAGTCTCGCCGCCGATCACAGGGTGTCCGATGGTCACTACGGCGCCCTGTTCCTCGCGGAAGTGCGGCGACGGCTGCAAGAACCTGAGCAACTCTGACCGGAGGCCAATGATGCAACGACAACAACTGCAGGCGGCTGTGCTATCTGTCCTCAAGACCATCGCGCCTGAAGTGGACGAAGCCGCGCTTGCGGCGGACCAGCCACTGCGTGAACAGGTCGACCTCGATTCGATGGACTGGCTCAATTTCCTGATTGGCCTGCATGACAGATTCCAGGTCGACATTCCACAATCCGATTATGCGAAACTGCGGTCAGTCGATGATCTTGTCGACTACCTTGCCAGCAACGTGGGTGAAGTTGAATGAGGTAGCGCGGGCCCTGCGGTGCTGTTCGCCCTTCAGTTCGCTTGCCAGTCTTCCTTCGACGTCCGCTGTCACAGCCTGGGCCTTTTCATGGCTTCAGCTTCCATTGCCGCATTTCGCTCCTCGCTGGCCTCGATTGGCTCCATGGCCTCGTCGATGGAAGCGGCAGCGCGTTCAGCATCCATCCTGGTGGCCTCGGCAACGCAGTCATTTCCATCGTCGTTTTCCGGTGGCGGTTCCAGCATGTCCCTGAGCATGGATGCGAGCTCCGGTGTATCCCAGGGCTTACCTTGCTGCTTTCTGTGTTTGATGTAGTGTTTGATTTCCGCATCCTGTTCGGCGGTCAAGGGAAGCGAGCGGAAGGTCGTGTCAGGGTCAAGGTCGGGCATGATGTTCTCCTGGATTTAATATATTGCCAGCATGCATCGGCGCCCTGGCCGAGTCGCGCTTGGCGAGCTTGTTACGATACATATCCTCGTCGGCCCGCGCCATCAGCGCGTCGGCATCCATGCCTGGTTCGAACAAGGCGATGCCAATGCTCGCGCTTACGGTGCCCAGCCGCGGATCGGGCATGGTTTGCCCCGGCGCAGCCAACGCCAGCTCGATATTGCGGGCGATGCGGGCGGCATCATCGGCGCTGGTCATGCTTTCGAGGATGATGGTGAACTCGTCGCCGCCCAGTCTGGCGACGGTGTCGGTTTCGCGCACCGATGCTTCCAGGTGGCGGGCGAACCAGCGCAACACCGCGTCGCCAGCCTGGTGGCCGAGCGTGTCATTGATGGACTTGAATTCATTCAAGTCCAAGTATAGCAAGGCCAGCGACGAGTGCGAGCGATGTTCGCGCATCAGGGCCTGGTGCAGCCGCTCCGCGAACATCTGACGGTTCGGCAGTCCGGTCAAGGGATCGTGCTGGGCCTGGAAAGCCCGCTCCGCGCGTGCATCATCGAGTGCCTTGATGAGCGGCTGCAGGCGCGCACGCATCAGCCAGATGCTGCCGCCAAGCAGGGCCAGCAGGAAGGGCAGGACGAAAAAGAATTGCCGGCGCACCGGCGCGTACAACTCCCACATATCCATCTTCGTGACCATGGCCAGGCCGCTGCTGCCGATCGGCCCGAATGCCGCCATCACTGACTGGCGCCGCACGTCGACGGTGACGATGGTCGCCGTTTCGCCCATCAGCGCGCGCATCGCGGGTACGAAGTTGCCATCGACCGTGCCCGGATAGAGCACAACCCCGGCATTGTGGCGGGTCGGAAAACAAAGCAGCCCGGCGCCGCGTTGCGTGCAAACAACCAGGTCGCCGCTGCGGCCCATCGCGATGCCTTCGGCGTGCATTGCCGTCAGGTCTGGCAAGGCTTGTTCGACTTCGATATAGGCGAGCAGGCCGGCGGCATCGCGTAGCGGCGCACGCGTGCGCAGCACGAAACCCTTGTCCCATACCAGTTCGGCCGAGTTCTGGCCGGCGATCGGGAAGCGCGCACTGGAAGGAGCCGTGAAGTGTCCGGCCGACGCCAGGCGCTCCTGGTTCGTCCCCACGTAGGCGAAGGCGGAAATACCACGGCCGATGATCGAATTGACGGAGGTGCGCAGAGGAGCGAGCGTGCTCATGTCGGAATGCTGCGGCCGCCGCACGAAATCGCTCACGAAGGCAATGATGGCGGGGCGCGTACGCAGTTGCTCCACCTGCTCCAGACGACTGCGCAGCACGCTGTTGAACAGAATGAGACGGTCTTTCTGGACCAGCTGCATTTGCGACGCGACAGCATTGACACTCGCATGTTGCGACAGTCCGAACACAATTATCGCCACGCCACCGACTATCACGCTCAGCAAGGCGTCGGAAGTGCGCACGATTTCATGTACGGCGAGAGGCCCCGGTTCAACGTTGTTCCAGTCCGCCTCGCGCCACACGCACCAAAGCCCGGCGGCGGCCACACACAGGCCGAGCGCCTCCTCCAACGACATGCGCGCGAACTGCGCATCGATGTACAGGTAGTCCATCGACATCATATAACTGAGCACGCCGATCGCGCCGGCTGCGCCAAGCATGGCCGTGCCCGCCTGGACTTGGCGGCCGCGACGCGCTTCATGCGCCTGCTCAGCGCAAGCGATCGTCACGCCGAGCACGAACAGCGCATAGATGGTGGTCGGCGCCAGCGAGCCCGTTCGCGGCAACCATTCGGCTGGCCCTGGCCAGAGTGCGGGAAAAACAAAGACCAGTGCGATGGCGAGATTGACGGCGCACAGCGCGGCGGCGAGCGCCAGGCGCAGGTGCGCCGCCCATGTGCGGGCGCCGTATGCCCGCAGCGCCAGCGCCGCTCCCGCCAGTCCGAACGAGGCGGCGGCGGAGACGCTCATGGGTGGCCAGCTGGCCTGCAGGAAGGTCAAGGCTGGCCAGCCCACATGGTGGACAAGCATGGCAACTGCGCTCAACAACAACAGTGCCATGCCGAACCAAGGGGCGTGCGCGCGCGTGATCAGGGTAGGGGCACTTGTTTGCCGGGTCGGCGAGGTACTCGGTTCCATACTTTCCGTCTCGGTCGAACGCGATATGATCCGTCGAACGAAAAAATGCCCCGGATCCATCGCAATTTATATCACGCTGGAGTTCGCATTTTCCTGAGTGCTTAGACTCTATTTATCGTACTTTTGACGTGGATCAAAAAGTTGCCGTCATCACCTGATCTGCCGTGGCCGCAAGGGCATAGGCGTTGTGGCTACATCGTGATCCTGCGAAGTCATTTGATATGGATCAAGAGCAAGTGGTGGCGCCGCGCAGTTTCATCGTTGCATTGGATGGGCAGGGCATGACGCCACTTGCCCGCATGCACTGTGCCCATCGATCAGGGAGACCGCACCATGACGGCGCTGAAGCGCTCACATTGCCATGTGGATATCAACCTGCGCAAGGCATACCCGAAGGCGCGCGCGTGGCACGTGGCCGCGCGCTGGCCGAAGCGAGGGCCGCCGGGCTGCTCCGCAATGCCGGGGCCTGGTTGGGAAATTGCTTCCAGGCGAACGCGCCCGCATGCTTCATTGCGAGCCCGTCCTGGGTGTTCATTTTTTCAGCTTGTTCCAACTTCACTTGATCTGGATCAATTTGCGATGGTGACTATTGTGTCGAGCACGCCTACATTAGATGTCTGCACACCAGGAGGAAGATATGGGAACACTGGCATGGTCGCCCTATTTGGCGCTGGGAAACCGCAATATCGACAACGCGCACAAGGCGCTTGTGCCCGTTCTCGCGCAGGTGGGGCAGGTGCCCGATGCGCAACTGTCCACGGCGATGTGGGGTTTGGTTGCGCGCCTTGAAGTCGACTTCCGGGCGGAGGAAACAATGATGGAGTCGATCGAATGTCCAGAATTGCGACCGCATCGCGAACAGCATGCACGATTGCTTGGCACCTTGCATGGCGCGGCGGCGGCCGCCGAGAACGGCGCTTTCGACGAGGCGCGTTCGGTGGCGGCCTTGTTGCCGCACTGGTTCATGTTTCACCTGGCGACGATGGATCAGTCGCTGGTGGTCGCGCTTGACATGGCAGGAGCAAGCGCTTACGGCAGGGCGATGTAGGCGCCCGCTGCACCTTTCGTCTCACAGCGTTCATCGTAGTTCATTGAAATAAAAGGAGAGGATCATGGGCAACAGACTGACCCGTTTTGAACCGTTCAACGACATTGCGCGTTTTGATACATTGCGCGGCATCGACGACTTCTTCCGCGACTTCCAGCTCAGGCCCGCCATGCGCGGCCTTGAAGCCGAAGCGCGTATCAAGGTCGACGTTGCCGAGACCGATCAGGGCTATACCGTCAAGGCGGAAATTCCCGGGACCAAGAAGGAAGACATCCATGTCGACGTTGATGGCAATCAGGTCACCATCCGGGCAGAGACCAAGCGTGACACCGAGGAGAAGAAAGGTGAAACTGTGGTCCGCAGCGAGCGCTATTGGGGCGAGCAGTTCCGCAGCTTTACGCTGACCAATGCGATCGACGAAGACAAGGTCGTTGCGACTTACAGGGATGGCATCCTGGAACTGGTTCTGCCCAAGAAGCAGGAAAGCAAGGGCAAGAAGATCGTCGTGGGCTAGGAGCGTGCGCGGCAGAAGCTCCTAATCCGGCCTGTCCGGCCGGGCGCCTGCCGGAAGCGCAGTGCCTACTGCGCTTTCGCTGATCCGCATGAAGCAGGCGGCGGCATGGTGATACTGCAAAGGAATTTGATCTGGATCAAGAGTGACAGGTGACGTCACTCAGTTAGCCCGTTACATTGGATGGGCAGGGCATGACGTCCCATCCGCGTCTGCACGGGTGCCTACTGATCAGGAAGACCGCTCCATGACACCGCTGCTGCGCTCCCATCGCCATGTGGACTCGTTCTACCATCTGATCGACGACGCGCTCGAACACCGCCTGTGCCGGGGGCTCGCCTGCTTTGCTGCGCGCGAAGCCAATCCCGGGCGCTGGGAGCAGGCCCGGCATGTCCAGCCCGCTCTGCATTGCCTCGGCAAGTGCTACTGCGGACCAGCCAGCACCGACGACCTGGCGCTGCCGGCGATCCGTTCGTGTGCCAGCCGCACTGTCCTGTCAGGTAATCTGCTCGATGGCGGCGCCACGACTTTGGCCGCCTATCGCGCAAGGGGCGGCTATCTGGCCCTGGCCAGGGCGCTGCGCTCTGATCCCGCTTCGATCGTGGCCCAGGTCGGCGAGTCCGGATTGCGCGGACGGGGCGGCGCCGGTTTCCCCGCCGGGCGCAAGTGGCAAGCGGTGCTGCAGGAAACGGCTGCTACAAAACACATCGTTGCCAATGCCGATGAAGGCGATGCCGGTGCGTTCAGCGACCGCTTCCTGATGGAGCTCGACCCGTTCCGCCTGATTGAGGCGATGACGATCGCCGCCCACGCGGTCGGCGCCAGCGCCGGCCATCTCTATCTGCGCAAGGAATACCCGGCGGCGCGCGCGGCGCTGGGCAGCGCGCTGGACGAAGCGAGAGCAGCCGGGCTGCTCGGCCCCGCCATCCTGGGCAGCGCGCTGGCGTTCGACATCGAGATCATACTGGGCCAGGGCAGCTATGTGTGCGGGGAAGAGACCTCGATGCTGAACTCGATCGAAGGCCGGCGCCCTGAGGTGCGCGCGCGGCCGCCCCAGATCACCAGCCATGGCCTGTTCGGCGCGCCCACGCTGGTCGGCAATGTCGAGACCCTGTGCACCGTCCCCTGGATTGTCGAACACGGCGCACAAGCCTACCAGGCGCTGGGCGCAAACCGAAGTCGCGGCACCAAGCTGGTCTCGCTCGGTTCCGTGTTCCGCCATCCCGGCCTGGTCGAGGTCGATTTCGGCATCCCGCTGCGGCGCCTGGTCGAGGACATTGGTGGCGGCCTCAAAAGCGGCGACCTGAAGGCGCTGATGGTGGGCGGGCCGCTGGCGGGGCTGATTCCCGCCGCCTTGCTCGACACCGCGTTCGGCTACGAAGAGTTGCACGCAATCGGCGCGGCAGTCGGTCATGGCGGCATCATCGGCTTCGGCGCCGACACGTCGGTCGCCGCTATTGCCGAACAGGTGTTCCGGTTCGGCGCCGACGAATCCTGCGGCAAGTGCACCCCATGCCACCTTGGCAGTCCGAAGCTGGCGCGCACGTTCGAGGCTATCGTCGCGGGACAGGGCGCACCGCTCGGCTATGCCGAGTTCCATGCGCTGATCGAGGCGCTGGCCCAGACCAGCCTGTGCGGGCACGGCCGCGGACTGGCCGAGTTCGCGCACAGCGTGGAACGCCATTTTCACGAGGAGCTGCGCGCATGCTGGCCATAACGATCAACGGCAAGGAGCACAGCCTGCCCGACGGCTTGACCATCCTGCAAGGATTACAGCAGGTAGGGCTGGATGTGCCGCGCCTGTGCCACGACGAGCGGCTCAAACCAAGTGGCGCCTGTCGCCTGTGCGTCGTGCAGGTGGATGGCGAAGCGCTGCCTGTATCCTCGTGCAACACGGCCCTACGTCCCGGCATGGCGATCCACACCCATCGCGCCGACATCGAGGCGCTGCGCCGCACCAATCTGGGCCTGCTGGCCGAACACTTTCCGCTGCCGGCGCATGCCGACGGGGCCGATACCCAGTTCCAGCGCTACCTGCGCGACTACGGCATCGCGCCGGGCGGCAAGCGCCATATGCCATTGTGGCGCGACGACAGCCATCCGTATATTGGCGTCGAAATGGACCGCTGCATCCATTGCAATCGCTGCGTGCGCATTTGCGAGGAAGTTCAGGGCCAGTTCGTGTGGCAAGCCTGGGGCCGCGGCGAGCAGACCCACATTGCGCCGGCCACCGGCGCCACGCTGCAGGGCAGCGAATGCACCAGCTGCGGCGCCTGCGTCGACAGCTGCCCGTCGGGCGCGCTGTTCGACCAGCGCTCTGCCGCGCTCGGCCAGGCCGACCGCTGGACGCGCAGCACCTGCGTCTATTGCGGGGTCGGCTGCCAGCTGGATGTGGGCAGCCGCGGCGATGCCGTCGTCGGCGTCCGGCCCGCAATGGGCGCCGTCAACCGCGGCCACCTGTGCGCGAAGGGACGTTATGCCTTCGAGTTCAACGCTGCGCCAGACCGCATCAGCGAACCGATGATCCGGCGCGACGGGCAGTGGCAGCCGGTATCGTGGGACGAGGCGCTGGCCTTTATCGCCACTCGCCTGCATCACATCATGGAGCGCGACGGTTTTGACGCCATCGGCGTGCTCGGCTCGGCGCGCGCCACCAACGAGGAAAACTACCTGATCCAGAAGTTTGCCCGCGTGGTGCTGGGCACCAACAACGTCGATTGCTGCGCGCGCGTGTGCCACCAGCCGTCGGCTGCGGCGCTCAAGGCCATGCTGGGCACGGGCGCGGCGACCAACAGCTTCGATTGCATCGAGCAGGCCAATGTGATCATGGTGTGTGGCGCCAATCCGACCGAGAATCATCCGGTCGTCGGGGCCCGCATCAAGCAGGCCGTGCTCAAGGGGGCCAAGCTGATCGTGATCGATCCGCGTGCCACTGAACTGGCGCGCATGGCCGACATCCACCTGCAAGTGCGCCCCGGGCACAATGTGCAGCTGTTTAACGCGATCGCTTGCGCGATCCTCGAAGAAGGGCTCGAGGACCGCGCCTTCATCGCCGAGCGGGCCGCCAACATCGACGCCTTCGCCGCCTTCGTCAAGGACTACGCGCCGGAGGCCGTCGGCGCGCAGTGCGAAGTGGCGCCCGAACTGATCCGCGCCGCCGCCCGCCTGTACGCGAACGGCAAGCCGTCGATGCAAGTGCATGGCCTGGGCATGACCGAGCACTGCCAGGGCACCGAGGCAGTGATGACGCTGATTAACCTGGCTTTGATCACTGGCAATATGGGTAAGCCTGGCAGCGGCGTCAATCCCTTGCGCGGCCAGAACAATGTGCAAGGATCGGCCCACATGGGATGCGAACCGAAGTCGCTGACCGGCGGGCAGGCGCTGGAGCAGGCGCGGGCGCTTTTCGAGCAGGTCTGGGGCGTGACGCTGCCGACCAGCGCCGGCCTGACGCTGCTGGAAATGATGGATGCAGCTGGCCAGGGCAAGCTCAAGGCCTTGTGGGCGGTCGGCTACGATATTTATCCGACGCTGGCCAATGCCAACAGCACCGCCGACAGTCTCGCCAAACTGGAGCTGCTGGTCGTCCAGGACCTGTTCCTGACCGAGACCGCCAAGGCCTTCGGCCACGTGTTCCTGCCCGCCGCCTCGGTGTATGAGAAGGACGGCACTTTCATGAATGCCGACCGGCGCGTGCAGCGCGTGCGCCAGGCCGTGGCAACGCCGGGCAAGGCGCTGGCCGACTGGCAGATCGTCCAGGCATTGGCGCGCCACATGGGGCAGGGCGCCCACTTCAGCTTCGACAGCGCGCAGTCGATCTGGGACGAGGTGCGCCAGGTCTGGCCGGGTGGCGCCGGCCTCAGTTACGCGCGGCTGGAGGGCGACAGTCCCCAGTGGCCCTGTCCGAACGAGGCGCACCCGGGCACGCCGGTGCTGCACAAAGACAGTTTCCCGGTCGGCAAACGGGCGGCCTTGCGCACGATTGCCTTCGTGCCCACCACCGAGACGACGGACGCGCAGTTCCCCCTGCTGCTGACTACCGGGCGAACTTTGCAGCACTTCAATGCCGGCACGATGACGTATCGGACGCCGCAAGTGCGCCTGCAGGATTCGGACTACCTGGACCTGTCGCCGCAGGACGGCGCGCGCCTTGGCATCGGCGAGCGCGATCCGGTGCGCGTGGTCAGCCGCTACGGCGAGGCCGTGCTGCCGGCCCGGCTCGATGCGAATCTCAAGCCGGGCACGCTGTTTGCCACCTTCCACCTGTCCAGGCTGTGGGTCAACCGGCTCACTTCGCCGCTGCGCGACAGCATGACCAAGGCGCCGGAATACAAGGTGACTGCAGTGCGCCTGGAAAAGGCGCAGTGATGTCTGGACTCTATGGCTCTGACGCGTTCTCGCCCAAGGAAATCGCCGCTCGGGTCGAAAACGTGGGCATGGCCAAGGTGCGCCTGCCATGGCTGACAATGCTGATGCTCAGTGTACTGGCCGGCGCCTTCATCGGCCTGGGGGCGATGTATTTTGTGATCGTGCGCAGCGACGCCACGCTCGGCTTCGCGCTGCGCCAGGTGCTCGGCGGCGGCGTGTTCTCGCTCGGCCTGCTGCTGGTGGTCGTGGCAGGGGCCGAACTATTCACCGGCAATAACCTGCTGGCGATGGCCTGGGCCGGCGGCAAGGTGTCGACGCGAGCCGTGCTGTGCAACTGGGCGATTGCCTGCCTTGGCAACTTCATCGGCGCGGCCGGCCTGGCGCTGCTGGTGTACCTGTCCGGCCATCCGGCCATGAACGACGGCGCAGTTGGCGCGCACTACATCAGGATTGCCTTGGCCAAGACCTCGCTGCCGTTCTGGACCGCCTTCTTCAATGGCGTGCTGTGCAACGTGCTGGTGTGCATGGCGGTGTGGATGGTGTATGCCGGGCGCAGTGTGATCGACAAGGCAGTGGCGATCGTGTTTCCCGTTTCCGCTTTCGTGGCGGCCGGATTCGAGCACAGTGTGGCGAATATGTACTTCATCCCGCTGGCCATGCTGGTCCAGCATGGCGGCGTCGGCATGGACGCTGGGCTGCTCAGTTGGACCGGCTTCTTCGCCAATATGCTGCCCGTCATCCTTGGCAATATCGTTGGCGGCAGCGTGCTGGTGGGGCTGGTGTACCGCCTGATCTACCTGCGCCACGACGACTCGCGGCAGTGAGGCAGCTGATTGCTAGGGTGGGTAAGGCACTTACCCACGCGTTAAGCCTGAATCAAGCCGGCTCAACGCGTGGGTACGACAAGCCGTACCCACCCTATATTGCTGTGCTGCTGGCTTAGAACGAGTGACGCAGGCCGATCGTGAAGGCCGAAGGGTCGGCGCCCAGTTGGGTCGAGCTTGGTGCAAAGCTGGTGCCGGAGGCGTTCAGGCCGAAGTGCGCCTTGCTGTTGTTGCGCATCGTCGCGTACGAAGTGTACAGATTGGTGCGCTTGGACAAGGTGTACGAATAGGCCAGCGCGAAGCTGTTGCCCTTGGCGCCCGTCTCGAGCTCATTGGTCTGGTAGTTGAAGAAGAACTTGTTCGCGTTCAGGGTGTACGATACGCCCAGGTTCAACTGCTCGTACTGGTTGTTGGCGCCAGTCGGGTCGGCTTCCATGTAATTGCCCTTGAATTCGAAGGCGCCCATCTTGTAGCCCGCGCCGACGATCATTTCCTTGTCGTCGCCGGAGTCCAGGCGCTCGAAGGTGTGGTAGCCCACGCCGACGTACAGGTTGCCCAGTTTGTAATCGGCCGCCAGACCCATCAGGTTATTCGACGGGCCGGTGTTTTTTTCGCCAGCGCTATAGGCTGCCGAAAACTTGAAGCCAGACATCACCGGCGACTGATAGTTGACCGAGTTGCTGATACGGCGGGTCAGTTTGCCGCTTGCGAAGGAACTCAGGTTGCTGCCGTAGAAACCCTGGCCCAGGATGTCGGTTGCGCCGGCAACGGCAGCGATCGGGGTGTACTCGCGGCCCAGCGTGACCGAACCGAAATTGCCGGTCAGGCCAACGACCGAGCGGCGGCCGAACAGGGCGGAATCGCCGGCGCCACTGTCGATCGCATAGCCGCCTTCGAGGTTGAACACGGCTTTCAGGCCGCTGCCGAGGTCTTCCGTGCCACGGAAGCCGAAGCGGCTGCTCGACAGGTTGCCCGAGTTGACGACGGTGCGGCCGCCGTTGGCAGCGCCCGTGTCTTCCTTGGCCAGGGCGACGTCGGCAACGCCGTAAATCGTCACGCTCGATTGGGCTGCGGCGAACAGCGGAAGGGAAGCCAGGATGGCAGCCACGATGACTTTGCGTTGCATGTATTTCTCCAGAAGATGAGATGAGTGAATTGCGATTAAATGCGTAAGGCTTAATCGAATGTCATTTTATTCATCGAGTGTGTCATCTTCATGACAAGAAATATTGTGGACGGAATGCAACAGATGCCCGAGTGGACCGTCACAGTGGAATGCGCAGTGAAGGACGCGCCGGCAGGCACCCTGCATTCCACTGTTACAGTCCATTAGTGTAACGGCAACACGATGTCGATGCGGGTGCCGGGCGCTTGGTCGCCGCCGATGGTGATTTCGCCTTGCATGTTGGCAACGCGCTCGCGCATGCCGACGATGCCCAGCGACTGGGCTTTTTCCATATCGGCCGGCGCAATGCCGCGGCCGTCGTCGCGGATCGTCAGCAGCAGCCGGCCGCCCTCGCGGTCCAGCTTGATCGTCACCTTGCTGGCATGCGCGTGGCGGGCGATATTGGTCAGCGCCTCCTGGACGATGCGGAAGATGGCGGTGCTGGTCGCATCGTCGAGCCGCAGTTGTGGTTCGTCGGCAAACAGCTCGCAGGCGATGGTGTGCCGTTCGGTGAAGTCGCGCCGCAAGCCCTGCAGGGCGAAATACAGGCCGCCCTCGTCGAGCGCGCGCGGGCGCAGATTGGTGGCGATGCGGCGCAACGAGGTGATGGCGGCCAGCAAGCGTTCATCCATGCCCAGCATCAGGCGGCGCGACGCCGCGCCGTCGGTGCCGTTTTGCTGCAGCAAGGCCAGGTCCATCCGCAGCGAAGCGAGCAGCTGGCCCAGGTCGTCGTGCAGTTCGCGCGCGATATGGGTGCGCTCCTGTTCGCGGATCGTCTGCAAGGTGGCCGACAGCTGGCGCAGCTGCTCGTGCGAGCGGCTCAGCTTTTCCTGCACCTGGTGGCGGAGGGTGACGTCGCGCAGGATGATGGTGTGGATCGCCCGGCCCTGCTCGAGGATGCTGCTGATCGAGCCTTCCAGCGGGAACGTGCTGCCGTCGGCCTTGATGCCGGTGACGGCGTAGTCGGTGGCGCGGCGCCCGATGCGCCCGCCCGCGCTGCTGTCGCCAAAATAATTGACCGGCATGCCGCCGCCCGGTTGCGGCCGGATGAAGCGCGCCAAAGGGCAGCCCAGCATCGCCTGCACGGTGGTGGCGAACATCGCCGCGGCCGACGGATTGGCGGCGACGATCGCATGCGAGGCATCGGTGGTGATGATGGCTTCGCTGGCACCGCGGATGATGGCCTGGCTGCGCCCATGCGGCCGCCGCAGCACCAGTGGGCGCCACGAGAACCAGCGGCGGAAGATCGGGGGCAGCTTCATGCGGTGCGCGCCTAGGTGATGCCTGGTGAACCGTAACAGTGAAATGCAGAGTGCCTGCCGCGCCGGCAAATCGCAGGGCAGCGTTACAAATGCTGGCACGCCCTTCACCCCGCATTCCACTGTTACGGTCGACCAGGGCAGGGTAGCATCGCCGGTGCAATATCGAGTTGACCTAACGCAAGCTATGGCCCGTTCAGCACAGCCGCCCGGCTATTCGCCCAGCCCGTATTTCTTGAGGATCTTGGCCAGCATGCCATTTGCCTTCAGGGCATCCATGGCACGCTGCATTTCCAGCGCTTCGGCGTCGCTGAAATCGAATGAGCCACCGAGCCAGATCTCGCCGCTGGTGACGGTCGGGCTGTAGCTCAGGCTCTTGTCGTCGCCGCCCTGCTGGCGCAGCGTGGTCCGGTGGATTACCTCGCTCCCATAGACGGCGTCGGCAATGCCGCGAAACAGCATCCGCTGCAATTCCTCCGACGTGCTCGCTTCGAACACCTGGGTGAAGCCCAGCTCCTTCAGGTATTTCAAGTGGGGCGAGCCGCGCAGCACGGCCACCCGCTTATCCTTCAGGCTGGCGGTGGAACGCAGGTTCAGCTCGGTC
Organism: uncultured bacterium; assembly: GCA_965233055.1. Lineage (GTDB taxonomy): Bacteria > Pseudomonadota > Gammaproteobacteria > Burkholderiales > Burkholderiaceae_D > Telluria_A. The sequence continues at coordinate 45,631 of CBDDRJ010000039.1, forward strand.
CCGGCCCTGGCGACGAAGACGAAGTTTTGCTGGTACAGCTTGACCAGCCAGCGGTATTGGGTTTCACGTTCGGCGGTGCGGGTCAGCGGCAGCACCACGGTGCGCGAGGCATTGAGCGGCAAGATCACGGCCCGTTGCCACGGATAGAATTTGACGTCGACGTCGGCATGGACCTGGGCAGCGATCTGTTGCACCAGTTCGACCAGGGCGCCGGGCGCGCCAGGCTCCGATGCGCTCGCGAACGGGGGCAGGACGCCGGCCGACAGGTGGAATGGCGCCACCGTCGCCGCCACCGCAAAGGGTGGCGCCAGGCCAGCGGCCAGGGCGGTCAGCAAGGCGGCGATCAGGATGCTGCGGCTGGCGTTGGTGCGGCTCATGTTTGCCTCCCTTGCTGGCTGCGCAAGCGAAGGGCGCCGGCGCTTGCTTACATCTGCTTGAACAGGTGCAAGAAGCTGCGGCTCACTTCGAGCTTGTCGGGTTTGCCTTTGATCATGACCAGATGGCGGCCGCGGATATCGCGGGTGACGCCTTCGATCGCGTTGACGTTGACCAGCGTGGCGCGGTGGATCTGCCAGAACAGCGACGGGTCGAGTTCTTCGGCCAGGTCGCGCACCGGCTTGCGGATCAGCGCCTCGAATTTTTCGGTCTGGACGCAGGTGTATTTTTCGTCGGAACGGAAGAACAGGATTTCTTCGACCGGGATCATGCGCAAATCCTGGCCGATGCTGGCCTGGATCCACTGCAGGTAACTGGGCTTGGTGGTGGCGATCTTTTCGGCCAGCTGCGACAGCATTGCCGTCACGCTGTCGTTGACGGCCGCGCTTGCTTTCGGCTTGCCGAGGCGCTCCTTGAGGCGCTCGACCGTCACCTGCAGCCGCTCCTGCTCGGGTGGCTTGAGCACATAGTCGACGGCGCCGCGCTCGAACGCTTCGACGGCGTACTGGTCGTAGGCGGTGACGAACACCACCTGGCTCTGATTGCCGATGATCTTGGCCGCCTCGATGCCGGTCTTGCCCGGCATGCGGATATCGAGGAAGGTCAGGTCGGGCTTGAGCTCATTGACCAGCTCGATGGCTTCGTCGCCGTTCTTGGCCTCGCCGACGATCTCCAGCTCTGGCCACACCTGGCCCAGGCGCAGGCGCAGTTGGTCGCGCATGAGGCGTTCGTCGTCGGCAATGATGGCGGTTGGCATGGGTCTCTAAGGCGAAGGATGAGTGCGCCAATTATTGATTGAAAAAGCTATTTAATCAATCTTTCTGTGGCCTATTTTGCCAATTGGTAGGGCACTTCCACCGTCGCGATCACGCCGCTCGGCGAATTGGCCGCGATGTGCAGCTGGCCGGCGTCGCCGTGCAGCAGCTTGAGGCGCTCGCGGATGGTCGGCAGGCCCAGGCCGGTGCCGTCGCTTGGCATCACGCCGAAGCCGACGCCGTCGTCGGTGACCACCACGCGCAGGCGGTTATGGGCCACTTCGGCCCGTACCTGCAAGGTGCCGCCTTCCGGCTTGCATTCGAGGCCGTGCTTGATCGCGTTCTCGACCATCGACTGCAGCATCATCGGCGGAAAGGCTGCCGTGCGCAGCCCGTCCGGCACCTGGAAGTCGACCGTCAGGCGTTCCTCCATGCGCATCTTGAGCAGGTTCAGGTAGGCCTTGACCATGTCGGCCTCGCGTCCCAGGTTGGTGACGACGGCGTTGTCGCGCATCTGCGGCAGCACGGCGCGCAGGTATTGGATCAGGCTGCGCTGCATCGCCGACGCGCGCGGCGGATCGGTTTCGATCAGGTATTCGACCGAAGCGAGGGTATTGAACAGGAAGTGGGGCTCGACCTGGGCCTGCATCATCTGCATTTTCGCTTCCGACAGCTGGCGCTGCATCGACTCGCGCTCGGCGGCTGCATTGGCGGTCTGGGTTTCCGCTTCGGCCCGCTTCTTGCCGCCCACCAGGGCCTTGGTGGCGAACAGGGCCAGCACCAGCAAGGCGACAAAACTCTGGAACCAGGTCGACGCCTGCTTGTGGTAACGGGTCACTTTCTGCTCGGCCGCCTCATCGACCGCCATCTCGATCGCATTCGACAATTCTTCGCCTATCTGCGGCGGCAACTCGATCGTGACCGCTTCATCGCTCAAGGACTGCGCCTGCCCATTGCGGCCGCTGACCGGCTTGGCCGGTTTGGCCGGTTTGGCCGGCAGCGCAGGCATGGCCGGCGGCACGGCCGCCTCGGGCTCGGCCACTGGCGGGGCGTCGCCGCGCTTCTTGAGGCGCGGACTGAAGTGGATGCCCGTGTCGTCGATCAGCACGCTGCCTTCGCTCTTGTCCCCGCGCGGGCCCTTGTCCTTGCGCACGACGATTTCTTCGACCGGGCCGTCGAACAGGGTGTCCTGCAGGATCGACCCGGCGATCAGGGCCACCACGGCAAACAGGATGAACTTCCACCACGACAACTGCGTGACCCAGTTGGTGATGGCGTCAAAGCCCCTTTGCGCCCAGCCGAGGGCAGTGGCGGCGATGCGTTCAGATTGGCGCCAAGCTTGCATGAGTGAAACTTTCTATTGATATGGTGCAACTTTATGCGATACGCCGCCGGCCAGGCCACCGATTTGCGACAGTCTGCAGCATTGTAGGGCTGGAATGCAGTCTTAGCCATTACGGCAAGTATGTGAACAAAAGTATCACTGTGCAGCGGCAATTTTGCGCGGTATGATTGACATATCGTCGCCGTGCCAGCGATTGCCGGAGCGGCCAGACTGGTTTCAAATGCAAATTCTTCCAAAAAAAGGGGCTCCGATGTCTGCAACTGCAAAATTCCGCCTGGTGACACGCAGCGATTTCGATGGGCTGGTCTGCGCCGTGTTGCTCAAACACTTAGACATGATCGACGACATCCTGTTTGTCCACCCGAAGGACATGCAAGACGGAAAGATCGCCATCAGCGCCAGCGATATCACGACCAACCTGCCGTTCGTGCCGGGTGTTCATCTTGCCTTCGATCATCACTTGTCTGAAACGATCCGCAATACGGGCGAGCGCAACAACCACATCATCCACCCGGACGCGCCGTCGGCGGCGCGCGTCGTCTACGACTACTACGGCGGCCCGAAGGCCTTCCCGGCGTCGTGGGGCGACATGATGGCAGCGGTCGACAAGGGCGATGCCGCGCGCTTCAACCGCGAGGAAGTGCTCGAGCCGAAGAACTGGGACCTGTTGAATTTCCTGATGGATGCGCGTACCGGCCTGGGCCGCTTCCGCGACTTCCGCATCTCGAACTACAACCTGATGATGGACCTGATCGACTACTGCAAGAACCACACGATCGAACAGATCATGGCCTTGCCGGACGTCAAGGAGCGGATGGACCTGTACTTCGAGCACAGCGCCAAGTGCAAGGAACAGATCACGCGCTGCTCGACCGTGCACAAGAACCTGATCGTGCTCGACCTGCGCAACGAAGAAGTCATCTTCGCCGGCAACCGCTTCATCATCTATGCGATGTATCCGGACACCAATATCTCGATCCACGTGCTGTGGGGCCTGAAGAACCAGAATACCGTGTTCGCCACCGGCAAGTCGATCCTGAACCGCACGTCGAACACCAATGTCGGCGCGCTGATGCTCGAATACGGCGGCGGTGGCCACGAGAACGCGGGCACTTGCCAGGTCAGCAACGAGCAGGCCGAAGACGTGCTCGGCGCCCTGATCAACCGCATCACGGCCGAAGGCTAGGAGCCTGCGCGGCACTACGGTCGCGCGGAACCGTCGCATCCTCGGACGCGCCGATGTCGCGCGCCGTGCCGGCAATGGCTTCGACCTTGCCGGCACTGTCCTTGAGCGGCACCAGGACATAGTCGAAATGGCGTTTGACGCCCGGTGCGGCCGGCAGCCATAAGGCGCCGCGCGGCATGCCGACGCCGCGCGCCGCCTCATGGAAGTGCAGCGCCAGCGCGGGCGGGGCGCCGGGAAATACCTGAGCCAGCGACAGTCCCGCCAGCGCGCTGACGCTGATGCCGGAAATGGAAGCCAGCGACGGGCTGGCATACACCAGCCGGTCATCGGGGTCGAAAATGAAATGCAAGTCTGGCGAGGCCGTCAGCATCGCATCGAACAGCCTTGCCTGGCGATCCTGGTGGCGCGAGTAGCGCGCCAGCGACTCGGTCAAGGCCTGGTCGACTGCCTCGTTAAAGCGCGTCAATTCCAGCGCCGGCCCGTACCCGATGCTTGGCTCGGCTTGACTCCATAAGCGCACGACGCTGGCGCGCAAGGCGCGGTATTCCGCCATCGCCTCGTTGATGCTGAACCCTTCGAACAAGCGGGCCGCGCCATGCAGCGATGCGGCCGACGGCACCAGCGCCGGCGGGCCATGGCCGCGTGATTTCCTGCTCTGTTGCTCGCTGCTCTGAGGCTGTTCGAGGTCGTTGGCGATGACGCCCAGGATGATCTCGGCATGGTCGCGCAGCGTTTCAAGGTCGCGCGGCGCGCGGCATGCCAGGCTGCTGGCAAACACGGTCCATTCATCGAGGATGGCGTCGAGTTCCTCGCGAATGAACGCGGACAGAGGCAGCGACATGATAGGCAGGAGAACGGTGCATTCAGTGTGTGCTTTTAGACCGCAGTGCGGTGCCCGAGTTCAGGCAGGTGGCGCACGCGATATGGCGGCCTTGCCGGACAATAATAGATCGAGCGCGGCGCGCTCTAGCGGAACGCTGAAGTAGCTTCCCTGTAACTGGTCGCAGCCGGTCTCTCGCAGGAAGTTGGCCTGGGCGAGGGTTTCGACACCTTCGGCTACGACCATGAATTGCAGATTATGGGCGATGTCGATCAAGGTCTTGGCCATATTGCCGTTCGAGCCCAGGTCGCCGATCTGGCGCACGCAAGCGGCGCTCAGGTTCAGGTGGGCAATCGGCAGTTTTTCCAGGCAGGCCAGGTTGGATTGGCCGGCGCCAAAATTGTCGATGGCGAAGCGTACGCCGAGGTCGTGGATGGCGAGCGACCGTTCTGCGGCCAGCGCGGGATTGCGCATCATGGATTCCTCGCGCAACTCGATTTCCAGGCAGGCCGGGTCGATTTGGTAGCGCGCCAGGCGCTGTTGGATATTGGCGATGTAGTCAGGCTGGCTCAATTCGCGGTAAGACACATTGATCGAGACCGGCAAGGTCGGCCAGCCGCATTGGCGCAACTGGCTGATCAACTCGCAGGCCAGTTCGCAGACCCGCATGCCGATCGGGATGATCGCGCCATTGTCTTCGGCGTCGGCCAGGAAGGCCTCGGGCAGCAGCAGGCCGCGCACCGGGTGGCGCCAGCGCAGCAATGCTTCGATGCCAACCACCTTGCCGCTGTGCAGGCAGAGCTTGGGCTGGTAGCGCAACTCGATTTCGTCCTTGTCGACGGCGCTGCGCAAATGCGTTTCGAGCAATTGCTTCGCTTCGCTGGCCGATTTCATGTCGGCCGAGAAGTAATGGGCGCCTTGCATGCCACATTGCTTGGCATGGTACATCGCCACGTCCGCCGCATGCACCAGCTCGGTCACCGTGCAGCCGTCATGCGGGTACAGGCTGACGCCGATGCTGGCGCTGACGGGGATTTCCTTGCTGTCGAACACAACCGGTTTGGACAGACCGCAGCGCAGGCGCTCGATCATCTGGGTGGTAAAGCGCAGCGACGGCTGGTCGATCAGCACCAGCACGAATTCATCGCCCGACAGGCGCGCCACGGTGTCGACATCGCGCACCGCCGCCTGCAGCCGCTTGGCCACCACGGTCAGCACTTCGTCGCCCGCTTCATGGCCCAGTGTGTCGTTGATCTTCTTGAAGTTGTTCAGGTCCAGCAGCAGCGTCGCCACCAGCGTCTTGTTGCGCTGTGCCTGGCGCAGGGCCTGGTCGAGCCGGTCCCACATGAGGTTGCGGTTGGCCAGGCCCGTCAGCGCATCGTGGTTGACCTCATGCTCGAGCAGGGCAGTGCGCTGCTTGGTCGCGGTCACGTCATTGATGACGCCGATGAAATGGCTAACCTTGTCCTGCTCACCGGTGACTGGGGTGATGGTCAGCTCGTTCCAGAATATCTCGCCATTCTTGCGCAGGTTGCGCAGCACCACGCGCACCTCGCGCTGCTCGGAAATGGCAGCGCGCAGCATGGCCCGTTCCGCCTCGTCCAGGCCGGGCGCGGCCATGAAACGCAGGTCGCGCCCGATGACTTCGTCGGCCGTATAGCCGGTAATACGGACAAAGGCCGGATTGACGTATTCGATCGGGTTGTCGCGCCCGGCGCGGCGTCCGATGACGATGCCATTGCTGCTGGCGTGCAGGGCACGGTCGCGCAGGCGCAGCATGGCCTCTTGCTGGCGCCGCTCGGTCAGGTCAATACCCATGCCGACCAGGTAGGCAGTTTGGCCGCACTGCAGGCGCACGCCGGAAAACAGGAAGGGCGTACTGCTGCCATCGCGCGCCTGCACGCTCGCTTCGACCTGCACTTCGGCATCCAGTTCAAACACTTGCTGTATTTTTTGCGCCACGACGGCGCGGTCGGTACCATTGAACAGTTCGATGGCGTGGGCAGATGCCAATTCCTCCGGGCGCAACTGGGTGACCCTTTCGACATGTTTGTTCCACAGCACGATGTGGCCATCCTGGCCGATTACGTACAGCGGGCCGGCAATGTAGTCGCGGAAGGTGGACAGGGGCAGACGCGCCACCTGGCCGGCGTCGCCCCTGTCCTGCGCGGCGAGCAGGATGCAGCCGAGGAAGGCGCCATTCCTGCCCAGTTGCGGAATCAGCCTGAAGCGGCAGGGCACCTTGCTGCCGTCGCTGAGCATGGCGTCGAACACGGATTCGGGCTGGATGCACGGATTGGTGCGCAGCGACAGGAATAGTTGCTCGAACCGTTGGCGCTGTTCGGTGTGCGCCAACAGGGTCGTGAACGGCTGGCGCAGCACGGCCATGCCGCTGGTGCCGAATACATAGTCGCAGCGTTCGTTCCACGCGATGATCCGCCCGGAAGGGTTGAGCAACAAGGCAGTCAGCTCGTTGGCTTCAATGTCGGACATGGGAACCTCGGTCGGTGGGCAAGCATGGATGAGCAATCAGGCCAAGGTTGGACGCAGCAGCTCTGCTTGAGTTCAGGCTTGAGTCTTTAACATCAGGAACTAAGCATCTTTTGGATCGGTCTATGTCAGGTCGCCACTATTTGGCGCTCAGATTAATCTGACCAGAGGATCATTGATATGCAGGAAGAATTTGTACGAGCAGGGCCGCTGATGACCTTGAGCAGCTACCCCGGCTGGGCCCAGGACATGATGCACGCGAGCTTGCGTGCCAAGCAGCGCGTGGTCGGGCATGAACTGTTTGCGATGCTCAAGGAAGCAAGCTTGCCTGTCGAACAGACCCAGAATTTTTTGCTGGCCGGCTGGCCGGTGATCGAGCAATTCCCACAATTCATGGCCGTCAATCTATGCAAGATCCGCTATGGCCGATCGCGCGGTGAAAACCTGGCCCGCAAATACTTGATGGCCAATATCCGGGTCGAGCAAAATCATGCCGACCATTGGGTGGAGTGGGCGGCAGCCTGTGGCGTGCCGCGCCGCGCGCTGCTCGATGCCCGCCTGCCAGTCGAAAGCCAGGCGCTCAACCATTGGTGCTGGCATTCCTGCAACCGCGATTCGCTGGCGACGTCGATGGCGGCGACCAATTTGGCGATTGAAGGCGCAACCGGCGAGTGGTCGACCCTGATTTGCTCGAGCAATACCTATGAAAATTCCCTGGATGAGGCCGTGCGCAAGAAGGCGACGCGCTGGCTCAAGATGCACGCGCATTATGACGACACGCATCCTTGGGAGGCGCTGGAAATTATTTGCAGCCTGATCGGGATGACGGCGGAGTCCAAGTATGTGGACTTCCTCGGCCAGTGTATTTCGAACAGCTATGAATACATGGCCTTGTCGCTCGACCGTTGCATGGGGTCGATGGAGCACTGAATCCGCGTGGATCGTAATCCTGTCCACGCGGTTCGAGACGGGCTTACTGCTCGCGCGGCGGCAGGGCCACCTGGTTGTCCACGCTGAACTGGTAATCCTTGAATACATGTTCGGCCGTCAGCAACTGGTAGCTGCCATCCGCCTTTTTGTGGGTGGTGTCCTTCAGGCGGTAAGTGTAGTGCCCGCAGGTCCAGCAATTGAAGTTGCGCATGTGGGTGCACAGGCAAGTCTTGTCCATCACCACGATCGTTTTCGACTCCGGATGGGCCAGCACTTCACGATTGTATGAGTTAATGTAGGAACAATTACCGGTTGCGTCGAGCAGATATCCGTACGATTCGCAGCCCGGGCGGATGCCGGCGCCGATCGCCGGCGTGTTCTTGAGCATGCGCATCGGGTAGCCGGTCGGCGAGATGCCGTTGACGATGATGTCGTCTTCGGTCGCCTTGACATACTCCTGCTTGACATTGGCCGGCAAGCCGCATTCATTGGTGATCGTGAAGCGGGTCGCCACCTGCACACCGGCTGCGCCTTTTTCGAGGAAGCCCACCGCATCGCTGCCGGTGAACACGCCGCCGGCGGCAATCACCGGGATCGTCAATTGCTCGTCGCGCATATAGGCATGGATCTCGTCCATGATGGTGTGCAGGTCGTACTCGGCCCAGTCCATGCCGAAGCCGAGGTGGCCGCCGGCCAGCGGGCCTTCGACGATGATGTAGTCAGGCAAGCGGTTCAGCTTGGCGTTCTTGCGCAGGAACAGCTGCAGCGCGCGCACCGACGACACGATGATGCCCAGCTTGGCATCGCGAAAGCGCGGGTGGTCGGCGATCAGGCCAAACGAGCCCAGGTGCAGGCCGGCCGACATCGTGATGCCGTCGATGCCGCCATCGAGGGCCGCGATCAGGCGCGTGCGCAGCGTTTCGCGCGGCGCATTCATGGTCAGCTTTTCCATGCAGTTGACGAAAATCAGGCCATCGCCTTTTTTCGCTTCCATCGTCGAGCGCACATGGTTGATGGTCGCCTCGGTCAGGCGCGCCATATCGAATTGCACGACCGCCTTGTCGGAATTGTTGATATTGAACTTGTAGGTCTTGGTCTTGTCCTTGATGAAGGTCGTGTCGAACTTGCGGTCCGACACGTCATGCACCATCGCATCGGAGATATGCCCGATGCCGCCCAGGCGGGCCGCTTCCAACGCCAGTTCGGAGGTCGAAATATCGACGCCCATGCCGCCGATCATAATCGGCACATATTCCTTGTTGCCCAGTTTCAGGCGGAAATCATCAACACGTTTCATCACTATCCTTATTGCGGCCGTCGCTGGCTGCTTCAATCTGGCCAGCGCTGGGCTGGTTTAGTCCCGGAAATTATTAAATTCGAGCGGCATGTCAGGCACGTCCTTGCGCAGCATCGCCATTGCCGCCTGCAAGTCGTCGCGCTTGGCGCCGGTCACGCGCACCGATTCGCCCTGGATCGATGCCTGCACCTTCATCTTGCTTTCCTTGATCACCTTGACGATCTTCTTGGCATCTTCGGTTTCGATGCCATTCTTGACCTTGATGACCTGCTTGACCTTGTCGCCGCCGATCTTCTCGACCTTGCCCAGGTCGAGGAAGCGCACGTCGACCTGGCGCTTGGCCAGCTTATTGGTCAGCACGTCGCGCACTTGCGACAGCTGGAAATCGGCGTCGGCAAAGGCGGTCAGCTCGGTGTCCTTTTGCTCGACCTTGGCCGAGCTGCCCTTGAAGTCGAAACGGGTGGTGATTTCCTTGTTGGCTTGCTCGACAGCGTTTTTCACTTCGATCATGTCTGCTTCAGAGACAACATCAAACGACGGCATAGTGCTTCCCTTTCAATAATGCATATTGGCTTGCCTGAACGGCGAATGCCGATATTTTAACGGACAACGGACCCCGCGCCCCGTCCTTGCCATGGTTTTTTGCAGGTTTGGCACTATAATCGTCCAAAAACCGCGATTCTCATGCCTTCACACACCGACATCCTGCCCGATTTCCCCCTTCAGTCCTGCAATACCTTCGGCCTCAAGGCGCGCGCGCGGGCCTATGCCCGCATCACCGACGCCAGCCAATTGGGTCCGATCCTGGCCGAGCCGACGCTGTCGGCCATGCCGCGCCTGCTGCTGGGCGGCGGCAGCAATGTGCTGCTGACGGGCGATTTCGACGGACTGGTGCTGCATATGTGCATGCAGGGCAGGGCGCTGGTCGGTCAAACCGGCGACCATGTACTGGTCAAGGCCCAGGCCGGCGAGAACTGGCATGCCTTGGTGCGCTGGACGGTAGAACAGGGGCTGGGCGGGCTGGAGAACCTGTCGCTCATTCCCGGCACCGTGGGCGCAGCGCCGATCCAGAACATCGGCGCCTACGGGGCCGAAGTCCAGGACCTGTTCCACAGCCTGACGGCGCTCGACATGGCCAGCGGCCAGACCAGGGTGCTGGACCGCGCCGCCTGCTGCTTCGGCTACCGCGACAGCATCTTCAAGCACGCCGGCGGGGCCGCGCTGGCCATCCTGGACGTGACGTTGGCCTTGCCCACGCGCTGGAGCCCGAACCTGCGCTATGCCGAACTGGCCAATGCGCTGGCGCCGAAGGCGGGCGAGGGCGTGCCGGAACTGAGCCCGCGCGCCATCAGCGACGCGGTGATCGCGATCCGCCAGGCCAAGCTGCCCGACCCGGCCGTCATCGGCAATGCCGGCAGCTTCTTCAAGAATCCGGTGGTGTCGGGCCAACAATGCGCGGCCCTGCTCGAGCGCTTCCCCACGCTGGTGCACCATGTGCAGCCTGACGGCAGTGAGAAGCTGGCGGCGGGCTGGCTGATCGACCAGTGTGGCTGGAAAGGCCGCAGCATCGGCGCCGCCGGCGTCTATGAGAAACAGGCGCTGGTGCTGGTCAACCGGGGCGGCGCAACTGGCGCAGACATCGTCGCGCTGGCCAAGGCGATCCAGGCCGATGTGCTGGCCCGCTACGGCGTCACCCTGGTGCCGGAGCCCGTGTTTGTGTAGGGTGGGCACTCTGTGCCCACGCGAGGCTAACTTATTTCGCGTGGGCACGCAGTGCCCACCCTACCTCACTGGTGCCGGAGCCCGTGTTTGTGTAGGGTGGGCACTCTG
>CBDDRJ010000040.1:0-16225 GCA_965233055.1 uncultured bacterium
CACTGCGTGCCCACGCAAAAGTGACGTAGGGTGGGCACTGCGTGCCCACGCGAAAGTGACGTAGGTTGGGCACTGCGTGCCCACGCAAAAGTGACGTAGGTTGGGCACTGCGTGCCCACGCAAAAGTGACGTAGGTTGGGCACTGCGTGCCCACGCAAAAGTGACGTAGGGTGGGCACTGCGTGCCCACGCAAAAGGCCATCCAAACGCAGTGCGTGGGCACTGCGCGCCCACCCTACGTGCTACCACAGGCGGCAATGTATAATTGCCAGCCCCTGTCCGACCCGGCAGTGGGGACCATCAATACGTCCAAAAATAAGATGACCAATTTATCCAGCCATCGCATCGCCGTGCTCGTCCCTTGCTACAACGAGGAACTGACCGTCGCCGACATCGTTCGTGACTTCAACACCTGCCTGCCGGATGCGACCGTCTACGTGTTCGACAATAACTCGACCGACGCCACCGTGCAGATCGCCAAGGACGCCGGCGCCGTCGTGCGCTGCGTGCCGCACCAGGGCAAGGGCAATGTGATCCGCCGCATGTTCGCCGACATCGACGCCGACGTCTACATCATGGTCGACGGCGACAACACCTACGACGCCAGCGTCGCGCCCCAACTGGCCGCCAAGCTGATCGACGAAGGCCTCGACATGCTGGTAGGCACCCGCGTTACGGAGGAGCAGGAAGCCTACCGCTTCGGCCACCGCTTCGGCAACTGGATGCTGACCACCTGCGTCGCCACCGTATTCGGCAGCACCTTCACCGACATGCTGTCGGGCTACCGCGTGTTCTCGCGCCGTTACGTCAAATCGTTCGCCGCCCACGCCGCCGGCTTCGAGACCGAGACCGAATTGACCGTGCATGCGCTCGAACTGCGCATGCCGGTGGCGGAAGTGGCCACCGTCTACAAATCGCGTCCGGAAGGCTCGGTCAGCAAGCTCAATACCTACCGCGACGGCGTGCGCATCCTGTACACCATCGCCAAGCTGTTCAAGTCCGAGAAGCCGCTGGCCTTCTTCTCGATCGGCTGGTTCTTGTGCACCATGGCGGCGCTGCTGCTGGCGGCGCCGCTGCTGCAAACCTACCTCGCCACTGGCCTGGTGCCACGCCTGCCGACGGCCATCCTGTGCGCCGCGCTGGCGCTGTTCGGCGTGATCCTGCTCACCTGCGGCATCATCCTCGACACCGTCACCAAGGGGCGCATCGAGCAGAAGCGCTTCGCCTACCTGGCCGTGCCGGCACCAGGCAGCGCCCGTGTCTAGAACGCGCGCCGAGATGGTGCGCTTCGTCGGTGCGGGCCTGGCGGGGCTGGCGGCCGATGTGGGTGTACTGTACGGCGCAATCGCGCTGGGTATCGGCCCCTACCTGGGCCGCGTGCTGTCCTTCCTGAGCGCAGTGTGGGTCACCTGGCAAATCAACCGCCGCTTCACCTTCGCCGCCGCCATCACCGGCCGGCAGTCGGTGTGGCGCGAGTGGTGGAAATACCTGTCCGCCATGCTCGGCGGCTTCGCCGTCAATTTTGTCGCTTTCAGCGCCGTCATGCATTGGGGCCCGCCTGGTCCGTGGCTGCCTTTGGCCGGCGCCGCAGTCGGTTCGCTGGCCGGTATGACGGTCAATTTTGCCAGCGCCAAATGGTTTGTCTTTAACCGCTAGCCCCATTCCATAACGATGCTACAAAACGCATTTTCGCCCTTCAGGAACATCAGCATCGCATGCTGGTCCCGCCTCGATTCAGCGCGCGTGCTCACCGCGTTTGCCATCGCGCTGCCGCTGTTCTTTGGACTGCTGTCGGTCTGGTACGGGCAGGACGATAACTGGGACCTGCACAACTACCACCTGTACAACCCGTACGCACTTTTGAACGGCAAGATCGACTTCGACCTGGCGCCGGGCCAGTGGCAAAGCTATTTCAACCCCACGCTGGACCTGCTTTACTACGGCCTCACGCAAGCCTTCGCGCCGAGGGTGGTCGGCTTCATCATGGGCGCCCTGCACGGCCTCAATGCGCTACTGGTGCTGGCGCTGGCGCGTCGCCTGCTCGGCACTGTAGCTGCGCCGGCGTACCGCCTGCCGCTGCTGCTGGCGCTGGCCGGTTGCTTCGCGCCGGGCTTCCTGTCCGAGCTGGGCAACACCATGGGCGACAATATGACCTCGCTGCTGGTGCTGTCGGCGCTGCTGGTGCTGGTGTCGCGCTGGGAGCGCCTGCAGCGCCCGGGCGCGCTTGGCATCGCCGCCGTGGCGGGCCTGCTGATCGGCGCCGGCACCGGGCTCAAGCTGACCAATGCAATCTATGCGCTGTCGATGTGCGTGGCCCTGCTGTCGCTGCCAGGCGCTGCCTGGCTGCGCTTCAGGACCGCCTTCCTGTTCGGTATCGGCGTGCTGGGCGGGATCGGCATCGCCGCCGGCCACTGGTACTGGAAGATGTGGGCCACGTTCGGTAACCCGCTGTTCCCGCAGTTTAACGACCGCTTCCACGCGGTCCTGGCCGCGCCGATCGGCATCGGCGACACCGGCTGGATCCCGAAAGGCATCGGCGAAAAGCTGCTATGGCCTTTCATCATGACGCTGCACCCGTCGCGCACCATCGAAATCCAGGCGACCCAGCTGATCTGGCCGGTGCTGTACCTGCTGTTCGCTGCCTTTGCCGTCGTCAAGCTGAGCGCCGCCATCCGCGCCGAGCGGCCGGCCATGGCCACGCCGGCCCGCTTCGTGCTGCTGTTCTTCGCGCTGTCTTACTTGATGTGGCTGAACCTGTTCGGCATCTACCGCTACCTGGTGCCGATTGAACTGATCGCACCGCTGGTGCTGTGGCTGGTCGTGCACGGCACGATGCGGCCGACCTGTGCGCGTGCCGTGGCCGGCATCAGCCTGGTGCTGTGCGCGCTGGCGATTTTCCCGGTCAAGACCTGGGGCCATGCCGACTGGCGCAGCGTGAGCTTCAACGTCACCGTACCGGCGATCGCGCAGCCATCGCAAAGCATGGTGTTTACCGTCCACGGCGACCCACCGATGAGCTGGCTGGTGCCGTCATTCCCGAAAGAGCTGGCATTTGTGGCACTGGGCTCGGGCTTCCCGGAATCGGGCGCCTACGCGCAGCGGGTGGCGAAAATGATGGCCGCGCGCAGCGGCCCGCTGTTCGTGATGTTGCAGGCGGACCGCCACGACCCCAAATACACGCGTTCGCCGGAAGACACGCGCGCAGCGCTGGCCCGCAACGAGGACGTGCTGGCGCGTGCGCGCGAGGTGCTTGGCCGTTACGGCATCACGCTCAATGCGCAAAGCTGCACGCCGTATCCAGCCTTCGTCGGCGCCACCTACTGGACCTTCCAGATGTGCACGGTAAACAAGCCTAAGTAAAGGGGTCAAACCCGGCAATCGGACAAGCTAGCGGAGTAAGTAAGTAAGTAAAGGGGTCAAACCCGGCAATCGGACAAGCTAGCGGAGTAAGTAAGTAGAGGGGTCAAACCCGGCAATCGGACAAACCTAAGTAGAGGGGTCAAACCCCGTAAGTAGAGGGGTCAAACCCGGCAATCGGACAAACCTAAGTAGAGGGGTCAAACCCTAAGTAGAGGGGTCAAACCCGGCAATCGGACAAACCTGGGGGCGATTGGGGATAGATGTCCGATTGCCGGGTTTGACCCCAGCGGTTTACGGTGCGCCGCCTTCGACCCACTTGCCGATGATGTCGCGCTCGGCTTGTGTCATGCCGGTCTGGTTCCCGAACGGCATGGAGCGTGTCGCTACAGATGACTGGAAAATCCTACCCGCTTCGGCATGGATCTGTGCCGACGTGTCGAGTACGACGCCATTTGGCGCCGTCGGAAAGCCGGCAATGGTCGGATTGGCCGAATGGCAGCCGGCGCAGCGCGCCTTGATGATCGCCGGCACCGGGGTGTAGAGCGAGTTGGTCGCAGGCAGCATCGCGTCCAGCGTGGCGATCACGGTGCTCTGGAAGGCGACCGGGTCGGTGTCGGCGGTGACCGACGCCAGCATCGCGCGCGCACTGGCGGCAGCGGCGGCGCCGCTATAGGCAGTCGCGTAGTTGCCGACCAGGGCGTTGCTGAAGTTGATCGCGACCGTGATGCGGTTGCGGATCAGCGCGCCATCGGCCAGCCCTTGCGGCGACGTATTGGCGAGTGCACCCGCCATGATCGCCAGCGAGGCGTTGGCGCGCGTCAGCTTGCCGCTGTCGAGTTTACCAACCCAGAAGTTTTTGCCTTCGGTCTGCGGCGCCCGCCCAAGCACATTGGTGAAGATTGCCGTGACGAAGGTGGCGGTGTCGCCCGAATACAGTGCCTTCGATTCGTCGCTGCTGCCGAAACTGTCAATCAGCTCGCGCATTGCGGGGCTGGTACTGTAGGCGCCGTCGAGGGCCTGGATCTCGGTCGGCGCATTCAGCTCGGCCATGCGCGCCTTGAAGTTGGCGTAGCCGCCGCTGTCGGCCGGCCTGCCGAAATACGATACGTAAAGCTGGGTCACCACGTCGGTGTAGTCGCTGGCGACGGTGGTGGCCAGCAGTTGGTTTTGCTGCGGTGCCAGCGCTGGCGTCGTGCTGGCACCGCAGGCGGCCAGCAGCAAGGCACAAAGCATCAGGGGCAAACGGGTTAACAGTGAACGCATGACACCTCCTCCTGCAAGGTTTATGTGTCCTATGCTATTCCCAATTGCAATTCGATGTATAGCGCCATTGCAGTCGGGTTGAATGCATGTCATACGCTTTACTGCCAAGCAATGCGTTTGCGCAACGCCGGGTCGAACACGACCTGCCGCATTTCAATTCTTGCGGAAGCGTCGCCATTCGATCCTTGCCAGTGTGCTATCACAAATCTTTTCGATGCATGTTGATCCGCGTCAAGTGACAATTATTGCGAAAGGGAATGAAGCGGGCTAATGTTGGACTCAAGAAAAAGGTAAAGGAGAACGCCCTGCAATTAAATAGGATTGATGTTCAGTCCATGGGGTTTCGATTAATCGACAATATTTGAAAGATTTACATGAAAGAAATGATTTTCTTGGGATTCATGATGCTAGCGCTTGGACAGGCACATAGTGCTACGCGTCCCGACTGTATTGGCGATGAGGGCGGTGCCACCGCGATGTCCGGCCAAGTCATCCAAGATGCAGTGGATGCAGCCAATGGAACTCCTGTCGTGCTCTGTCAGTCAGCGAGGTTCGAGGTGGTGGATCCGATCATGCTCAAAACCGGTACAGTGATTTATACGCGTGCGCTGCCGACAAATAATGTGTTGAAAGCGGTATTGTATTATAAAGTTGGAGGCAATATACATGGCGGTCATGGCATTCTGACTGGAGGTGCCAATTCAAATATCGAAATTAGAAATCTGATCGTCGATGGCAGCCGCACGTCGGTAGAAATTGAGGAGCAAAGTTCGGAAGATCGTCGCAATCGGGCTTTAATTATTATCGGTGGGCAGAATTCGATCATCGATAATGTTCGCGCAGTAAATGGCTTCGGGTTGGCGGTTATTTCTGCTGCAGATGACTGGGCCTGCGACGGCATCAGAATCACGAATAATTTCGTTGGCTTCTCAGGTTTCTACACTACCGTTAATGGAGTTGGACAATGGTCTGATGGAATTGGATTGTATTGCAGCAATGCTTATGTTGCCAATAACGAAATTCGAGACATCACCGATGGTGGCATTACGTTCTACGGCGGTACCAATACGATCATCGAATATAACTGGATTGCAAATAGCGGTCGTTCAGCAGTGAGTGGCCTTATCGCCGCCGCAGCGCAGAAAAGGCAGTACGGAACCTTGTTCAAGGATTTTTACGGTTCGCAGATCAGAAACAATACGATTGAAACCGCGCCAAATATACATATTCAGATCGCATTGTCCGCCGGTAGCCGGATGTGGTGCAATGCCGCTTTAAACAATAAGGACTGCGACTACATTAACGGAATTTCCATAATCAATAACACCGGAACCGGGAATTTTGGTTATGGAATCGTCGTGTCAGGCGCGAACTCGGTCAACGTTACGGGTGATAATTTGATCATGACTCCATGGATCAATCCGAAATGGAATAACCCGAGCCTGCAAAAGTGCAAGGGAACCAACTGGTATATTGTTGAAACCGGATCGGGCAGTGGAACACTTCAATCCGGTTACCTTACCCGCAACGACACTGGGGGGTGCGCCTGGTATTAGGCACAGCCCTAGCCCCTACGGCCATCAGTTGGCTCTGGGGCGGGTGCCTTGGCAATCGGAAATTGAAAGCGAATGCCGAAATGCATCGGAGGTGGTTTAAGATTTCAGAGCTGCCAGTAAATGTTCCGCGTTATGTTGCCATGTATGCCAGCGCATGTCACCGGACTTCGGCTGGGTGCCGCTTGCATACAAGTCAAGCCAGAGCTGGATGGCGCTTGCCAAGTCGGCGCCGTTGCTGCCGGCAAAGAAATACGCCTGCTCCTGAGCCACTTCGCGGAACACCGGGATGTCGCGGGCGATCACCGCCAGGTCGTAGCGCGCCGCTTCGATCAGCGGCAAGCCGAAGCCTTCGCCTTCGCTGACTGCAAGCAGGCAGACACTTTCCTTGTAAATTTGTTGGAGCAAGGCGTCGTCGACGCCCTGCAGCCAGAACAGGCGTCGGCCTGCGTGTGGGTGCCGATTGAGGCGTTCGACAATTTTCGGAATCGTGCGTCGTTCGCTTGCCGCCAGCGGCTTCCAGCCTTCGCTGCCGACGATCACGAGATTGGCCTCGATGCCTTCGCTCCAAAGCTGGTCGAACGCTTCGATCGCCTGCAGGTGGCCTTTGCGCGGTTCGATTGTGCCCACCATCAAGAAGGTCGGACGCGCGGCGATGTCTGCCAGCACCGGGAAGGTGGCCGCCGTGGCCACCCCGGCGCCGGGCTGCTGTGCGTCCGCGGCGCCGGCAATGGGGACTGGATGGGCGGGCGTACCTATGTCTGCGCCATGGTGCACCACCGGCAGTTTGAACTGGCGGGCTTGGTTACCAGGCCGCCGCGCCAACCAGCTGCTCGCTTCATCGGCCACTGCGCCAGAAATGCACACCAGCCGGTCGGCGTTGGCGGCGATGCAGTCGAGCCATGCCGCGTGGTTGCCATCGGCGCCAGGCGGGAAGAATTCCGGCCTCAGCACGGGTAACAGGTCGTGGATCAGGAAGTTGACCGACACCCCGCGCGCGCGCCAGTAATCATATATGCCGGCATTGGCCGCTTCGATGGTCATGCCCGGAGCATAGTCCGGTGCATAGAACACATCGTCGGGGTTGATGTCGACTGGTTCGTCCATCACGCCGGTTGACTCCAAACCCAGCACCTTGCGGGCATACTGCCGCGCATAGCGGTAGTGCCATACATCGTCCTTCTTGCACAGGTAGACGGGAACCGTGCGGTAGCCGCTGGCCGGGCGACGCATCAATGCCTGCAATTGCATTCTCACTACACGCTCAATGCCGGTGCCAAGGTCATTGCGGACGATGCTGGTGACGTCGACCAGCAGCTGTGGCGGCTCCGGCCGACGTTGCGGCGCCATTGCCAGGTGCTGCGCCAGCTGCTTGAGCGCGTCATCATTGCCCGGCATGCCGGGAAGCCTGGACAGGGCCGCAAGCAGGGCTGGCATCGCGATCTTGTCCGCTTCGGACGCTGCGTCCAGCGCCAGGGCATACAAGGCGGCGGCGTGTTCTGGTCGGTGCTGTTGCTCCATCAGTGCGTGGGCCCGCGCACTCAGCGCAGCGCGCACGCCGGCGTCGCGCCACAAGCCTTCGAGCGCGGCGACCAGGTCAGGAGTGCCGAAATCGTCGGCCAGCTTCCATACTGCGTTCGACGGCAACGCTGCCATCGAGCCATTGGCGTTGACGATGGTGGCCAGTCCGTAGTTCAGGCAGTCCAACACGGCGGCGGAGGTTTCGCCGCGTGACAGGGTCCGCAATTGAATGCCGACGTCTGCCGCTTGCAGGTACTGGCGGTATACCTGTTCATCGGTCCATCCGGCGATCTTGATCCGGCGCGCGCCGGGCGAAGCGGCGATATTGGCCGTCATCGTCACGCCGAAATCGCCGCCATGGTTGGCGCCTGCAAACACCAGGTGGCACTTGCCATCCTGCGCCAGTGCGCTGGCGTTCCACGCTTCGAGCAGGCGATGACTGAGCTTGGATGTGTCGATAAAGCCGAACGTGCAAACCACAAATGCGTCGTCAGCAATGCCGAGGGCTGCGCGTGCAGCGGCGCGGCTGGTCGGCCCGGGTTCGCTGCGCGGCAGCGGCACCACATGCCAGTTGCTGCCCGCTTGCGGTCCATACCACTGGCGCGCCAGTTCGAGCGCGTGATCCGAATGGACAATGACGCCGGTCGCTCCCTGGATCACGGCCAGATTGCACGGCCACTGTTGGCGGGCCACTTCGTGGTTGGACGGCTGCAGCGCCGATTGCAGCGCGGCTTCGCCGTGCGAATAGCGCAGGGCATCGGTCCAGGCATTGGGGATGCCGCCGGTCATTTGCTCGTAACACAACACTGACGACAGGAAAAAGTCGTGCAATACCACGACGCCGGGGAAGCGGGCCAGCAGCCCGAACATATGGCTGTGGAAGGGGCTGTTGCCGAACTGGTAAAGGATGTGGTCGAACTGGCCCGCATTCTGCGTGAACCAGGCCAGGTCGCGGCGCGGCAGGGCATCGAGGGCGGCGGGCAGTACCACCTTGTCCTGGTGGATGATCAGGTCGATATCGTACAGTTCGGCCAATGCCGGCAGGCATTGTGCAGAATAATCGGCAATGCCGGTGCGCTCCGGTGGCAGTGGCGACACATAGGCCAGGCGCTTGCGGCGCGGCGCGTCCGCGCTTCCCGGCATGGCAGACGGGGTGCGCTGCGCGCTGTGGCTGGCATGCTGTTCCAGCGCGCGCAGCGCACGCTTTGCCGTCACATCCCACGAGAAGCGGGCCGCCTGCTGCACGCCATGGCTGCGCAGCTGCTGCAGCAGCGCCGGATCGGCCAGTACCGCCGCCATTTTGTCAGACATGGCCTGCGGGTCGGCGCCGTCGAACATGGCGTCGGCGTTGCCGATCACTTCGGGGATGCTGGTGTTGTTGGCGCCGATGACGGGACAGCCGCAGGCCATCGCTTCCAGCGCCGGCAGGCCGAAGCCTTCATGCAGCGACGGGAACACGAACAGGTGGGCGATGCGGTACAGATCGACAAGGGTGTCGTCATCGACATAGCCGGTCAGCAGCAGCTCGTCGCTGGCCAGGCCAAGTTCAGCCGCGCGCTGCCGCAGGCGTTCCAGCTCCCGGGCATTCAACTTGCTGGCGATGAGCAGCTGGTGCCCGGCGCGCAGCGCAGGGGCGAGCAAGGCAAAGGCATTGACCAGGCCGTCGATATTTTTGCGGGCATCACCGCCGCCCGGCGCGTACATGACCACCTTGCGCGCGATGCCGAATTGTTCGTTCAGCTGGGCGATGCGGGCGGCACTGCACTGGCCCGGCGCGAAGCGCTCGTCGACCGCAGTCGAAATTGCCACCACCCTGGCCGGGTCCAGTCCCAGCGCGTCAATCGCCTCCTGGCGCGAGTAATCGGAAATGGCCAATAGCAGGCCGGCCTGCCGCAGTGACGCGACCTTGCGGCCATAGTAGTCGCGCAGCAGTTCGGTTGGCAGGTAATTTCCGGGGTTGAGGAAGGGGATCAGGTCGTACAGCACCACGGCCGTGCCGGCACCGTCGGCAAAGGCGCCGACCGAGACCACGGTGTCGTCCACATAGCCTTCGAACAGGCTGGTGACGAGTACTGCGTCCGGCGTCATCTGGGCGATGAAGTATTCGCGGATCAGCTCACCAGCCCGTGCGCGCACATGGTTGTTCTGATCTGCTTCGGCGGTCGGGCCGGGCAGGTCGAATACGCGAATGCGCTCATCTGGCACCAAGCCGTCAAATGCATCGCGCACCGATGAAATGGCGTCAGGCAGCCCGCCGTTGAGCACGATCCAGACTTCATGTTCGGCGGCGTTGCGGGCCACGCCCAGTGCCAGCGCCAGCGAGTATCGGCCGATGCCGCGGAAACGGCTATCGGACTGCGCGCCCTGCAAGTCAATCACGATGCGCATTACTGATCCCTTTGCTTGAATGCTTGCTGCAGTTTTCCGTATAACTGGCGCGCGCGCGGCGACAGATCCTGATCCTGCGCCTGTGGCGTATCGGCCGGGAGGGAGGCGTCAAGCAATGCGTCGACCATGACGCCGCGCAGGCGCGCCTGCAGGCGCGGGAATGGCACCAGCATGGCCTGCGCCACGCGCTTGGCCGCCCGGTTGCGCAACAGGTGCCGGCCGAGGCCGGTCAGCACCTTGCGCATGCGGCGCTTGAGCGCCGCGCCCACAGTACCCTGGCGCACGGCATTGCGCAGGCGGCGCGCCAGGCCGGTGGCGGCGCGCAAGGGGGCGGTGATGCGCCACGAACGGCTCGCCGTCATGTCGATGAGCTGGCGCGCCAGGGCCTCGGCGCGCGCGTCGGCGGCGGCACTGCGGGCCTCGGCGTCGGCAGTGCGCGCCTCGCCCAGGCCGATCCGGTGCTCCAGCGCACCGCGCAGCTGCGCCAGCTGGTCGATCAGCATGCCGCGGTCGGCGTCCTGCTGCTGGCGCTGCTGGTCGGTCAGCGCGAACAGGCGCAGCAGCTCGGCGTCGGCCGACTGCCTGCGCTCGACCAGCGGGGCGACGTGCGATTCAAGTTCCTTGAGGCCGCTGCCGACGCCGGCCAGCTCGCGCGCCTTGGCGTCTTCCTGGCGGTCGAAGCGCTGCGCCATGACTTCGAACGACAGGCCGAAGTCGGCGGCGAAGGCGGCGTCGAAGCCGGCCATGTCAGCAGGGGCGGCCGCCTTCTGGCCGACGATGGCGTAGTCCGGGCTGACGCCGTCGAGCACTTGCTGCAGCCGCGTCACGGGCGCGCTGCGCAGCGCCGGGTCTTCCTGCAGGCGCACGATGCGCTGGCGCGCAAAGCCGCCGAATTCGACGGCGAACAGCATCAGGTCCGGCGGCAGCGGGCGCTGGTGCGACGGGTCGCGGTAGAAGGTGTGGGCGCCGACCGACAGGTTTTCCGGGTTCGGCGTTTCCATGATCAGCAGGCCGCCGGGCTGCAGCACGCGCAGCGCTTCGCGGATCAGTTCCTGCACGGCGTCGAACGGAATATGCTCGATCAGGTGGAAGGCCGAGACCAGCGCCACGCTGTCGGCGGGCAGGGCCCGCAATGTGGCGATCGCGTCGGCCGTCTCCACCTGCAGGCCGCGCTCGCGGCAGGAAGACAGCATGCCGTCGTCGAGGTCGACGCCGCGCGCGCTGAAGCCGTGCCGTGCCGTCAGTTCCAGCCATTCGCCGCGGCCGCAGCCCAGGTCGAGCGCCGTGGCCGGCGTGTGCAGCCGGGCCAGCGGCGCCAGGAAAGGCAGGTAGGCCGACTGGCGCTGCAGGATGGTGTCGCGCGAACCGCGGTAGCGGTCCTCGAAGGCCTTGTAGAAGTTCTCGCTCATTTAATCGTTTCCAATCGCTGCACGTCGACTTTCGGTTCGAGCCAGCTGCAACCGACGAACTCCTTGCGGTTCATGTTCATGACGATGAACAGGAAGGCCAGGTCGCGCCACTCGTAGTTGTCGCTCAGGTGAGTCTCGGTGCTGGTCAGCGCCGTGGTGATCGAGTAGCTGCCCGGCCCCAGGTTGAGGGGGAAGGCGAAGCGGAATTCGGCCTCGTCGCCGGCGGCCATGCCTTCGAGAGGCAGCGCCATGTGGTGGGTGTTGGTGCCGTAGATCTGCTGGCCGAGGCGGTCCTTGATCATATAACCCAGCACCAGCCGTTCGACCGGCGCATTGACGCGCACCTGGATGCGCAGCGTCACGTCGGCGCCGACGTTGGCGATCTCGAGCGGCTGGCCGTCGCTACTGAGCAGAGTGATGTCGGTGACGGTCGCTTCGCCGGTGCCGGAGCTGGTCTGGGTGCGGCCTTCAAGCGTGGTGTCCTGCACCACGGTGCTGTCGTTGCCCCGCTCGGCGATGCGCGCGTTGTAGAAGTCCATCACTTCTTCCGGGCGGCCCTGGCTGGCCAGGCGGCCGGCGTCGAGCAGGATGGCGCGGTCGCAGATCGACTGGATCGCGGCGCGGTCGTGGCTGACGATCAACAGCGTCGTGCCCTGCTTGCGGAAGGCGCGGATGCGCTCGAAGCTCTTGTGCTGGAAGAAGGCGTCGCCGACCGACAGCGCCTCGTCGACGATCAGCACGTCGGGGCGGCGCGCCGTCGCCACCGAAAATGCCAGCCGCATCTGCATGCCGGACGAGTACATCCGCACCGGCTGGTCGATGTAGTCGCCGATGTCGGCGAACGCTTCGATCTCGGGCATCAGGCCTTGAATCTGGTCGACCGTCATGCCCAGCAGCTGGCCCGCCATATAGGCGTTGGCGCGGCCGGAAAAATCGGGGTGGAAGCCCATGCCCAGTTCCAGCAGGGCCGCCACCTGGCCGGTGATTTCGACGCTGCCGGTGGTTGGCTGGGCGGTGCCGGTGATCAGCTTGAGCAGGGTGCTCTTGCCGGCCCCGTTGATGCCGATGATGCCGACCGCTTCGCCTGGCGCCAGCTGGAAGCTGATGTCCTGCAGGACCCACTTCAGTTTGTGGCGCAGGCCGAGGAAGGGCAGCACCCACTCAAACAGGCGCGACCAGCGATTCGGGTATTGTTTATAGGCCTTGCCCAGGTGCCTGACGACGATCGTGCCCATCAGAGTTCATCCACCATTTCGCCGGCCCGCTTGCGGAACAGGGCCATGCCCAGCGCGCAGAACAGCAGGCCGGTCAGCAGCACCGGCAGCAGGCTGGCCCACTGCGGCTGCAGGCCGCTGGCAAGCACGCCCTGGTAGGCGGCGGTGACGGCCGTCATCGGGTTGTACGCCAGGTAGGCGCGCAGTTCAGGCGGCAGCGCGGTGACCGGGTAGACGATCGGCGTGAACCAGAACCAGAATTGCAGCAGGATCGTGAAGAACTGGCCGACGTCGCGGAAAAAGACATTGAGCACGCCGAGCGACACGCCGAGGCCGATGGCGAACATGATCTGCACCGCCAGCACCGGCAGCAGGTAGAGGAAGGCCCAGCCGGGGAACTGGCCGGACACCACCAGGAACACCAGGAACAGGCCGAAGATGATGGCGAAGTTGACCAGCGAATTGAGCACGACGATGATCGGCAGGCAGATGCGCGGGAAGTTGAGTTTCTTGATCAGGTTGGCGTTCTCGAGAAATACCGACTGGCCGCGCAGCGTGATTTCCGAGAACAGGCCCCAGGTCAGCACCCCGGCGCACAGGTAGATGCTGTAGCCCCAGGCGCCGGTATTGCCCGGCAGTCGGCTGTTCATCACCTGCGAAAAGATGACGGTGTAGACCACGATCATGGCCAGCGGATTGAGGATGGTCCAGGCGGCGCCGAACAGCGAGTTGCGGTATTTGGATTGAAACTCGCGTTGTACGGAGCCAAGGATGAAGCCGCGGAATTTCCACAGGCCAGCAAGCATGGCGGGTATTCTCATAGGGAAAGTGGGCTCGAAAGTGGCCCGGATTATAACATGTGCAATGTGGGAGTTACCCTTGGGTAAAGAGCTATGTCGCAAATCCGCGTGGGAACCGCGGGTACCCACACGTGTGTCGCAAAATCCGTGTCGGTACTGCGGGTACCCACCCGTGTGTCGCAAAATCCGTGTCGGTACCTGCGGTACCCACCCTACATAGGGTGGGTAAGCTCGCTTACCCGCGCGGATGCGTCACCCCTGCATCAATTTCTTGAGCCCGTCCGGGTTGATGATGACGAGCCGGTGCTGGCCCTTCTTGACGATGCCGTTCTGGATCAGCACCTGCAGCGTGCGGGTCACCGTCTCGCGGCTGGTGTTGATCATATTGGCGATATCCTGGTGGGTCGGCAGGTTCTCGACCACTTCCTCGTCGCCGGCCTGCTTCTGCTTGAGCATGTCGATATACGAATAGATGCGTTTCGATGTGTTGTTGATGCTGAGCAGGGCGCGGAACTGCGAGTCGCGCTGCACCTTCTCGGCCAGGAAGCGCAGCATCTGGTTGGCCACCGACGGAGAGTTCGAGAACAGGTGCAGCGCGGTGGCGCGCGGCAGCAGCGCCACCAGCACCGGCGTGACGGCCACCACCGAGGCCGAGCGCTCGGAACCGTTGATGACGGCGATTTCGCCGAAGAAGTCGCCCGGCGCCAGCATGCGCAGGCCGATCGCGCGGCCGTCCTCGGTGATGTCGATTACCTGCAGCTGGCCGTTGAGCAGGAACAGCAGCGCATCGCCGATGCCGCCTTTTTGCAGCACCACGTCGCGCCGGTTATAGGTGCGCACCCGCAGCTCCGAACGCACGCGCAGCATCTCTTCCTCGGTCAGATTGGCGAGCAGGGGGATCTTGCGCAGGTGGATCTGGATATTTACCTGCTGCGCAGCGGCACCGGCCGCCTCGCCCGGCGGCGCGGCAGGCGCGGCGGGCACGGCGGGCACATTGGCCTGCTGTTCAGTTGGTAAATTGCTACTTTCGTTCATTCCATCTTGCTCCATAAGGGCCGTGTTCAAGCCGGCAGCACGGCCAGGCACAGGCCGGCGCAAGCGATGCCGAAGCCATTGGCGGCCAGGTCACGCCAGCAGAAGTTGCGGCCGGGGACAAGCTTTTGCAAGAGCTCGATCAGCAGGCCGGCCGCAAAGACGGCCGCCAGCGCCAGCGGCACGCTGCCCGGCGGCGCCAGGCGTCCCGCCAGCAGGGCCATGCCGCCGAAGGCGACGAAATGCAGTACCTTGTCGTGCGGCAGCGGACGGATCCAGCCGGACGGCGCCAGGCAACCGACCGGGATCGCGACCAGCCCGATCAAAAACAGTATTAATTCCCAGCGCATTGCCGACTCGTTCCTCTTAATGGCCAGCTCAGAAGCCGCTCCAGCGCCAGCTCAGCTGCAGCGATTGGCTGTTGTATTGAAACAAGGAGATGTTCTCCTTATTCCGCACATGGCGCCATTCTAGCAGGACGCCATGTTGCGGCGCGACGCTCCAGTTCAGCGCGACGCGCACCTGGCGCGTGCTCTGGTTGCGCACCGCCTCGATCAGGTCCGGCGAATAGATGGTTTCTCCGCGCCAGTCCTGGCGCGTCAGCGCCAGTTCGGTCGTCACTTCCTTGAACAGGCGCGGCTGAAGCTGCAGGCTGGCGTACCAGCCGTGGCGCTTGCCGCCAAGGCGGCCCGCTTCGCCATGGTCGGCCAGCCAGCCGGCGCTGATGGCACTGGTGTGGCGCGGCCCGCGGTAGGACAGCAGCGCGCCCAGTTCGCCCGTATTCGAATCGAACTTGGTGCGGTGCACATACTCGCTATGGCCGACGGCGGCCGTCAGCACCACATTGGTGTATTCGGGCACCGGAATCGGCGGCGCGATCCAGCTTTGCAGCTGGGCCTGGCGCTGGTATTGCTGGCCGCCGAGGGTGACCATGCTGGCCGTGACCAGGCTGCGCATGGCCCAGTTGCCCAGGTGGTCGATGGGCTCGAGGCCGGCCAGCGCCGCCTGCGTATTCTGGGCGGACTCGTTGTCGTGGCGGCGCGCGCGCAGCTGCAGCATGGCCAGCGCGCCCTGCCGGTTCAGTTCGCGCGTGTAGTCGAACGCCAGCTGGGTATAGCGGTCGCGCTTGGGCAGGTAATCGTCCGACAGATTGTATTTGAGCCCGCCGCTGACAAAGATCGGGCTGCTTGCGCCCTGGTTGATATTGCTGTCGGCCGCGCGCGAGACGGTGAAACTGCGGGTCGACTTCGGCGCCCATGCCTTGCAGCCGCGGTTGCGGTGCAGCGCGATGATGTCGAGGATGCCGGGCGACGGGGCGAACTTGATCTCCACCTCGCGGAACAGGCGCTCGGCTTCGACCGCATTGCCCAGTTCGCAGTTGGTCGAAGCCAGGTCGAGCCAGGCGCCGGCATGCTGAGGCTCCAGTTCGAGCACCAGCTTGAACTTGACCCTGGCTTCCTCGAAGCGCTGCTGTTCAAGCAGGCGCACCGCTGCCAGGTAGGTCGCTTCGACTTCGCCGGACGTGTCGGCGCGCGCGGGCAGCGCCGGCAGCAGCGCCATGCCGGCCGCGATCAAAAACCGCATTCCGATGCCGGTGTGACGCAAATACCGCGTCCCGATGCCGGCCGCGATGAAACACCGCTTACTGATGCCGGCCCGACGTAGGGTGGGCACTGCGTGCCCACG
>CBDDRJ010000041.1:0-66250 GCA_965233055.1 uncultured bacterium
CGCCCGGCACCGGCGGCGATGCGCCTGGAACCGGCGGCGATGCGCCCGGCACCGACGGCGACTTGCCGGTCATCGACGGTATCGACACCCGGCGCGGCCTGGCCAATGTGATCGGCAAGCGCGGCCTGTATCTCGACTTGCTGGCCCGCTTCGGCAAGTCGCAGCGCGATACGGCCCGCCTGCTGCGGCAGGAATGGGACAGCGGCGACCTGGCGTCGGCACGGCGCCGCGCCCACAGCCTGCGCTCGGTGGCCGCCAATATCGGTGCGCTGGCGCTCGAGCAGGCAGCGCAGGCGCTGGAATTTGAGCTGGGCGAGGCGGACATGGCGGCCGGCAATCCGGCCATTGCACCCATGATTGAAGCGCTGGCTACCTCGCTGCAGCAAGTGCTGGCGGCTCTGGACCGGCACGCGGCAGCGACGCCGGCGCCCGCGCCGGCTGCGGCAGGGCAGGGCAGTGCCGACGAGGTACAGGCAGCGCTGGCGCAACTGCGTGCCTTGCTCAAGGAGTGCAGCGGCGAGTCGCCCGACTATTTCGAACAGATCCGCCCCAGCCTGGCGGGCGCGGTCGACGCGGCCACCCTGGATCAGCTGGCCATCCATATCAGTCAGTTCGAGTTCGAACAGGCCAGCCGCCTGCTGGCCTGAGCGCCAGTCGGTCCTATCGGCAGGCCAGCCCGCCAAAAGTGCAGTTCATCGCAATCGGCTCGCCTCGAAAAGGGGCGGGCGCTACAGTAAGCACAGTGGTAAGATCTGCGGCGAATGGTTGACATTGAACAGGTGGAGAGCGGGATGAACAAGTGCTTCAAATTCGGACTGGCGATGGCCCTGTGGGCGATGCTGGGAACGGCGGCAGCGGCTGAAGAGACGGTGTCGGAGACGCGCGCCGTCGACGCCCGCGTCACCCGCGTCAGGCTCGACGGCGTGATCGACCTCAAGCTGCGCTGGGGCGCCACCGCTGCACTGGTGATCAGCGGCGACAGGAAATGGGTCGAAAAAACCAGCACCGTCCAGTCAGGCGACACCTTGCACATCGATACGGAAACGCGCGGGTTCAAGCTGCACAAAAACGGCCTGAAGGCGGAACTGACGCTGCCCAATCTGCGCGAGCTCAGTTCCGAAGGCGTCGGCACTTCCTACGTCAGCGGCTTCAATGGCGACCAGCTCGAGCTGTTGCTCGATGGCGCAGGGTCAATGAAGGTCAACTGCAATTACAAGACCGTGACGGCAACCCTGGGCGGAGTCGGCAGCATGCATATCCAGGGCGCCAATACCGACGGCATTGATCTGAACCTGCGCGGCGCAGGCTACGTGACGCTGCACGGCAACAGCAAATGGCTCAAGGCGTCGCTGGGCGGCTTGGGCGGGCTGGACGCCAAGCAGTTCCTGGTCGACTCGGTCAATCTGGAATTGAGCGGCCTGGGCAACGCCACCGTGTCGGCCAGCCAGAGTGCGACGCTGAACCTGTCCGGCATGGGCTCGGTGACCGTCTATGGCAAGCCGCAGAATCGCAATGTGACCGTTGATGGATTGGGCAAAGTAAGTTGGAAGTAAACATCATTCGTCGATCTCAGTTAAAACTGGACATGAAAATACACTTTGTTGCGATCCTGTTCGCACTGGGCCTGCCGCTGAGCGCGCAGGCCGGTTTCATTGAGGGCGCCAATGCATACAACGCCAAGAATTACGCGCTGGCCCTGAAGGAAGTGACGCCACTGGCCAAGGCTGGCCAGGCCGATGCCCAGCACTTGCTGGGCTTGATGTATTACATGGGCCGCGGCGTGGTGCGCGACTACACCCAGGCCATGACGTGGCACCGCAAGGCGGCGCTGCAGGGCAAGGCCGACGCGCAGTATGTGGTGGGCGCCATGTACTACACCGGCAATGCCGTGCCGCAGGACCAGAAGCAGGCGATCAGCTGGTTCCGCAAGGCGGCCGAGCAGGGCCATGCCGAGGCACAGCTGGCGATGGGCCTGATGTACCGTTACCACGCCGGCGTGCCGCAGGACAAAGTCATCGCCTATATGCTGTGGAACCTGGCAGCGGCGAGCGGCAATATGAACGCGGCGGAACAGCGCGCCGCCATTTCCAAGCGGATGACGCAGGCGCAGATCGACGAGGCGCAGGCGATGTCGTCGCGCTGGAAGCCAGGCACGCCCTTGCCGAACCAGTCCAAGACCGGCGGCGCCTAGCTGCGCGCGACGAGGGCGGCCTCGGCTCGCGCCTGCACCAAAAAATAGACGCCGGACCAGCTGCGGCAGGCCTGCTTGCTGACGTCAACATCGCAGGCAGGTAGCAGGGCGCTCCTGTTGCCGTGTCCTGTCGTACAATCGGCCTTTCTTTCCCGATAGGCGAACCGCGATGCGTGCAATTGAAATCCTCCAGCCAGGGCCGCCGAGCATGTTGCAGTTGTGCGAGCGGCCGATGCCGGCACCCGGACCCGGCGAAGTCCTGATCAAGGTACAGGCGGCCGGCGTCAACCGGCCAGACATCCTGCAGCGCAAGGGGCTGTATCCGGTGCCACCCGGCGCGTCCGATATTCCCGGCCTCGAAGTGGCGGGCGAAATCGTCGATGGCGACCTGCGCGACAGCCGCTTCAAACGAGGCGACCTGGTCTGCGCGCTGGTGCAGGGTGGCGGCTATGCCGAGTACTGCACGGTGCCGATCGAGCAATGCCTGCCGGTGCCTGCCGGGCTGAGCCCGATCGAGGCGGCCTCGCTGCCGGAAACCTACTTTACGGTGTGGAGCAATGTATTCGACCGCGGCCGCCTCGGACCGGGCGAATCGCTGCTGGTGCAGGGCGGGGCGTCCGGCATCGGCGTGGCGGCGATCCAGATCGCCTCGGCGCTGGGCCACCGCGTGTTCACCACCGCCGGCAATGACGCCAAATGCCGCGCCTGCGAAGATCTGGGGGCAGAGAAGGCGATCAACTACCGCGTCGTCGATTTCAAGGACACGATCCTTACTTTGACCGACGGCCGCGGTGTCGACGTCGTGCTCGATATGGTCGGCGGCGATTATATCGGTCGCGAGATCAATTGCCTTGCAGACGATGGCCGTATTGTTCTAATTGCAATACAAGGCGGCGCCAAGGCTGAGCTCGACCTGGGCCAGGTTCTGCGCCGCCGCCTGACCGTCACCGGCTCGACGCTGCGCCCGCGACCGGTCGCCTTCAAGGCCGCCATCGCCGCCAGCCTGGTCGAGCGGGTCTGGCCCTTGTTGGAGACCGGAAAGATCAAGCCTGTCATATATGAGATCTTTCCACTTGAGCAGGCGGCCGAGGCGCACGCCATGCTGGAGGCGGGCAAGCACGTCGGCAAGATCATGTTGCATGTTTGATATAGACCTTCAATTGACCATACCGGGTGCCAGAGGTAAAATGGCGGGTTATTTGAATCTGGGCTACTATGCGTCGCAAACTCGTCGTTGGTAATTGGAAAATGAACGGCAGCCGTGCCGGCAACTCGACCCTGTTGTCGGGCATTGTCGCGGGCCTCTCCGGTTCGGGGGCCGATTGCGCCGTGTGTGCGCCCAGCCCTTACCTGGCCCAGTGCGAAGCCGAACTCAAGGGCAGCGGCGTGGCCTGGGGCGCGCAAGACGTGTCGAGCCACGCCAGCGGCGCCTATACGGGCGAAGTGGCCGCCTCGATGCTGGCCGATTTTTCCTGCCGCTATGTGATCGTTGGTCATTCGGAACGTCGCGCCTACCATTCGGAATCGAATGAACTGGTCGCGCAAAAAGCGGTCATCGCTATCAATGCCGGCATCACCCCGATCGTCTGCGTCGGCGAAACGCTCGAGCAGCGCGAGGCAGGGCAGACCGACCTGGTTGTCGCGGCCCAGCTGAAGGCGGTGCTCGACCTGTTGGGGGTCGACGCGCTGGCGAAGATTGTCGTTGCCTATGAGCCCGTATGGGCTATCGGCACGGGCAAGACGGCGACGCCCGAGATGGCGCAGCAAGTACATGGCGCTTTGCGCGCGCAACTGGTAGCAATGAATGCAGTAGCAGGCGCCGCAGTGCAGATCCTGTACGGCGGCAGCATGAAGCCGGACAACGCCGGGCAGTTGATGGCCCAGCCGGACATCGACGGCGGCCTGATTGGCGGCGCGGCACTGAAAGCGGCCGATTTCCTGGCCATTATCCACGCGGCGTAATGCGCGGCGTAGCAAGCAGTAATCACATCGTTTAATTTGGAATGGAATAAGAAATGAGCACGTTTTACAACCTGATCGTCGTAGTGCAAGTCCTGTCCGCCCTGGCCATCATCGGTCTCGTGCTGTTGCAGCACGGCAAGGGTGCCGATATGGGCGCAGCCTTCGGTTCGGGCGCCTCGGGCAGCCTGTTCGGTGCAACCGGTTCGTCCAACTTCATGTCGAAGGCAACGGGCGGTGCGGCAACGATCTTCTTCCTGGCGACGCTGGGCCTGGCCTATATCGGTTCGCACCGCGTCAACGCGGTCGACGGTGGCGTGATGGAAAAAGCAGCCAAGACTTCAGTGATTCCTGCAACGGTGCCGGCAACGGCGCCTGCGGCACCGGCAGCGTCGGCACCGGCTGCTGCCGCGCCAGCGCCATCGGCCCCGGCCGAAAAAACCCCGGCCGGCCAGATCCCAAAATAAGTAATTCGTAGGGTGGACACTGCGTGTCCACGGTGGTGGTAGGGTGGACACTGCGTGTCCACGGTAGTGGTAGGGTGGGCTCTCCGGGCCCACCATCCTCGCGGCGCGGCGCATTTGTTTGCCCGCCCGCAAAAAGCAGGTGAGATTTATCGTTTTTCACTTGTTTTAGCGCAATTTTGCATTGATAGAAAGTGCTAAGACAGGTTAGAATAGCGGTCTCAATGCCGACGTGGTGAAATTGGTAGACACGCTATCTTGAGGGGGTAGTGGCGCAAGCTGTGCGAGTTCGAGTCTCGCCGTCGGCACCAAGAAATTCTTAAAGGCCAGCAGGATGCATGAGCTTAAATTCATGATAGTGCTGGCTTTTTTACGAGGATCAATCGTCGGTCCTGGTGGTAGGTGTCAAGCCAGGATCGCGCTCATTTAAACCGATCGTTCAACCTAGAAATCCACCGTGAACCTCGAAAATTATTTCCCCGTCCTGTTGTTCATTCTCGTCGGCCTCGGTGTCGGCGTCGTGCCGCAGTTGCTAGGCTACCTCCTGTCCCCGAACAAGCCCGATACGGCCAAGCTGTCGCCGTACGAGTGCGGCTTCGAAGCGTTCGAAGATGCGCGCATGAAGTTCGATGTGCGCTACTACCTGATCGCAATCCTGTTTATTTTGTTCGACCTGGAAACGGCATTCTTCTTCCCATGGGGCGTCTCCATGCGCGAGTTGGGCTGGGCTGGCTACGTGACGATGATGATCTTCATCGCCGAATTCGTGGTCGGGTTTTGGTATATCTGGAAGAAAGGTGCCCTTGATTGGGAATAAGCCATGTCAATTGAAGGTATCTTAAACGAAGGTTTCATCACCACATCCACCGACAAGCTCATCAATTGGGCGCGTACCGGCTCGATGTGGCCTATGTCGTTCGGCCTGGCTTGCTGTGCAGTGGAAATGATGCACGCCGGTGCGGCCCGTTACGACCTCGACCGTTTTGGCATCACGTTCCGCCCGTCGCCGCGTCAGTCCGACGTGATGATCGTGGCCGGCACGCTGTGCAACAAGATGGCTCCCGCGCTGCGCAAGGTCTACGACCAGATGCCGGAGCCGCGCTGGGTGATCTCGATGGGTTCCTGCGCCAACGGCGGCGGCTACTACCACTATTCGTATTCGGTGGTGCGCGGCTGCGACCGCATCGTGCCGGTCGACGTCTATGTGCCGGGCTGCCCGCCGACCGCGGAAGCCCTGCTGTACGGCATCTTGCAGCTGCACAACAAGATCAAACGCACCAATACGATCGCGCGCTAAGACTATGACGACTCAACTGGAAACCCTGGTTCAAGCGCTCGGCACCGCCGTTGGCGAACGTGCCAGCATTGTGACCGCCCTCGGCGAAGTGACCATCACCGTCAAGGCTGCCGACTACCACGCTGTGATGCTGGCGCTGCGCGACGACGCCAGCCTGCATTTCGAACAACTGATCGACCTGTGCGGCGTCGACTACCAAACCTACGGCGAAGGCACGTGGGACGGCCTGCGTTTTGCCGCCGTGTCGCACCTGATGTCAGTCAAGCACAACTGGCGGTTGCGCGTGCGCGTGTTCGCGCCAAGTGACGACATGCCGCTGGTGGCGTCCGTTAATGACATCTGGCGTTCGGCCGGCTGGTACGAGCGCGAAGCGTTCGACCTGTTCGGCATCCTGTTCGACGGCCACGCCGACCTGCGCCGCATCCTGACCGACTATGGCTTCATCGGCCATCCGTTCCGCAAAGACTTCCCGGTGTCGGGCTATGTCGAGATGCGCTACGACCCCGAGCAGCTGCGCGTGATCTACCAGCCGGTGACGATCGACCCACGTGAAAACGTGCCGCGCGTGATCCGCGAAGAAAACTACGGGAAGTAAATAATGGCTGAGATTAAGAATTACACCCTCAACTTTGGCCCGCAGCATCCTGCGGCACACGGCGTGCTGCGCCTGGTGCTCGAGCTCGACGGCGAAGTGATCCAGCGCGCCGATCCACATATCGGCCTGCTGCACCGCGCGACCGAAAAGCTGGCCGAGCAAAAGACCTATCTGCAATCGGTGCCTTACATGGACCGTCTCGACTACGTGTCGATGATGAGCAACGAGCACGCCTATGTGATGGCGATCGAAAAGCTGCTGCAGATCGAAGTGCCGGTGCGCGCCCAGTACATCCGCGTGATGTTCGACGAAATCACCCGCATCCTGAACCACTGCCTGTGGCTGGGCGCGCACGCGCTTGACGTCGGTGCGATGGGCCCGTTCCTGTATTGCTTCCGCGACCGCGAAGACTTGATGGACTGCTACGAAGCGGTGTCGGGCGCACGCATGCACGCCGCTTACTACCGCCCGGGCGGCGTCTACCGCGACCTGCCGGATTCGATGCCGCAGCACAAGGCCTCGATCATCCGCAACGCCAAGGCGATCGAAGAACTGAATGCCAACCGCCAGGGTTCGCTGCTGGATTTCCTGGAAGACTTCACCAAGCGTTTCCCGACCTATGTCGATGAATACGAAACCCTGCTGACCGACAACCGCATCTGGAAACAGCGTACCGTCGGCATCGGCGTGGTGTCGCCGGAAGCGGCGCTGGCGATGGGCTTTACCGGCCCGATGCTGCGCGGCTCGGGCGTCGAGTGGGACGTGCGCAAGAAGCAGCCGTATGAAGTGTACGACCTGATGGACTTCGATATTCCGGTCGGCACCAATGGCGACAGCTATGACCGCTACCTGGTCCGCATCGAAGAAATGCGCCAGTCGAACCGCATCATTGCGCAGTGCGTTTCCTGGCTGAAGGCAAATCCAGGTCCCGTCATGACCACCAACCGCAAAGTGGCGCCGCCAAACCGCGTGGACATGAAGAGCAATATGGAATCGCTGATCCACCACTTCAAGCTGTTCACCGAAGGCTTCCACGTGCCGCCGGGCGAGGCGTACAGCGCGGTCGAGCATCCGAAGGGCGAGTTCGGCATTTACCTGTTGTCCGATGGCGCCAACAAGCCATACCGCATGAAGATCCGCGCACCGGGCTATGCCCACCTGCAGGGTCTGGACGAAATGTGCCGCGGCCACATGATCGCTGACGCGGTCACCATCATCGGCACGCAAGATATCGTATTTGGTGAGATTGACAGATAAGTAGCCTAGCGCGAGCGGGCTTTACTGAGGCAAAAACATGTTGTTATCCGAGCAGTCATACAAAAAAATCGACCGTGAACTGGCTAAGTTCCCTGCAGACCAGCGTCAGTCAGCGGTCATGGCAGCACTTCACATTGCACAACTGGAAAAGGGCTGGCTCCCGCCGGAAGTGATGCAGGACGTTGCCGACTATATCGGCATGCCTGCGATCGCGGTGCAAGAGGTCGCCACTTTCTACAATATGTACAACACCAAGCCGGTCGGCAAGCACAAGATTTCGGTGTGCACCAACCTGCCTTGCGCGCTGACCAATGGCGTGGCCGCTGCCAATTACATCAAGCAAAAGCTCGGTATCGATTTCCGCGAAACGACGCCGGATGGCTTGTTCACGCTGGTCGAAGGCGAGTGCATGGGCGCTTGCGGCGATTCACCCGTCATGCTGGTCAATAACACGCATATGTGCAGCTTCATGTCGAATGAGAAGATCGACGCGCTGATCGAGGACCTCAAGAAATGACTTCGCTCCACACCCGCCACATCAAACCCCTGATTCTTGCTGGTCTCGACGGCAAGAATTGGCATTTGCAGGATTACGTTGCGCGCGGCGGTTACGCCCAGCTGCGCCGTATCCTCGAAGAAGGCATCACGCCTGAACAAGTCATTGCCGAACTGAAAGCGTCGTCGCTGCGCGGCCGCGGCGGCACCGGTTTCCCGACCGGCCTGAAGTGGAGCTTCATGCCGCGCCAGTTCCCGGGCCAGAAATACCTCGTCTGCAATACCGACGAAGGCGAGCCGGGCACCTTCAAGGACCGCGACATTATCCGCTACAACCCGCATGCGCTGATCGAAGGCATGGCCATCGGCGCCTATGCGATGGGCATCACGGTTGGCTACAACTACATCCACGGCGAAATCTGGGCCGACTACGAGCGTTTCGAGGCAGCGCTCGACGAAGCCCGCGCGGCCGGCATGTTGGGCGACAATATCTGCGGCAAGGGCTTCAACTTCCAGCTGCATGCCTTCCACGGCTATGGCGCCTATATCTGCGGCGAAGAAACCGCGCTGCTCGAATCGCTCGAAGGCAAGAAGGGCCAGCCACGCTTCAAGCCGCCTTTCCCGGCCTCGTTCGGCCTGTACGGCAAACCGACCACGATCAACAACACCGAGACCTTCGCTGCCGTTCCGTTCATCTTCGCGATGGGCGGCGAGAACTACGCGGCGCTGGGCAAGCCGAACAACGGCGGCACCAAGATCTTCTCGATGTCGGGCGACGTTGCCAAGCCAGGCAACTACGAAGTACCGCTCGGCACCCCGTTCGCGACCCTGCTG
The DNA here is from genome assembly GCA_965233055.1 of uncultured bacterium. GTDB lineage: Bacteria > Pseudomonadota > Gammaproteobacteria > Burkholderiales > Burkholderiaceae_D > Telluria_A. Next base: position 9,093 of record CBDDRJ010000041.1, read on the forward strand.
GAACTGGCAGGCGGCATGAAGAACGGCGGCAAGATCAAGGCCGTCATTCCTGGCGGCTCGTCGATGCCGGTCATTCCCGGCGCGCAGATGATGCAGACCGACATGGACTACGACTCGATCGCCAAGGCCGGCTCGATGCTCGGCTCGGGCGCCGTCATCGTCATGGACGACACCCGCTGCATGGTCAAGTCGCTGCTGCGCCTGTCCTACTTCTATTATGAAGAGTCGTGCGGCCAGTGCACGCCTTGCCGCGAAGGCACCGGCTGGCTGTACCGCATGATCCACCGCATCGAGCACGGCCAGGGCCGCGTCGACGACCTCGACATGCTCAACTCGATCGCCGACAACATCCAGGGCCGCACCATTTGCGCGCTGGGCGATGCGGCGGCGATGCCGGTTCGCGCCTTCATCAAGCACTATCGCGAAGAATTTGAATATCACATTGAGCACAAGCACTGCTTGGTGCCCGCTTACATCTAAGGCCAGAGAACTCTCATGGTTGAAATCGAAATTGACGGTAAGAAGGTAGAAGTCCCACCAGGCAGTATGGTGATGGACGCTGCCAACAAACTGGGAACGTATATTCCGCACTTCTGTTACCACAAGAAGTTGTCGATCGCGGCCAACTGCCGCATGTGCCTGGTGGAAGTGGAAAAGGCGCCGAAGCCTTTGCCAGCATGCGCGACGCCGGTATCGGCAGGCATGATCGTGCGCTCCAACAGCGACAAGGCGGTGCAGGCGCAGAAGTCGGTGATGGAATTCCTCCTGATTAACCACCCGCTCGACTGCCCGATCTGCGACCAGGGCGGCGAATGCCAGCTGCAAGACCTGGCTGTCGGCTACGGCAAGGGCGAGTCGCGCTACGCGGAAGAAAAACGCGTGGTCGCGCCGAAAGAGGCTGGTCCTCTGGTGTCGATGCAGGAAATGTCGCGCTGCATCCAGTGCACCCGTTGCGTGCGCTTTGGCCAGGAAGTGGCCGGCGTGATGGAGCTGGGCATGGTTGGCCGCGGCGAGCATTCCGAAATCACTGCGTTTGTCGGCAAGTCGGTCGATTCCGAACTGTCGGGCAATATGATCGACCTGTGCCCGGTCGGCGCGCTGACGTCGAAGCCTTTCCGCTACAGCGCCCGTTCGTGGGAACTGTCGCGCCGCAAGTCGGTCAGCCCGCATGACGGCCACGGTTCGAACCTGATCGTCCAGGTCAAGAACGGCAAGGTCAAGCGCGTACTGCCGCTGGAGAACGAAGACATCAACGAATGCTGGATCTCGGACAAGGACCGCTTCTCGTATGAAGCGCTGGACAGCGCCGAACGCCTGACCACGCCGATGATCAAGCAGGGTGGCCAGTGGATGGAAACCGACTGGCAGAGCGCGCTGGAATACGTCGCTCACGGCCTGCGCAATATCCGCCACGAGCATGGCGCCGACGCGATTGCCGCGCTCGGCACCGGCCACTCGACGCTGGAAGAACTGCACCTGCTGCAAAAAATGATGCGCGGTATCGGTTCCGACAATGTCGACTTCCGCCTGCGCCAGACCGACTTTGCGATGGACGGCCGCATGACCCCATGGCTGGGCATGTCGATCAGCGAGTTCGCCAAGCTGTCGCGCGTGTTCATCATCGGCTCCTTCCTGCGCAAGGACCATCCGCTGCTGGCAACCCGCCTGCGCGCGCGCATCAAGCACGGCGCCAAGCTGTCGATGCTGAACGCGACCGACGACGACCAGCTGATGGCCGTCGCCAACAAGATGATCGCCGCGCCAAGCGACTGGCTGGCCGCCCTGTCGGAAGTGGTGGTTGCTGTTGCTGCCGCCAAAGGCGTGGCTCTGCCAGTCGGCTTCGAAGGCATCAAGGCGTCGGAAGTGGCCACCGCCGTCGCCGCCAGCCTGTGCTCGGGTTCGGACGAACTGCCGGCTGCCGTCATGCTCGGCAACACCGCTGCCCAGCATCCGGACGCATCCAAGCTGCACGCCGCCGCGCAATGGATCGCCACCCACACCGGCGCCAGGTTCGGCTACCTGACCGAGGCGGCCAACACCGTCGGCGGTTATATCGCCGGCGCCACGCCAAAGAATGCAATGCCAGCTTTCTCGGTGCAGAAAAAAGCCTACCTGCTGCTGCACGCCGAGCCGGAACTCGATGCCGCCAACCCGCAGGCAGCCCGCGCTGCCCTGGACAGTGCCGAGATGGTCGTCGCCATGTCCGCCTTCAAGCACGGCATGGACTATGCCGACGTGCTGCTGCCGGTGTCGCCGTTCAGCGAAACCTCGGGCACCTTCGTCAATTGCGAAGGCCGCGCGCAAAGCTTCAACGGCACCGTCAAACCGCTGGCCGAGACTCGTCCTGCATGGAAAGTGCTGCGCGTACTGGGCAACCTGCTCGACGTGCCAGGCTTTGCCTACGAAACGTCCGAGCAGATTCGCGACGAAGTGCTGGGCAAGGGCGTGACCGACCTGTCGGACAAACTCAATAACAAGCTGGCAGCCGTGCCGACCGCCGCATCGTTTGGTACCGCCGGCGCGCTGGAGCGCGTGACCGACGTGCCGATCTACTTCGCCGACGCGCTGGTGCGCCGTTCGGAGCCGCTGCAGCGCACTGCCGACGCAGCCGTGCCAAGTGCGCACCTGCCGACCGCACTGGCTGCATCGCTCGGCATCAAGGCCGGCGACATAGTCAAGGTAACGCAAGGCGCCGGCTCGGCGATCCTGGTCGCCGCCATTGACGCGGGCCTGCCGGCCAACGCCGTGCGCGTCGCCGCTGCCCACGCAGCGACGGCCACGCTGGGCGCGATGTTCGGTCCGATCAAAGTTGAAAAAGCAGGAGAGGGGATCTAATGGCTCTGCCTGAAATCATCACCACCATCAACACGACCGGGGCCGGCATCTTCGGCTGGACCTGGCCGTTCTTCTGGACCCTGGCCAAGATCCTGTGCCTGGTGCTGCCGTTGATGGGTGTCGTCGCCTACCTGACGCTGTGGGAGCGCCGCCTGCTGGGCTGGATCCAGATCCGCGTGGGCCCGAACCGCGTCGGTCCCGGCGGCTTCCTGCAGCCGATCGCCGATGCGCTCAAGCTGCTGTTCAAAGAGATCATCGTCCCGGCACGTTCGAACAAGGCACTGTTCGTCATCGGCCCGATCATGACGATCGCTCCCGCGCTGGCCGCATGGGCCGTGGTGCCGTTCGGCCCGGACGTGGTGCTGGCCAACGTCAACGCCGGCCTGTTGCTGCTGATGGCGATCACCTCGATGGAAGTGTACGGCATCATCATCGCCGGCTGGTCGTCGAACTCGAAGTACTCCTTCATGGGTGCGATGCGTGCCTCGGCCCAGATGGTGTCCTACGAAATCGCGATGGGCTTCGTGCTGGTGATCGTGCTGATGGTGTCCGGTTCGCTGAACCTGACCGAAATCGTCAATGCACAGGGCAAGGGCATGTTCGCGGAGAGCGGCATCAACTTCCTGTCGTGGAACTGGCTGCCGCTGCTGCCGATGTTCGTGATCTACCTGGTGTCCGGCCTGGCCGAGTGCAACCGCCACCCGTTCGACGTGGTGGAGGGCGAGTCCGAGATCGTCGGCGGCCACATGGTCGAATATTCGGGCATGTCTTACGCGATGTTCTACCTGGCCGAATACGCCAATATGATCCTGATCGCCTTGCTGGCGACGCTGATGTTCCTGGGCGGCTGGTCGGCTCCGATGGCAGTGCTGGACTTTATTCCGGGCTGGATCTGGCTGGGCATCAAGACCTTCTTCATCGTTTCGCTGTTCATCTGGACCCGTGGCACCTTCCCGCGCTACCGCTATGACCAGATCATGCGATTGGGCTGGAAAGTGTTCATCCCGCTGACCCTGGTGTACCTGGTTTTCGTCGCGACCTGGATGCAGACGCCCTTGAATATTTGGAAGTAAGAGAGCATGGACAAAATTAGGGACTTCTTCACCAGCTTGATGCTGCGTGAACTGATCAAAGGCTTGGCGCTAACGGGCAAGTACATGTTCTCGCGCAAGATCACGGTGCAATTCCCGGAAGAGAAGACGCCGCTGTCGCCACGCTTCCGCGGCCTGCACGCGCTGCGCCGCTACCCGAACGGTGAAGAGCGCTGCATCGCCTGCAAACTGTGCGAAGCGGTGTGCCCGGCGATGGCGATCACGATCGAGTCCGAACAGCGTGACGACGGCTCGCGCCGCACCACGCGCTACGACATCGACCTGACCAAGTGCATCTTCTGCGGTTTCTGCGAAGAGTCCTGCCCGGTCGATTCGATCGTGGAAACCCACGTGCTCGAATACCACGGCGAGAAGCGCGGCGACTTGTACTACACCAAAGAAATGCTGCTGGCAGTGGGCGACCGCTACGAAGGCGAGATCGCTGCCGCCCGCGAAGCCGATGCGGCTTACCGTTAATCACTGGAACGGATATGGACTTTAAAACTGCTTTGTTCTACGCGTTCTCGGCCATCATGATCCTGGCCGCGACCCGCGTCATCACCGCCAGGAACCCGGTGCATGCAGCGCTGTTCCTGGTGCTGGCCTTCTTCAATGCGGCCGGCATCTGGATGCTGCTCAAGGCCGAGTTCCTCGCCATCGTGCTGGTACTGGTCTACGTCGGCGCCGTCATGGTGCTGTTCCTGTTCGTCGTCATGATGTTGGACATCAATATCGACAAGCTGCGCGAAGGCTTCTGGGGCTACCTGCCGCTGGCCACCGCGATCGGCGTGCTGATTGTGCTGGAAATGGCTGCCGTGCTGTGGCGCTCCTTCCTGTCGTACGAGGCGCAGCCGACCGGCACCGCGGCCAATATCGGCGGCACCAAGGAGCTGGGCCTGCAGATCTACACCAAGTACATCTACGCGTTCGAGATCGCCGGCACCATCCTGCTGGTGGCGATCATCGCCGCCGTGGCCCTGACCCTGCGCAAGCGCAAGGACACCAAGACTGTTGACCTGGGCGAAGCCGTCCGCGTCAAGCGTAACGACCGTCTGCGTATCGTCAAGATGGCTGCGGTCTCAGACCGTGCCGCTGGCGGCGCAAGCAAGGAGACCCCATGACTTTATCGCTGGCTCACTACCTGGTGCTTGGCGCCATCCTGTTTGCGATTTCGGTCGTCGGGATTTTCCTGAACCGGAAGAACATCATCATCCTGCTGATGGCTATCGAACTGATGCTGCTGGCCGTGAACCTGAATTTCGTCGCGTTCTCGCACTACCTGGGCGACTCGGCAGGGCAGATCTTCGTCTTCTTCATCCTGACCGTGGCTGCCGCCGAATCGGCAATCGGCCTCGCGATCCTGGTGGTCCTGTTCCGCAACCTGGACACGATCAATGTGGAAGACCTCGACAGCCTCAAGGGCTAAGCGGTTTTAACAAATTCAAACGCATAATAACGATTAAGGTTCAACATGGCGGGGCAAATTCTCAACCCTAACCTCCTACTTGCCGTACCCCTCGCGCCGCTGGCCGGCGCCATGGTGGCAGGTCTGTTTGGTACCAAGTTCCTGGGCAATATGGTCGGCCGCAAGGTCTCGACCGCGGCGACCATCCTCGGCGTATTCGTCGCCATGGTCATCTCGATCCAGACGCTGCTGGCGGTGCTCGATGGCGCCTCCTTCAACGGCACCATCTATAACTGGATGACGGTGGCGGGCATGAAGCTCGAGGTCGGCTTCCAGATCGATGCGTTGTCGGCGATGATGATGTGCGTGGTGACCTTCGTGTCCCTGATGGTCCACATCTACACCATCGGCTACATGGCAGAAGACGAAGGCTACAACCGCTTCTTCGCCTACATCTCGCTGTTCACGTTCTCGATGCTGATGCTGGTCATGGCGAACAACTTCCTGCAGTTGTTCTTCGGCTGGGAAGCGGTGGGCCTGGTGTCCTACCTCCTGATCGGCTTCTGGTACACCCGCCCGACCGCGATCTTCGCCAATATGAAGGCCTTCCTGGTCAACCGCGTCGGCGACTTCGGCTTCATCCTCGGCATCGGCCTGTTGATGGCTTACGCCGGCTCGATGAACTACCAGGAAGTATTCGCCAAGAAGGAGATGCTGGCGACTTTGATGCTGCCTGGTACCGGCTGGATGCTGCTGTCGGTCGCCTGCATCTGCCTGTTCATCGGCGCGATGGGCAAATCGGCCCAGTTCCCGCTGCACGTGTGGCTGCCTGACTCAATGGAAGGCCCGACCCCGATCTCCGCACTGATCCACGCGGCGACCATGGTCACCGCCGGTATCTTCATGGTGGCGCGCATGTCGCCGCTGTTCGAACTGTCCGACGCCGCCTTGTCCTTCGTGCTGGTGATCGGCTCGATTACCGCTCTGTTCATGGGTTTCCTGGGCATCATCCAGAACGACATCAAGCGCGTCGTCGCATACTCGACGCTGTCGCAGCTTGGCTACATGACGGTCGCACTGGGCGCATCGGCTTACTCGGTGGCCGTGTTCCACCTGATGACCCACGCCTTCTTCAAGGCGCTGCTGTTCCTCGGCGCCGGCTCGGTCATCATCGGCATGCACCACGACCAGGATATCCGCAATATGGGCGGCCTGCGCAAGTACATGCCGATCACCTGGATCACGTCCTTGCTCGGCTCCCTGGCGCTGATCGGTACGCCGTTCTTCTCGGGCTTCTACTCGAAAGACCTGATCATCGAAGCGGTCAAGAACAGCCATATCGCCGGTTCAGGCATCGCTTACTTCGCCGTCGTTGCCGGCGTATTCGTGACAGCCTTCTACTCGTTCCGCATGTACTTCCTGGTGTTCCACGGCGAAGAGCGCTTCGGCAAGGCGAGCACGAATGAACATAGCCATGGCCATGACAGCGACGCCCACGACGAAGACCATGACGACCACCATCACCACGGCCTGGCCCCGGGCCAGAAGCCGCATGAATCGCCATTCGTGGTCTGGTTCCCGCTGGCCGCGCTGGCCATCCCTTCGGTCATCATCGGTTACATGACGGTTGGCCCGATGCTGTTCGGCGACTTCTTCAATGGCGTCATCGCGGTTGGCGACAACCACCACGCCATGCACGAACTGAAAAACGAATTCCACGGTGCGATGGCAATGGCCATGCACGCCTTCACCACGCTGCCGTTCCTCCTGGCTGCTTCGGGTGTGGCTGCCGCCTACTACTGCTATATGGTCAATCCAAAAGTGCCGGCGTGGTTCTACCAGAAGTTCAAGGCCCTGCATACGCTGTTGGACAACAAGTACTACATGGACAAGTTCAACGACACCGTGTTCTCCGGCGGTGCACGCCTGCTGGGCAATGGCTTGTGGAATGTGGGCGACAGGGGCCTGATCGACGGCATGATCGTCAATGGCGCTGCCCGCCTGGTCGGCTGGTTCTCAGGCCTGGTTCGTAGATTCCAGACCGGTCTGATTTACGACTACGCATTCGTGATGATCATTGGCGTGCTCGGCGCGCTGGTGTACTTCTTCCCATTCTGGCACGCTTAACAGACGAGACAACATAATGCAGTCCACTATTACAAGTTTCCCTCCGTTTCTAAGCCTGGCGATCTGGGTTCCGATCCTGTTCGGCGTCCTGGTGCTGGCCTTCGGCCGCGACGGCAACGCGCGCATGGTGCGCATCGCTTCGCTGGTCTCAAGCATCGTCAGCTTCATCGTCACGCTGCCGCTGATTAAACACTTCGACAATGCCGCCCACGGCATGCAGTTCGTCGAGAAGTCGCCGTGGATCGAACGCTTCAATATCATGTACTCGCTCGGCATCGACGGCCTGTCGCTGTGGTTCGTGCCGCTGACCGCCTTCATCACCATCATCGTCGTCATCTCGGCGTGGGAAGTGATCGAAGAGCGCGTGGCGCAGTACATGGGTTCCTTCCTGATCCTGTCGGGCCTGATGATCGGCGTATTCTGCGCGCTCGACGGCCTGCTGTTCTACTTCTTCTTCGAAGCGACCCTGATCCCGATGTTCATCATCATCGGCGTGTTCGGTGGCGCCAACCGCGTCTACGCTTCGTTCAAGTTCTTCCTCTACACCCTGTTCGGCTCGCTGCTGACGCTGATCGCCATCATCTACCTGTACAACAAGGCCGGCGGCAGCTTCGACATCCTTACCTGGCACATGCTGCCGCTGGCGATGAACGAGCAGGTGCTGATCTTCCTGGCCTTCCTGATGGCATTTGCGGTCAAGGTGCCGATGTGGCCAGTCCACACCTGGCTGCCGGACGCCCACGTCGAAGCGCCGACCGGCGGCTCGGTCGTGCTGGCCGCGATCATGCTCAAACTCGGTGCTTACGGCTTCCTGCGGTTCTCGCTGCCGATCACGCCTGACGCTTCGCACTACCTGGCCGGCTTCATCATCACCTTGTCGCTGATCGCCGTGATTTACATCGGCCTGGTCGCGCTGGTCCAGAAGGACATGAAAAAGCTGGTCGCCTACTCGTCGATCGCCCACATGGGCTTCGTCACGCTCGGCTTCTTCATCTTCAACGACATGGCAGTGCAGGGCGGTATCGTCCAGATGATCTCGCACGGCTTCATCTCCGGCGCAATGTTCCTGTGCATCGGCGTGCTGTACGACCGCATGCACTCGCGCCAGATCGCCGACTACGGAGGGGTGATCAACCGTATGCCGAAGTTTGCGGCCTTCTTCGTGCTGTTCTCGATGGCTAACTGCGGCCTGCCTGCCACTTCCGGCTTCGTCGGCGAGTTCATGGTCATCCTGGGCGCAGTCAAGTTCAACTTCTGGATCGGCATGCTCGCCGCCACCGCCCTGATTTTCGGCGCAGCGTACTCGCTGTGGATGGTCAAGCGCGTGGTGTTCGGCGCCGTCGCCAACAAGCATGTGGACGAACTGCTTGACTTGAACAAGCGCGAGTTCTTCATGTTCGCCATGCTGGGCATCGCCGTGATCGCGATGGGCCTGTATCCGGCGCCTTTCACTGACACGATGCAAGTGTCGGTGGCCGACCTGCTCAAGCACGTCGCCATGACTAAGCTGCCACAATAATCAGAATGATGCCAATGACTACCCCGAACCTGATCCCGGCTTACGCTGAAATCTTCCTGACGATCGCCTCCTGCGCGATCCTCTTGATCGATATGTTCGTCAAGGACGAAAAACGTTCGCTCACTTACTACCTGTCGCTCGGCACCCTGGCCGTGTGCGCCCTGATCAGCTATGGCGCCTACGCCGACGGCACCACCGTGTACACGCTGTCGAATATGTTCGTGTCCGATCCGATGGCGAACCTGCTCAAGGTATTCTCCTATGTGGCGGTGGCCTTCACGCTGATCTACGCGCGCCAGTATGCGGGCGAACGCGGCATGATGTCCGGTAACCTGGGCGGCGAATTCTATGTGCTGGCGCTGTTCTCGCTGCTGGGCCAGATGATCATGATCTCGGCGAACAATATGCTGATCATCTACCTCGGCCTCGAGCTGATGTCGCTGTCGCTGTATGCGCTCGTCGCGCTGCGCCGCGACCATGCGGTCTCGACCGAAGCGGCGATGAAGTACTTCATCCTCGGCGCACTCGCTTCCGGCTTCCTGCTGTACGGGATCTCGATGTTGTACGGCGCCACCGGCACGCTCGACCTCAATGAACTGGCCAAGGCCTCGGTGTCGCCGACCAGCAACCCGACCATCCTGGTGTTCGGCATCGTATTCGTCGTCGCCGGCCTCGCGTTCAAACTGGGCGTCGTGCCATTCCATATGTGGGTGCCAGACGTCTACCAAGGCTCGCCGACGGCGGTGACGCTGCTGCTGGGCGGCGCGCCGAAGCTCGCTGCATTCGCCATCAGCCTGCGCCTGCTGGTCGAAGGCCTGCTGCAGCTGGCGAAAGACTGGCAGTTGATGCTGATCGTAGTCGCCGTGCTGTCGCTGGCCATCGGTAACCTGACGGCGATCGCGCAAACCAATATCAAGCGCATGCTGGCCTATTCGACCATTGCGCAAATGGGCTTTGTGCTGCTGGGCCTGGCCTCGGGCGTGGTCGGCGAAAGCGCGACCGGCGCCGCCGTGGCCTACAGCTCGGCGATGTTCTACTCGATCACCTACGTACTGACCACGCTGGGCAGCTTCGGCCTGATCATGATGCTGGCGCGTGCCGGCCATGAAGCGGAAGAACTGGCCGACTTCAAGGGCCTGGCCAAGCGCAGCCCATGGTTTGCGGTGGTGATGACGGCACTGATGTTCTCGCTGGCCGGTATTCCTCCGATGATGGGCTTTATCGCCAAGCTGTCGGTGCTGCAGGCAGTGATCTCGACTGGCCAGGTTTGGCTGGCGGTGGTGGCCGTGTTGTTCTCGCTGATCGGCGCGTTCTACTACCTGCGCGTGGTCAAGACCATGTGGTTCGACGAAGCGCAGGATGGATCGCCGATCTCGACCCCGATGGACATGCAGATCGTCCTGTCGGTCAACGGCATCGGCGTCGTCCTGCTGGGCATGATGCCCGGTTCGATGCTGGCCGCCTGCCTCAGTGCCATGACCAAGACGCTCGGTTCCTGAGCCGATGGACCTGAATGTAGCTAGCTGGTTGGTGATCGCCATCGCCCTGATGGCGGCCAATCTGCCGTTCCTCAATGAGGCCATCTTCGGCCTCATTCCCCTCAAGGCCGCCAAGCCGTTCTGGTTGCGCCTGCTCGAAATGACGGCGCTGTACTTCGTCGTCGGTGGCCTGGCCTATGTCCTCGAATCGCGCATCGGCACCGCCTTCGCGCAGAACTGGGAGTTCTACGCCATCACCGGCTGCCTGTTCCTGGTGCTTGGCTTCCCCGGCTTCGTGTTCCGCTACCTGCGCAAACGCCACGGCTGAGCCTGGGACATCGCGGGCACTTCCTGCGCCACTGCTGTCTAATGACAATATAGCTGCCGCGTTTCGCCTCCATAGTTGATGGATCGACAATGGAGGAGCCGATGGACGACCGGGAGAGAATTGCCAGAGTTGAGGCCTATGTGGATGCCCATAGCAAACAATTTGATCGCATTGACCAATCCCTGCGCGACCTGAGTGACCACACTGTCCGTGGTTTCGCGGAACAGCGATCTTATATTGATCATTCTATTGAGAAGTTGCGCGAACATACAGATCGTGGTTTCGCGGAGCAGCGTGCCTATATTGATCATTCCATTGAGAAATCGCGCGAGCATACTGACTGTGGTTTCGCGGAGCAGCGTGCCTATATTGATCATTCCATTGAGAAATCGCGCGAGCATACTGACTGTGGTTTCGCGGAGCAGCGTGCCTATATTGATCATTCTATTGAGAAATTGCGCGAATATACAGATCGTGGTTTCGCGGAGCAGCGTGCCTATGTTGATCATTCCATTGAGAAATTGCGCGAGCACACTGACCGTGGTTTCGCGGAACAGCGTGCCTATATTGATCATTCCATTGGGGAACTGCGCGATCACACTGACCGAGGCTTTGCCGAATTGCGGAGCGAGATGACGAAGATGACGCGCTGGATGATTGGTATTACCGTGAGCTATGGCATAGCGATCGTTGGAATACTCGCAAAAGTAGCGTTAGGACCTTGAGCACACAGTTTCTCCAAATTGCGCGCTGCGTCAACTCGGCGAACGGGTTGGGCGTTGCAGAGAGACTACAATGGAGTTTGTGCTTAACAAGGAAGCCCGAATGGATGAACATCTGAAGGAATCCCGCGTCGACGGCAAGTGCGTGTTTGAAGGTAACTTTCTCAAGGTCAACCGCGATACCGTCACGCTGCCCAATGACGCTCTGACCACCCGCGAATTCATCCACCACCCCGGTGCGGTGGTGGCGATCCCCCTGTTCGACGACGGCCGCGTGCTGCTCGAACGCCAGTTCCGCTACCCGCTGCACCAGGTCTTCATCGAATTCCCCGCCGGCAAAATCGATCCGGGCGAGTCGTCGCTGGTCTGTGCCCAGCGCGAGCTGCAGGAGGAAACGGGCTACACCGCCACCGACTGGCAGTTCGTCTGCACCATCCACAATGCGATCGCTTATTCCGACGAGCACCTCGACCTGTTCCTGGCCCGCGGCCTGAAGGCGGGCCAAGCCAAACTCGATTCGGAGGAGTTCCTCGACACCTTCACCGCCACCGTGCCCGAGTTGCTCGAGATGGTCCGTACGGGCCAGATCACCGACGTCAAGACCGTCATCGGTACCTTCTGGCTGGAAAAGATCCTGTCAGGGGACTGGACGCCATGAAGCGCGCGCTGCCCGTTCTGGTGTTGCTGATTGCCACCGGGGCGCAGGCGGCCCGCACCCCGTTCCAGGCCCGCTGCGAAGACACGATCGGCAAGACCGTGACGATGTTAAGCGCCAGGCAGAACGGCTATTCAATTAGCAATACCTTGTCCTATAAGGAATTGACGGCCATGCAGCCGACCCGGCGCGCCAATGCCTATGTGCTGGGCCTGACCCGCACCGAGTCGATGGCGTCGGTATCGGTCGATGGCAAGATGCTGCAGGACAAGGCGACGAACTACGAATGCATCACGCCGCAGATCAGCGTTTCCCTCCACTACAGGCCGATCGTGATCCATGTCGGCCGCGAGTTCCGGCCCGGGACCTGCTCCTATACTGAAATACTTGCACACGAAATGCGCCATCTCAATGTCTACCTCAACCATTTGCCCAAAGTGGAAGGGCTGGTGCGGGCCGCGCTGGCCAGGCGCTTCGAGGCACGTCCCTTGTATGCGCCGGCTGGCCAGGCCAGGGCTTTGCTGGAACACGAAATCGATTCACAATGGCTGCCATACATGAAAGCGGAGATGGCAAAAGTCGAGTTGCTGCAGACGGCAATCGACTCGCCGGCCGAATACGCCCGGCTAAGCAAAGTTTGCCAAGGTGAGGTACAGTCACTTATCGGACCGCGCGCTGCAACCCAACGACCATAGCACCACCATGACACCCAATTCGCCTCGTTATCTTGCCTTGATTCCCGCCGCCGGCATCGGCGCGCGGATGGCGGCTGGCGGCCCCAAGCAATACATTTCCATCGGCGGCAAGCCGATGCTGCGCCACACGGTCGAAGCCTTCCTGTCGAGCCCGCTGGTGCACCACACCTATGTCGTCGTCAGCGAGGTTGACGGCCTGATCGATGAGATATTGCCCGATTTTGTGCGGCCGCAGTCCAAAGTGAGCGTGCTGCGCTGCGGCGGTGCGACCCGCATGGATTCTGTGCAAAACGCGCTGCGCCAGCTGGCCGGCGAGCTTGGCGATGACGACTGGGTGCTGGTGCATGACGCCGCGCGCCCCGGCCTCGATGCGGCGCTGATCGAAAAACTGATCACGACGGTGGGGCAGGACCCGGTCGGCGGCCTGTTGGCGCTGCCGGTGGTCGACACCGTCAAGCGCAACGGTGGTGCCACCGTGCAGACGGTCGCGCGCGACGGCCTGTGGCTGGCGCAGACGCCACAAATGTTTCGTTACCGGCTGCTGTGCAACGCCCTGGCAGCCGCCACCGACGCCAGCGCCATTACCGATGACGCCAGTGCGGTCGAAGCGATGGGCTTGTCTCCCAAGCTTGTCGAAGGACATCCTAGAAACCTGAAAGTGACCTTGCCAGCGGACATACGGATCGCCGAGATGTACCTGGCAGCACCCTCCAACCCTTGAACTGGCAGACTCCTATGGCACAGGCATCCTACAATCCCACTCCGCCGTTTCGGATCGGCACCGGCTACGACTGCCACGCCCTCGTCGAGGGCCGCAAACTGATTATTGGCGGGGTCGCGATCCCGCACAAGACGGGACTGTTCGGCCACTCCGATGCCGACGTGCTGCTGCACGCCATCATCGATGCGATGCTGGGCGCGGCCGGGCTGGGCGATATCGGCAAGCATTTCCCCGATACCGACCCGATGTTCGCCGGCGCCGACTCGCGCACCTTGCTGCGCGAATCGGCCCAGCGCGTCGTCGCCACCGGCTACACGATCGGCAATATCGACGCCACCATCATCGCGCAGGCGCCCAAGATGGCGCCGCACATTGCCCAGATGGTGTCGCGCATCGCCGAAGACGTCGGCGTGTCGCCCCAGCAGGTCAACATCAAGGCCAAGACCAATGAAAAACTGGGCTATCTGGGCCGCGAAGAAGGCATCGCCGCCGAAGCGGTGGCCCTGTTGATTCGTTCGGTGACGGCAGCTGATTGACCGGATGTCCGCTTTGCTGCGACTATACTTGGCATATGACAACCCAAGGAGTTCGCATGGCAAAGCAGACGGTATTGATCACGGGCGCCTCGTCGGGCATCGGCGAGGAACTGGCGGCCTGCTTCGCCAAGGGCGGCCACGACCTGGTGCTGGTGGCGCGCAGCAAGGACAAGCTCAAGGCGCTGGCCGAGATGCTGTCCGGCGCCCACGACGTCAAGGTCACGGTGCTGCCGGCCGACCTGTCTGAAGCGGGCGCGGCGGCCAGGCTGCTGGCGGCCGTCAAGCGGCGCAAGATCGACATCGACATCCTCGTCAACAATGCCGGCGTGCTCGAATCGGGCGCCTTCGTCGACATGAGCCCGCAGCGCCACCAGGAGTTAATCAGCCTGAACGTCGGCGGCCTGACCGATATGCTGGCCCATTTCGCCCCCCTGATGGCCGAGCGCGGTTCCGGCCGCATCCTCAATGTGGCCTCGATCGCCGCCTTCCAGCCGGTGCCGGCGCTGGCCACCTATGCCGCTACCAAGGCCTATGTGCTGTCGCTGACCGAATCGCTGGCCGAGGAATTGAAAGGCAGCGGCGTCACCGTCACCGCGCTGTGCCCGGGCATCACGGCCACCAATATGGTCGCCACGGCGCAGCAAGCCAATGCGGCGCTGACCAGGTTGCCGGGATTTTTCATCGGCGACGTCAGCCAGGTGGCGCGCGACGGTTACGCCGCCTGCCTGAAGGGGGAGGTCATCAAGGTGCCGGGCGTGATGAACCTGGCCGGCACGCTGGCCTCGCGCGCCACGCCAAAGTGGCTTTTGCGCAAAATTACCGGGGCACTGGGCCGAAAAGCGATGGCCTAGGAGCCTGCGCGGCAGAAGCTCGTCGGCCCAAACGGGTGGGGAAAAGTCCCACTTCGCCCCCATTTCTCGAGCTGTAGCTACGACTACAGCCCTCGAAAGTGGAGACGAATTGGGTTCTTTTCCCACCCGCTTGGTCTCGACTCCTTCTGCCGCGCAGGCTCCTGGGAATCCAGGTGTTGTTGGGCAGGCCAGGCTTGTTAATTTCATTGGCCTAGGAAATGTTGCTAGCCTATAATTACCCCCATTATCAATGTGAGCGGCCTGATATCCGTCCAGTTAACAAAAGGAGCACCAATGAATCGTTTCGCAAGTATTGCCTTCCTGTCCCTGCTCAGCGCCAGCGCCTTCGCTGCTGCACCGGCTGCCGCACCAGTTGCTGCTGTTGCCGCTTCCGTCGCCAAGGCTGCTCCTAAGGCTCCCAAGTTCAATATCGTCAACAGCTCCAACGAGACGCTGATCGACAACGCATCGGCTGTTGCGATCTGGAATGCCAACCTGACTGCCAAGGCGGCAAAGTTGCATCCAGTCAAGAAGTTCGGCTACATCAGCGAAGTCAATGGTGGTTTCGATTCCAGCAAGACCTGCGTCGTGGTCGCGCGCGCAATGACGTCTCCGCTCAAGGGCAAGACTTTCACCTACGACGCCAAGAACGTTGCAGTGGCATTCGGTTCGCAGGCTGGCGCGACCCCAGAGCAATGCAGCACGCTGGCCAAGGCCAAGCTGACCGAAGCCGTGCAGTCGATCGCTGCCACGATGGAAAAGAGCTAATACCGCCAGACCGGGCGCAGGCCGGCCCGCAGCGCAGCGCCCGATGCAATCGCATCGGGCTTCCCGTCCCTACAGCAAGAACCCCATCATCAGTACCGCAATGAACGTGAACGCCATCGCGATCATGTAGAGCAGTCCCAGCATGAATGAACGCAGCAGCGCGCCTATCGTGCCGGTCTGGTAGGTCGTGCGCATCGCGGCGACCAAATACAGCGGCATCGAAAAGCCCGCCACTACCTTGAACAGCTGGTGTACCGGCAATTGCATCAGCAGCAGCATGAAGAACACATAGCTGTGGAAGTGAAACGAAAACAGCAGGTGGGCGCCATACGGAATGCGGCGCAGGGCGAACAGGCCCTTGAGGAAGAAGGCAAACACCGGCACCAGGAAGAACATGGCCTTCGGTGCCTGGTCGACCATGATGCGGTACAAAGCCTCCTTGCGCTGCTCGTTCGACAGCTCGGTAAATTCCCTGTCGCGCTTCTTGAACGCCTGCCACGCCGGGTATTTGTCCCATTCCTTGTCATACGGGAAGTTGACGAACATCGGTTCGGTGCGGCGCTCGTCGCCCTCGACCGCTTGGCCGGCATTCGGGTCGATCTTGACGGGGCCCAGCACAATGGTGGGCTTGCGCACCGCCGTCGCGGGTTCGGCGGCCGGCACCGCTGCAGCAGTTGGGGCCGGGGCCGGATCGCTAAGGTATTTCTTCACACTGCTGTTCTGGAACGACAATAGCAGGAAGTACATCACCGACAAGATGAAGTAGAGGCGCACCGGCCGAATGAAACGCTGGCGCCGTCCCTCGAGGAAATCGACCGTCAGGCCGCCGGGATAGCGCACCAGGTGCCACATCGTGCGATGTACCTTGCCGCGCTCGAACAGGTTGCGCGTCAGGAATTCGTAGATGAAGCCGAGCGCGGTGGGCGCCCCCGTATAGGCTTCCTGTCCGCATTCATTGCAGTAGTTGCCGAAGTAGACGGTGCCGCAATTTCGGCAGGGTTCGGCTTCAACATGGCGGCTGGAGCGGACAAAACGGAACAGCTGGTCAGGCTTTTTGCGGGAGGGCCACAGGGACTTGAATGCATTCATGTGAGCAATCATGGGGCGGCGAGCAGGAAAAAACAAGCCGGGCTATAATTATTGCGTGTATATGCACCTATTAATCGAAAACAATGACGGACCGCATCGACCCTGATATTGGCTGCACCTGTTTCCGCTTGCGCAAGCTGACGCGCACGATGTCGCGTTTGTACGACCAGCACCTGGCCGCCGTCGGCCTGAAGACGACCCAGTATTCCCTGTTGAAGAACATCGCGCGCCGGAGCCGGCCGGTGTCCGAACTGGCCGACCTGCTGGCCATCGAGCGCACGACACTGACGCGTAACCTCAAGCCCCTGGTCGACGCCCGCTGGGTGACGCTGGTGGCGGGCGCCGACAGCCGTCAGCGCTTCGTCTCCATTACCGAGGCCGGACTGGCCAAGATCGGCGCCGCGCGCGCGGCCTGGCGCACCGCCCAGACTGAACTCGAAGACACGCTCGGCATCGACGCCGTGCGTGCCCTTACTGCATTGCTCGACAGCGCACTGGTCGGGATCACTCCATTGTTAAAGGAAAACAACGATGTCCCAAGCACCTGAAATGTCGCCGCGCGCGGCCTGGCTCCTGATTCTCGCTGCCGCGGCGATCCTGATGATCACGATGGGTGCGCGCCTGACCACCGGCCTGTTCATTTCGCCGATCAATTCGTCGACCGGCCTGGGCATTGCGTCGATCAGCTTTGCGCTGGCGGTTGGCCAGTTCGTGTGGGGCGCGGCGCAGCCTGTGTTCGGCATCATGGCCGACAAATACGGCTCGGCCAAGGTCATCGTGCTCGGTGCGGTGCTGCTGGCGGCCGGCACCGCGCTGACGCCTTTGATGAGTTCGCAGATGGGCCTGCTGTTTACGATGGGTCTGCTGACGGCGGCCGGGGCCGGCGCCGGCAGCTTCTCGATCCTGATTGGCGCGACCGCGCAGCGCCTGCCGGTCGAACGGCGCGCCTTCGCCGCCGGCTTCATCAATGCGGGCGGCTCGTTCGGCCAGTTCGTGTTTGCGCCGCTGATGCAGGCGATCATCAACGGTGCCGGCTGGGTCGCCGCGATGCTGACCATGGCAGTGACCACGCTGCTGACGATTCCGCTGGCATGGCCGCTGCGCCGCGGCGCCGGCCTGGAGAAGGGCGCGCCGGCCACGGCGGCGCTGCCGCCGGCCGGCATCACGCTGGGCCAGCAGGTGCGCGAGGCGATGCGCAACCCGAGCTACCTGTGCCTGCACGCCGGCTTCTTCACCTGCGGCTTCCATATCGCCTTCCTGGTCACCCACCTGCCGGGCGAAGTGGCGCTGTGCGGCCTGTCCGCTTCGGTGTCGGCCACGGCGCTGGCGCTGATCGGCTTGTTCAATATCGTCGGCAGCCTGGCGGTCGGCGCGATGGGCAACCATTTCCGCATGAAGTACCTGCTGGTCGGCATCTACGGCCTGCGCGCCGTCGCCATCGCCCTGTACTTGCTTTCGCCCAAGACGGCGCTGACCTTCTATGCCTTTGCGGCCGTGCTCGGCGCGACCTGGCTGGCCACGGTGCCGCCTACGGCCGGCCTGGTCGGCAAGCTGTTCGGCACGCGCTACCTGGCCACCCTGTTCGGCCTGACCTTGCTGTCGCACCAGATCGGCGGCTTCTTCGGCGCCTGGCTGGGCGGCCTGGCCTTCGTCGCCTTCGGCGACTACAACTGGATGTGGTATGCCGATATCGCGCTGGCCATCGGCGCCGCCGTGATCAATTTGCCGATCAGGGAAGGCGCGCCCAAGCCGCCGCCGCTGGTGACCGTGAAGGCCTGACATGGCGCGCGAATTGTATGCCTACCGCGAAGTGGCGGTGCAGCTGGTGCAAGACCCGCACAGCGGTCGCCTGGTGGTGCGGCCGATGCCGGGCCAGGCCTTTGCGCCGAGCATGCGCGTCCAGTGCGGGCGGGCGCTGCTGGCCCACCCGGCCGGCACCCGCTTCCTGCTGCTGGCCAAGATGACGGACCGGCTTGGCGGCGAGCCTTTCCTGTACGCCTATCACGGCGATCCGGTGCGGGTGCTGAGCCCGGAGGCAGCCAAACGTTTCCTTGCGGAATTCAAGCGCGGGCGCATTTAGGATGAAGGGTAGAATGGTTGACACCCTTCGAAAGGATTGTCCCATGGCCACCAAGAAAATCGCAGTCATCGTCGGCAGCTTGCGCAAGGAGTCGTTTACCCGCAAGGTGGCGCTCACCCTGCAGTCGCTGGCGCCACCGGACCAGCTGGCACTGGAGATTGTCGAGATCGGCACGCTGCCGCTGTACAACCAGGATGACGACGCCAATCCGCCGCCTGCCTATGTCGACTTCCGCGACAAGATGAAGACCTTCGACGGCGTCCTGTTCTGCACGCCGGAATACAACCGCTCGATCCCGGCCCCGCTCAAGAACGCGATCGACGTCGGCTCGCGCCCTTACGGCTCGAGCATCTGGACCGGCTTGCCTGGCGCCATTGTCAGCGTGTCGCCCGGTGCGCTGGCGGCGTTCGGCGCCAACCACCATTTGCGCCAGTCGCTGGTGTTCCTTGACGTGCCGACCATGCAGCAGCCGGAAGCCTACCTCGGCAATATCGCCGCCCAGTTCGACGGCGACAAGCTGACCAACGACAAGACCCGCGAATTCCTGCAAAAATTCATCGCGGCCTATGCGGCCTGGGTCGAACGCAATCTGAAGTAATCGCTCAGGCGGCCAGTTCTTGCGGCCCGGCCTGCTCGCGCAAGATCATGTCGGCCGCCTTTTCCGCGATCATCACGGTCGGCGCGTTGGTATTGCCGCCCACCAGCGTCGGCATGATCGACGCATCGACCACGCGCAGGCCTGTCATGCCATGCACCTTCAGGCTGGCATCGACGACGGCCATCGCGTCAATCCCCATCTTGCAGGTGCCGACCGGGTGGTAGATGGTGCCGGCCTTGCGACGGATAAAGTCGCGGATCTGCTGGTCGCTTTGCACTTGCGGGCCAGGGAATAATTCTTCGCCGCGGTAAGGGTCGAAGGCCTTGGCCGCCAGCAGCTTGCGCGCCGCCTTGACGCCTTTTTCGAGCGTCGCCATATCGTCCGGGTGGGACAGGTAGTTCGGTTCGATGCGGGCCGGGTCGCGCGGGTCGCTGCTGTTCAGGCCGATATGACCGCGGCTCTTCGGC
Source organism: uncultured bacterium (assembly GCA_965233055.1). Lineage (GTDB taxonomy): Bacteria > Pseudomonadota > Gammaproteobacteria > Burkholderiales > Burkholderiaceae_D > Telluria_A. Next base: position 29,058 of record CBDDRJ010000041.1, read on the forward strand.
CGCAAGTCGCACACATGCAGCGCGTAGCCATGGCCGAACAGGGTGAAGGCGGCGCGCGACAGGTTGCGGCCGTGGTCGTCCAGCGTGGCCGGCGTGAAATGGTATTGCAGGTCCGGGATCGGCTGCGCCGCATCGCTCCTGACGAAGCCGCCCGCTTCGGCCGCATTGGTCGTCAGCGGGCCCTTGCGCTGCACCAGGTAGGTCAGCAGATGCCAGCTTTGCGCCAGCAGGTTGCGGAAGGAAATGCCGAGCGACACTGGCTGGACGCATTTGTGGACCACCAGCACATCCAGGTGGTCCTGCAGGTTCTGGCCGACGCCAGGCAGTTCATGCACCATCGGGATCTGGTGGCGCGCCAGCTCGTCGGCCGGGCCGACGCCCGACAGCATCAGCAATTGCGGCGAATTGATGGCGCCGCCCGACAGGATCACTTCGCCGCTGGCATGCACGGTGATTTCCTTGCCGCCCTTGAGGTAGTTGACGCCGACGGCGCGCTTGCCTTCGAACAGCACGCGGCTGGCCAGCGCCCCGGTCACGACGGTCAGGTTGGGGCGCTTCAAGGCCGGGTGCAGGTAGGCGCGCGACACGCTCCAGCGCTCGCCGTTCTTTTGCGTGACCTGGTACAGGCCGACCCCTTCCTGGCTGGCGCCGCTGAAGTCCTGATTGTGGACCTGGCCCGTTTCGACCGCGGCCTGCACGAATACGCCGGACAGCAGGTTGGGCGTGCGCAGGTCGGCGACATTGAGCGGGCCGCCAACGCCGTGGAAAGGCGTGGCGCCCCGTTCATGGTGCTCCGAGCGCTTGAACAGCGGCAGCACGTCGGCATAGCTCCAGCCCGGGTTGCCCAGGCTGGCCCACTGGTCGTAATCGGCAGCATGGCCGCGCGTATAGACCATGGCGTTGCTGGAACTGCTGCCACCGAGCGTCTTGCCGCGCGGCCAGTACATATGACGGTGGTTCAGCTGTGCCTGCGGCTCGGTGTAGTAGCGCCAGTTCATCGTGCGGCTCATCATCATGAAGACGATGCCGATCGGCATGCGGATGAAGGGGCTGTTGTCGGCCGGACCTGCTTCAAGCAGGCAGACCTTGACGGCCGGATCGCTCGACAGGCGGTTGGCCAGCACGCAGCCGGCCGAGCCGCCGCCGACGACGATGTAATCGAATGTGGTCATGCGTTGTCCCGTTACTCAACGAATTATGATTCGACGCTCGAGGGTCGATGCGGCGATAGTACAGCCTCGGGCGCCGAATAAATTAGAGGGAATGCTCGCAATTTCCTTAGGGAATTAATGTCAAATTAGCCATCGCTGCGCAGGGCGGCGATCGGGTCGAGCGCCACCGCCTGGCGTGCCGGGAACACCCCGAAGGCCAGGCCGACGCCAACGCACGACAGCACAGCAGCGCTCAGCATCAGCGGCGACCATGCGACCGACCAGTCCGCCAGGGCAGCAATCGAATAGGCCGCGACCGCCCCCAGCACTACCCCCAGCAGGGCGCCACTGATGGCGATGACCAGCGCCTCGGCCAGGAATTGCTTGACCACGTCGCGGCGGCGCGCGCCCAACGCACGCTTGAGGCCAATTTCGCGGCGGCGCTCCAGGACATTGGCCAGCATGATATTCATGATACCGATGCCGCCCACCAGCAGCGACACGGCGGCGATCGAGCTCATGACGATGGTAAAGATGCGCTGGGTCTGCTGATGCTGGCGGTACAGGCCCATCGGCACGATCAGGTTGGTGTCTTCGGCGCCGGCATGACGCTGCTCGATCAATTGTTGCAGCACGCGCGCGGCAACGTCAGGCGCGTTGTTGCCATCGAGGCGCAGGCTGATGCCGTCGACTTCGTCCTCGATCAGGGTGAAGCGAAAGCGTGCGCGGCCGGTCTCCCAGGGCACGAACAGGCGTTCATCGTCGAGGCCCAGCTTGACTCCTTCAAACTCGGCCTTGCCGGCCGACCGGTCGGCCAATACGCCGATCACTTCCAGCCACTGGTGGTTGAGCTTGATACGTTCGCCAATCGGATTGGCCGTGCCGAACAGGGTGCCGGCCAGCCGCGCGCCCAGTACGCAGACGGGCGCCAGCGTCGCGCTGTCGTGCGGTGCAAACCAGCGGCCCTGCGCCACGCTCACGCCGCTGTGCTCGGCATAGGAAGTGGACACGGCAAAGGCGCCGGCGCTCGCCACCGTCGAACCACGGGCCAGCTGGTCGACCTTGATTTCCTTCTTGAAGGCGACCGACCGGGCGCCTGGCACCACCATCAGGGCGGCTGCGCCGTCGGCAGCGGACAAGCCGAGCGAACGCGTGCGGATATCCTTCAGGCGGTCTTGGGCGATGTTCTTCGATTCCACCAGCACATTGTTCAGGCCAAGTTCGGACACCAGGCGCAGCGCTTCGCGCTTGCTGCCTTCGCCGACGGCCAGCATGGCGACAATCGCCGCCACGCCAAACACCATGCCCAGCAACGTCAGGCCGGTACGTAGTTTGCGCCTTTGCAGTTCGGCGACGGCTTCCATGATCAGGGCGCGGTTCATGCTTTTTCGGTTTCCTTCTGGCCTTTGCCGTCCTTATTGTTCTTCTGGTCTTTGTCGTTCTTGCCACTGGCTGGCAACAGCAATACCTGCGCGCCGGCGGGCAGTCCGGACTGGATTTCGCTGCGTACCGGACCGCGCTGTCCCAGGATCACCGTGCGCTTGAGCCCCGGGGCACGGTCGCCGACAAAGACGGCGAAACTGGCGCCTTCCTGCACCAGGGCGAGGTTGGGGACGGTCAGCGTCGCAGGGCGGTTGACCAGGCTGACCGTGGCGTGCACGCCTTGCCCCGGGCGCAGCGCCAGCCGGGCCGCCGTTGCAGGCGGAATGGTGGCCTCGAACTCGCTGTATTTGACCGGCGATTCGGTCGATTTCGTGCTGGCGCTGCTGCCCACTTTGCTGACCACCAGCTCGAATTGCGCGCCGCTACCGGCCAGCCGGGCCTTGACGGCCTGGCCTGCCTTGAGGCCGAACGCTTCGCCCTCGGCCACGCTGAACCTGGCCACCATGGCGCTGACGTCGGGCAGCTTGCCGAATTCCTGGCCTGACCACATGCTGGCACCGATTTGCGGCTTGGTCCCGTCCCATTTTGCCTGCAGCAGGAAGACGCCATCGTGCGGTGCCAGCAGTTCCATGGCATCGAGGCTCTTGCGGCGTTGCGTGGCGGTGAGGTGAATGCTGTCCTTCTGAGCGGACAAGACCGCGGTGGCGGCGGCCGTGCGCATGGTCAGCTGGCCATTTTTCCAGTCCAGGTAGCCACGCTTTTCGTTGAGGAAGTTGCTGTCCTGCAGGGCGTCGAGGATTTCGTTGCGCGTCAGCACCCCTGTTTCGGCCTTGATGCCGGCAAAGCGCTCGGACAAGGTCAGGTCGGTCGTGACCTTGGCCTTGTCCGCCGCCAGTTCGGCCCGGTGGACGGCATCCTTGTCCATCAAGGTCAGCTCGTTCAATTGCTTGCGCAGCAATTCGGTTTCCGCCTGCGTCAGTTCCATGCGCGAGCGTGGCGCATCGAAACGCGCAATCACATCGCCCTTGCTGACCATGCCGCCATCTTCCACCATGCTCAGCAGTATGCGGTTTTCCCAGCCGCCGCCGGGCACGTTCAGGGCAGTACTTGACGCGGACTTGATCTCGCCATCGACCTCCAGTGTCTCCGTCCAGTTGCGCGCGGCAATGGTTTCGGTGGGGGCGCGGCTGGCGCTGTCGTCGCCACAGCCAGGCAGGGCGAGGGCGCCGACCAACAGGATCAGCCTGGTTTTCATGGTCTCCCTTTCATCGGCAACAGGATCACTTGCACCGCCGCGCCAGGTTTGACGTTGTTCGGCATGCTGTCGAAAGCCAGTTCGAGGTCGCGCACAACCACCGGCTGGCTTTGCGATTTGCCATGGTAGGTGTTGCCGAGGGTGCTGACCCTGGCGCTCAGTTCGATATTTGCGCCCGGCACCGTCACGCGCGCCGCCTGGCCCACCTGCACCCCCTGGGCCTGCACTTCCGGCACCTTTGCCCGCACCACCAGCTGATCGGGGTCGGCCAGCGAGGCGACCGACATGCCGCGCCACACTTGCGAGCCGACGGTGATCTTTTCGCCGTTGAAGTTCGGGCGATACAACACCATGCCCTCGCGCGGTGCCTTGAACACCAGTTTGCTCTGCCCGTCGCCCAGCAGGGCAATGGCCGCCTGGTGCTGTGCGATTTCGCTGTTCAGGTTGTGGAGCTCGGCCTTGCGGGCGCGCCGCTGGGCGTCGCGCTGCTGTATGGACAGCACAGCCAGTTCGGCGGCGACGGCACGGTCGATGACCAGCTTGTCGTAGTCGACGCGGCGGATCAGTTCCCTGGACTGGCTGGCCTTGCGCTGGGCCCGTTCCAGGTTGGACTGCGCCTCGGTCACGGCCAGCTCGGCACTGCGTTCGGCTTCGGCGTGGTCGAGCCTGATCTTGGCCAGTTCGCTCTGCTTCTCTTTCAGCGAGCTCATCCTGGTGTCGAGACGGGTGCGGATATCATTGGCCTGGAAGGTGGCGATCGCTTGCCCGGGCTGGACAATGCTGCCTTCCGGGGCCAGCTGGGTCAGCGAGTAGCGCCAGATGTCCTTGATGGTGGGCGGCGCCACGGCGAGGTTGGCGCGGGACGCGATCTCGCCTTCGATCTTCAGTTCCGTCGGTGGCGCAGCGGCAGCCTTGTTCAATGCGGCGGGACGAACACTGCCTTGCAGGGGTTCGATCAGCACGCTCATGCCCGCCAGCAGGGGCAGCGCATGATTCGGCGGCAATTCGATATCGACCCGGAAGTAGCGCGAATTTCCCCAGCTGCTGCGCGCTTCCGGCGCGCTCGAGATGGCGGAGACCTTGCCCTGCAGCGTGGCGCCGGGCAGGGCGTCGAAACCGAGCCGCACCGCTTGCCCGTCCGTCAGGTAGTTGCGGTCGGCCTCCAGCGCCCAGGCGCGCACGCGGTTGGCGCCGGCGCCCATGATCCGGCCCACCGTATTGCCTGAATACGCACTGGAACCTTCGTCGAAACGCTCGCCGCGCCACTCGCTATAGGCATGCACGACGACGCCGTCGCGCTTGGCGCGCACCTTGGCCAGTTCCTGCTGCGCTGCCGTGAAGGCCAGCTTGACTTGCAGCTTCTTGAGCTCCAGTTCCGAATCGGTGCGGCGCCGCGCCACTTCGTCCGCAGCATTGGCACGTGCCTTTTGCCGCACTTCGAGATCGCGCCCGGCGCGCTCGCGTTCCCCCTGGTAGCGGTCGTAGTTCAGCAGGGAGACCGGTCCCTTTGGCAGCGCCGCGTCCACCTTGGCTTTGGACAGGGCGGCGCGTGCGTTGACCAGCGTGCGTTGCGCTTCGATGGCCCTGACCTCGAGGTCGGCAATCTCTTTCTCGGCGCGCGCCCTGGCTTGCTCGGCCTGGATCGTCAGCTGTTCGATGCTTTCCTGATCCGATGGATCGATGCTCATGACAACATCGCCCGTCTTCACCGCCGAGCCCTCATCGACAAAGGTGCGCAGCACGACGGGGTTGGAATTGGAAGGCGGAACCAGGATGGCCTGCGACTGCACCGGTTCGACCACGCCGGTGAGCAGCAAGGGGCGCGTCGCGCCTGCCGCCGGGGCAGTTGCGGCCGCGGCGCCGCTGGCGGCGGCAGCAGGCGCGCTGTTGTGCGCGGGCGCCGCATTGGAGTTGCAGCCGGACAGAGGCGCGCCCAGTGCAGCCAGTACTGCCGCCACCAGCGGCAGGTGCCGGATCCTGTTCATTGCCCCACCTCTTCGATCCGGCCGTCGCGCAAGTGGATGGTGCGGCCCGCGCGGGCGGCAATATCGGGATCGTGGGTGACCATCACCAGGGTCTGGCCAGCGGCATTGAGCTCCGTCAGCAGGGCCATCACGTCGACGGCGCTTTTCGAATCGAGGTTGCCGGTCGGCTCGTCGGCCAGCAGCAGGGCGGGTTCATTGAGCAGGGCGCGTGCGATGGCGGCGCGTTGCAGTTGTCCGCCTGACAGTTCGCCGGGGCGGTGGTCGATGCGCTGGCCGAGGCCGATCCGGTCGAGCAGGGCGCGCGCGGCCGGCGGCGCCGGCGTCGGCCTGCAGGGCGTAGCGCTGGGGCAGCAGCACATTTTCGAGCACGGTCAGGCGCGCCAGCAGGTGGAAGGACTGGAACACAAAGCCGATGCGGCGGTTGCGCAGGTTCGAGGCGGCATCGTCGTCGAGTTCGCCGACTTCGTCGTTGCCGAGCCGGTAGCGGCCGCTGTCGGGGCGGTCGAGCGCGCCGAGCACATTGAGCAGGGTGGACTTGCCGGAACCGGACGGCCCCATGACGGCGACAAATTCGCCGGACCGGATCACCAGGTCGATGCCGTCGAGGGCGCGGATTTCGGTGCCGCCCTGCCGGTAGGTCTTTCGGATGCCGTTTAATTCAATCATTGCCGCCCACCGGGAACAAAGAGGAAGGCTGAAGATTACGCGCTAATTAATGTTGATGCAATGACATTTCCCGGCAGTTGGTTTTTCCGTGTGGAACTATGCCAAAATGGCCAGATTGTTACCAAACCTGGAGACTGGAATGAGTGATTTCATCGCGTTATTGCCGACTTTGTTGATTGGCGCGCTGGCCCTGATCATGTTTGGCCTGGGCCTGTCGCTGACAACGTTGGACTTCCGCCGCCTGCTGGGCCAGCCGAAGGCAGTCGCCATTGCGCTGGTGTTGCAGGCGGCCATCCTTCCCGCCATGTGCTACACGCTGGTGGTCGTGCTCGACGTGGCGCCGGTGTATGCGGTGGGCCTGATGCTGCTGGCGGCCTCGCCGGGCGGGGTGTCGGCCAATCTGTTCAGCCACCTGTTCGGCGGCAATGTCGCGATGAATATTTCCCTCACCGCCATCAACACGGTGCTGTCGATTGTCAGCTTGCCGCTGATCGCCAATTTTGCCATCGGCGCCTTCGCCAAGTCCGGCCAGGTGGTGCCGATGCAAACTGGCAAGGTGATCGAAGTCGTCGCCATCGTGCTGGTGCCGGTGTTGATCGGCATGTTCGTCAAGCACCGCGCGCCCGGCTTTGCCGCCCGCATGGAGCGGCCGATGAAGCGCTTCTCGATGGTGGTGCTGGCCGTGCTGGCGCTGGTGGCGATCGCCAAGGAATGGACTGCGCTGACCACCTCGTTCGCTTCGATCGGACTGGCCGTTGTGTTGTTCAATGCGATAAGCTTGGGCCTTGGCTACACCGTGCCGCGCATGATGGGACTGGCGCGGGCCGACGCGATTGCGATCGGCTACGAGATCGGCATCCACAACTCGACGCTGGCGATCTTTGTCGCGCTGACGGTGCTGGGCGACTTCCAGCTGATGCTGCCGGCCGCCGTGTATTCGGTCAGCATGTATGTGCTGGCGACACTGTTTGGATTCTTTGTGCTCGGCCGCCAGCAGGGCCGGGCGGACTAGTGGACCGTGATAGTGGAATGCGGAGTGAAGGACGCGCCGGCATTTGCAGGGCAAGGCGAAAAGCGCAGCGATAGTGGGTACTATCGCGAGCATTTGTAACGGTTCGCCCTTGCAAGGGCGGACTCCTCTCAGGCGACCAGCCGGCACGGCAGGCACTCTGCATTTCACTGTTACGGTCCACAAGGAGAACGACGATGGAAATGAAACGCATCAATGCCGGCAAGCTGCGTGCGATCGGCTACGACGCCAGGGAGCGCATCCTGCGGGTGGAAATGGACGATGGCACGGCGATCGACTATGCCGGGGTCGGCACCGAAGTGTGGCGCCGCTTCTCGAACAACGGATCGGCCTGGAGCTTTTACCGCGACAATATCGAGGAAGAATTCCACGGCAAGCGCAGCGCCGTACGCAAGCAGTCCGACCGCGCGGCGCTGGAAGACCTGTTCGGGGCGCCGGGCGACGACCCGGCAGGCACCTGAGCCGCCCCTATTTTCGATAGGCGAGGCCCAGCGTCGCGCCAAAGTTGTTGGCGCGCCGCGTCAGCGGACTGTCGGCGGCGGCGCCCAGCATGCGTGACCACCCGAGGTTGCCGAACGCGATCCAGCGGGGCGTGAGCGCCGTCGTCAAACCAGTGCCCAGGTGGACATCGCGACATCCCGCGCTGGCCTCGAACGGGCGCAGGCCGCTCAGGCTCGCCTGCTCGCCGCTGATGCCGAAGTAGGTCATCATATTGCGCTTGTTGGCCAGGGTCGCGCCCAGGCCGTTGGTCCATTCGGTACGCGGCGTGATCCAGTACCGGTGGCCGAGATCGATGCTGGCCAAAGCGCCACCATCACGTCCCAGCAGATCCTGCGACACATTGCCGCTGATTGACCACTGCTTGTTCACGGTATAGGAAGCGTTGATCCGTCCGCGCAAGGTACGCGCCACATCGGGCATGCCATGCAGATCGGGCGAGTCGGTCGACTTGCGCCCGCTGTCGAAGCGGAAGGCGGCACTCAAATGCCAGTTCCTGGTGGCGACCAGTTCCGCGCTGGCTCCCGGTCCGGCCGCGTCGGCGGCAAAGCCCAGCACGGCGCTGGCACGCGAAGTACTGAGCCGCCAGCGGCCATACTGATAGGCCCAGAGGGGGCGCAGCTTGACTTCGCTCCGGTCCGACCCCGGATAGCCGGCGGACGAAATCAAGTTCGCACCGATCACGAAGCGCGATTGCGCCAGGAAGGTCTCGAACACATCTTCGGCCCTGGCCGGCATACCCAGGCCACCCAGAATGACTAGCAGAGCGACGGGATACGCATATAAGTGCTTTGGCATTGAATATCGATGAAATGGTGGCATTCCCTCCAGCATGCCAGACACTGCCGATTCAAGCGAGCTTTTCAGATCATGGCTGCCCGGGTCACGGCAGCCTACAGATGCTCGACCACGCCGGCGCGGTACTGGCGGCTGCAAGGCACGCGCGCACCACCGCGCAGCACCAGTTCGCAGTCTCCCTTGCCCTCGGCTACGAGCTGTTCGATCCACGATATCTGGACGGCTGCAGTCCGGTGGCTGCGCACGAAGCCCGGGCCGAGCTTGGCGAGCAGGCCGGACAAGGTCTGGCGCATCAGCGGAGCGCCACTGGCGGTGTGCAGGACGACGTAATTGTCCGCCGTTTCAATCCACTGGATCTGGTCGACTGCGACCACGTGGGTGGTGCCGCGGTCGCGGATCAGCAGCTGGCGCACCGGCAGGCCCGGTTCGCGCACTGGCGGCTCGCTCGGCGCCAGGCGCTGGCGTACGCGGGCCATGGCGCGCTGCAGGCGCGGCTGGTCGTAGGGCTTGAGCAGGTAGTCGATCGCGTTGGCGTCAAAGGCGCTGATCGCATACTGGTCGAAGGCGGTGACGAACACCACCAGGGGCGCCGGTTCCGGCAGCGACGCCGCCACTTCGATGCCGCTTACTTCGGGCATCTGGATATCGAGGAACACGACATCCGGGCGCGCCTCGGCAATCCGGGCCAGCGCCTCGATGCCGTCGCGCGCCTGGTCGATTTGCCCGCAGTCGCTTTCCTGTTCGAGCAGGCGCCGCAGCTTGTCGCGCGCGGGGCGCTCGTCGTCAACTATCAGTATTCGCATGGCCCCGATGATTGCTCATTGCGTCGCCCATGTCAAAGTGTCTTGCCTGGGCAACGGAGCAAGCCCGAACAGGGGGCGCAGCACGCCGACCCGGCGCACGATTTCAAACACGCCGAAGCTGACCGTCAAGGTAAGCACCACCAGGATCAGCGCTTCAACGCCCGGCTGGAATCGCATCGGCTTCATGTAATGGGCGAATACGACGATCAGGCTCTGGTGCAGGATGTAGACGGGGAATACAGCTTGCGACAGGTAGCGGCGCTTGTCGCTGTCGAACTGCAGGTGCTGGCGGGCGAAGCCGCAGGCGGCCACGATGGCGCACCATTCGCAGGCTGCATAGGCAATGCGCATGATCGGTCGCAGTACATCGACATGAGCGTCGCTGATCAGATTGTCAGGGATGGCGAAATAGATATTGGTACAGGCCCAGCATGCCAGCGCGATGCCCAGCGCGGCCCAGCGCAGCCTGGCCACCTCCTGCCAGAAGCCCTGGTGGTGCGCCACCAGCGCGCCGATCAGGAACAGGGTGAAGAAGTCGGCATGCGCAAACCAGTCGTCGAACAGCGCATGGGTAGTCGGAAAGCGGCTGACCAGCAGCATGCGGATGGTGGCCAGCAGCGCCAGCGGCAGCAAGATGAGCTTCCAGCCGGTCAGCATGGCGCCGACCCGCGCGGCAGTAGCCTTGAAGCGCGCGCCCCAGGCCAGCACGATCGTGCCCAGCAACAGCGTGTAGACCCACAGGTAGGCGACAAACCACAGGTGGTTCCAGGTTGGCAGGACGAGACAATCGGTGCCGCGGCAAAAGCCGGGATAGGCGCGGATGTACAGACGCATGAAGTCGGCATAGCTGCCGGCATAAGCGACCTTTTCGACCACCTCCAGGAAGGGCTGCGGCGGCACGATGACGAACATGCCGAACACCAGCGGCACCAGCAGGCGCACGCTGCGCCGGCGCATGAAGCTGGCGGCGCTGATCCTGGCCAGCATGAACGATGACGCCACGCCCGAAATCAGGAACAGCAGACCCAGCCGCCAGGGCGAGGACAGGCGCATCAGCGGCTCGATCGCACTGCTGGCGTCGACGCTCTTGACGTGCCAGTCCCAGCCGACATAGTACATGCCCACGTGGTACAGGATCAGGACGAAAAAGGCGCAGATGCGCAGCCAGTCGAGGAAGAACAGGCGTTGGTCTTTGGCGAGGGTCATGGCAGGGTGCTCCGGAGTGTCGATGGAGCGAGACTATCGCGCGGCGGGCGGTGCGCGCCAGCCGAATGGGGCGAGGCGGGCCTCAGCTGGGGCGAACCGGGCCGGGCAGGCGCATTTCGGCCCGCACGCCGGCCGGCACCAGTTGGGTCAGGACCAGACTGGCGCCGTCGCCGTACAGCATCGCGAGGCGCTCGCGCAGGTTGCGCAGGCCGATGCCGGGCGTGCCGTTGCTGGCCAGCCGGCCCTGGTCGTCTTCGACGGCAATCAGGAGGCCGTCGCCATCGCGCCGCGCCGAGATGGTGATGCTGGTGTGCCCGCGCCGCTGTTCGACCGTATGCTTGAAGACGTTTTCCAGCAGCGGCTGCATGCTCATGACCGGCACGACGCTGGCGCCGATGCCATCCTCGATGGCCCAGGCGATGCTGGCCTGTTCGGCAAAGCGCTCGCCCATCACATGGGCGTAGCCGCGCACCAGCTTGAGCTCCATATCGAGCGGCGCCTGGTGCACCTCGCTCAGGGCGAGCGTGGCGCGCAGCATGTCCGACAGTTGCATCAGCGTCGCGTCGGCTTTTTCGACATCTTCGCGCATCTGCGACGACACCGTGTTGAGTGCGTTGAACAGGAAATGCGGCTGCATCTGCTGGGTCAGCCGCAGCAGCTGTGCCTGGCCCAGCAGCGCCTTGGCGCGCTCGGCCTCGATTTTTTCTTCCAGCAGCTGGTGGTAGGACAGGATCCCGAACAGGATCACCGTGAACAGGGAAAAGAAGATCGACACCTTGATCATCTCGTAGACGAACAGTTCGCCCCAAGGCTGGTGCTGGTAGCTGGTGCCGGCCAGCGCATAGACGCCGTGGCGGATGCCGAAGGCGATCGGCACAAAGGCGAGGCACTGCAGCGGCAGGCCAATGGCCTGCACGCCGAACCAGCGCCATGGCTGGCCAAGCAAGCTGTCATAACGGCGCGTCAGGCGGCGCTGCAACAGCATCAGGACCGCGCCGGCGATGCCGGACGACGTCTCCCAGACGATCGGCTGCCAGATCGCGTCGCCGCCGTCGCGCAGGTAGTCCTGCACGGCGACTGCCGACAGCAGGACCACGAACATGATCCATGCGACGGCGATGGCGATGCGGCTCCGGTTGGAAGAATTGCTCATTGCGGCTATGCTACGGCAATCCCGATGGCGACTCAAGACGAGGTGAAAAATGGAGCGGTATGCAGTGCTCGACAACCCGGTTTGGAATGCGCTCACCAGCACCCACGCGGCGCTGGCCGAGACGCGCGGCGAACTGAAACGCTATGCGCCAGGCGACGCGCCGTTCTGCGCCGTCTGCGATACCGGCGCGCGTTTAAGCGCCGACGCGGTTCCCGCCGGGACGGTGATGTACTTCGTCGGCGCGATACCGGCCATGCCGCCCGGCTGGACCTCGATGCCGCGCGGGCCGGTGCTGCAAATGGTGTACGAAGGCGAGCGCATGGCGGCGCCGGTCGATGCCGGCATCAATCGGCTGGGCGAAGGCGATGTGCCGGACATGCTGGCACTGACTGACCTGGTGTACCCGGAGTATTTCAGGCCGGGCAATCCGCGCCTGGGGCAATACGTCGGCATCCGCGACCACGGCCAGCTTGTCGCCATGGCCGGCATTCGGTTTTGCCCGGCCGGGTTCCGCGAGCTGAGCGCGATCTGCACCCATCCGTCCCAGGCCGGGCGCGGCCATGCCGGTAAGCTGATCGCGTGGTTGATCGACCACATCATGGCCCAGGGCGACCAGCCCATCCTGCACGTCGGCGGGGCCAATACACGTGCGGTGGCGCTGTACGAGCGGATGGGCTTTAGGATCCGCCGCGAGATGCCGCATAGCCGCGTCACCGTCGCCTAGCGCGGACGGCGGCCAGCATCGTGGCTCCAAAAAACTCACCGGTGCTGGAGCTACCAATGGGGCCACGCGAGGGCTAGGATGGCGTCCATGAAAACTCCACTGATTGCCATTGTCATCTCCGCCTTGCTGGCCCTGCTGCCGGCTGGCGCCGTCGGCGCCGACGGCCAGCACGACTTCGACTGGGAAATCGGCAGCTGGGAAACCAAGCTGCAGCGGCTGCGCGAACCGCTCAGCGGCAGGACCGAGTGGCTGGAATACAGCGGCACCTCGGTCGTCAAACCCGTGATGGGCCAGCGCGCCAACCTGGTTGAACTCGACGTGCGCGGCACCGCAGGGCGGATTGCCGGTGTCTCGCTGCGGCTGTATCAGCCGGCGGGCGGACAATGGGCCCTCCATTTTGCCAGCCTTGCCAACGGCATCATGACCGAGCCCATGCTGGGCAGTTTCAAGCAGGGCACGGGCACTTTCTTTGGCCAGGACAGCGTCAACGGGCGCATGGTGTTTGTGCGCTTCCTGATCATCCCGGTCACCAGGGACCAATGGCGTTTTGAGCAGGCCTACTCGGGCGACGGCGGCAAAACGTGGGAAACCAACTGTGTCGCCGTCGACACGCGCACCGCCGCCAGGTAGCAAGCCAGCGCGACGATCGACACCAGCAGCAGGGTCGTCAGCACGGCCGAAGGCGCGGGATAGGTGCTGGCAATCCAGGCGACGCCGAGCGGCCCCGCTGCTTTGCAGAGCAGGGCAGGGCCGGCCAGCGCGCCCGAGATTGCGCCATAGTTTTCCGATCCAAACAGGGTGGCTGGCAAGGTCCCGCGCACGATCGTCATGATGCCGTTGCTCAAACCGTAAAGCAGACAGAAACCAGCCGCTGCCCACGCATGCTGGCCCATCAGCGCCAGTGCCGCCAGTGCCAGCGGCAGCGCAGAGAAAATGAAAGTGCCGACCTGCTGCGGTTGCGCATGCCTGGCGAACGCCAGTTCGCCAAGTCGGCCGGCAACCTGCATCGGCCCGATTAGCGCGGCAAACATGACCGCGGTGCCAAGCGCGTGGCCGGAACGGTGCAGCAGGGGGATCAGATGCACCGTCAGCGCGGAGAACACGAAGCTGTTGGCCGCAAACGCGGCGGCAAGGCGCCAGAACACCGGCTGCCCGATGGCCTGGGCCAAGGTATAGCTGGTTGAAACGTGACAGGGATCGTGGGCCGGTCGCGCACCGGAGGGCAGCATGGCATGCAAAGGCGCACACAGCAGCAACTGCAGCGCAGCGTAGATCAGGTAGGTGTCGCGCCAGCCCAAGGCCCCATTCAATTGCAGGGTCAGGGGCCAGAACAGGGTGCTGGCAAAGCCGCCAAACAGGGTCAGGATCGAGATGCTGCGGCGCGCAGTGAGCGGGGCCTGGCGGTGGATGGAAGCGAACGCCGCCTCATACAGCACCAGCGCCATGGCCACGCCGATCACGGTCCAGGCCAGCCAGTAGACCGGGGCCGATCGGGCCAGCCCCAACATGGCAAGGCCGGTCGCGCCAATCAGCGAACCGCTCATCATCACGGCGCGCCCTCCCAGCCGGTCGAGCATGGCGCCGATCGGCGCGGCAAGCGCGCCGGCGACCAGCAGGCTCCACGCATAGCCGCCGAACACGACCTGGGCACTGAGGCCCAGCTCGCGCTGCATCTCGGCCGCCAGGATCGCAAACGCGTAGTAGATGCTGCCCCAGGAAACGACCTGGGTGACGGCCAGGATGGCAAGCATGGTGCGCGGCAGCACCGCAGGCGCAGCATGCGCCATCGCCTGGCTGGCGCTCACTGGCAGCAGGCGGCGGCCGCCGGTTTGTCGGCCTCGATGGACACGGCGGCGGCCGGACCGCAGCCACAACCGGCTTTGCCCTCGGCCTTGGCGTGCGCGTCCTTCACACAGCAGGCCGATACGCCCTGTGGCGCAGGGCCGCCGCAGCAGCCGGCTGTGGCGTTCGCGGCCGCGCTGGCGCCGTTGATGGCGCGCGTATTGCAAACGCCGGTTTCGGGCAGCTCGAGCTGTACGTCGTTGGCCGCTTCCAGGTCGCCGGCGAGCGCTGCGACCACCGAGCGCACCTGCTCGTAGCCGGTGGCCATCAGGAAGTTCGGCGCACGCCCGTAGCTCTTGGCGCCCACGGCGTAGTAGCCGGCATCCGGATGGGATAGCTCGCGGTGGCCGTGCGGACGCACCGTGCCGCAGCTGTGCAGATTCGGGTCGATCAGCGGTGCCAGCGCCTCGGTGCTCTCGAGCCATGGGTCGAGGCGCAGGCGCAGTTCGCGCGTCAGCGACAGATCCGGCCGGGCGCCGGTGGCGCCGATGATTTCGTCGATCTGCTCGATGGCCGGCGGCTGGTCCGGGCCTTCGCTGCTGACCCGAAGCTTGCCGCCGGCCAGTTCCACCTGCGCGACGCGGAAGTTCAGCTGCAGTTGAAGCTGCCCGGTTTCCTGCATGGCTTTCAAACGGATGCCAAGGGCGCCGCGCGCCGGCAGCTGGTCGGCCGCGCCGCCGCCGAACAGGCGCTCGAGCGAACGGCCGCGCACGGCCCACACGATGGTGGTGGCCGGATCGCGCCTGGCCAGTTCGGCCAGTGCAATCAGGTTGCCGGCCGCCGAATGGCCGGCGCCGACCACCAGCACGCGCTTGCCGAGGTAGCGGGGCAGGTCGCGCCCGAGAATGTCGGGCATGCCGTAGCTAATGTGCGCGCCGGCTTCGCGCTCCCCTTGCGCGGGCAGTCCGTTGGCGCCGAGCGGGTTGGGATGCGACCAGGTGCCGCTGGCGTCGATCACCGCCTGCGCCCGCAGCAGCTGCGGGCCGGCCGGCGTGTCGACCTGCAGCACGAAGGGCGCCGACGCGCGGCCTTGCGTTTTGACTTTGTCGTAGCCTTCGCGCGAAATGTGGCGGACCGCATGATTGAAGCGCAGGTGCGGCGCCAGCCGGGGCAGCCGGGCCAGCGGGGCAAGGTACTGGTCGATGACCTCACCGGCAGTCGGCAGGGCCTCCAGGTCTGGCATGGTCCAGCCGCTGTCGGCCAGCAGGGCCTGCGCCGCGCGGTCGATGTTGTAGCGCCATGGCGAAAACAGGCGCACCTGGCGGTACGACTCCAGGTTGCCGGCAATGCCGTTGCCCGCTTCCAGCAGCAAGGGCGTCAGCCCCTGCTGCAGCAGGTGGGCGCAGGCTGCCAGGCCGACCGGGCCGGCGCCGATCACGGCGACCGGTAGCGAAGTCGATGGTGTGTTCATATGTCCTCCTGTAGTTCGTCGAATGACGAATGAATGGTCAAAAAAATGTCAGAAACTGCTCAGTGCAAGCTGCAATTGCTTCAGGCGGTCCGGGTTGACGCAATAACAGACCTTTTTCTCGTCGGATGAGCCATAGATCAGGCCGGCCTCTTTCAGGATCGTGATGTGCTGGGAAATGGTGGACGGGGCCAGAGGCAACACATCGGTCAGGCTGCCGAAATAACAGTCGCCATAGTCGGCCAGGTGCTTGAGCAGGCGCACCCGCGCCGGGTGGCCCAGCGCCTTGCACATGCGCGCCACTTGATCGGCATCGATGGTGGCGGCGGTGGCGGTGCCAGCGGTGGCGGGATCGCAGCAATTGGAGGACATGGCATCAATTCGTTATTCGACGAACGAAGAATAGCACACTGGCGCCGCCTGCCAAGCCGGCCGCATTTTCCCCTACTCGTCGCTTTCTTCGTCTTCCTTGACCTTCTTGATGCGCTCGACGTCGAGCGCAGGCTTGAGCTTGCCGACCTCGCCCATGAAGTCATCGACGCTGTGGTCGCCCGCGACCTTGACTGCCGGCGGCAGCAGCAGCGACATATACAGGTCGTCGGCGGTGCTGCCGCTGCGCTGGTCATTGCTGAGCAGGATCAGGCCGGAGCCCAGCAGCAGCATGGCCAGGCAGGTCACGGCGAAGCGGCGCGCATGGTGCGGTTTGACCGTGCACAGGTGGTAGAACAGCATGCCACACACGATGGCGATCGCCGCGTGGCTGCTGTAGCGGGTAATCCATTCGAGCGAGAACGCGTACGCCACCAGGCTCGAGGTCAGCTTGAAGACGTTCAGGGCCGTCAGCGCGCAGCCGACGATGAACAGGTGGCGCCCCAGCCGCGCATGGCGGCCGAACAGGCGGTTGCCGAAGGCCCAGACGCCGGCCCAGGCCAGTGCGGCCGCCATTCCCTTCGCCATCGCCTGCAGGTACAGCACCGGTTCGAACGACTGGGTGTCGCCCAGCCACTTGGTGGAAATGGCGAACAGCACCGTCATCAGCATGCCGACCACGCCGGGCAGCAGGCCCTCCCAGCCGTGCATGGTGCGGTCGACCAGTTCCGGCGCCACCGGGAAGTCGGCGCTGCGCACGCGCACCGTGGTGTGGCCGATGCGGGCCACCGTGTCGCCCGTCAACGCCAGCAACTGGTGGCGCTTGCCCTTGCTGACGATGCCGTTCTGGGTGCCGAGGTCGCGCATCTGCAGCGCGCCGTCAGCGCCGCTCTCGATGACGGCGTGGCTGGCCGCCGCATGCGCGTCGTCGATGATGAAGTCATTGTCGTAGCCGCGCCCGAGCCGGATCGGCAGCTGGCTGACCTGGTGGCGGTGCAGAACGTCGCCGTTGCGGGCCAGGATCTCGACGAAGTAGGGCGCGTTCATGGCTTGTTCCCGCGGCCAAGGCTGGCGAGGAAGGCGCGCGTGGAGCGCATGCCGTTGTCGTAGGAGACACCGCGCACGTCGATGCGGCTTTGCAGGCTGGCCCTGGCGTCGTCGGTGCTGGCCGTCAGCAGCGTAAAGTCGTACAGGCCGCTGAACTTGCGGTAGGCGCGCACGCACATGACGGCGCGCAGCGGCAGGGTGGCGGTCTTGATGAACTGTTCGGTGCAGGCCGGTCCCGTCAGGCGGCTGTCCTTGTTGGTGCCGAGCTTGTCGACCTTAAACAGGGTGGTGGCCAGCGCGGCAAAGCGCACCGTGTCGAGCGTGCTCGAACGGACGTACTGGTGGCTCATCGCCACGTGGCCGGTCTGCTGCGACTCCGACACGAAGATGGCCGAATCCATCGAGCAGCGGATGGTGTCGGCGGTGAAGCTCGCTTCAGCCTTGACGTTGGAGCTGCCCCAGCAGCGCACCTGTTCGGACTCGCGCACCGGCACCAGGTAGGGGCCGATCGACTTGATGGTTAGCTTCGACTCGAGCAGGCGGTCGATCATGCCGCGCTGGTGCACCAGCAGCTGCTGCGCGATCAGCGGATTGAAGTCTTTCGGCGTAGCCGCCTGGGCGGCCACCTTGGCCAGCAGCTCCTGCGCATAGCGCACCGGCACCAGGAAGCTGACCAGTTCGCCGTCGCGCCGCTTCGACACATTGATGCCGGCCACCGTGCCGTCGACCGTCACATTGGGGCCGCCGCTCATGCCCGAATTGATCGGGCCGGTAAACATCAGCTGGTCGTAGAAGCTGCGCGTGATGATGCCGTTGTAGGCGCCTTCCGAAATGGCGAAGCCGAGGTCGAGCGGGTTGCCGAGCGAGTACAGGTACTGGCCCTGGGTCAGGCGGGCAGCCTGCTGCGGGATGGTGAAAAAGCCGGTGCCGTTGCGGTTGATGCGCACCACCGCCAGGTCGTGCAGCACGTCGACCGCCAGCAGTTCGACCGGGCCGCTGTTGCCATTGGTGTCGATGTATTCGCCGGTGTAGACCTCGGGGTCGAGCGCCAGCTGCGACACCACATGGTAGTTGGTCACCACCAGGTTGCTGGTGCCGATCAGGAAGCCCGAGCCGACCGAGGACTGGCTGCGCCCGTTCTTGAGCAGCATGCGGATCTGCAGCAGGTCGTCCTTGGCGGCCGAATAGAGTTTTTGCGCGCTCGACGACGGCGGCGGCAGCGCGGCGTGGTCAAGCTCGCCCGGCGCCTGCTGCACCGGCAGCGGACGCGGCGCCTGGGCCGGCTTGACCACCGGGGCGGCAGCCTGCGCCAGCGCGGCGCAGCACAGCAGCAGGGCGGAGGTGAGCGCCCTCACAGTTCGCCGTCTTGTGCGACGGCGGCCAGCGGCTCGCTCATCAAGTGGCCCATCTTGCTGGCCTTGGTGTCGAGGTAGCCGTGGTTGAAGGCATTGCGGTTGACCAGCAGCGGCACGCGCTCGACCACCTTGATGCCCAGCTTTTCCATCGCTTCGATTTTTTTCGGGTTATTGGTCATCAGACGCAGGCTGGTCACGCCGAACTGCCTGAGCATCGGCAGGCACAGCGCGTAGTTGCGGGCGTCGGCGTGGAAGCCCAGCTGCAGGTTCGCCTCGACCGTGTCGGCGCCCGCTTCCTGCAGGCGGTAGGCGCGCATCTTGTTGACCAGGCCGATGCCGCGCCCTTCCTGGCGCAGGTACAGCAGGATGCCGCGGCCTTCGGTGGCGATGCGGCGCAGCGCCCCTTCGAGCTGGGCGCCGCAGTCGCAGCGCTGGCTGAACAGGACGTCGCCCGTCAGACACTCGGAGTGCACGCGCGCCAGCACCGGCCGGCCATCGCCAATGTCTCCCAGCACCATCGCCAGGTGTTCCTTGCCGGTCGCGTGTTCGACGAAGGCGTGCAGGGTGAACTGGGCCCAGGGCGTCGGCAGCGCGCACGACGAGGCGTAATCAAGTTCTTCGGCGGCGGGGTCGATGGTGGTGTTGCTCATTTTGCTCTGTTCTTACTATCAAGCCATTAGTGTAGCGGAAATCAGCCGGTCCCGGGCCGGGCCGGCCGGCCCCCGCCCTCGCCACTAGTAGGGCAAGTCGAACACCAGCACTTCGGCCGCCTCGGCCTGGTCCAGCCTGAGCAGGCTCTCGCCGCTCAGCTTGACGGCATCGCCGCCATGCAGCGTGGCGCCATTGACGTCGAGCTTGCCGCGGATCAAGTGCACATAGGCGCTGCGGCCGGCCTGCAGGGGCAGTTCGAGCGTGTGCCCGTGGTTCAGGATCGCCGCATACAGCGACGCGTCCTGGTGGATCAGTACCGAGCCGTCGCGCCCGTCGGAAGATGCGATCAGGCGCAGCTGGCCCAGCTTGCTTTCCGGCGTGAAGTGCTTTTCCTCATAGCTCGGCGCGATGCCCGTCACGTCCGGTTCGATCCAGATCTGCAGGAAATGCACCGCGTCCTGCTTGGAATGGTTGAACTCGCTGTGGCGCACGCCATGGCCCGCGCTCATGCGCTGCACGTCGCCATAGTGCAACACCGAGCCGGTGCCCATGCTGTCCTTGTGTTCGAGTGCGCCGTCAAGCACATAGGAAATGATTTCCATATCGCGGTGGCCATGGGTGCCGAAGCCCATGCCGGGCGCGACGCGGTCTTCATTGATCACCAGCAGCGGACCGAAGCCGCTGTGCTGCGGATCGTGGTAATGACCGAAGGAAAAGGTGTGCTTCGACTGCAGCCAGCCATGGTTGGCATTGCCCCGTTCATTACTTTTGCGAATTTGCAACATGATCGACTCCGTTTCCAAGTTTATGTGCAATAATTTTGATGTCCACTGAGTCAGAGTATAGACGGCACGATCCGTTTCAAAAAACGGAAAAATTCGACCCCTAACATCGAAAAAATCGATCATGTTGCGACTGAGCCTGGAAGCGCTGCACATCATCGATGCGATCGACCGGCGCGGTTCGTTCGCGCAGGCGGGCAAGGAGTTGCACCGCGTGCCGTCGACCATTTCCTACACGGTTGGCAAGCTCGAGCAAGACTTGCAGGTGCAGCTGTTCGAGCGCAACGGCCCGCGCGTGACCCTGACAGCGGCCGGGCGTGAACTGCTCAGGGAGGGGCGCACCCTGCTCAAGGCCGCGCATGAACTGGAAAGGCGGGTGCGCAAGGTCGCTTCCGGCTGGGAAACGGAGCTGGCGATCGGCATGGACGTGGCGTTTTCTCCGATGGCGCTGGCGGCCGACATCCGCGCCTTCGACGCGGTGACGCAGCAGACCAGCCTGCGCCTGGCGCAGGATTCGCTGTCGGGCAGTTGGGAAGCCCTGCTCGAGCGCCGGGTCGACCTGCTGGTCGGGGCGGCCGGCGAGGGGCCGGCCGGCGGCGGCTATGTGGCGCGGCCGATCGGCAGCGTCGGCTTTTGCTTCGCGGTCGCCCCCAGCCACCCGCTGGCGGCGCTGCCGGAGCCGCTGGCGGCCAGCGCGCTGATCGAGCACCGCGCCATCGTGGTGTCCGATTCGGCGCGCAAGATGGTGCCGCGCACGGTTGGACTGTTGCTTGGGCAAGACGCTTTGACGGTGCCGACGATGCAGCTGAAAATCGAGATGCAGGTCGCCGGGCTCGGTTTTGGCTTCCTGCCGGAGCCGGTCGCGCGCGCGCTGATCGGGCGCGGTTTGCTAGTCGAAAAGCAGGTCGAACAGGCGCGCCAGCCGGAGACCTTCTACCTGGCGTGGCGCAGCGGCGACGACGGCGCGGCGCTGCGCTGGTGGATCGAGCGCATGCAGCAGCCGGGCTTACTGGAGCGCTTGCTGCAAGAAATGCCCGGAAGAAAGCTCGGCTGAACGGTTTTTTTCGACGTTAATGGTGCACAATATATGTCTTATCGTCATTTTCACAATGTTGACGATTACCAAGATTTTCGGAGTAACATAGGCATAACCTCGGACCATATTGGCAATAATTATGACAACCTCTAGCCTCGCGCCGCTCGTGTTCTTTCACGTGGCGGCTGACCGCAATGCACAACCAGCAGCCCTGCTGTTTGATTTCCACCTTGGCAATGGCGACGCCGCGTCGCTGACCGCCTTGATCGCCGACGAAGTTTTCAGCTCGCTGTCGGGACAACTGGCTTGCTTCTACCGGCCCGGCCTGGACGGCGCGCTGGCCGAAGCGCTGACCGCCGTTGGCTGGAAGGAAATGCCGGAAGCCGAACTGATGCAGTGCGACGGCGAATTCACCAAGATCATGCCGCCGCAAATCAAATGGGTGGTGGGCAACTGGTGCCTGCAGCCACCGGCCAAGGCACTGGGGCCGCAGGCGGCGTCGCGCGCGCTGGCGCTGCAGCTGGTGCAGCAGGTGGCGGCCGACGCCGACACCCACGAAATCGAAGCGCTGCTGCGGCGCGACCCGACCCTGTCCTACCATCTGCTGCGCCTGGTCAACTCGCTCGGCATGGGCACCGGCCGCAAGATCACCAGCTTCTCGCAGGCGATCCTGATCCTGGGCCGCCAGCAGCTGCGCCGCTGGCTCAACCTGATGCTGTTCGCGGCCAAGGAAGGCGATGTGCGGTCCAGCATGCTGCTGTCGCGCGTCGCCGTGCGTGCGCGCGCGATCGAAATGCTGGCCAAGGCGCGCGGCCTGGACAAGCCGACCCAGGAGCAGGGCTTCATGGTCGGCATGTTCTCGCTATTGGGCATCCTGTTCGGCATGCCGCTGGCCGAAGTGCTGGCGCCGCTGGCAATCAGCGAAAACGTGCAGCGCGCCCTGCTCGGCCACGAGGGCGACCTCGGCGCCCTGCTCAAGCTGGTCGAAAGCGCCGAGGCTGCCCAACTGTCGGAACTGTCGGAGCAATTGAGCGCGCTGCAGCTCGACGCCGACGAATTCAACGCCGTCATCGTGGAGGCTTATAACTGGATGCTCGGCGTCGTACGAGAGACCAAAGGAAACGGCTAATGGCTGAATCAGCGCTCGAACGCTGTCTGGCATTGTCGCGCACAGCGCGCACGCAGGAAGGCGTCGCGCTGGCGCAGACATTGGCACAACTCGAGCAGGCGCTGGATGAAGTCAAGGCGGCGCAAAACGTGCCGCCGGCCGACAAGCTGCGCCAGCAGCACGCCCACACCTTCGAGCAGTCGCTCGAGCCGGTGATCGTGCTCGACCTGGCCGGCTACCTGACCGGCTGGAACAAGGGCGCCGAGACGCTGTTTGGCTACAGCTCGCCTGAGGCGATCGGCCAGCACGTGCTGTTCCTGTACGCCGAAGACGACGAAGACAGCAATGTCGCCGAACTGTTCTTCGAAGAAGGCATCATGGAAGTGCGCCGCCGCAAGAAGAGCGGCGAAGTGATCTGGGTGCGCATGTCGATGTCGCTGATCCACGACGAGGCCGACGACCCGGCCGGCATGCTGGTGCACCTGTCCGAGATCACCGAGCACCTGTCGGCCGAGGACAAGATGGAGCTGCATGCCCGCATCATCGAGGACAGCGACCAGGGCGTCCTGATCACCGATGCCAAGGAGCGCATCGTCTCGATCAACAGCGCCTTTACCCGCATCACCGGCTACACCCCGGCCGAGGCGATCGGCCACACGCCCGACCTGCTGCGCTCGGGCGCGCACGATGCCGATTTCCGCGCCCAGGTGCGCTCGGCCATGCGCGGCTTCGGCCCGTGGCGCGGCGAGATCATCGGCAAGCGCAAGAATGGCGAGCTGTTCCCGCAGTCGGTGACGATCAGCGTGGTGCGCAACGACGCCGGCGACATCACCCATACCTTCTCGCTGTTCTCCGACATCAGTATCCACAAGGACGCCGAGGCGCGCATGCAGCGCATGGCCAACTACGACACGCTGACCGGCCTGCCCAACCGCGGCCTGCTCAACCAGCTGATGAACCAGGCCCTGACCGAAGCGCGCCGCACCAACGAATACGGAGCCCTGATGGTGATAGATGTCACCCGCATCGCCACCATCAGCGAAACGCTGGGCCACGATATCGCCGGCGAGCTGGTGTGCGAAATCGGCCGCCAGTTCCGCCTGCAATTGCGCGAGGCCGACATCCTGGCCCGCATCGACGGCAACCGCTTCGCGGTCGCCTTGCTGCACATCGAAAAACGCGAGCACGCCGGCATCGTCGCCAAGAAGCTGCTCGGCGCGCTGGCCGCGCCGATCAAGCTCGCCTCGCACAGCCTGCAGGTGAGCGCCAATATCGGCATCGCCGTCTACCCTGAGGACAGCCTGGACGCGCCGTCGCTGGTGCGCTTTGCCGACGTGGCACTGGCCAAGGCCGCCGCCAGCGGCGACACCGGCTTCCTGTTCTACCGCGAAGAGATGGACCAGCGCGCCAAGGAGCATATGCGGCTCGAGAGCGAGCTGCGGATCGCCATCACGGAGAACCAGCTCGAGCTGTTCTACCAGCCCAAGGTGAGTCTGCGCAGCGGCAAGATCGTCGGCGCCGAAGCGCTGATCCGCTGGCGCCACCCTGAGCGCGGCATGATCTCGCCTGGCGTGTTCATCCCGCTGGCCGAGGAGACCGGCCTGATCCTCGATATCGGCACCTGGGTGCTGGAAGAGTCCTGCCGCCAGATCAATGCGTGGCGCCAGGAAGGGCTGTCGATGCCGCCGATCGCCGTCAACCTGTCGGCGCGCCAGTTCGACAAGAAGCTGCCGGAGCGGGTGTCGGACGTGATGGCGCGGCACGATGTGGCGCCCGAACAGCTGATGCTCGAAATTACCGAGAGCCTGCTGGTGCGCGGCGCCGACGCGGTGATCGCCATCATGAACGAACTGGTGGCGATGGGCCTGGCGCTGGCGCTGGACGACTTCGGCACCGGCTATTCGAGCCTGGCTTACCTGAAGAAATTCCCGATCAGCACGCTCAAGATCGACCGCTCCTTCGTCATCGGCCTGCCGTTCGAAGAAAACGATTGCGCCATCGCGCGCGCCATCGTCACCATGGCCCAGCAGCTGCGCCAGGAGATCGTCGCCGAAGGCGTCGAAACCAACGAGCAGATGGCCTTCCTGCGCGACCTCGGCTGCGACCAGTTGCAAGGCTACCTGTTCAGCCCACCGGTGAGCGCGTCCGAGTTCGCCAAGATGCAAACCGAGAGCAAGCGCCTGGCCCTCGGCCGCTGAGCGCTGCCCCACATCCATTTGTAACAGTGTGATAGAGGGCGCGACTGGCTTTGCTCTGACGTGTAAAGTTGGCACATGCTCAATACCCTGGTTTTCCTGATGGCGGCCCTGCCGCAGCCGGCTGCGCCGCTGCCCGAGTCCGAGCCGGTGCCGGTGACGGTGACGGTGCTGCGGTTGCGCACCGACGATTTGATCAAGCAGATCGCGCGCGAAGTCATCGCCCAGCAGGCGCTGGAGGCTGCGGCAGTGCGACCCGATGTGGCCGGCGTCATCAGCGCCCATCCCAATAACGATATGTACGCGGTGTTCGCCGTCAAATTCGCGCAGTCGCGCACACCCGATTGCCTCGGGCCCGAAGGCCTCAAGTTCCATCCGCCCGTCATTGCCGGTCCCATCGTCGCCAGTGGTATCTTCGCGATCCCGTGGGTCGTCGCCGCCAAACTCAAGGGCAAGTGCATCTGACGCTATTTGGCGTAGGTCTTTTCCAGGTAGGCGATGATCCGGCTCGATTCGAACATCTTCACATCGTGGTTCGGGTCGATCAGGAACGGCACCTGCACCCGGCCGTGCTCCTTGAGGAAGGCTTCGCGCTTGCTGCCTTTCCTGGGCTTGTACGGCCCGCCCGACAGGCGCATCGTGGCCGGGCCCATCTCGCCCCATTCGAGCTTGCCCAGGTTGACCAGGTGGTAGGGCAGCTCGAGCGCGCACAGCACTTCGCGCACGGGGCGCGAAAAGGGGCTCGATTCGAAACTGTACAGCGTCAGCATCTGCTTCGGCTTGTGCGACGCGCGCGCCTGCATGCCGAGCGGCCCGCGCACCAGGCTGGCCAGCGAGGAACCGGCCAGGTTCAGCAGCGTCGGCTTGAGCGCCGACGGCGCGCGGCGGTCGAGAAACTGGGAGAACAGGTAGCTGTTGATCGACCCGGCCCCGACCAGCACCTGGCCATTGTTCGGATCGAGCAGGATCGGCACCTTGGCCGTCGGCGAGGCCAGCTTCTTGCGTTCGGCCGCAAAGCGCTTGCCGCCGGCCGGGCAGGGGTAGATGGTGACATCGAGGTTCAGCTCTGTCAGCGCCTCGCGCACCAGCCGGCATTCGGCGCTGTCCTCGCGGTCGAACAACACCAGCTGTTTGGCAGGCTGCCTGGCCGGCTTGTCGCCCCAGGTGCCGCGCCACAGGCGCAGGCTGGAAGCGATGGAAGAGGTGATCAGGTCGAGATTCTTGTTCATGGCCGCTTTCGGTTGCGCGTGTGTTATTTGCTACTGTAGCTGAAAACCCCGCTGTGGTATCGTTCTGTCAAGATCATGGAGACAGACTTGCTCAATTTGTTCCGGCCCCTGGCCGTTTTTGCCACACTGTTGCTCGCTTCCTGTACCACCCTGCCAGCGCCTGGCGCGCCGGCCGGCACGCTCGAGCGGCTTGAAATCGTCAGCCGGGACGACGCTTTCGGCGGTCTGTCGTTCGGCGACATCGGCCAGTATGAACGCATTGTCGCCATCGCCCACCTGCGCGCCGATCCGGCTCACCCGGCCAACCGCGCCATCGTGGACCTGGACAAGGCCGCCACCGACGGCGGCGCGGTGCGCTACAAGGTCGATGTCGTCATCGTGCGCCCGCGCGAGATGGTCAAGTCGTCGCGCGTGCTGCTGCTCGATATACCGAACCGCGGCAACCGGTTCGGCCATTTTCTGCTCAATGAACTGCGTTCGCCCGCGGCCGCGCTGGACACGCGCGATGGCGCCGGCATCGGCCACACGCTGCGCCGCGGCCACACCATGGTGTGGGTCGGCTGGCAGAGCGACATCAAGTTGGCGGGCAACGGACTGCTGGTCGGCACCAGCTTTCCGCTGGCGACCGACCGGGGACAGCCGATCACCGGCATCAGCGCCGAGCAGGAGGTCTACAACGACAACAAGCCGAACGGCACCATCAAGCTGACCTATCCGGCCGCGACAAGCGACCGCGCGCAGGCCGGGCTGACCGTGCGCCCGACCGCACTGGCGGCGCCAACGCCGCTTGCCGCCTGGCGTTACGTCAACGACAGGCAGGTTGAGCTGGTGCGGCCGGCCGGCTTCGACGCCGGCGCCATTTATGAATTCCGCTACCTGGCGCGCGACCCGGTGGTGTCGGGCCTTGGCATGGCGGCGCTGCGCGACGTGACCAGCTTCCTCAAGGTGGCGGGGCCGGGCAACCCGCTGTCGGACATCCGGCACGACGTCGCGCTGGCCTTCGGTTTCTCCCAGTCGGGCCGCTACCTGCGCGACTTCATCTGGTACGGCTTCAACGACGACACGCGCGGTGGCAAAGTATTCGATGGCGCCATGCCGATGGTGGCCGGCAGCCGCAAGAGCTTTGCCAACGACCGCTTTGCCCAGCCCGGCCGCTATTCGGGCCAGCATGTCGACCACATCAAGCCGGGCGACCAGTTCCCGTTCAGCTACGGCGTCACGACCGACCCGGTCAGCAAGCAGACCGATGGCATCTATGCGCGCTGCCAGCAGACCCGCACCTGCCCGAAGCTGATGCACATCGACAGCAGTGTCGAGTTTTGGCAGGCAAGGGCGTCGCTGGTGGTGACCGATGGCGCCGGCCAGGACATCGCGCTGCCGCCGGAGGTGCGGGCCTACCTGGTGTCGTCGGTACAGCACGTGCCGGCGCGCGAGCCTGTGGTCGGCTTCTGCAAATACCCGAACAGCCCGGCGCAGCAGGCGCCGATGCTGCGCGCCCTGCTCGAAAAGATGGTGGCATGGACGCGCGACGGCACGGCGCCGCCGGCCACGCGCTACCCGAGCCTGGGCAGTGGCACGCTGGCGGCGCCGCTGCGCGACGAAGTCGGCTTCCCGGACCTGAAGGCGATCGGGGTCGGCTTCCCGGGCGTGCTCAACGAGCTGACGCTGGTCGACTACAGCAAGCAGCCGGCCCGGCCCGACTTTGCCAGGCGCTACCGCGCGCTGGTGCCGATTACCGATGCCGACGGCCATGATGTGGCGGGCGTGCGCCTGCCCGATATCGCCGTGCCGCTGGCCACGCACAGCGGCTGGAACCTGCGGCGGGCCTTCTTCGCCGAGGACCAGCTGTGCGACTTGAACGGCATGTACGTGCCGTTGCCAGCCAATGCGCGCGCGGGCGACCCGCGCGTGCCGCTGGCGCAGCGCTATGCAAGCCGCGGCGACTATGTCAAGGCGGTCGCGGCCAGCGCGCGCGAGCTGCGCGACCAGGGCTTCCTGCTCGACGAAGACGTGGCGCGCTATATCGAACGCGCCAAGGCGGACAAACGACTGCCCTGGTAGGGTGGGCACTGTGTGCCCACCATGACATTCGCATCATGCCAGCTTCCGCGTGGGCACGCAGTGCCCACCCTACGTCCTTCTCTTGGCCCGCCCTCGCTCCTTTCCCGCCTTCATCATTACCTTCCACCTGGCCCGCTCATTGATGCGGTCCTGCGGCGTTTGGGTGGCACGGCGCGCCTCCCGCATCAGTTTGCGATAATTGAGCAGGCGGTCCGCATCGACCGCGTTGCGCACCGCGCATCCCGGTTCGGCTTCGTGCTGGCAGTCGCGGAACTGGCACTGTCCGGACAGGGCAGCAATATCGTCGAAGCTTGCCGCCAGCGTCTGCTCGTCCGCATCCGGGCGCCAGCTGCGCAGTCCCGGCGTGTCGATGATGCAGGCGCCGTCCAGGCACAGATGCAGCGAACGTGCCGTCGTCGTATGCCGTCCGCGCCCGTCGCCGTGACGCAGCCCGCCCGTTTGCTGGTCGCTGCCGCACAAGGCATTGGTCAGGGTCGATTTGCCTGCGCCTGAGGTGCCAAGCAAGACCAGCGTCTGGCCAAAACCTAGGAGCCTGCGCGGCAGCAGATCGCCGGCCCAAACAGGTGGAGAAGAGTCCCACTTCGCCTCCATTTCTCGAGCTGTAGCTACGGCTACAGCCCTCGAAAGTGGCGACGAACCGGGTTCTTTTCCCACCCGTTTGGCCTCGGCTCCTTCTGCCGCGCAGGCTCCTAGCCATGGCGCCAGCCCTGCCGGCTGGCGGGCGTCCAGCGCCACAATCGGCACCGTCGCCGGCAGCCGCTGCCGCAGCAGCGCCAGCCGGCCGTCGACATCGTCGCTGATGTCGGCCTTGGTCAGCACCACCACGGGCGCCACGCCGGCGACTTGCACCATGGCGATGGTGCGCTCCAGGCGGCGCGGATTGAAGTCATTGTCGAGCCCCATGACCAGCAAGGCGGTATCGACATTGCTGACCAGTGGCTGGGTAAGCCGGCCTTCGGTACGGCGGGCGATCTGGGTCAGCGGCTCAAGCCGCGCGGCGATCCAGCAGTCGCCATTGGCCTGCCTGCCGATGCCGACCCAGTCGCCGACCACCAGCTGTCCAGCCAGGTGGGGCAGGGCGCGTGCCGCCAGTTCGCCGGTGCCGTCATGGACGGCGATGCTGCCGCGGTGTACCTGTGTGATGCGCGCCAGGCTTGCCGTTTCCGGCAGCAGGTAAAGCTGGCTGACGACGTGCTGGGTCAGCCCGATAGAACGCAGGGATGCGAAATCAAAAGATGTCATGATGTGGTGTGTGTCCGGATTCGTTTTGCTCGCGGCGTGCGCGAACACCGCCATGGCTAAGCGCCATGGCACGGAAAAACGGAAGTCGGCGCGTTTCCTGCGCCAGTCAACACACCAGGCTTAGTACAAGCGAGGCAGGAACCGGTCCAGGATCAGGCAGCCGACAGGAGGGCAATGTCAAAGCGTTGCATCGTTCTCGTCCTGTCAGGTTGGTAGGGCGCCCAGTTTCCCACCGCTGGCGGCCTGCGTCAAGAAGCAGATACGCGAACTGACATTGAATTATTTGCAACGGTTTTCAATCCGTGGCAGGATGCTCCTGATTTTTTATTGTGACCGACAGGATGCCATGATCGAATTCCACCAGCTTGCCAAGTCCTATGGCAGTTTTGACGCCGTCAAACCCCTGACCTTGGAGGTCCGCCGCGGCGAAGTGTTCGGCTTTCTCGGCCCGAACGGCGCCGGCAAGACCACCACCATCCGCATGATGATGGGGATCCTGGTGCCCAGCGCCGGCAGCGTCGTGGTCGACGGTCTCGATTGCCACCGCGACGGCGCTGCCGTCAAGCGCAAGCTGGGTTATTTGCCCGACAACCCGGTGTTCTACGACTACCTGCGCGGACGCGAGATCCTGCAGTTCGTCGGCGAAATGCACGGCATGAGCCGCCAGGACGCTGCCGAGCGCGCCGATGTACTTCTCGGCGAATTTGGCCTCGATGAAGTGACTGAGGAATATGCCATCAACTATTCGATGGGCATGAAGAAGAAGCTGGGACTGGCCTGCGCCGTCATGCACTCGCCGCCCGTGCTGGTGCTCGACGAGCCGATCAACGGCCTTGACCCGCGCGCCTCGCGCGACGTGCAGGAGCGCCTGCTGGCACTGGCCAGGCAGGGTACGACCGTATTTGTGTCGACCCACCTGCTCGATATGGCCGAGCGCATGTGCGATCGTGTCGGCATCATCCATCGGGGCCAGCTGGTCGCGGTGGGGACCATGGCCGAGATCCGCGCCAGCGTCGGATCGGGTGGCTCGCTCGAAGATGTATTCCTCGAAATCACCGAAGACGCCGTGGAGACTGCCGCATGACGACCGTGCCGCTTGGCCGTTCGATGTGGCTGCTGGCGCGATTGCGCATGCAGCGCATCGCCAATATGACTGGCACCGTATTGATGCAGTCTGTCGGTGGCGGCAAGAGTCGCAAGGCCAGCAAAGGCAAAACACGCATGCGCTGGACCTTTGCCGCGATCATGGCCCTGATGATGGCCTTTGTCATGATCAATATGTCGCGCCAGGCGGTGGCAAATTTCCACTGCCATTTGGATCATCAAACCCAGTGTACCGGAGCAAAGGGCGGCGAATCGGCCATCAGCAGCGCTGCCCGGCACATCCAGTCTGCGCCGTTCAGCGAACAGCTCAGTCGTGCGCTGACGATGCAAATGGCGCTGCTGCTGGCGATCAGCGCACTCGCGCCGCTGGGTGCACGTGAATCGAGCAACGCCGACTGGGATCTTGAGTGGCTGGTGACGCTGCCGATACCGACCTCAGGCCTGATGTGGGCGCGATTGTTCGAACGCTCATTGGTCAATCCTGCAGGCTGGGCCTTCATGTGGCCCGCGGTGATCATCATTGCCTGGGATTCCGGCCTGCGCTGGACGGCGCCCCTGCTGGCCGCGGCCGCCACTTTTGTCCTGCTAAGCCTTGGTGCGCTGGCCCGTACCCTGGTCGACACCGGCCTGCGCATGAAGATGGGGCCTGCCGCGCTGCGCAATCTGTTTGCGACCATCTCCATGGTCGCCGTCCTGCTGTTGTACTTTGTGCTCTCCTTTAGCATGGCCGGCAAGAACAGCCTGGCGATTGACTTCGCCCGCGCCATTCCTGCCTGGCTGAGCTGGACGCCGCCCGGCCTGGTCGTACAGGCCATCAATTCGCCAAATTGGTGGCAGGGCCTGTTACTGGCGGCGCTGCTGCTGGCCCAAACGGCATTGCTGTTGATGGTGGGCGTGCAGGGACTGCAACACCTGTTGCGCAAAGGTGTGGTTGGTGCCGGTGCAAGGGAGAGCGCCCGCGTGCCCGCAGCCAGCGGCAAGCCTGGCAGTCCAACGGGCTGGCGCATTGGCACGCCAATCCAGCGGCGCGAACTGCGCCTGCTGGGGCGCGACCGCAACTTCATGGTGCAGACCCTGGTGCTGCCAGTTCTTATCATTGGCGGCCAGCTGTACTTCAATGGCCATTTCGACCTGGCGTCCGCCGCGGCGATCAAACCGTCCATGATCGCGATGCTGGCGTTCGGCATCAGCGCCTATATGCTGATGCTGTCGGCTTTCCAGACCCTGCACACTGAAGGGCCAGCCCTTTGGATGCTCTATACCTTTCCGCGCTCGATGGAAAGCATATTGCGCGAAAAGGCTATTCTGTGGGGAGTCTTGTCGTTGGGGTATCCACTCATCGTGTTCGGGGCCTGCATCGCCTTGAAAGGCGCGCTGACAGCCGAGCTGGCCGTCATGGCGCTCATGGTGTTTGCCGGCCTGCCGATCTACGCGGTGATCGCGGTCGCATTGGGTGTGTTCGGCACCAATCCCCTGGCCCAGGCAGGGGAACCGCGCGCCAAGATCTCGTATCTGTATTTATACATGCTGCTGATGTCGCTCTATATGTACGCGATCCTGGCGGGCCTGTGGGTTCAGAAAGTGGTCATGCTGGTGCTCGTCGCGGCGCTCGCACTCTCGCTGTGGCAGAAAGCACGCGATGAATTGCCCTATCTGCTGGACCCTGCCGAATCGCCACCCAAACGGGTTTCGCTTTCGGACGGCATGATCGCGGCCTTGATGTTCTTCGTACTGCAAGGCCTGTTCGCGCTGCTTGCCCACGGAGCGGAACTGACCATCAAGGCCATGTTCTTCAGCTTTGCCTTGGCCGGCGCTATCACCTATGTCCTGCTCAGATATTCTTTCTGGCGGCTGAAGTTTGAGGGCGTGCCGCGTATTTTCGGCGGCGGCAAGCTGCGTTCGATAGGCCTGGGAGCGGCAAGCGGAATCGTCGCGGCATTGATTGGCCTGGCCTATACTGCGGCCGCACAGCATTTCGATCTCTTCCAGATCACGGCCGACCAGAAAATTCACTTGAGCGGGAAGACCATCTGGGCATATGCTCTGGTCGTGATGGCGGCACCCTTGTTTGAGGAATTCATCTTCCGCGGTCTGATTTTTGGCGGGTTGCGGCGCTCGCTCGGCGTCGGCGCGTCGGTGCTCGCCAGCGCCGCAGTCTTCGCCTGTGTTCATCCGCCGTTCTCGATGCTGCCGGTGTTTGCCCTGGGCGTATGCACGGCCCTGGCCTACGAACGCAGCAAGTCGCTGCTTGCGCCAATGGTGACGCATGCTGTCTACAATGGCGCCATCATCGCCGCGCTGAACCTGGGAGTGGGCCGGTAATGGAGCAGTTTGAAGTCCCGTATCTCGGTCGAACCCTCAAGGCTGATCATTGGCCGGGTGCCCGGCCAATCAATGCCTTGTACTTGCACGGCGCCGGCAATAGCTCGCGCAGCGGCTACGCGATCCCGCGCGGCGAACTGGCGCAGCGCGGCATCGGCACCACCGCTTTCGACTGCGTCGGCCACGGCGACACGGGCGGAACGCTGGCCGAGTCGTCCGTGGCAAGCCGCACCCGGCAGGCCGAAGCGGTGATCGCGGCGCGCGGCATGCAGGGCCCGATTGCGGTGCTGGGCGCCTCGATGGGCGCCTACAATGCCATTAAGCTGACCGAATCGCAGGACGTGGCCGCGTTGGTGCTGATCGTCCCCGGCGTTTATACGCCAGAAGCCTACGAGGTGCCGTTCGGTCCGCAGTTTTCCAGTGTGATCCGGCGCGAGCGCAGCTGGCAGGGCACCGACGCATGGAACATCCTGGCGCGCTTTCGCGGTAAGCTGCTGGTGATTGCGGCCGAAAATGATGCCGTCATCCCGCGTGAAATCCCCGAGCGCCTGGTCGACGCGGCCAGCAATGCCGCATGGCGCCGGCTGCATATCGTGAAAGACGCCGAACATAACTGGCTGTTTACCAAGTTGAAGCAAACGCCAGACCTGCTGCAGCAAACCGCCGACTTGATGGCCCAATGTGTGGAAACCACAAAATGAAAAATAAACTGACCGCCTTCCTGCTGCCACTGGCGCTGGCCCTGGCAGCGCCGGCCGCGCTCGCCGCTGACACCATTGCGGCGCCCAATGTGGTGCCGATCTCGGCCAACCTCGTCACCTCCGGCCAGCCGACCGCCGACTCGCTCGGCACGCTGGCGGCGCAGGGCTTCGGCGCCGTCATCTACCTCGCGCCGCCGAACGTGGGCGACGCGGTGCGCGAAGAAGGCCTGATCGTCGGCAAGCAGGGCCTGGTGTTCGTCAATATCCCGATCCTGTTCGGTGAGCCGACCGAAGCCGACTTCAAGACCTTCGCCGCCGTCCTCAAGAGCCTGGAAGGGCGCAAGGTGCTGGTGCACTGCCAGGTCAATATGCGTGCTTCGAGCATGACCTTTCTGTACCGCGCGCTGGTGCTGAAGGAAGATCCGCGCCTGGCCTACGAATCGGTGGCCAAGGTGTGGGCCCCGCACGGACCATGGAAGAAGCTGATTGTTGACCAATTGCAAAAGAATAAGCTCAATTTCGAGCCGTATTGAGTTGAAGCGGCGGTGAGCGCCCCCATATTGCTTACAATGTCGCTTTACGTTCCACCTCACCGGAGTGCCGATGTCTTTCAAGCCTTTCACCCTGCTGCGCCGCGGATTCGGCTACCTGTGGAGCGCCATCGATGCGGCGCGCCGGCTGACCCTCAACTTTCTGTTCCTGATCATCTTCATCGCCATCGTGTGGGCGGTGGTCGGCGGCGGCGTCAAGCCGCTGCAGGACAAGACGGCGCTGGTGCTCGACCTCAAGGGCGCCATCGTCGAGCAGCATAGCAGCACCGTGCGCGAGTCCCTGCTGGCCAATGTCGGCGGCGGCGACGTGCGCCGCAGCGTGCAGCTGCGCGAAATCCTCACCGTGCTCGACGCGGCGGCCAAGGATCCGAAGATCAGCAGCGTGGTCGTGCTGCTCGACGAAATGCGCAGCGGCGGCATCCCGATGCTGCACGACGTCGGCGCCGCGCTCGAGCGCGTCAAGCAGGCCGGCAAGCCCGTCGTCGCCTGGGGCGGTGGCTATGACCAGAAGCAGTACCTGATCGCGGTCCACGCCAGCAAGCTTTACCTGCACCCGATGGGCATCGTCTACCTCGACGGCTTTGGCCGCTACCGCAACTACTACCGCGACGCGCTCGACAAGCTCGGCGTGACGGTCAACGTGATGAAGGTCGGCACCTACAAGAGCTTTGCCGAACAATATGTCGGCAACGGCCCTTCGCCGGCGGCCAGGGAAGCCGAGTCTTTCCTGTATAACGCCGTCTGGGAAGGCTATACGGCCGAAGTCGAGAAGTACCGCAAGCTGCCTGCCGGTTCGATCGCGCGCGGCATCGACGAATTGCCAAAGTTGATGGAAGAAGTCAAGGGCGACACCGCCAAGCTGGCCCTCAATGCCAAGCTGGTCGACGGCCTCAAGACGCGCGATGAACTGCGCAAGTACATGATCGAGATCGGCAGCATCGATGCCGACGGCAAGACCTTCCGCCAGATCGCGTTTGACGACTACCTGGCGCGCCAGCACTCCAAGCCTTTCGGCGAAGGCATTGCCGTGGTGGTGGCCCAGGGCGAGATCAGCGACGGCAATGTCGGCCCTGGTTCGATCGGTGGCTTGTCGACCGCCAGCCTGATCCGCCGCGCCCGCGAGGACGACCAGATGAAAGCCATCGTGCTGCGGGTCGACTCGCCAGGCGGCAGCCCGTATGGTTCGGAGCTGATCCGGCGCGAACTGGAACTGGCGCGCATGGCCGGCAAGCCGGTGGTGGTGTCGATGAGCAGCGTGGCCGCATCGGGCGGCTACTGGATCTCGATGGCGGCCGACGAAGTGATCGCCGATCCGAGCACCATCACCGGTTCGATCGGCGTGTTCGCGCTGTTGCCGACCGCCGAGAAGGTGGTCGACAAGCTGGGCATCCATACGGCCGGCGTGACGACGACCTGGCTGGCCGACGCGACCAATCCGCTGCGCCCGCTCGATCCGCGCTTTGCCGGCCTGATCCAGTCGAGCATCAACCACATCTACGACGAGTTCACGGTGCGCGCGGCGCAGGCGCGCAAGTCCACGCCGGCCAAGATCGACGAGGTCGCGCAGGGCAGGGTATGGACCGGCGCGCAGGCGCAGGAGCGTGGCCTGGTCGATACGCTGGGCGGCTTCCAGGACGCATTGCGTTCGGCGGCAGCACGGGCCAAGCTGACCGGCGACTACCGCGTCGCCTACATCGAACGCGACAGCTCGCGCCTTGAGCGCCTGCTCGGCTTCTTTGGCGTATCGGCGCAGCAGGCGCTGTCGATCGAGGTCAAGCTGGGGCTGACGGCCATGCCCGCCGGCGCCGCCGCTGGCGTGGTCAGGGACATCAACTGGCTGTCCGAGCTGGCCGAGACCCGCAAGCCTTTCGCGGCGATGACACACTGCCTGTGCGCGATCCCTTAGACGACGCAAGAATCGGTGGGCACCGGTCGTCGCACGGAAGTTTGTGCGGCGACATGCCCACCCTACGATCTGCACGCCGCCGCAGCCACCCGTAGGGTGGGCACTGCGTGCCCACCACTTGGGCCGCCGACCGTTCCCGATCAGGTATACTCCCGTGTGCTTTTTTAACCCCGGGAGTCTCATGACCAAGTCCGCCGCCCTTTTGCTAGCCCTGTCCGCCGCCTTTGCGGCCCATGCCGACGAGGGCCAGTGGCAGCCGCACCAGTTGCCGCAGCTGCAATCTGAACTAAAACGCATCGGTATCACGATCCCCGCTGCCAAGCTGGCCGACCTGTCCAGGCACCCGATGAGCGCCATGGTCTCGCTGGGCAACTGCTCGGCCGCGTTTGTCTCCGCCGACGGCCTGGTGGTCACCAACCACCACTGCGGCTACGACGCCATCCAGCGCAACGCTACCCCGGCCCACAACTACATCGCCAACGGTTTCCTGGCCAAGACTCGCCAGGCTGAACTGCCTGCCGGCCCGAACAAGCGCATCTACGTGACCGACAAGGTCGAGAACGTCACCGACCGCGTGCTGGGGGGGCTGAGCCCGACCGGCAACCGCGCCCGCCACGAAGAGATCAAGACCCGCATCAAGGCCCTGGTGGCCGAATGCGAAAGCGACAAAGCCTATCGCTGCTCGGTGCCGAGCTTCCATCGCGGCATGGAGTTCTACCGCATCCGCCAAATGATGATCCGCGACGTGCGCCTGGTGTATGCGCCGTCCGACAAGATCGGCGAGTTCGGCGGCGAGGTCGACAACTTCGAATGGCCGCGCCATACCGGCGACTTCAGCTTCCTGCGCGCCTACGTCGGCAAGGATGGCCGTCCGGCCGACCCATCGCCGGACAATGTGCCGTACAAGTCGAAGGACTTCCTGGTGGTATCGGCCGAAGGCCTCAAGAACGGCGACCCGATCCTGCTGGCCGGCTACCCTGGCGTCACCAGCCGCTACAAGCTGCCGTCCGAGATCCGCTTTGCGCGCGACACGCTCTATCCGGCCCGCGTGGCCGACTGGAAGGCCGACCTGGCCACCATCGCCGCGACGACCCACGGCAATGCCGCACTCGAAGTGCGCTATGCCAGCGTGGTCAAGAGCACCAATAACCGCCTGAAGAAAACCGAAGGCTTGCTGGAAGGCTTTGCGCGCCGCGACATCGCCGCCATCAAGGACGGCCAGGACAGCGCCTGGCGCAGCTGGCTGGCTCAACACGGCGAAAAGAACGGCGTCTCCAGCACCCTGCTGGCCGACCTCGACAGCCTGATCGCCGCCGACATTGCCCTCTCCAACGAGGAGTTTGGCTGGTCGGTCCTGTCCAACAGCGACTTGCTGGGCAGCGCGCGCAGCCTGTACCGCCTGGCGCTGGAGCGCCAGAAGCCGGACGCCAAGCGCGAGTCGGGCTACCAGGAGCGCGACATCTCCTTCATCAAGGCCAAGCTGGCACGTCTCGAGCAGTCGTTCGATGCCGCTGTCGACCAGGCACGCTTTGCCGCTTCGCTGCAGCGCTACGCCAAGCTGGGCGCGGCGATGCACGTGCAGGGCCTGGACGCCTTGCTGCCGACGCCGGA